>CAYYTU010000001.1:0-22142 GCA_964474655.1 uncultured Anaerolineales bacterium
ACCAAAGTGTCAACTGAAGTCTTTTGCGCATATTCAAATGGCGCACTTTTAGCCCCCCCGCGCTATTAAAATCATTTATGAGACTCATCAATGTGCTACACTACGGGGACAATCCCCAACGACCTTTCGCAGCAAGCGCCCCGACCTGGTAGAGCAAGAATTATACGCGATACTGATCACCTACAACCTGGTGCGCTTGCTCATATGTCGAGCGGCGGAAAAGCACGAAAAAGATACTGGCAAGATCAGCTTTCTCGATTCCTTACAGCACATCATTGATGCCGCCCCGATTATGACAATGAAGGAGCCCGAGGAAAGGAAGAAGGGGCTCAACTACCTATTGACCTTGATAGCTGATTGTGACATTGATCGTCCTCGCCGACCACGTATCAATCCGCGGGTAGTGAAAGTCAAGATGTCAAAGTTCAAACGGAAAAAAGAGACACATCAGTCTGAAAAGCGGGACTTGGAACAGGAACTGAAAATACTTCGAGGGCCTCCCGGTGTGGACAGAGCAAACGCTGTGGCATCTTCTCCGTGACATCGGGCGGAATATTTAGTCGTTCACTGATTGGTCTGGAATTCCCTTTCAGAAATGGAGTATAACCGTGCATTTTGTGTAAATGCAGGCACATCATCCATAACTTTGTGGCCCACTAAGCAATAGTTTGTCATACCATCTCGCAATTCTGTGGGTAAGTTATGCACTTTGGATGATAGCAGGCAACCTCAATAGCGATCGGGGGCTCAGTATCATCTATCCGACGAAAATAATCGACCCAAGAGCGTGATTTTCGTTCACGGGTATTGGGCTTAGCATGACGGTTGAAACCGCGCGCTACATTAGGCAGAGTCGGCCTACGCTGACTCTAAAGCTACTGGGGAGCGGCTTCGCAAGGTGTAGCCAGCGTTTACGCCGGGCGATATCTGTGCAGGATTCTACACAAGAGTGCTCAATAAAAGCGATGTGGTTTTAGTAAACATTTTATATTTTGTTGACGTTACGTGAACAGTGATTTGTTAAGATGTTGCTGAGTTTGAAAAGGACAAAGTGTGATTCCGAGGATGAAGATTTTTGCTCTGTGGAGAATAACTTGATGGAGACCCAAGTTTTCGAGTGCAGACAGAGGGGTATAAGGGACAATGGAGCTTAGAGAGTATCTGCAAGTGCTTAGGAAGTGGTGGTGGCTTATTTTGCTTGCTACTTGTGTGTCTGGTGTCGCCAGCTTTACGGTGAGTAGTTTGCTGCCGAGCGTTTATGAGGCCAGCGTTACGCTGATGTCGAATGAGTCATCTGATACTGGTATCGTGGACTATTCGTCTTTGCTAGGTGGTCAGCAAATCATTGAGACCTATCGGGAGTTGTTGCAAACAGAACCCATTCTAGTGAGAGTGGTTGATAATCTGGATCTTCCATATACCTCCCGTGAGCTGAGAAAGCAGATTGAGGTGCGGGTTATTCCGAACACTCAGTTATTGCAATTGAAGGTTGAGGATAAGGACCCCAACCGTGCAGCGGGGATTGCCAATGAAATCGCGCTTACGTTTTTGGAACAAAGTTCTGCGGGGCGACCGGTCGCGGAGTTGGAGGATTACGAACAATCCCTCGTCGGGCAGATGCAAAGTTTGGAACGGGCAATTCAAGAGACTGAAGCAGATCTGGAAAGATTAAGAGATTCCTCGAATTCAGACCGCCTGGAAAACTTAGCCGAATTGCAGATTCGGTTATCCCAACAGCGCTCTGTTTATGCTAATCTTCTCTCTGGATACCTTAATATCCGTTCGATGAAATCAAGACTGCTTGGATTAGTGGTAGTGGAACCGGCCCAATCACCGGTGGAGCCGATACGCCCGCGCAAGATTTTCAATACCGCCATTGCTATTGCTGGGGGGGCGGCACTGACATGTGTACTTGCTTTCATCGTGGAGTATTTCAACGATGTCTTGGAGAGTCCAGCGGACATTGGTGAAGCTCTTTCCCTGCCTCATTTGGGCAGCATTCCTTTTGTCAGAGATTGGCAGAAGGATGGTTCTGCTGCTTTTAAGCAAGATGAATGGCCTGTGACAGAATCTTTTCGTATTCTGCGCACCAATATTAAATTTTCCAATATTGATTGCGCTATCAGTACGTTACTTCTGACCAGTCCGGGGGCTTCGGAGGGTAAAACCAGCTTGGTGGCTCGTCTGGGGCAAGTGATGGCGCAAAACGACAAGACGATTCTTATCGTCGATACCGATCTTCGGCGTCCTCATTTGCATCATTTATTCTCGGTTTCCAATGGTACGGGTCTGACCTCTTTGCTGATAGAAGATCTGAATATTGAGAATTGTGTGATTAAGACCGATATGCTCAACCTCTATATCCTTCCTGCGGGCCCTAAGCCCCCTAATCCAGCGGAGATGTTGGGTTCACATCGGATGACCGAGTTTATTGAGCGTGCGCAGACATTTGCCGATTTGGTGATCTTCGACGTGCCGCCGGTTCTGGCCTGCGCCGATGCGATGGTACTTGCTTCTCATGTGGATGGCGTCGTGCTCGTAGTAGATAGTCGCTCTACCAAAAGGGAGGCGGCGTTGCGTGCTTCTGATATGTTACGAGCTGTTGATGCCAAAATTCTGGGCGTGGTTTTGAACAAAAATCGTGATCATTCTTTGGAGTATACTCACTACTATTCCCGTGGTGGAGCAAATAAAAGACATTTCTGGCCTCGCTGGTTCCGCAAGAGCGTCTGAGTACCGAGATTCTTCATAAATTTGCTGAAGTTTGGTAGGGGGAAGTCTGTGTTTGTCAACAAATATCCCACGCAGATGATTATGGTTTTCATTCTTCTTGGAGCGGGACTGCTGTATGGAGTGACAGCCCCTCTTTTCACAAATCCGGTTTTGGGGCTAGCGGCGCTTGGGGGGGGGTTGTTTGTCCTGGTCGCATTTGTGAAGCCTATAGTAGGTCTTTATCTCTTTGTGATAGCTATGTTCATCGAAGGCGTATCCTTGACCGTGGGGTCTGGGATCACATTCGCCAAACTGGTCGGCATGCTGGCATTTGTGGCTTGGTTGGCCCACTCGCTCATGAGCGGCAATTTCCAGATTGAGATTCCTGGGCCTGGACAGCTATTGGTCATTTTTGTCATCTGGGGAGGGCTCTCTGCTCTTTGGGCCCTTGAAGCTGGATTGGTTTTGGAACGTATGCAAATCCTGATCCAGTCGCTGGCACTTTATGTTGTGGTGGTTAATCTGGTCAATTCTGACCGATGTCTATGGAATCTTATTTATATCGTTATTGTGATGAGCGTATTAGTGTCTTTTTTGATTCTTTATCGCATTCTATCGGGCATGATGATAGCAGGGCGTGTTGATGTCACATCAATCAGCGCTCTGGACCCCAATGAACAAGCTGCATATCTGCTTCCTGGAGTGGCAGTTATTATGTCGTTGATAGGGCTGGAGAGGCAAGTGAGTAAGCGGATCCTTTATATGGTGGCCTTTTCCGTCATTGTCTTGGCTGTTCTGGTCACTTACTCGCGGGGGGCAATAGTGTCGCTGGGGGCTATGTTGGCGCTGGGGCTGACATTGGACCGCAGGAGTTGGCAGCTTTTGCCTCTGGCTCTGTTGGTAGGAGGAGTGGCGTTAGTGCTTTTGCCCCCTACGTTTTTAGATCGCGTTGAGTCCATCTTTGTACTTTCTGCAAGGGGGGCTGGTCGATTGGATATCTGGTTAGTTGGTTTCCAGATCATTAAGACCCATCCTGTATTGGGAGTAGGATTGGGCAACTTTGGCGAGGCGTTCAGCCGATATTTTCCCCATACTCCTGGCATAAGACGCGTTTTTGAGCAGGGTATGGGCCCACACAATATTTTCGTTGGGGTGTTTGGTGAGCTAGGTTTGGTAGGGTTGTTTATATTTTTCATCGTGATTGGGTTGACCATTGTTAGGTTCGCGAAGCAGATGTACACGAGCGTTGAGCATAAAAAAGGTCTTCGAGATGACGTTTTGATGCGAGGAATGTTTGTGGGAGTGTTTGGCTTATTAGTTGCAAGCATGTTCGTTGATTTACGATATCGAAAGTTGTTCTGGTTTTTTATGGCCTTGGTCGAGGTGCCGAGAAGATTACATCTGTTTCAGGAGGACTCCTCTTAATGAAAGTGCTCATCTTGGCTCATGAATATCCGCATGCCTTGAACTCAACCTGTGGTTGCTTCGTACACGAGCAGGTCAAGGCTTTAGCTGAATATTGCGAGGTGCTGGTAGTTTCTCCTACGCCCCATCTTTCATCTCTTATACGCCATTTTAAACCATACTGGGCTTACTACGCTGATTCGGCTGTCAAGACCTATGTCGAAGGAATCAAGGTCTATCGTCCTAGATTTTTACGTCTTCCTACCCAATACGGGTTTCCATTCCAGGGATGGGGAATGGAGTTGGGATTACGACAGTTTTTGGTCAATCTTAAGGATAGATTTGACTTTGCTCTGATACATGCCCATACAGTCTATCCAGATGGATTGGCCGCGGCATGGCTTGGCCGTCGAGTGCATACCCCAGTGGTCTGTACTGTCCACGGCTCGGAGATCAACATCTATCCAGACGAAACTGCGCTGACGAAGATTGTAACTAAAAGGGCGATCCGGGCCGTTGACCAACTGATATCTGTCAGCACGGCTTTGAAGGAGAATACGCTGGCTCTGGAAATACCCAAGCGGAAGATCCACGTTATTCCCAATGGGGTCGACACCGATCGGTTTTTCGTTCGGGATCGCAAAGCTTCACGCGCAGCACTCGGCTTGCCGGAAGATATGCCAATCGTTGTGTATGCCTCTCGCTTGGCTAAGGCGAAAGGGCTTTCATTTCTTTTGTCGGCTTTCCAGACGGTGGTAGAGCGTGAGGATTGTTTATTGGTTCTCGTGGGGAATGGCCATTATCGAGAGCATTTGACAGCGGAGACAATCGATCTGGGGTTGCAAAAGCGGGTACTGTTCACTGGTCGTTTGCCCCATGCAGAAGTAGCTTCTTGGATCGGTGCTTCTGATCTGCTTGTTCTTCCTAGCTTGAGTGAAGGTTCGCCTTTGCCCGTGTATGAGGCGTTGGCGTCCGGGAGGCCCGTCGTCGCCTCGCGTGTGGGAGGCATTCCGGAAATCATCACCAGTCAGGAATATGGTTTGTTGGTGCCTCCGGCGGACCGGGATGCATTGGCGAGAGCCCTACTCTATGGTTTACGTAAGTCATGGGATCATCGGCGCATTCGTGAGTACGGCGAAACGTATTCTTGGGATAACGTGGCTTGCCAGCTTATGGGCATCTACCGGGAGCTGCTGAACGACGGCTTGACTGCGAGATCAGGCGATGGAAGGGTAAGAGAATCATTATGAACGTTTGTCACGTCACCTCAATCCATACGACCTTCGACGTGCGGCTCTTTTACAAAGAATGCAAGACGTTGGAACAAGCTGGATATGATGTCACGCTTATCGCGCCAGCTGATTGGAGAGAAAGAACCGTTGATGGCGTTCGGGTCATCGGCTTGCCGAAAATTGCCAGGCGGTTTCAACGTCCAGGGCTGTGGGGGCGGATCATCAGACTCGTCAAACAGCTTCAGCCGGACGTGGTCCATTTTCACGCTCCAGAGTTGTTGCTGATCGCGCCATTGTTGCGTCCAGCTCAGCTCATCTATGACTGTGAGGAAAGCTACGCAGAAGCAACTCTGATCAAACCTTGGATCCCCCGCCCTATGCGTTTACCGTTGAGCAGAGGGGTAGCTTTCTTGGAACCATGGCTTGCAAGGTATACTGACGTGATTGTGGTAACTGTGGATAGTCATGTAGATCGGTTTCTGGTAACGGGTAAGCCGATCGTTATTCTTCACAATTTCCCTCTCCTGTCTGATTTTGGACTTTCCAGGCAGGAGACTAGTGGGAAGACGATTATCCATCTTGGTAGTCAGACTGAGGAGCGAGGGACTCATATACTCATTGAGGCTATGAGTCAGGTGGTAAAGCGAGTGCCAGATGCGCATCTGTTGTTGGTGGGCCCCTTTGATGGGCCAAAGCAAGAGGTTGAGGCTCGTCAATTGATCGCCGATTATGGTCTAGGAGATTCAATTACATTGACGGGGGAAGTACCGTATACGGCTGTTCCGCAGTGGATCGCTCGGGCGGATGTGGGGCTTATCGCTTTGCAGGCAACGGAGAAATTCGAGACTTGTGTACCGACCAAGCTCTTCGAATATATGGGGAGTCGGTTGCCAGTGGTTTCTAGTGATTTACCTCCAGCAAGGCGCTTTATGGAGGGGCTTGCGTGTGGATTTCTCGTCGAGCCAGCCGATCCCAGTGGCTATGCGAGAGCGATCGAGTTTTTTTTGACCCATCCTTCTGAGGCGCGAGAAATGGGAGAAAGGGGGCGTCGGGCTGTGGAGACGTCCTACAGTTGGAATGCAGAAGCGGGCAAGCTATTGGATTTATATTGTGAATTGGAGTAGAGCATGAAATTGCTTTGGGGAGTGTTACTGGATCCATTATATAGCCTTTTGGAGAGGGTGCGGCTTTTGCGATATCGGATTCGTATACGGGATCTCGTGTCTAGGGGACTGGTCATCGGTAACAACGTCACTATCTCACCCACAGCTTACATTGATCGCAGCTATCCTTATTTAATTCACATTGGGGATAACTCTTCCCTTGCCAACGACGTGAGGATTCTATCTCATGATGCTACACCTTTCAAATTCACCGGGGGCTACACTCGTCTGGGGAAAGTCGAGATCAAGGAAAACTGTTTCTTGGGAGAAAAGACGGTTGTTCTTCCTGGCGTTACTATTGGTCCTAACGTTTTAGTGGCAGCGGGTTCGGTGGTTAATCGAGATATACCGCCCAACAGCTGTGTGGCTGGCGTGCCAGCCCGGGTCTATGCTAAGTTCGAGGATTTGATCGAGCGCCACAGGGGACAAGTGGAAAACAGAGATATTTTTGAGTATGTTGATTTAAGCGGCCAAGTCGGTCGATCCCTTCAAGAGCAAGTCTGGAAAGCTGTACAAGGTGGAGATGCTTATGTGCGTGGTTACGTGGGGGACTATCCCTACACGCTCAACAACTCGGGCCTAGAATGAAGGGAGGAGGCAGATGATTAGCTCATCAAGGCCTTTCGTCTCGGTTGTTTTACCCATTTACAACGAGGAAGAACATATTAAGGCTTGTCTTGATTCTTTGCTGAGACAGGATTATCAGCAGGAGCGGATGGAGATATTAGTGGTTGATGGTCGCTCACAGGATCATACGCGGGAGATCGTGTATCGGGAATATGTCCAACAGTATGACCACATTCAACTACTGGACAATCCTGATCGCATTGTGCCCACGGCGCTGAATATCGGAATCCGTGCAGCGTGTGGGGAGATTTTCATCCGGGTTGATGGGCATACTACCTTGGCGCCAGACTACGTGAGACAGTGTGTGGGGGCTCTGGAGCGTTCTGGGGCCGATAATGTCGGGGGGCGTATGGACGCGGAGGCATTCGGCTATTTTGGCGAGGTGGTGGCCTTGGCAACCAGCTCGCCCTTTGGAGTAGGAGGGGCACGGTTTCATTATTCTCAGCAGGAGGAGTGGGTCGACACGGTTTATCTGGGAGCTTATCCACGACGAGTCTTCGAGCGGATTGGCCTCTTTGATGAGGAAATGGTTCGCAATCAGGATGATGAGTTTAACTATCGTCTGCGTGCTCAAGGCGGACGTATATTACTCTCCCCCTGTGTTCGCTCGCGCTATATCTGTCGGGACAAGCCGCGAAAGCTGTGGCGTCAGTACTTTCAATACGGCTATTGGAAGGTACGTGTTCTTCAGAAACACCCTCGGCAAATGCGAGGGCGTCAGTTTGTGCCAGCTGTTTTTTTGATAGGTTTGTTTGTCACCGTGGCTCTGGCTCTCGCTGGACATTTTTGGCCTTTGGGAGTGGTGAGTAGCAGTTATCTTTTAGCGAATTTAGGAGCATCTCTGTGGACATCTGTTCGTACTGATCTTCGCTATTTGCCTGCTTTCCCCTTAACTTATGCTGTTTTGCACTTTGCTTACGGGGCTGGTTTTTTGATTGGCCTGATCCGTTTTGCCGGAAAGTGGGGTCAGTCGTTGGAGTCTATAGCCTTTCTGGAGGCACAGAGAGGAGTACATCATTGAGTACATTGATGAGAGTCTTGAAAAATACGTCGGCCAAACTTGTTAGTCAATCTATCCTGACCGTTTCGTCCTTTGTGATCACCATTCCGCTGGCCAGGATGTGGGGATCCGAATCGTTTGGTCGCTACTCTTTCGCCCTAGCCTTTGCTGGTATATTTGCTTTCGCCTTTGATTGGGGATTGCATTGGCTGCTGACCCGAGAGGTTGCTCGAGATAGAGAACATATCTCCCGCTACGTAAACAATGCGCTGGGCCTGACAGTGGTTTTTTCCTCTATCACATTTGTTTTTCTCGTGGTTTTGATCAATCTTCTGCGCTATCCTCGCGAGGTCGTCATCGCGGTTTATCTGGCCACCTCCTGGACGTTTCTGGAGGTTATCTCACGGGTGTTCCTTATGGGGGCCTTCTATGCCGTCGAAAAGATGGAATACGAAGCTCCTGCCTTGCTGGCGGAGAGGGTCTTTGCTACCACTTTGGGCCTATGGATTATATTTACTCAGCGGGGATTGATTGCACTTTTGATTGTCTTGTTGGTGTCGAAATTGATCAAAGTGATCGTGTGCATCGGTATCTACATATGGAAGATCGATCCTAATCTGAGGCTGAGATTTGAGTGGCCGCTTTGGCATAGATTGATTATCTCGACTTTTCCGTTCGGCTTGGAGCTGGCTTTTGGGCTCATCTACACCAATCAAATTGATGTCACCTTGCTATCTTTGTTGGGCAGCAGCGATTCCGAGATTGGCTATTATCGGGCTGCTTTGACTCTGGTGGCCTACTTACCATTGGTAGCTATTGCTTTGACTGCCTCTCTTTTTCCCATGATGTCGGATCTCTATGTTTCGGATCGCAAACGCTTTCTTCAGCACTATCGGCGAATGATAAAATACCTTTTTGCTCTAGGCTTACCTATGACGATTGGCGTGTTTTTGTTGGGAGAGCAATTTGTACTCTTAATCTATGGACAAGAGTTCGAATCCGCCAGCGTCAGTCTTCGAATTTTAAGTTTTTCCGTTATTCTGAAGTTTCTGCATGGAGGTTTGGCAATGGTGTTGACGGCCAGCGATAGGCAGAATCTGCGAACGACTGTGACTGGTCTCGTTGCTTTAGCTAACATAGTTCTAAGTTTAGTTTTGATCTCCTGGAAAGGATACGTGGGAGCTAGTTGGTCTACGGTTTTGACCGACGGAGTGATCTTGGGGTCTTTTTATCTGTTAGTCTCAGAGCACCTGAGCCATCTGCCTTTCATTCGTATTGCTGGTCGGCCTCTGATAAGCGGGGGGGTTATGGGGGCTTATGTCGTTTTGCTGCACTGGATGCCCTTGCTAGTTCTGGTTCCTTCAGCCGCGATCGTCTATGGGATGGCATTTTATCTCCTTGGCCGAGTGTCGATAGGAAGAAGTGTCTCTTTTTGAAAACTCTGATGGTAGCGAAGTTACATATCACTGCTGGGACGAGGTTTAGATGAAACGAATGCGCTTGTGGTTGATAGTTGGGCTTGCAATAACACTTTTAGCCTGCGGAAGGTTCATCCGGTTACATTCTTTGTTGTCTGGCCCCTCACCTTCAGGGATGGATGAATCTTTCTTCCCGATAGGGTTTATGGGAGTTTATCAGGAGTCTTCTCGTGATGGGACTTTCTCAGCAATATCTGATACTTCAATTGAGATTGTCCACGAATTCAAAAGCGTTCAAGAGGTTGCACAGGCGGAATATTATTTGGAGGCAGCTAAAGAATCTGGTTTAAAAGTTGTTCAAAATATGCCTACCTGCAGGGCATATAACTCACAGTGCCACTCTATTTGTCTTGAGGAGAATGTGGACGTTTGGGGGGAGAGGGAATGGGCTGAATTCATCTCTTCTTTGGCCCGTCACGACAATCTGATCGCGTGGTATCTCCCCGATGAGATCGACGATTATGTCGCTGCTGCCGATTTGTATCGTTGGGTGCATAAATATGACCCACAAGAGCGACCAGTGTTTGGTAACCCGGGTACCTATCGCCAACTTATTGTCGATTTATTTCCTTCCTTTGCCGATTTTGTGTGGACAAGTGCTTATCCCAATCATTATGAAGAGCCTCGCGCTTTGGTGATTTACGCGATGAGGCGTGATGCTCAAGCTTGCCGGGATAGAAATACACGGTGGGGAGCCATTTTACAGCTTTTTGACAGTAAAGATTTTGGGGGTACCGGAGGGTATCCAACGGCTCATGAAATACGTAGCGATAGTTATCAATCTATAGTGGGTGGGGCTACCGGACTTTGGTACTTCTCCTATGCCCGTGGACAGGATCTCACCGATCTTCTAACAGAGATCGATAAGATATCTAGAGAAATTACTGGTCCAGCTGGTCTTGACGAAATCATTCTCTCTCCGACTGTGCCCCAAACTATCACCACTACGATTATCTCTGGGCCGACGGAGAGCCCCCCGGTGCGCGGTGAGGCCTACGATGCAATCCAGACCTTGCAAAAGGAGCATAATGGGACTCATCTCTTCGCCGTCAATATCGCAGCCGGCACAGTGACGGCGGAGTTCAGTGGCTTACCGTCAGAGACGATCGAAGTCGAGGTGTTGTTCGAGGAGCGGACGATAGCTGTCTCTGACGGCGCGTTCCGCGATCGCTTCGCCGAATCGGACGTCCACATCTATCGCGTCGTTGACGCCGGAGATGACCGCTGATGAGACGGATGAGTTTCATTGAGAGAGACGATGGGAAGGAGATCGGCCGATGAGTAAGCGGTATCTGGGCCTTGGCTTTGGCATCCTGCTTGTACTCTCGCTGTTGCTGGCGATTGTGTTCGGGCTGCGTCTCTTGAACTGGCTCAAGCACCGGCTGGCTTCCCCGTTGCCGGTTGAGAATGAGCCGCTGGAGAGCGGTGGAGTTTATGAGGATGTAATCTTCTTGCATCACTCCGTGGGGCGTAATCTGATCGAACAAGGAAATGTGCGCTCCTTGTTTACTCAGGCAGGGTATCAGTTCTGGGACCACGATTACAACACCATCGGACTGACGCGACCGGATGGCACGCGTACGCATACGAGCTATGGTATTCCCGGCGGCGATGGCGGGGGCAACACGGACCCCGAAGGGTTGGCTGCTATGTTCGCTCAACCAGTGCACGATCCTCCAGATAACGCCTTTAGCCGTTTGCTCCAGCACGAGGTGCTGATCTTCAAGTCGTGCTTCCCCAATAGCGCGATCACAGGCGATGATATGCTCGAGCAGCAAAAGCGCTGGTATCTTCAAATACGCGAGGTCATCGACCAGCATCCCGATAAGTTATTCATCTTTCTCACATCTCCGCCTCTTCATCCAGCAGCAACGACCCAAGAGGAGGCTGCCAGGGCGCGTGCACTGGCGAACTGGTTGGCCTCGGATGCATTCTTGGCCGGGCATTCTAACCTCTTCGTTTTTGATTTCTTCGACCTGTTGGCCGATCAGGATACGGATATGCTCAGGCGTGACTACCAACGAGATCTAGATGAAGCGGACTCGCACCCCAATGCAAAAGCCAATCGGACGGTCGGGCTGCTCTTGGTCGATTTCGTTGACGAGGCGATTCGGGCGTATCGGTCTGACCATTGAGCGCCCTTTAGGCGGAAATCAAGGAGGTAAACGATGGTAACACGACAGATGACGATGGACTCGGTTGAGACGCTGGTGCGAAGGGACCTCCTTCCCTTTAATCAACCCGACATCGAGCAAGCGGAGATAGAGGAGGTGGTTGACGCTCTACGCTCCGGCTGGATCACGACGGGGCCGAAGACGAAGGCGTTCGAGCGACGCTTTGCAGAGTACGTCGGTGCGCGGCACGCGATTGCGGTCAATTCGTGCACCGGGGGCTTACACGTGGCCTTGGCTGCAGCGGATATAGGCCCTGGAGACGAGGTGATCGTGCCGACGATGACGTTCTGCGCCACGGCTAACGTGGTGGTCCATCAAGGGGCCACGCCGGTTCTCGTGGACGTGGAACCCGATACGCTCAACATTGATCCCTGGTGCCTGGAGGCTGCTCTGACGGATCGCACCCGGGCTGTGATACCGGTCCATCTCTACGGACATCCTTGTGATATGGATCAGATCGGCGAGATCGCTACGGCGCACGATCTGCTCGTGATCGAAGACGCGGCGCACGCTGTGGCTGCCGAATGGCGCGGAGAGAGGATTGGTTCGCTCAGCCCGGCCACGGTGTTTAGTTTCTACGCCACGAAGAACCTCACCACTGCTGAAGGAGGGATGATAACGACCGATAGTGATGAATATGCAGAGCGCATGCGCATCTGGACCCTTCATGGCATCAGCCGTGATGCCTGGAAGCGCTATTCCGCTGAGGGGTCATGGTATTATGAAGTCTCTGTCCCTGGATTCAAGTATAATCTCACAGACTTGCAGGCGGCGCTGGGTCTCCATCAACTGGCCCGTCTGGAGTCGATGACACGGCGGCGAGCGGAGTTAGCCGCCGGGTATGACGAGGGGCTGTCCGTCTTGCAAGAGATCGAGCTGCCAGCTGTACGCGACGGTATCCGGCACGCCTGGCATCTCTATCCGATTCGCTTACAGTTGGAACGGCTGACCATCGACCGTGCCGAGTTTATCGAGCAGTTGAAGGCCGAAGGTATCGGCACTTCGGTCCACTTCATCCCTCTCCATCGCCACCCCTACTATCGGGAGCGCTTTGGCTTCTGCCCCGTTGACTTCCCCGTCGCGGACGCTGCTTACGAGCGTCTGATCTCACTCCCTCTGTACACTCGGATGAGTGAACAGGATGTGGACGACGTCGTCGAGGCTGTGCGGCGCGTCGTACAACGCAATCAAGCATAGTTTAGTTAAAAACAGTTCAAAAGGAGAAGAATGATGAGAAGCAGGAAAACGTCTGTGGTCTTGGCTGTAGGGTTAGGATTGTCGCTGGTCTTTCTGTGGCTTATGGGGGCCAGCTTGCCGAACGTCGTGCACGCGGCCGATTTTACTGTGACTACGACAGCTGACGAAAACGACGGTAGCTGTACGCCTGGACATTGTTCGCTGCGGGAAGCGATCATCGCGGCTAACAGCAATAACGAAAATGACACCATTTTCCTGGAAGATGAGACGTACACACTTGTCATTACCGGGACGGAGGAGGATGATTCCGCGACCGGTGACCTTGATGTTTTCGGTCACACCGCCGGCTCGTTGACCATCAGTGGAGAAGGTTCCGATCAGACGATCATTGATGCGGATGGGATCGACCGTGTTCTCCAAGTTCACTATGAAGCCGATGTGACCATATCCGGTGTTACGATCCGCGGCGGCAGTGTGACCACTGGCGTAATAGATGGCGGTGGTATCTACTTCCAGTCGGGCAGCCTCGTTCTCAATGACGTCATCGTCGAGGATAACCATGCCGACAAATACGGCGGCGGCATCTTCATCGATCAGGGCCAACTGACGCTGAACAGCGGTCAGATTCGCAGCAACACCGCAGATGAGGGGGGCGGTGGAGTATACGTCAACAGATCTAGCGCCGTCTTCGACCAAGCTGGCGACAGCGATGTGGCCTCTAATGGAACCAATCTTCAGGGCGGTGGTGTCTTCGTTGCCTCCGGACAGGCGCTGTTCAGCGCCGGAGAGGTGCGTGACAACACAGCTGAGACCGATGGCGGTGGGGTCTACGTCGGGTCTGGTCAGATTACTTTGGACGGTGGTGAGATCTATGATAACTCCGCGAGCAACGACGGCGGAGGAGTAGGAGTCGATGCTGGTGCCGTGATTATGAGCACCGGGCAGATCCGCGATAACACGGCTGATGGACGCGGTGGCGGTGTGTTCCTCAATGGAAGTGATGCTACTTTCGACCTCAGCGGGGATGGTCTTGTGGTCGGAAACGAGGCTGCCAGTGGCGGCGGCGTCTTCATCAATGCTGGAGATATGACGTTCAGTGGAGGCGAAATCGTGACCAACAGCGTCTCCGCCGACGGTGGTGGCGTCTATGTGAACGAAGCGGACGCGATGTTCGAGATGAGTGACACAGGCATCCTGGCTGGCAACGAAGCTCTCAGTGGCCTTGGTGGCGGGCTTCACGTCCACTATGGCACAGCCAACGTGACCGGGGGGCGCATTTACCAAAACACGGGCGACGACGGCGGAGGAGTATATGTCCATCAGGGGGTTCTGGGTCTGAGCCGAGTGGCGGTCAGCGACAACGTCGCCGTCCGCGGCGCGGGCCTCTTCAACGCGAATGGTACCTTGACCATCGTCAACTCAACCGTGAGCGGTAACGCGACCGATGATCTTGGTGTTTATGCGACTGGTGGCAGTGGCGGTGGCCTCTTCAACGGCGGCGACGCGGCCACAACGACGATCACACACTCGACTTTCGTCAGCAACACCGCGAACACAGATGTCACCTGGCCCTGGGGGGCGGGCGGCATTGATGGAATCAGTGGCACGGTCAGTCTCCGGAGCACGGTCGTTGCTTATAATCAGCGAGTTGACACCCTGGTCAATTGTGTTGGAACCCCGATCTCAAACGGCTACAATATGGACGATGATGGGTCGTGCAACCTTGTCGATACCACGGACATATCGAACACCGACCCGCTGCTCGGTCCATTGGCCGACAACGGCGGCGGCAATCAGACGCACGCCCTGCTGTCCGGCAGCCCAGCCGTTGACGCTGCTGCTTGCGTCGCCAGCGTGACCACCGACCAGCGTGGTGTCTCGCGCCCGCAAGGCGCTGGCTGTGACATCGGAGCCTACGAGGCGGGGCTTGACGTCTTCCTGCATAAGACCGTCGACGACGAGACGCCTGACCCCGGGCAACTGATCACCTACACGATCGTGGTCGAGAACAACGGCGAGAGCGGTATCACCGGCGGAGTGATCTCTGATACGCTGGACAACAGATTGAACTTCGTTGGGCCGGTCACGCTCGATCCCTCATCTGCTGGCACCACGGGTACCCCACCCACGCTGGTCAGTGGTCTGACCCTCGCCGCGGGTGAGTCGGTCACCGTTACGTTCGCCGTCACGGTCGACACCGGACTCGCTGGAGGAACGGTTGTCGATAACGTCGCTGCTCTCACCAGCGCCGAGGTGGTGACGCCTCAAACGGACGCGGTGGAGGTGACGGTCAGCAACGTCGCGCCGGTGGCGGGCGATGCAACTTTCTCCACCAACGAACATACGTCTATTCAGCGTATGCTTCCGGCCGAGGATGCCAACGGTGATGACTTGACCTACGGCCTGCTGACGACGCCGATCACCGGCACGCTGGTGCTTGATGATGACACGATCGGTGCGTTCACCTACACGCCCACCGTCAGCGCCGACGACTACGAGGTCACTTTCTTTTACATCGTGACCGACACTGGCGCGCTGGGCGATACGGGCGCTATCACCGTTTCTGTCCACGTGGGGAATGATCCGCCGGTGGCTCACGATGACAGTGTTTCCACCGACGAGGATACGCCCGTCACGGGCACGGTGATGGTCGATGACCTTGATCCTGATGAAATTTTCACCTACGCTGTCTCCACCGATCCGACTTACGGTCAGGCCAGTGTTGATGCAAACAGCGGGCTGTGGACGTATACGCCGGTCAATCGTATGAGCGACTATACCGATGTCTTCATCTTTATGGTGACCGACTCTGGTGGCAACACCGACACCGCCACGATTACAGTCGAGGTCGAAGCCGACAATGACCCGCCGGTGGCCAGTGATGCAAACTTTTCCATCGACAGCGACGATACGGCCACGGGCGTCATCTCCGTCACAGACCCGGACACGGACGAGATGTCGTGGACCTTTGACCTCGTCCAGCAGCCTGATCTTGGCTCTGTTGCTCTCAATTCTAGTTCCGGCGTCTGGGAATATGAACCGAGCCCCGAGGCCGCGCAGGGCTATACCGATACGTTCGGTGTCACGGTGACCGACTCTGGCGACAACACCGACACCGCCACGATCACAGTCAATGTACGATGGGTGGCTGAGGCCGAGGATCTATACTTCATCTACCTGCCGCTGGTGAGCAACAGCTCGTAATCTGGTCCTGGTAATAACGCAAGCGTGACGGAAACACGGCCCCCTGGCAGCATCGCCAGGGGGCCTTTTTGTTTCACAAGTTTTTAGTTTTTTCGATACTTCCTTTCTACGCCTGCCCTGTATAATGCAAATGTAGATTGAAAGACATCATTCAAGGGAGGTGGATATGTCGACCGTGGTGGATTTGAGGGTTGGCCAATGTTATCGACAGCCGGCGTCTAAACGAGTTTTTGACCTGATCGTGGCTTCATTGGGCTTGATTATACTGGCGCCTGTCTTGGCGGTGATTGCGGTTTTGATCAAACTGGATTCATCGGGCCCGGTCTTCTTCAGAGGAGAACGCGTGGGGCAATATGGCGAAATCTTCCACATCCTCAAGTTTAGGAGTATGATCCCCGACGCTCCTCAGAAGGGCCCTGCTATCACCTGCAAGGACGACCCGCGGATCACGCGCGTGGGCCGGCTTCTGCGCAACACCAAGCTGGATGAACTGCCGAGCTTGGTCAACGTCTTGCGAGGCGAGATGAGCTTGGTCGGCCCCAGGCCAGAGACCCCGGTCTGGGTCAGGCGCTACACTGCCGATCAACAACGCGTTTTGTGCGTCAAGCCTGGCATCACAGGTCTGGCTCAGGTCAAATACCGGAGCGAAGAATCGTTGTTAAGCGGTGAGAACCTGGAACAGGAGTATCTGAAGATTATGGACGATAAGTTGCGCATTGATCTCAACTACGTGGCGGATGCTTCGCCTTTCTTGGACTTATTTGTCCTCATCAACACGGCCCGCGCGCTTGTACGGAGCGCTTAGGCCAGAGCGCCTGGCTGACCGTCGTTTCTCATTGGAGGTATTTACGTGGTAGCTCATAATCAAGGAATCTTCAGACAACACATCCCCTGGATCGACCGGGATGGTTATCGTATCTCTCTCTTCAACCAGTATGTCCGTCGGGTTTTGCTCGATTGGCTGATTATTCCCTTGGCCTATTATATGGGGTGGTTCATTCGCTTCGACGGTCAGGTTCCGGTGGAGGAATGGTATGCCCTGACGCGCTACATCGTGCCGATCGCCTTGGTTTACCTGGTCGTCAACGCTGGGTTTGGGCTCTACCGCCGCCTGTGGGCCTATGCCAGCTTTCGCGATGTCATTCTGCTGACCAAGGCGGTTGCGGTGAGCATGCTGATTCTGTTGCTGGTCAACTACGCTTTCACTTTCCGGTATGGCTATCGCTTGCCGACCGGCGGACTCATCATCGGCAGCTTGCTGAACCTGACGCTTTCCACGGTTGTCAAGTACCGGCGACAGCTGATGAACATCTTCTTCTCTGCGGGGCTTCGCTCGCCCCAAACCGGTGCGGAACGGGTGTTGATCGTGGGCGTCAGTGAGGAAGCTCAACAACTGGCGACTCAGATCTACCTTGGACATAGCGAGATGGCGTATGAGTTGGTCGGCTTCGTGGTCGATGACCCGAAATGGCAGGGTATGAACATCAACGGCGTAGAGGTGCTCGGGACGGCCGATCGCATTCCGGACATAGTGCGCGATAAGCGTATCGATGTCATTGTGATCGCGCGGCGAGTCTCTGACGACGATACTATCTGGTCACTTGTCTCTACGTGCCGAGAAACATCAGCCCAGGTCAAGATCTTGCCAGATCTGGTTGAGGTGATTGAGGGCCGGTATGAGGACCCGCTGGCGCTCCGGGACGTCAACCTGGATGACGTCTTGGGCCGTGTTCCTGTCTCCATCGACGAGAAGGCCTGCGAGCGCATTCTGTCTGGTAAAGTGGTCTTGGTGACGGGGGCGGCCGGTTCTATCGGCTCTGAGCTCTGTCGCCAGATTTTGCGTTTCAACCCGCGGTTGTTGTTGGCTCTGGATAATAACGAGACTGGGTTGTATGAGCTGGATCTGGAGCTTAATCGGAATGGACGATCTCCGTTACGGCTGATGATGGCTGACGTTTCCGATTGGCGCAAGGTGAATTGGGTCTTTGCGCAATACAAGCCCCAGGCGGTCTTCCACGCGGCGGCTTACAAGCACGTGCCACTGGTAGAGGCCCACCCCGAGGAGGCGGTGCGGGTCAACTTGTTGGGGACGATCATCGTCAGTGAGGCGGCCCACGAGCATCGGACGGAGCGCTTCGTCTTCATCTCCACGGACAAAGCGGTTAAGCCTGGCAACGTGATGGGCGCCAGCAAGCGCATCGGCGAGCTCTGGATGGAGTCGATGGCTCAGCAGAGCGAGACCATCTTCACCGCAGTGCGGTTTGGAAACGTGATCGGGAGCCGCGGCAGCGTCTTGCCCACCTTCAAGTGGCAGATCGAATCGGGCGGCCCGGTCACGGTCACCCATCCGGAGATGTATCGTTACTTCTTGAGTATCCCCGAAGCGGTCAATCTGGTGCTTCAAGCGGCGTCGTTTAGTCAGGGAGGGGACATCTTCATGCTGGATATGGGTGAGGAAATCTCCATCTTGGAACTTGCTCAACGGATGATCCGCTTGAAGGGTCTGCGCGTCCAGAAGGACATTGGAATTGAGTTCGTGGGGATGCGTCCCGGTGAGAAGCTGCACGAGGACCTCTCGTACACGGGCGAGTACAGGGAAGAGACCTCCCACCCGCGCATTTACAGCTTACGCAGCCCCTATCGGCCCATCGAACACGATGTTCTTTTGGGGGCTGCGTTGATTCTTTCTGATAGTTTGCGCATCCCCGGTAAGCGGGAGTGCGTGCATAAGGCGCTCTTCGAGGTGGCCTCTCGCGATATCGAGGACTTCCTCCATCTGCTCACCGGGATCGATATGACGAAGCCCTGGTACCGTTGGATTGAACCTACGGCGCTCCCGGCCAAAGAGATGTGTGAGGTTTTCGATCCCCAAATGTTACCATCCGCCGAAGAGGAGTATCCTGTAGCGGTACTGAGCGCCGGGACTGTGTGATGAAATTAAGGAGCGAATCTCAATGATGGCAGCTCATAGTAGCAGCACGATGAGGATGATGACGACGTTTCTGTTTAGCTTGCTCCTGTTAGGGATTACGTTTGGAGCGCTTGATCTATCTCAACTGGGGGTGGCGGCGGCTCCCCAGGTTGGGACTTCTCACCTGCGTTTTTATGATACCGGTTATCTGGTCGGCCCTTCGGACAGTGATTTCGGGCTGGAAGTGTACGCGCTGATGGCGACCAGCGGGCTGACGGTCGAGAGGCCGAGTGAGGGACTTCCGGGCTATCACGCCCCATCTCAGGCCAAGATGGCGTCATCTGCCTTGGATGAGACGATCGCAAACGAGAGCGAGGCGGCAGCTGGCCTCCAGGCCAGTGCGTCCAGATTGGGGATGGGATTCCGGCATACTCCCTTGGGAATGTCTGAGACGGGTGTTCGTGATCTTGAAACTGCTGATCTGGACGGCGACGGCTACCCAGATCTGATCACCGCCGAGGCCAGCGGTGTCGTCCGGGCTTGGCGCAACAACGGCTTGCCGTTTGACGGCGCGTGGGACGATCACCAAGTCGGAGTCACTGCCCACGGCTGGGGAGTGCTTACCCTGGCAGCTGGTGACCTGGACGGCGATGGGGACATTGACTTGGCCGTCGGCCGCTTCTATGATTATGGACCGATTATCTGGGAAAACGACGGCAGTCCTTTCGACGGTGAATGGAGACAGGTTGTCATTGGCGAGCAGACCGTGGGCGCGTTGGAGATCGCGGATATTGACGTCGATGGAGATGAACAAGCGGAGCGGGTCGTCGTCGCTGGCGGCGGGTTGCCCTGGGCATCTGATACGGAATACGCTACTTCTGTTGGCGAGGACTACGTGGTTACCATTTGGCGACCGACTGGAGACCCGTTTAACGACCCCTGGGAGTCGACGGAAGTGGGCGGCGCTGATTGTTCGGAACCTGGTGCGGTGGAGACGGTCTATTGCTCGATACAGGATCTGGCGGTTGGCGACCTGGATGGTGACGGGCGTCAGGACATCGTCATCGGCACTTACCACGCTCCGGCAGTGGGCGACAAGGACACCGATGTTGACCAATCTGAGTGGATCGAGGCTTATCAGGTGCGGGCCTTCCGCAACGATGGCGGGAGCTGGACCGGCTTCAACGTAGGACGCGATCCCGAGCTCGAAACGCTGCCCTATCTGGCGAGCCTTGACCCACCACTTTATCATAACTTCTATGGAGCCACGGTGACCAGTGTGACATTGGTCGATCTGGATGGCGATGGAGATTTGGATATTGTGGCCACCGAAAGCCTGGAGGGTGACTTCCTGGTCATAGGCTGGCAGAATGACGGCGAGCCTTTCGATGGCGAACTGTGGCAGCACTCGGCCATTGCCAAGGGAGAGGACCACAACTGGCTTCACGACGACGTCTGGTGGGCCGAACCGGGGGACTTCGACCTGGATGGTGATATTGATCTTGTCGTGGGATGCGGCCCGATGTGGATTCGTGGCCTTGAATCGGACCAGCAACCCGATGAGGCCGAGGTTATCGCCTGGGAGAACACGGGGGTCGCTTTTGGCTTTCCAATATCCCAGACGGCGTGGGTACGCCACGATGTAGGAGTGCCTGGCAGATGGGTGAATCCAAACTACGATGTGGGCCCGTCAAGTGGTGTTTGGGCCGGGGCTGTGGCGGATTTTGATCAGGATGGGGATCTGGATATCGTGGCAGCAAATTATGTGGATGCTCATCCGCGAGTGGAGAGCGAAATTCGGATCTGGGAGAATTATCCCGTCGTGAAGGTCTTCTTGCCGCTAGTGGTCAGATAGCCGGTGAGCTATCTCTCCTCGTAGGCCTCGAAGTAATACCCCCGCCCCCGGATCGTATGAATATACTCCGGTGAATCGGGTTCTTGCTCGATCTTATGCCGCAGCCGATAGATATACTGCTTGACCAGGTCAGGCTCGCCGATCCATTCCGGCCCCCACACCCGGGTCAAGATGGCATCCTTGCTGAGTACCTTGCCGGCGTGGTGGATCATCAGACGCAGCACCCCAAACTCCTTGGGCGTCAGATGAACCGTTCGATTTCCAATGCGCAGCTGGTGTTTGTCGCAATCCAGCATAATCGAGTCGGTGGGGAAGAGCGCCCCCGGCTCACTGCTGGAACTCCCCTTTGATCGTCGTAGGGCGGCTTTCAGTCGGCTGATCAATTCCGATTTCTTGTACGGCTTCACCACGTAGTCGTCTGCCCCAAGCGAAAACCCGCGTACCACATCTTCGATGTTCCCCTTGGCCGTGACGAAAATGATTGGCACCTCCGTCATCTCCCGCAAGCGCCGACAGACCTCGAAGCCGTCTGTCTGGGGCATCATCACGTCCAGGAGGATGGCGTCAGGGTGATGCTCATAAGCGGCACGCAGCCCCGATTGTCCATCGGCGGCCAACGTGACGTTGAATCCCTCACTTGCGAGCATCAAGCGTAACATCTCCAGTGCTTCTGCTTCGTCATCTATGACGAGTATATGATGGTTTTCCATCTTCTTCTCCGTTAGACTTCCGTTGGTCGATTGACCCTCCGCCCTGTGGCTTGCGATTTCACCCATTCGGTCGCTTTGAGAAGCTGATTTGTATGACGTGGAAACGCCCAATCCCTTCTGTCGCTCCGTGAGGTTCATGCGGTTAACATAAGTATAACATAGTTTGCTTCAGATGCATACTTATCTGCTAGATTGTTCTTCTGTCGGCGGGGCCTCTGACGTTGGTGCGGGAGTTCTGCTGGCATCCTGGGGGGAAATCTCTGGGGGAGTAGGCGTGGGCGCTGACGTAGAGCCGACCGTCGGCGTGGAAGTGGGCGCGGGCAACGGCGTGTCCGTGGGATCTGGCGTCGACGTAGGCACGGGCGTGGACGTCGACGTCGGCGTAAGCGCTGGCGTTGGGGCGGGCGTGACCGTCGGAAGCGGCGTGTTCGTAGGCCTGGGCGTCGGCGAAGGCGTCTCCGTGGGCGCTGGCGTG
>CAYYTU010000001.1:22242-64290 GCA_964474655.1 uncultured Anaerolineales bacterium
CGGCGTGTTCGTAGGCCTGGGCGTCGGCGAAGGCGTCTCCGTGGGCGCTGGCGTGGCTGTCGGAACCGGCGTCTGCGTGGGCCTGGGCGATGGCGTGGTCGTGAGCGTCGGCCTTGGCCTCGGCGTCGCAGTAGCGGGTTGAGGCGTCGGCGTGGGGCGCTGTGGTGTGGGCGTGGGCCGGGCTGCGGTCGGCGCTGGCCCTTGGCCTGGCGTCGATGTGGTCGTAGCACCGGGCGCTTGTGTGGGACCTGCTGACCTTTCGGTCGTCGGCGTTACCCGAGTGCGTGCTGGTTCTTCTTGTTCGACTGTTGGCTTGGGGAAGGACGGTTCTATTGTTTCCTCATCCTCAATCGCAATCTCTATTGCCTTGCTTGTGGGTGTGACTGTGGTCAGGTAAAGGCCCGTCTTCTGGGGTTGAGGCGTGGGCGATTCGGTCGGTAGCGGCTGGGGAAGGGGGACGACAACTCGACGGGCGGCCAGCGGCGGCTGATGCAACATAACGCTCGTCTCCTGTCTCTCCATCACCTCGACAGTGCTCTCTTCTGCCGTGACCTTCACCAGTCCCTCCAACACACGCACCTGCGTGGTCCCGTTCCTTTCGATGGCGACTGTGAACTCGGTTCCGCGCACCGCCGCCACCGCCGTCGAAGTCTCAATCTGGAAGCGCGAGAACCGGTCAGGCAGCGGTTCTACCCGATGATGGGTTTCTCCCAGCCATTGATGCAATACGATCACCCGGTAGCTGCCGTCTCGCCGGGCTTTCATCTGCGCTATCGTGACCTCCGTCTGATCGTCCAACTTGGTGATGCTGCCATCAAACGCCTTCAACATCGCTTGAGAAAGCGCTGCGGTGCGTACCCGATCGCCAGCCTGGATAATGGACCCGTTGGAGGCCGCATACCACGTCTCGCTGCCGTTGGGAAGTACCTCCACAGTACCTTCTACCTGGATGAGTGTTGCCGTTTGGTCGATCGCCTTGCCCAATGATCCGCGAATGGCTATCACCCCGATGATGATCATCGCCATCAACAAGGCTGTACTCAAGAGCGGTTGGCGTGCAGGCCTCAAATCAGGAATGACGATTGAGTTTCGCTTCTCCTGGAGCGCCGTCAGCCCCCTGGCGATCAGCTCCGGTAGGCTGGCGTAAGTGGTCTGCGATTCCTTCTTTCTGCTCAGCGCCTCCAACATGCGTCGCTTGCCGCTTACAAAGGCGGCATAGCTGGGAGCGGGTCTGGGTGTCCGTCGTATCTCGTAAGCCACCTCCAGCAGCGGGCGCAGCGCCTCAGCGTGTTCGGGATGACAAGCCAGGCATTCTTCCAGGGTAAACCCGTTTTCGTCCAGAGCCCGCAGGGAATCATCCAGGGCGTCGCTGATGCCATTATCGGGTTGATGCTTGACGTCGGGCAGGCACACGCCCATCGCCGGCTGCAGTGGCAGCGCTATCGTGAAAGTACTCCCTTGCCCCAGGCCCTTGCTGGCGGCCCAGACGCGACCGCCGTGAGCCTCCACAGTGGCCTTGACGACCGCCAGGCCCAGCCCGACCCCTCCGAACTGGCGTGTCGATGAGCCATCCACCTGGTAGAATTGATCGAAGACGCGCTCCAAATGTTGCGGCTCGATCCCGATCCCTTGATCCTTGATGGCGATATACACACACCCATCGGCTACCCAGGCATCTAGCTGGATTACACCGCCTTCAGGACTGAATTTGATGGCATTATCCAATAACTGGGCCAGCGCTACGTTCAAATACGCTGGATCGCCGAGGATAGAGGGTAAATCGGCGTCCAACAGAGCCTTCAGCTCCATGCCCGCCCGCTGGACTACGGTGCGATAATCATTTACCCTCTCTTCGAGCCAGGTCGCCGTCGAGAGCGGGACCATCGTCAGGGATTCCCGGGGGATGAAACGCAGGGCAGTCAGGTTATGGATCAAGGTGGCTAATTTATCCGCGCGGTCATAGATCACCTTCAGGATATCCCGCTGCTTGGGCTCAATCGGGCCTACGGTATCGCTCAGAAGCAGTTCGGTATAACCCTGGATCAAATTGAGCGGAGCGCGCAGCTCGTGGGCCAAGTTAGTTAGACCCTCCTCCAAAATTTCGCGCAGCTCCTCCTGCTGCTCCCGTGAATCTGGCTCCGCTATGGCCCTCGCTAGTGCGATCAAGGCCTGCTGCTGCAAGGATCGAACCCGGACGATCTCCTCGTCCATCAACTGGGCGATTGTCTCATCCTCCAGCGCCTCTCCAAACTTCAGCAGAAGCACCTGGCGCTCTTCGTGGGACAAGCCGTCAATAGCTTCCAGCATCCGCGTCGCGGGCGGCGATCGTGGGGGGAGCGATCCGCCCGTGTATGCCACGGATTCCTCCGGGTATGGCATATCCTGGGGCGGCTCATACGCTTCGAACAGCTCGTCGGCCAGGATGTAGAGCCAGCTATCCCATTGATGCTCCTGCGGATCGAAGTGTTCGAGGCTTTCCACCATGTGCATAAACACTTCGCCAGCGAGATCTTCGGCTAAGTCGATAATCCCCGAGCGATAGAACAGGTAACGGTAGATGATCGGGTGATAGTGCTTATAGAGATCGGCGAAAGCCCCGGGGTCTCCCTTCTTAGCCTGTTGGATCAGCTTACTCTCTTCCACAGACGTTACCTTCTCTGGTTTGAGCGCTTATAGTGGAGGATCAGTTTAGTCTGGTGAGCGTCATTTATCCTGGTCGCTCACGAAATAACAGCACCTGTTGCCAAAACGCTCCAGATGTGCCTACGTGGGATACCTGAGTGGGATGCCAGGGCGATGGCTACCTACTTCTGCATGATAAAGTAATTAGGTTTCAAAAGGGTGAACAAGAGATAAGAAAAGATAAAGCCCCTCGTGAAGAGGGGCTTGAGGTGCGAGCGAAAACGGACTCTCGAACTTACTCTGGTCGATTGGGATAGAAATCGATTACTCTCCTGACGTTCCCATCGACTACCGTGTATGTCTCCGCTGCGGCGCGGCCCTTCACCCCTTCCAGCGCTGTGGCAGCTTCCACTTCCGCCAGCGTTCCTCTCAGCTCCTCCAGCGATAGCGCCAGCCCGATTACCGTCCGTGTCTCGTCGATCTGATACCGGGCTTCTGGGCCTGCCACCCAATCCTCTTGTGTTCCATCCCAGACCAGCGTGTACGGCTCAAAGTCCCCGGCTTCGGTGTTGTAACTGATGCCTACTGCCACCTCGTCGCCCAGGTCAGGGTTGATCTGAGCTGCTCCGGGTTGCCGGCCAGTCTCCGTGTTGCCGTCGGCGTCGAGCGCGAAGAGCCAGTTCATATAAGACGTGGGCGGGTCAGGAACTGCCTCGTAGAGTGAGAGCCAGAGCAGAATATCCCCCTCGCCCGCGAAGTCACTCAGAGCCTCTGGCGTCTCCTCGCTCGGCTGAAGCGTCACCCCCATTCCCGTGTTGATGTTGGCGGCCTGAATATCTATGCCGGCTGGCGCTGAGGCCGGCTCTCCAGTCTCGTAGTAGATGATGTCGCCTTGCTCATCGGCGCCTTCGGCTGGCTCAGCTGCTTCCGGGGTCGGCGTTGGTGTCGCCTCCACCGTCGGTTCCACCGTGGGCGTCAGGGTGGGTTCTGGCGTTGGGGTGCAATCGACGATGTGAACGATCGCCTCGGCCTCGTCTTGCTTGCCCTCTGGTATGACGATCACGGTATATTCGCCCGGCGTATCACCCGCGGTGAAGAGGCCGTTCTCCGTGATGGTGCCTCCGCTGGCCTCCCACGTCACATCGGCGTCGCCTTCCAGGCTAAATTGGCGTTGCTCGCCGGGGCATAGGTTGATCTCGGATGGTGTGATCTCGGGCGGGGGCTCCTTGGCGCCCAGGACGCCGCACGCTCTCAAGATGGTCGTAGCTGCTCCGATGGTGATCACTACCATCAATCCAATTGTGACCCAGAATAGAATGATGCGTGCTCTATCGCTTAACATATTGCCTCCTCATAACACAAGGCTTTCAGGGTGAGCAAGTGCGCTCGAATCGTAACCGCGTCACCATCTGCGTCTTTGGTCCCACAGTGACACTTTTGGCGATCCGTCGTCCGCAAACCCACACGACCTCATCGTTTGCCGCCAGCAGAGGCACGTGATCACGCCAGACTTGAGGGATCTTCAAGTTGATCATCAGCTCGCTCACTTTGGTGGTATGCCCATCCATGCCGTGTGGCTGGATGCGATCGCCGGGACGGCGGGGGCGTAACCTCAGCGGTTCGGGCAGCGCATCGGCATCGAAGTACGCGCTCCAGCGATCGGGGTTCTCCACGATCTCTTCCATCGTCCAGTCCGACAGCACGTCCGCCCGCAATGTCCAGTCTGATTCGGGGAGCAGGGTGGTGCCGGGCACGCTCACGGGCAGCGGCGCCTTGCTCCATAACAGCGGCTCGTCCGGCGGAGGGGGCTTGGCCTCGGCGTCACCCACCGTCAGCGTTTCGTAACCCACGGTCAGCGCCATATCCATCGGCAACGTGGCCTCCGTGCCGGTCTCGCCGCGTAGGGCGATCTCGCGGGCGTTCTCCACGTGGACGAATGTCACGTCGCGCAGGCTGCGCCGCAACCGATAGGCCGCCTTTCGCAGTGTGGCGCGCTGTAATGCCACTGGCAGCGCCTGCCAACCGGCCTGGTCGAAGACGATTGCATTCTCTCGTTCCTCGCGCACTACCTCGGCCCAGGCCTCTTTTCGCAGCTGGCTCAACAGCTTATAGTCGGCGGCGGCCACGGCGGCAGTGTGACACAGCCGCTCGCGGACGTTGGGGATGTACGTCTCCAGCGTGGGCAATAATTCGTGGCGCAGACGATTACGGAAATAGGTCGTGTCCAGATTGGAGCGGTCGAAGCGCGGTTCGAGCCCTTGTTCGTCGCAATAGCGCTCTATCTCTGCGCGTGGGAGCTCCAACAGCGGGCGGATCAGGTCGACCGGCGCTAGCGAGCCCGGCTCCTGCGAAAGTGGCGCGATCAAGCGGTAGTTCTCGAGCGGCGTCAGGGGGAGCATCCCCCGCAGCCCAGATAGCCCGGCGCCGCGTAGAAAGTGCATCAATACTGTTTCGGCCTGATCGTCGGCGTTGTGTCCCACCGCGATTCGTTCCGCTTCGATCTCACCGGCTACCCGGGCCAGGAACGCGTAGCGCACGCGCCGCGCTGTCTCCTCGAAGGCCAGGCCGTGCTCCTCGGCCAGCGCCGGCACGTCTCGCTTTTCGACCGTGGCCGGCAAGCCCCAATCGGCGGCCGTCTCCCGTACGAACGCTGCATCGGCCTCCGAAGCCTCGCCCCGCGTGCCGTGGTTGAGGTGCGCCACGTGGAGTCTGAGCTCGTACGCCCCCCGCAAGCGCGACAGGATGTGGAGCAGACAGAGCGAATCCGGTCCACCGGAGACCCCGACCACCACGCCGACGCCGGGTGCGAGCAGATTGTGTGTCTCAATCGTGCGACGGACCGTGTCAAGCGCCTTGGACAAGGATCAGAGTACCTTGTAGACGGCGTCGCCGACGCGGGCTCTTGATTCCAGCTTGACGCCGATTTCGTCACCGGGCCTGGCTTCCTCCACGTCCTCGTTGTCGAGCTGCATTGAGGCGATCGTCTGCTCGAAGTCCGTCGTGTGTCCTCGGATGTGAACCTGGTCGCCGACGGTCAATTCGCTCGTCAGCTTGATGCCAGCGACGTTGATGTTGCCGAACCAGTGAATCACTTCGCCAATCAGTTCTTCAGGCATAGTATCCTCCCCTTAGTCAGCTGCTGCGACTGCGTGAATTTAACGCTTCTTCTCTCCCATCTGCCAGCGCAGATAGGCCTCCATAAAACCATCCAGCTCGCCATCGAGCACAGCCTCGGCGTTGCCCATCTCATAACCTGTCCGATGATCTTTGACCATATGGTAGGGATGCAGGACGTATGAGCGGATCTGGTTCCCCCAGCCGGCGTCCACGTGCTCTCCCTTCAGCTCATCAATCTCCTCTTGGCGCTTCTCTTCCTCTATCTGGATCAGGCGGGCTCGTAAGATGCGTATAGCAGTCTCTTTGTTCTGGGCCTGGGAGCGCTCGTTCTGGCAAGAGACGGTGATGTCGGTCGGGCGATGGGTGATGCGCACGGCCGTCTCGTTCTTCTGCATATGCTGTCCCCCGGCCGACGAGGCGCGGAAGGTCTCAATCTCTAGGTCACTCGGATCAATGGAGACGGATATATCCTCGGTGATATCCGGCCAGACCTCGACCAGGGCGAAGGATGTGTGGCGTCGATTTGCGGCGTCGAAGGGGGAGAGACGCACCAGCCGATGGACGCCGCGCTCGGCGCGCAGATTGCCGTAAGCGTAGGGGCCGGAGACGGTGACCATCACGCGTTTGATGCCGGCCTCGTCGCCGTAGAGCCGATCCAGAACCTCCGTCTTATAGTCATTGGACTCGGCCCAGCGCAGGTACATCCGCAACATCATCTCAGTCCAATCCTGTGCGTCAGTACCGCCCGCGCCAGCGTGGAGCGCCAAGATGGCATCCGCGCGGTCATAGCGGCCGGAAAATAGCAGCAAGAACTCCAAACGTTCGATCGCTTCCTCTAGCGCCTCTGTTTCGGTCACCAGCTCGTCGCTCAGGCTCTCGTCGCCCAGCGAGGCCAGCTCCAGCGTATCCTCCACGCGCTCCGAGAGCGCGGACCACTGTTCGACCTCCTCTTGTAAGTTGGAGAGCCGTTGCATCACCTTCTGCGCTGGCTCTGGAACGTCCCAGAAGTCCGGATCTCTGGCGCGTTTTTCTAGCCTGGTGATCTCTTCCTCTTTGCCATCCAGGTCAAAGATGCCCCCGGATGGCTTCTAGCTTTCCTTTTAGCGTCGTTAGACGGTCGATAAGTTCTTCCATAACATCTTCCTTAGCGGCTAATTGGTTGGCTCCACTGACGGTCAGAGGGGGACTTTGCGTCTCTCCTTGGCTTCGTCAATGACTGAGAAATACCCTCGTCACCGCGCTGAAGTTGAGCGTTCGTTCCATCAGGGGCCATCCACGATGAACTCGCCGCTGACCCTGATTGACTCGATCTCTGCTTGCTTCTCTTGAGGGGGATGGCGATGAAGAGCTATACGGCTTACTCAAACAGCCCTTCGATGAAAGCATCGGGATCGAACGGTGTCATATCCTCCATCGTCTCGCCAGTGCCGACGAAGTGGACCGGCAGGCCCAGCTCGCGGGCGATGGCGAAGACCATCCCGCCTTTAGCGGTGCTATCGAGCTTGGCCAGCACTACGCCGGTCACGTCGACCGCTTCCTGGAAGTGCTTGGCCTGCGATAGGGCGTTCTGCCCCGTGGTGGCGTCCAGCACCAACAGCGTCTCGTGGGGCGCGCCTTCCACTACCTGGGCCGCCACCTTATGCACCTTCTCCAGCTCGGCCATCAGATTATACTGCGTATGGAGCCGACCGGCCGTATCCACCAGCACCAGGTCTTTGTTGCGGGACTGGGCGGCCTGGAGCGCGTCGTAGACCACGGCCCCGGGATCGCCGCCCTCTGGCCCTTTGACGATGTTCACTCCCACGCGCTTGGCCCAGATTTCGAGCTGGTCCATCGCGGCGGCACGATACGTATCGGCGGCCGCCAACAACACGCGGTGTCCCTCTTGCTCCCAGCGGTGGGCCAGCTTGGCGATGCTGGTCGTCTTGCCGGAGCCGTTCACGCCCACGATGAGCACCACGTCACGCGGTTGATTGCCCAGGTTAAGCGGTGACGGATCGGGCAACAGAGCTCGCATCTCCTCGCGTAGCACGGCCTGTAATTCGTCGGCCTGGATGATTCCTTCGTCCCGCGCCCGCTGACGCAGCGTATCGACCAGGTGGATCGTCGTCTCCACACCCACATCGGCTTGGATCAGCAGCTCCTCCAGTCGATCCCACGTCTCCGACGTCACCTCGCTGGCGCCCAGCAGCCCGGCCACACGGCTGAAGACTGCGTTGCGCGTGCGCGTCAAACTCTTCTTGATCGATTGAGCAAATTCCATAATCGTAGTCTTCTGTTCTCAATAGTCTCAAATCTCAATAGCCTCAAACGTGTTCGCGTTAGCGATTATACCGTAAAGGCCTCACTTGAGCAATGCCTTGTCGCCTGGCGTGGCATCGCCGGTTGCTAAATTGGACGCGATAGTGTACCATTGAGGCACGTTAAGGAAAAAATAAGAGAGGAACAGATGCTTGGACTTTCTATTGTCTTGCCTGCTTACAACGAAGAGGAAAATGTCGAAGCAGCCGTGGAGCACGTCTCGGAGGTGGCCCAACAGCTGGATCGAGATTACGAGATCATCCTGGTCAACGACGGCAGCAGCGACCGCACTGGTGAGATCGCTCGCCAGCTTGAGGAACGTATTCCTCACTTCCGCCTGGTCGAGCATTACCCCAATCGCGGCTACGGTGGCGCGCTTAAGGCCGGCTTTGAGGCTGCCACCAAAGATCTGATCAGCTTCTACCCCGGCGATGCCCAGTTCGACTTTCATGAGATCGAGCGCCTGCTGGACCGCCTTGAGGAGACGGAAGCCGACATCGTCTGTGGTTACCGGGCCAATCGCCAGGATAACCTCATTCGTAGATTTAACGCCTGGGGCTGGAACATGGTGGTGCGGTTGTTCTTCGGGTACTTGTGCCGGGACATTGACTGCGGCTTCAAGCTCTTCCGCCGGGAAGTGCTGGATCACATCAATATCGTCTCGGATGGCGCGATGATCGACACCGAGCTGCTGGCCGGAGCCAAGGCGCGGGGCTACCAGATCGTTGAGGCGCCGTTGACGCATCTGCCGCGCCAGGCTGGCGAGGCGACCGGCGCCAATCTGGCAGTCATCGCCAAGGCCTTCCGCGATCTGGTGCGCTTCCGTCGTCGCTTAAGCCGGGAGTTGCGAGAGGAGCGACGATGAATCTGCGCTGCCTGGCTTGTCGGCGTGTTCGACCCTTCGATCCCACGCTCTGGCAGTGTGAGTGCGGCGGCGTGCTGGATCTTCTGGATGCGCCCGCGTTCGATCCTGACGCCGTTCGGCCGGTACACGGCCTCTGGCGGTATGCCGCGGCCCTGCCGCTATCGGACGGCGTGTCGCCGGTTTCGATGGGCGAGGGCTGGACGCCCCTCATCCCCGCCGAATGGCGTGGACGGTCGATTGATCTCAAGACCGAACCGCTCAATCCCACTGGTTCCTTCAAGGATCGCGGCGCGACGGTGCTGGTTTCGGCGCTGAAGGCCGAAGGCGTGGAGGATGTGGTGGAAGATTCCTCCGGCAACGCCGGTGCGGCCCTTTCGGCCTATGCCGCCCGCGCCGGCTTGTGCGCCACAGTCTACGTGCCGGCCCACGCCTCGCCCGTCAAACAGGCGCAGATCGCGGCCTATGGCGCCGAGGTGGTGGCGGTGCCCGGGCCGCGCAGCGAGGCCGCCCGCGTCGTGCGAGAGGCCGCACGACGCGGCGCTGTCTACGCCAGCCACGTCTACAATCCACTCTACGTGCAAGGCATGAAGACCATTGCCTTCGAGCTCTGGGAACAGCTCAATGGACAAGCCCCGGAAAGCGTCGTGGTGCCGCTGGGGCACGGCTCGTTGCTGCTGGGCTTGTACCAGGGCTTTGACGATCTGCTGTCGGCGGGGTTGATCCGGCGTCCTCCGCGCCTCTTTGGCGTTCAGGCGGCGGCCTGCGCGCCGCTGGCCCAGGCCTGGGAGCGCGGTGATGACGCCATTGAGCCGGTCGAGGAAGGCGAGACTGTAGCGGAGGGCGTGCGCATCGCCGCGCCTCCCTGGGGAGAAAGGATCCTGGACGCCGTGCGAGCGAGTCAGGGCGCGATCCTGGCCTTGTCGGACGAGGCAACGCTGGTGGCGCAGGATCGATTGGCGCACCAAGGCTTCTACGTCGAGCCGACCTCGGCGCTGGCCGTGGCGGCCCTCAATCGACTCGGCGACCGCCTGGGGCCGAACCCCGTAGTGGTGCTGACCGGTAGCGGCTTCAAGAGCCCGCCGGAGCTGGCGCAATGACGGATTGGCAGCAACGGGTCGCGACTTTTATGCGTCGTCATCGGTGGCAGCACGATCCGGTTCACCACGCGCTTGATCTGGTCTCCGAAGTTGGCGAGGTGGCGAAGGAGGTACTGCTGGCCAGTGACTACGGGCAACAAGAGCTCCAGTTCGGGCCTGCGGTGGCGGATGAGCTCGGTGATGCCCTTTACAGCCTGCTTGCGCTGGCCGAGTCCTGCGACGTGGATGCCGGGCAGGCGCTTGAGGTTGCACTGAGGAAGTACGAGCGTCGCTTTGACCAACGAGGAGGAGCAGAAACCCCATGAATCCCCCCAATAATGCCTTCGATGCTGAGCTGGAATCGGTTCAGGCGATATTAGGGCATCCGTTTGATGATCTTGACCTTCTTCGTAGAGCACTGACTCACCCCTCCTATGTTAATGAACATCCTGAGGATGAGACACTGAGCGATAATCAGCGGCTGGAGTTTCTGGGGGATGCTGTGCTCGATTTTGTGGTCGGTGCGTGGGTCTACCGTTGCTATACGGATTTCGATGAAGGCCGTATGACGCGCCTGCGGGCCGCGCTGGTGCGCACGGAGACGCTGGCTCAGCTGGCCCGCCAGACCAACATCGGAAAGGCGCTGCGGCTGGGCTACGGTGAGGAATCGGCCGGCGGGCGAGATCGCAGGGCCAATCTTTGTGATGCCTTTGAGGCCGTCGTGGGCGCGCTCTATCTTGATGGCGGGCTGAAGCGTGTCAAGGCCTTCGTCGAGCCGCTCATTGCGCCGGTCGCCGAGGCCACCCTCCAATCCGCGGCCGATCAGGATGCCAAGAGTCGCTTCCAGGAGTGGAGTCAGTCTGAGCTCACCATCACGCCGCACTACCGCATTGTGGCCGAAAAAGGCCCCGATCACGCTAAGACGTTCGTGGCCGAGGCGTTATTGGAGCAGAAGGTGGTGGGTCGGGGATCGGGGCGGAGCAAGCAAGCGGCCGAACAAGCGGCGGCCCAGGCGGCGTGGGAATCGGTTACCTGGCCCGACGCCGCAGCGTCAGAAGCGTCACCTCCGGACGACAGTTGAGGCGCACCGCTGGGCGGATCAGTCCCACGCCGCGGTTGACGTAAAGCCACATCTCGCCGACGCGAAAGCGTCCGGCTGGATACTTGCGGCCCAGGTAAGGTAGCACCGGCGCTCCTATGCCAGGCAGTCGCAACTGCCCACCGTGCGTATGTCCGGAAAGCTGCAGCTGGACCCGCCCGTCGTTTGCAGCGACGTCGGCGTAGTCCGGTTCGTGCGCCAGCAAGATCACGGTTGACCCGGGCGGTATTCCCGCCAGCGCCTTCTCCAGATCGGCGTAACGCTCCCAGACGTCGTCCACTGCTGCTGCCCACAAGCCCTCTCGGATTACCTGGGCTCCGTTGCGCAGCACCGTGATCCCCGCGTTGACCAGCGTGCCCTCAATCGCGGTGACGTCTGTCCAGTGATCGTGGTTCCCCATACAGGCCAGCACATCGCCAGCGGATGTGAGGGGCGTGAGCGCTTCGGCGCAAGACGACACATAATCCGCGGTGCCGGATACGTAGTCGCCGGTCAGCACAATTAGATCGACCTCTTGCCGAAGCGTTAGACTCACGGCCTGGGCTATCGTTTCCGCAGAAATATCCGGGCCGCGGTGGAGATCCGAAAGCTGGGCGATGATGAAGCCGTCCAACGCTGGTCGCAGGCCGGCGATCGGCACTTCCACGTTCTCCAGCGTCAGCCGGCGCGGTTCAATCAGCACGGCGTAACCCGCGCCGCCGATCGTCGGCAAGCCAAGCGCTGCCAGGCTGCCCAACGCCAGCTTGATCAATCGCCTGCGCGTAATCTCTTTTCCCATAGCGGTATGATATACACTTCTTTCCAATTTGCAATCTACCCCGAGCGCGGTATACTGGACGCTTGATCTATGTATCTCAAACACCTTACTTTACAAGGCTACAAGTCTTTTGCTGATAAGATTGAGTTCGATTTCCCATCGGGTATCACGGCTATCGTGGGGCCCAACGGCTCCGGCAAGAGTAACATCGCCGATGCGATTCGTTGGGCCCTGGGCGAGCGGAGTATGAGGACCCTGCGGGCCAAATCCACAGCCGATATGATCTTCGCTGGCGGACAGAACCGCGCCCGGGCCGGCATGGCCGAGGTAGCTCTGACCTTCGAGAACGCCGATGGCGCGCTCCCGATCGAGTTCAGCGAGGTGACCATCGCCCGTCGGGCCTACCGCTCTGGGGAGAACGAGTACCTGATCAACGGGTCCCAGGTATTGTTGCGCGATATCAACGAGCTGCTGGCCGAAAGCGGTCTCAGCGATCGCACCTACACCGTCATCGGGCAGGGGTTGGTGGATGCAGCGTTGGCCCTTCGGCCTACGGAACGCCGCGCGCTGTTCGAGGAGGCGGCCGGCATCAGTCTCCACCGCGACCGGCGCGAAAAGACAGTCGAGCGGCTGGACGAGACGGAGCGTAACCTGGAGCGGGTTCACGATATCATCGCTGAGGTGGAACCGCGTCTGAAGCGGCTGCGGCGGGATGCGCAGCAGGTCCAGGAGCACCAACGCCTGACGGCTCACCTGGAGCGGCTCCAGCGCACGTGGTACGGTTATCGGTGGGGCCGCCAGCAGGCGGCGTTGGAGCGATCTCAAGAGACTGCTTCTAACCTGGAGGCCCGGTTGGAGGAGCGGCGGGACGAGGCGGAAGCGTTATCCCGGCAGCTGAAGGATATTCGCCAGCGGGAGGGCGAGCTGCGCGGCGACCTGCGTGACTGGTATCGCGAAAGCGCCGATCTTCACGATCAGACCGACGAGGCGCAGCGAGAGCTGGCCGTATCCGAAGAGCGCAGTCGCCTGCTCAAGACCCGTCGCGATGAGCTGATGGAGGAGATTGAGCCGTTGCGCGAGCGACGTGAGGCCCAAGCGGCGCAGGTCGTCGAGGCGGAGGAGGACGTGGAGGCGCTGGAGCGCGAGCTGGCGGAAGGGAAGGCAGAGCTGGAATCCGTGGAGTCGACCTGGCGCCAGATTCAGCGTCGCTTGCAAGAGCGCGAGGATCGATATGCCCGGCAAGAGCGCGCGCTGCGTGACTTGCGTAGTCGGCTTGAGCAGGTGGACCAGGCGCTCATCGAAGCGCGGGAGGAGCTGTCGGAACTTTCTGGTCAGCAGGCTGTGGCCCAGGAGCGGGTGCGGCAGTTTGAGGCCCGGCGTGACGAGGTACTTGCCGAGCTCCGGCCGCTGCGCGAGCGCAAGGAAGAACAAGTGCAGCAGGTGGAGCAGGCCCGCGCGCGCGTCGCAACGTTGGAGCAAGAGCTGGAGCAGCGTCGGGATCGCCTGGCCGCCCTGGAGCGCGCTTGGGAGGTCGCTCAGGAGGAAGCGCAAGAGCCGGGCGAGGACCGCCTTCGTGTAGTGAATATGCTGCAAGAGCAACGAGCCCGACTTGAAGAGCTGTCTCAATCTATGCGCGAAGCTCAAGGCGAGGAGGCGCAGCTTGTCGGCGAGCTGAAAGCGCTTGAGCGAATGTACGATTCTGGAGCAGCCTACGATGCCGGGGCGCAAGCGCTGCTGCAGGCTGACCTGGATGGCATCGTGGGCGCTGGTCCGCTGGTGACGTCGATTCAAGTGCCACTGACCTGGGAGCGCGCGATCGAGGCGGCTATGAGCCTCTCTCAGGATTTGCAGGCCATCGTCGTGGAGCGCTCCTCGGCGATTGAGCCGGCGCGGTCGACCCTGGAGGCCGAGGGGGGGCGGCTGACGCTTCTGCCGTTGGATGCTTTGCGTTCGGCACCGGATCTGCCCGAAGAGGTGGTCTCTGCGGCCGATGTCGTGACCTGCGATGCGGACGTGCGTCCGGCCGTGGAGGCGCTGCTCGGGCGCGTGGCGCTGTGTGAGCGGCTGGCCGAGGCCCGCGCGTTGTGGCCCGATCTGCCGTTCGGGTCTTGTTGTGTCACCGCCGATGGCGTCGTGCTGCGGTTCGATGGCGCGGTGGTCGTAGGCGAGGCGGGCGACGAGGGCTTGCTGGCCGATGAGCGGGCCCGGCGTGAGTTGCCCGCGCAGCTGGAGATGGTCCAGCAGCATTTGCGCGATTGGGAGCGAGAGCGGGCGTCGACGGAGGCCCGCATCGCGTCGTTGGAGGAGCGGCTGGCGCAGATCGACCGTCAGGCTGCCGCTGCGCGGGAGGAGCGGGCCCGGCGGTATCAGGAGCAGCTGGGCGAGGCCCGCACGGCGGTGGCGGTCACTGAGGAGACGCTGCGCAGTCAACGCGCGGCGTTGGCGCGTGAGGAGGAGGCGCTGGCGCAGCTGCGAGCTCAGCAGACCAAGCTCCGCCAGCAGGTGGACGATCTGCGAGCCCGGCATTCGGCCGCGGTCGAGCAGGCCCGGGCGTTGCGGCTGGTCGTTTCGCCAGATGAGGCCGCTCTGGAGCGCGAGGGTGAGGAAGGCGCTGGCGAGCCGGTCCCGGATGCCGCTCAGGATTTCCGGGCCCGTTGGGAGGAGGCGCATCGCCGCCGTCAGTCGCTGGAATCTCGGCGGCGTCGGATGAGCGATGAGATCGCGGACCGTGAGCGCCAATTGGAGCGGTTGTCGCAGCAAGTGAGCGAGGCGCGGGAGGAGGCGGCGCAGTTCGAGCGGGAGGTATTGGCGGAGGCCCGCACGGCGGTGGCGGTCACCGAGGAGACACTGCGCAGCCATCGGGATACGCTGAATCGGGAACGAGCGTTGCTGGTGCAGCTGCGTTCGCAGATTGAGGCCCGACGCGAGCGGGCTGACGAGCTGGCGGCCGAGCGGACTGCCTTGACTGAGCGGGTGGAGGTGCTGCGTGAGGAGACGACGCGGCTGGAGGAGGCGTTGCGCCGAACGCGGGAGCGCATCCAGCCGGCCGAGGAGGAGCTGGAGCATCTGAGCACGCGGCAGTCCGCGCTGGAAAAGCGTCTGGAGCAGGCGCAGGATCGGGTGCGCGAGGCTGAGGAGCGGCACGGTCGCGCCCAGCTGGAGATCGAGCGGCGTCAGGACGATCTCCATCTGTTGGCGCAGCGTATTGATGAGGATTTGGGCCTGGTCGAGATTGAGCTGGCGGAAAGCGTTACGGCTCAGACGCCTCTGCCGCTGCGTCCTCTGGTTTCCGAGCTGCCGGTGGTGGAGGATCTGCCCGAGGGATTGGAGGAGGAGATGCAGTTCCTCAAGACGCGGCTTCGCCGGCTGGGTTCGGTCAATCCCAACGCGCCGGATGAGCTGGCCGAAGTCGAGGAGCGTCATCAATTTCTGACGGAGCAGGCGGCCGATCTGGAGGCCGCTTCTGCCCGGTTGCGCCAGGGAGTGATGGAGTTGGACAATTTGATGGCTCGTGCTTTTCGGGAGACGTTCCAGGCGGTGGCAGCGGAGTTCGTGGAGAAGTTCACAGAGCTGTTTGGGGGCGGTGAGGCGCGATTGGAGCTGACCGAGCCGGGTGATCTGCTGAACAGCGGTGTTGAGATCGTGGTCCGGCCGCCGGGGAAGCGCGCGCAGCGGCTGGCGATGCTTTCTGGCGGCGAACGGGCGCTGACGGCGGCGGCGTTGCTCTTTTCGTTGCTTCACGTCAGCCCGACGCCTTTCTGTGTCCTCGACGAGGTGGACGCGATGTTAGACGAGGCGAACGTGGGCCGCTTCCGCGCTCAGCTGGAATCCCTGGCGCAGGATTCGCAGTTCATAGTCATCACGCACAACCGTGGCACCGTCGAGTCCGCCGACACTGTTTATGGCGTTTCGATGGGCTCGAACGCTGTCTCGCAGGTCGTTTCGCTCAAGCTGGAGGAGGCCAGGATGGAGAAGTACGTAGGGGGGTGAGGCCAGGAGGGGATATGTCGAACGCTGATCACTCGCTTGGAGGCAAAGCCGGGCGCTACGTCGTCGTCCTGACCACGGGCGGTACTATTTCTATGGCGCATAATGAAAAGGCCGGCGGGGCGGTGCCTACACTCGGTGCCGCCGATTTCGCTGCGGCGCTGCCGCCGGATGTGCCGGACCTCCGGTCGGAGGGTCTGGTCAAGCTGCCGAGCTCTCACTTCACGATGGAGACGCTGGAGACGATTCGAGAGCGCGTCGTCGAGCTGATGGATGTGCCCGCGGTGGTTGGCATTGTCGTCACGCACGGCACCGACACGATGGAGGAGACGGCTTACCTGCTCGATCTGACCGTACCCGGCGAGAAGCCGATGGTGGTGACAGGGGCGATGCGTACGGTCTCCAGCGTGGGCTACGATGGCTACGCTAACCTGGTGAGTGCGGTGCGCGTCGCGGCAGATCCCTCGGCGCGGGGGTTGGGCGCCGTGGTCGTATTCGATGATGAGATACACGCTGCGCGTCGAGTGACTAAGATGCACACGCTCAGCACATCCACCTTTCGGTCGCCGGCCTGGGGGCCGGTGGGGCGGGTGGAGGGTGACGCTGTCATTGTTGCTTGTCGGCCAGAGCGGGATTTGTTGCCTTGGCAGGGCCTGGAGCCGGATGTCGCTTTGCTGAAGCTGACCGTGGGTATGGGCCCGGAGCTGCTGGAGGCCGCAGTAGCCCACGGCGCACGTGGCGTGGTGATTGAGGCGCTGGGCGGCGGGCGCGTGCCGCCTTGGTGGCTGCCAGTCATTGAGCGTGCCCGCGGGCAGGGGGTGACGGTTGTGATCGCCAGTCGGTGCCCCTCGGGGCGGGTGTGGGATGCCTATGGCTATCCGGGTGCTTATCGCTCCCTGGAGGCGTTGGGCTGTCTCTTCGCCGAAGGGCTCAATGGCCAAAAAGCGCGCATCCGATTGATGGTCGTGCTGGCAGCGGCGCAAAGCAATGAGGACGTTGTGACGTTGTGGAATAAGATGGAGGAGGTGTAGCCTGGATACGTTGGAGTTTGCTCGGAGCGTTGTGGACTTGATTGCCGACCGAAAGGGCGAGAATATTCTGTTGCTCGATATTGGAGATGTCTCGATTCTGGCCGATTATTTCGTGATCGCCAGCGCCTTGAGCGAGCGACAGACGAAAGCGCTGATGAATGCTATCAGGCAGGAGGTTAAAGAAGAGTTCGGTCGGAACCCGTTGCGCGTGGAGGGTGAGCCGAGCTCTGGATGGGTGCTGATGGATTATGGTGTTGTGGTGGTCCATCTCTTCGCTCCAGAGGCGCGGGCCTATTATGATCTGGAGGGGTTTTGGGAGGAGGCGCGAGTCGTGGTGCGTATGTTGTAGGCCCTCGCTGGGAGAGGCTGGCTTGTGGCTTGACGGTATTTACGAGGTGTCTGGGGTTGATCTGATCGTAAGGGGCGGTATGATGCAGGACGAGCTGGTGAATCGACTGGGGGACAGGAAGTCCGTCGGCAAATCTAGAAATCGCGTTATCTGACTTTGCCACCCCATATCTGGGTTTAATTTGTCAAAAACCCAGATGTGGGGTTGGGTAAATTAAGATGCCGAATTATGTGATCCGGGACGGACTCCCTGAGGGAGTTTTGGTTTTTTTAAGTATGAGGCCAAGGCTTATCTGGCGTTGCTGCGAGAGAACCCGGCTACTGGCTATCAGGTCTTCAAGGTCTCTGGTGTTCCACGATCGATGGTCTATGAGGTCTTGGGCAAGTTTGCTTGCCAAATTGTGCTGAAAAGAGCGGTTTTGAAGCTAGAGCACATCGTCATCGTAGACTTCCGAAGTCTTGACGCTCGTAATCTCCCCAAGTTTTGCATACGCCCCGTGGTACGTAGACGATCTGGCGTGGCGATCGGTTGTCCCGGCGCGGTCGGGGCTATCGGTTCAGCAATAGACCCGGCAGCTGGCGTAGCTCCTCGCTGCCCAGGAAGAACGCTGCCAGCAGGAAGGTCGTAGCACCCACGACGAGGCCGCCACCGCCGGTCGCGAGCGAGCTCGCCTCTGGGAGCAGCGCGCGGAAGCCGAGCACCGCCGCGCCCATCAGGGCCGAGGTTACTCCTGTGCGGACCAGCGAGGGACCGAAGGACGCCTCCGTCAGCTCGCCGAGTCTTCGTCGGGCTACGATCAGCAGGATGATGACCTGCATACCGGCTCCCAGCGAGTTCGCCAGGGCGAGTGCCCTCTGTTCCATTGAGCTCAGCAAGCTCCACCCCACGAATGCGTTTGTGAGCAAGCCGACCAGCGCGGCCCAGAGGGGCGTCCACATATCGCGCTGGGCGTAAAAGAGCCGGCTCACGACCTCCAGGGCGCTATGCGCCACCAGTCCCAGGGCGAAGAATTGTAACCCCAGGTAGACTCGCTGAGTTACTCCGGTGTCGAAAGCGCCGCGCTGAAGGAAGAGGGCTGTCAGCGGTCGGCCCAGCACCACCAATCCCACGGCCGCGGGCGTTGCGAGCGCCAACACCAGCCGCAGCGCCCAGCTGGCCGTGCTCCTGAGTCCGCTCCGGTCGCTGGCGTTGGCCTGCTCGGATAGCGTGGGGAAGACGGTTAACCCCAGCGCTGTGCCGATGATCGTCTCTGGGAATTGCATCAAGCGCCACCCGTACTCGTAGGCGGAGATTGTACCCGGTGCCAGGCGCGAGCCCAGGAACGTCGGTAGCACGAAGTTGAGGTATGTGACGCCCAGGCCCAGCACGCGAGGGCCCATCAGTTTCAGGACGGTCGGTAGATCCGGGTGGTGGAGTGTGGGCCACCAACGGACGTGGAAGCGGAGCAGTCCCGGCACTTGGATCAATAAGTGGCCCACGGTCCCAATCAGCCCACCCCAGGCCAGCCCGAAGATGCCCCAGCGTGGAGAAAGGAAAATCGCGCCGACGATGCGGCCCAGGGTGTAGGCCAGCGGGGCGGCGGCCGGAAGCAGAAAGTGTTGGTGGGCTTGGAGTATGCTCATCGCGATGCCGCTGACGCTGGAGATGATCGTCTGGAGGAGAACCAGGCGCATCAGGCGAGTTGCCAGCTGGGTACGCTGGGCCTCGAAGCCGGGGGCGACGGCCCGGATGACGTTGGGGGCGAAGACGGCCCCCAGCACGCTGAGCGCGACCACGATCAGCAGAGCCCAGTTGATCACCGCGGAGGCCAGGCGCCACGTCTCCTCGCGATCCCCCCGGGTGACGTGGGAGGAGAGTATGGGGATCAGCGCGGTCGCCATCGCCAGCCCCGCGATGACGTTGAACAGCGCGTCGGGCAGCTCGAAGGCGGCGTAGTAGGCGTCCAGCGCGGGCGATGCGCCGAAGGCGTGGCCGATGGCCGCGTCGCGTACTAGCCCCAGCAGCTTATCGGCGGTGAAGAAGAAGGCCACCAGCGTGGCCGAGCGCGCGACGCGCGAATCTGATGCTCGTTGTCTGGCGCCGGCGTCAGGCCTCATTGTCCATCGCCGTCAGCGCTATCGTCGCTGGCTCCCAGCTCTCGTGATAGCGGAGCGCGGCCTCGAAGTCGGCCCTGGCTCCTTCTCGGTCGCCCTGGGCCAGCCGGGCTTTTCCGCGCCAGTAGTAGGATTCTTCCAGGTTCTTGGCCGTGTTCAGTGTCGAATTAGCAAGGTCGATCACGTCATCGTAGCGCCCGGCGGCGTAATAGGCCTCGTAGGGGCCGAACTGATACCAGAGCATCCGATAGTGGAGGCCCGCTTGTCGCGCTTGATCGTAGGCCGCGGCCGCCTCCTCATATCGCTCCAGCGCGGTCAGGTTGGTGCCGATGTTGAACCAGGAGAAGGTCAGCTGGTCGGCGCAGTCGGCGTAGGCCACGCAGGAGGCGGGGGGATTGGCCAGCTCTGTGCGGGCTGTCTCCAGCGCCTCTTCGTACATTGCAGCGTCGTCCAACTCCGGCCCGACCAGCTCGGGCATCTTGCTCGGGTCCGGAGGTTTCTCCAGATTGAGGATCGGCGCCAGATCCTCCCAGCGCTCCGGGGCGTAGACGACCAAATAGGTCCGGTTGAAGACGCGCCATAGTTCGTCCAGCTCCTGATAGCCCATCGTCGTGGGCGGGTCGTAGAGCGAGTCGTACATATGGAAGTGTTGCTGTGCGTCGTCGTAGCCGGCCACCAGCCGATAGTGGCCCAGCTGGTCCTGGGCGTCGCGCACGTACCATGACTCCACGATGACGGGGAATCCCGCCCGTAGCAGCGCTTTCAGCTGGTCGAGCGAACCTCCTACCCGGATCGCGGTGCCCAGCCCTTGTTCACGGGCGTACTCTTCCATCTGATGGATGCCCACGTGTTTGTCCTCGGGGTCGGGCTTGAGGCGCGGCGCGATGTCGGATTGGGTTTTGTCGCTGCTCCAGTAAGAAAGGCCCATCGCGAGCGTGGTCGGGCCGCAGTTGTTCCAGCTCTGGCGCTCGTGTCTTATCCCCTCTAGGGTGATGGCGGCAGGTGGGGTCGAAGTGGCGGGGGGCAGGGGGCTTGGGGTGACCGAAGGGAGTGGTGTCTCGGTATCTGGTGGGGTTGGCGTGGGCGAGGGTGTCGGCGTGGCGGTGGACGTAGGCGGGGACGTGGGTTGGACGGGACTAGCCTCCGGCGTAGGCAGGGTCATTGGATGGTCGTTATGTCGCATCGCCTGTAGAGGTTCCGGCAGGTAGTAGGCGTAGCGCCCCGGCAGTGCCCGAATGACGGTTGGAAAAGCCAGCAGCGCCGCACCCAGCGTCGCCAGCGCTGCGATCAACACGATATAGTGTGTGGTTTTCATATCTCTCATCTCATCGGAATCATACCAGAGTTTGGGATAAGGGGCAATTTAACAACACCCAAGAGGCCTCCGCACTACGTACATTCAACAGGGTTGCTTTTACCCCCGTGCGCCTTATCGAGCCGAACATATAGAACTAAACACTCTGAGCTCCATTACGCTCGACGTAACCGTTCAGATGGTTATGCTTTTTTCACCGCGGAGGGCGCAGAGATCGCTGAGACAGGCTATTTTTCAATATTTTGACCAGCTTGACAAATCTTTTCCTTCAGTTTCTCTGCGCTCTCTGCGTTCTCGGCGGTTATATCGACCGCTACCTGAACGGTTACCGCTCGACAAGACGAGTATATGCTCGTAGTGGGCGCTTCAGCGCCGTTAAGAGCGTGCTAAAGCATGCACTACGAACTCACTATGCTCTGTTTGGTTTAGACGCATTAGGGTAAAAGTTGCACCTACTCGCTCAAAGCCACCGTCTCGGGGGCGTCCGACACGATTTTTGTGCCCTAAACGCCCTCGGGGACGAGGGCTGTGAGCAGTGGAAAAGTCGGTATGTCACTTTTACCTCAATGCGTTTAGATAGTTATCGCATCGGTAACTACATGGAAGGAGGGGCTGTCGACCAGAGGGGTTTGGCCTTCAGTTCACCCCACCATTTGGCGGGTATGGATCGGCTCGACGCGTCCGGTGGGGGGCGGGAGGTCAGTGTGTCTTGGTCACCTTCGTCAGTCCGCGAGGATGGTCGGGGCTGTAGCCTTTGGATAGCGTGGCATAGAGCGCCAGCAGCTGGCCCGGCACGACGCATGTCAGCGGAGAGAGCCATTCTGGCAGCGCGACCGGCAGTTTGAGTGGCACACGCGCCGGACGGAGCGGGGCCTCTTGATCGGATATGACGACGATCTCGGCATCACGGGCGTTCAGCTCCTTGATGAGTGTGGTGACATCGTTTTGGACGGCGCCCGTCGGCGCAACTGCGATGACCGGGAAGCTGCGTTCGACGATAGCGACCGGGCCATGGCGGAAGTCGGCCGAGGAGTAAGGATCGGCCAGGATGTAGGCCAGTTCTTTCAGCTTGAGCGCGATCTCGAAGGCGGTGGCGTAGTTGTAGCCACGGCCCAGCACGACGCATGCGTCGGCGTGGGCGTAGCGCTGAGCGGTCTGGGCGATGGTCTCCTCCAGCACCAGCGTTGCCTCCACCGCGGCCGGCACGCGCCGGAGCTCGCTCAGCAGGGCGTCGTCATCGGCAAGCTGGGCCGAAAGCAACGCCAGCGCCGCCAGCTGGGCGGTGTAGGATTTGGTGGCGGCCACGGCCTTCTCCTCGCCGGCGCCCAGCGCCAGGATGTATTCGGCGGCCTGGCCCAGCGGCGAATCGGGTGTGTTGGTCACCGCGACGGTCAGCGCTCCCTGCCTTCGTCCCTCCTCGACGACGCCCACGATATCGGGCGACTGGCCCGATTGCGAGATCCCCAGCACCAGCGCCTTGCGCAAGCGGGGCGGCGTGTGATAGATGGAGAAGAGCGAAGGCGTCGCCAGCGCCACCGGCAAGCGGTTGAGCGAGCCGAACAGATACTGGGCGTAGCGGGCGGCGTTATCGGAGGTGCCCCGGGCGGCGAAGACGGCGTAGCAGACGTCCCGCGCCCGAATTGCGTCGGCGATTCTATCAGCGCTCTCGGTCTGCTCGTCCAGCAAGCGGGCCAGAACGTCCGGCTGTTCGTGAATCTCTCGGCTCAGGTGGCTCATCGTTCGGCCGTCCTTTCTCGTTCCAACATCGTACCATCCTGCCGCCAGCGGCCCTTCTAGGATCTGGGGCCAGCCCCCTGACCGCGCCATTCTCGGGCACGGTCGGGAGCCCGGCCCGATCGGCGCTGACAAGACTGAACTGACGCGAAGATAGCATCGTCTCGCCGCCAGATCCAGCGTCCTTCGACCATCGTCGCCACCGGTCGGAAGTTTTCGTCCCAAACCACGAGGTCGGCGGTCCAGCCGGGGCGCAGGCGACCTCGTTTGAGGTTCAGCGCGGTTCCCGGTACGGCGGTGGCGGTCTCCAGCGCCTCCGACCATCTGAGCCCTATCGCCTCTACCAGATTGGTCACGTTCTGGTCGAGGAAGCTCATCGCGCCAGCCAGCGTCCCGTCGCGCAGGCGACAGGTGCCGTCCTCGTCCACGATCACGCGCGTCTCGGAGTCCCAGTCGTACTCGCCCGGCGGCAGGCCGGCCACCGGTGCGGCGTCGCTGATTAGCGCTACGTGATCGACGCCCTTCAGGCGAAACAGCACTTCCATTGCGGCCGGATGGACGTGGCGAAGATCGGCGATCAGCTGGGCCACGATCTGGCGGTGGTAGAGCACAGCCCCCACGACGCCCGGCACACGGTGATGAAACGGTTCCATCGCGTTGAACATGTGGCTGGCGTGTGTCAGGCCCAGTTCTACCATCGCCGTGACCTGCTCGAAGGTGGCAGCGCTGTGTCCGATCGAGGGCAGCACTTCCTCCCGAAGCAAACGCGGGATGAGGTGAAGGGCGTCATCCTCCTCCGGGGCGAAGGTTACCATCTTGATCGTGCCCTGCGCCGCAGCCTGGAGTTCCTCCCAGGCCGCGTCCGAAAGCGGGTGGAAGTGACGCGGGTTCGTCATCCCGGGCTTCTGGGGAGAAAGGTGAGGCCCTTCGAGGTGGATGCCCAGCGCGCAGGCGCCCTGGGAAGACTGGAGGATGAGCTGGGCCATCGTTCTGAGGGCTGACTGGACCACGGGCCGGGCGGTGGTCAGCGTGGTCGGCAAGAAAGAGGTGACGCCGTGCTTGACCAGTTCTTGAGCTACATTCGTCAGCCCCAAGCCCATCACATTGTATCCCATCGCGCCGTGCAGGTGAAGGTCGATCAGCCCGGGCGTAATTCGGTGGGGCGTCACGTCGAAGACCGTGCAATCCGACGGGAGGCTCTCCGCCTCGTGGGCGAGCGTCACTACTCGATCATCCTCGATTAGAATGTAGCCGTTGGCGATGACCTGCTCTGGCGTGAGAATCTCGCCGGCTTGGATCGCTTTGAGGGAAGTCACACGATCTCCTGGCTGATTAGCCGATGTCCGTCTGCAAGGAAGCCCAAACCGCCGCGCCGATCAGGCCGGCCTCGGTGCCCAGCTCGGCCGGCACAATCTGCACCTGCTCGATCGGGGTTACGTGGACGCGTTCTCGCACCGTGCCCCGGATTGGCTCGAAGAGAAGATCGCCGGCCTGCGCCACGCCGCCGCCGATGACGACCATCTGAGGGCTGATGATGATGATCAGATTCGCCACGCCGATGCCGAGGTAGAACCCGGCTTGCTCATAGATCGCCTGTGCGATTGGGTCGCCCTCCAGTGCGGCTTGGCAGATAATTTCTGGCGTGACGTGGTTCAGGTCGTAGTCGACGAGCTCCGCGATGCGCGTCGTGCGTCCCTGCGTGATTGCTTTGAGCGCCATCGCTGTGATCGCCGGTCCGCTGGCGAAGGCTTCCAGGCATCCCCGGCTACCGCAGCCGCAGGGTGGCCCGTGAGGATCGATCATATGGTGGCCCACCTCGCCGGCGGTGCCGTCTAGCCCCAGGTGAAGATTCCCATCGATGACCAATCCACCGCCGATGCCGGTGCCGATGGCGATGCCGACCATCGTATCCACGTCCCGCCCGGCGCCGAAGGTCTTCTCGCCCAGGGTGAAGGAGCGTACGTCGTTGAGCAGGTGAACGGGGAGCTTGACGGCTTTTTCGATTGTCGCTTTGAGGGGCACGTTGCGCCATTCGCCGGGCAAGTTGGGCAGGAATAGCGTGAGGCCGCGCTCCAGATCCAGCACGCCCGGGGCGCCGATGCCGATGCCATCAATGGCGTCCCTGGTCATCGCTGCATCGTCGATGGCCTGAGTGACCAGTTTGGCCATACGGGCCATAACGGCATTGTGGCCTTCCTGGGCCAGCGTTGGCACCCGATGGTGACTAAGCATCTCGCCGGTGTCGGTATCAACGACCGCAGCGCTGAGTGTCGTACCACCGAGATCAAGGCCGATGAAGTGTTTCCCCTTACGCATAGCGCCAATCTCCTCTTTGTCGCGTGTGTCGCAGCCGTCGGCGATCGTTGGGTCGATGATGTCGTCGGCTTATTTGTGCAAATGTACGGACATAGTATAACAGCCCTTCGGTTGTGTGTCAAGATTTGCTCTTTCTCTCGGTAACTTGACAATCGGTATTTCTTGGTGTATACTGATTTTAAGTTTAGGCTACCCTACGGATGGGACCGTGAGGCTGTAGTAGATCCGTTTTGATACAGCTAAACTGCCGGGTCATTAATTGGCTCGGCTTTTTTGGTCTAAGACCATTGAGCTGGGACTAACGCTTGGAGTTTGCTCTGACTGGGGTAACTATGAGCGGTCTGAATCCTCTACGCCTCATCGGTCAAGGTGACATCTGCTCCCTTGGCAACTTTCCTGCATGGTGTAGCCTAATTTCCCCGCAAGTGAAGCGCTCGCTCGAACGCCGGTATCCTAACGCTGATCCAACCGATAGTTCTGCCGAAGGTAATTGTTCCTGTATTTCTCAGTTGGCTCGATGGCTGAGGAGGGGGGCGGATACGTGTCTCCCTGGATACGGATTTCTGGTAAAGTCCCGCCGTTGATCGGATGTGGATGATGCTGGTCATTTAGTTGTTACCTTTCTTGAAACCTTTGCCGTCTTTCCTCTCTATGACGGGCAATTGAGCCAGCATGTCATCATTCAATGCGACAGGTGGTGGGAGAGTAGATTAAGTTTGTGAGGAGGTGATAAGTCAGAATTCAAAAATCTTCCATTTACCATGTGTTCAGTGGTTGGCGTCTTTTGGTTAAGGTTCATATCCTTTAGGGAGGGAAAATAAATGTCACTGTATGAGAAGATGGTTAATGAGGCCATTGGGGCTGCTACTTCGGTCCTGGGCGTCATAAAAGAGAAGCGAGGCGGTACGTTCAAGATCTCCGATGCCCAACCCTACGTCGATGCCGTCAATGCGATGGAGCCGGGCGAGGGTCAGTCGGAGGAGGTCTTCGACCTACACGTTGAGTCGGTGAATACTCACTACAATACCCTCTTGGATCTCACCGACACTATTCGGCCCGAAGATGATCCTTTTGTGGAGCACTATCAGACCCCGCCGCTCCTGGAGATTCTCTACGACGAGGATCCAGAGTTCAAGGACTCGATGTGGAAGTTCATTGACGCCGTTGAGGAGCACAAATCCCTCATCGGCCTCGATGCAGTGCGACGCTACGGCGGTATGTACGGCATGACCTGCGTGGTCGACTTCGCGTTCTCCGTCGGCTCGGTGCCCAACACCGTCAACCGCATCCTCCGAGATATGGACATTCCCAAGGAGCACAAACAGACCATCCTGGCCAGCAAGTCCTGGGGTATGAACACGTCCTACGGCTTTGGCGGTGCCTTCCGCGCCGCGATGGAGTCCGGTAAGACGGCGGCCGAGGCGGAGCAGGCCGAGGTCAAGCAGATCCAGCACATCTATCGCGAGCCGGTGAAGGCCCAGGCGGAGTTGATGGACAACCACAACCTCGGTGGGCACGGCGGACATAGCTCGTTCGACACGCGAAAGTACATGGCTGCTTACAAGAAAGCGATGCGACCTTACGTGGTGGCGGCGCTAGAGGCCGGCGTCCATCCGGCCAATATCGTGGCGGTGCCGGCCTACTGCGTGGGCGACATCGGCCACCACATCGCTCAGTCGGCCTATAATATGTTCAAGGATGATATGTCCTTCGGCATCTATGAGGCCGTAATGGGCGTCTTCGAGAACACGTTGAAGCGTGGCGTGGAGCAGGATGCCTATAAGAGCGAGTGGGACGTGTTGGCGGTCGCCACCGGCGCCCCGGCCTGCGCGGCGGCCTACATCCTGTGGCTGGATTCTTTCACCGTGCCGATGGTGATTGATCTGCTAAACAAGCGCTTCCACAACTACGCAGCAATGCATCCCGACCGCGGCGAGGCGGACGAGCTGCACAACGTCGATACCATCGACATCCTCATGCGCGGCGAGGAGATCCTGGAGCCCAAGCCGCGCGGCAAGGGTGGCAAGGTCAAGGGCATTGAGGTCGATCTCAGCCCGGTCGACAACCACGAGATCGTGATGAACCCGCAGCGCTATACCTACCCGGCCTGCGCCATCACCCAGCGCTTCGCGGCCTTGATGCATATGGCGGACTTCCCTTGCTATATGACGCCCGAGTGCGTCACCGCCACCCTGATGACCAACGCTGTGGCCCTCAACCCCGATCGGCCCGGAGCACCGGTGCGGGGCTGCAAGGACTGCGCCATCTGCACGCTGAACAAGCGCAACTCGCCGATGGTGACCGGCCGCCTGCAGGGCGATCAGGGCTACTGCGAGTGGCACGTAGCGGTCTAGGTTTTGGTGCACCATCTGCCATTCAGCTAGAGGATGTGAGTGGTAGATTAGTGTGAGTTAAGTAAGGCTTTGGGAAAGGGAGCTCAGGGGGAGCAAAAATATCTCTTCTCCCTGGGCTCTTTCCTTGAATGAGAGGGTGGCGATGTCGCCATGTATTAGCTGTATTGTATCAAGCGAGGATGAATACGGTCACGACAGAAGCTGGCAGTCGGAATGGATAGACACGACCTGCCCCGGGTGCGGCAAGGGGTTTGAGGTCGGAGAGCGCGTTTTGGTGGATGAGGACACGAAGGTCGCTTATCACGATGGTTGTTTTCAGGGTTCAAGTCCCTCGCTTGAGGAGGGTGTCGTCCAATAGCCAAGTCGGGCCGGTGGAATTCGCGATAATTGTCGGGGTTGTGACGGAGAGAGGTTGTTGAATGAGTGCAATCAATCTTCTGGGCATAGCTGGAAGCCCGCGAGATGGCGCGACGGCCTTCGCTGTGCAAGAAGGATTGTCGTTTGCCGAATCGCTCGGCGACGTTGAGACGACGTTCATCTCGCTGCGGGGAAAGAACATCAAGTTTTGCATCCATTGTGATTATTGCATTCGTGAACGGGATGGGTGTGTGTTTGAGGATGATGTAGCCGACTTTTACCCTCATATGGAAGCGGCCGACGCTTGGCTGCTTGGTACCCCGGTCTATCAGGGCACGCTTTCGGCCCAGCTGAAAGCGGTGCTGGATCGGTGTCGAGCCATCGTGGCCCGGGACCCCGAGGTTTTGACGGATAAGCTCGGCGCGGCCATCGCAGTGGGCGGCGATCGGATGGGCGGGCAGGAGCCGGCCATTATGGCGATCCACAACTTTTACTTGGCTAACAAGATGATTCCCGTGAGCGGTGGGCCGTTTGGGGCCAATCTGGGCGGCACGTTTTGGTCGCACGACGAGGGCGCCGAGGGCGCCCGAGCGGACGAGGTGGGGCGGAAGAGCCTCCGCCGGACCGTGAAGCGGCTGGTTGCGTTGACACGGGCGATGGAATCGGAGTGAACGTTGAAAAATTTTAGGGTCGCCTGGGGTATCACCGGAGCTGGTGATTATCTCGTTGAGTCGATGTCGGCTATGGAAAGGATCCAGCGTGAGCTGGGTGTGGATGTGACAGTGTTGCTGTCGCAGAATGGAGAGCTGGTGGTGAAGTGGTATGGCCTCTGGGAAGATCTGAAAACGAGTTTTGGCAAAGTGCGGGTAGAGAAAGGGTCTAACTTGCCTTTTATCGCCGGGCCGCTCCAGCTGGGCCATTATGCCTTTCTATTCGTGTCGCCGGCGACGGCCAATACCACCGCCAAGATTGCCTACGGCATCGCCGATAGCCTGATCACCAACTGCGTCGCCCAGACCATCAAGGGCGGGACGCCAGTCTATATCTACCCGGTCGATCAAGAACCTGGTAGCCAGCTGACCGAGGGCCCGAACGGTGAGCAGATCACCATCACCACCAGGCAGGTCGACGTCGAAAACACGAACAAGCTCCGAGGGATGGAGGGCATCACCGTTTTGAGCCACCCTGACGAGATTGAATCTGTCACGATGAGTCTGGCGGAGGACGGGAAGTTCGAGTGAATCCACATAAGTGGCAATGTCATTAAGTCAAGGGCGAGTTAGACTTCGGAAGTTTCAAAAGTAAATCGTCAAACGACATTTCGAGGCCAATCAAGGCTTGGTTGGGCTTCAAAGTCCTGAGCGGCAAACTTCCGAAGTCTTATCTTAACGACATTACCGAGCCGAACATATGAAACTAAACAGTTCGTGCTCCATACGTTTCACAAACCCGTGTATATGTTCGTAGTAGGCGCTTCAGCGCCGTTAAAAGCGCGCACCACGAACCAATCTATGATCTGTTAGTTTAAATAGTTACGTTCACGCCGGTAAGAATTAAGTAGTGTTTAGTTGAAGTGCGGTTGGGAGAGCGCTTTCGAGGGGTAAAAATTGCGCTGGGGAGATAATTTGTGTGCAGTTCCTCGGGATGTGGGGGTAAGAGAGATTGTCTCAAATGGTCAACTGGTCCCACACCAAGCCCCGAGGATTATTGGTGCTTGATCTGAAAGGGCAAGCTATCAGTAGAACGTGGAGGTGCGAAGATGGAAAAGGAAATTCTAGCAACGGTTATGGCGGCGAGTTCCCGCCCAGAGTATACCACGAGCGATCGCATCGAGGCCTTGACCAAGGGGCACGGTATGTTGAACATCGCTGCTTTGTGCGCCGCGAACGCGATGACGTGGGAAATCCTTCAAGGTCGAGATATCAAGCTTACCGATGCCAACCTGGCCAAGCTCCCTGTGGACCACGTGGTCGATGTAGGGGTGAAAGCGGCTATGGAGGCCGGGGCGCTTCCGGAAAACGCCGCGCTAATCACAGCTGGCTTGCTTCTCATCGCTGGCACGGAGTCCCGGGCCGGGGTGCCGGCTGGCAACCGTAAGCTGGGCGCTCTTGCACGGATGAAGGCCGGGAATAGCCGTGCTGGCGTGGCTGCGATTCCAACCTCTAAGCTGACCAATAAGCTATCCGGTTTCGCTGCGGTGAAGGCCCTCTATGATGGTATGATGGATGGGGATGTGGTGCGGATTGACGGAGCTGACGTGCCTGCCTTCGTGGCCGGCGGCGCGCCGATGGGGCATAGTACACTGGGCGAGGACATGGTCTATCCGGACATCTGCCTGGAGGGTACTAAGGCCGCCGTCGAGGGGATGATGAAAGCCTACCGTGGCGCCGGTATCACGCCCAGTCCCGTTCAGTGCGCGATGTTGGCCGCCGCTGCTGTCTTGGAGGTCGTCAACCCCGATGGGATGATCGGGTCTGAATACGGCGAGTTCTTCGTCGAGGGCACGGCCTATCTGGCCGGCAAGGGCGCGGCGCAAGCGGCTGGGCTGCCGGAGCAGCTTCACCTGCGCGGCACCGGCAAAGAATACGATACCGCCTCTTTCATTGGCGGGATGGGGATGGTGCTGAAGGACGTCGGCGCTCCCACCGTGATCGGAATGATGACGCTCAACGAGATGCTGGCCGCGTTTATGGAGGCCCCGATGATCGGCGCCGGCTTCAGTGGCGGACCGGTCAATCCGCCCCTTGCTCACTTGGCCGCCGATGGCGTCATCTCGATGAACGCGCTGATCGAGAATGGCGGCGACGTGGAGGCGGCCTCGGACATTATCCACGAGGTTAAGCTGACGCAGTGGATCGATCCGGAGATTGCGGCTTTCTCCACCAACACCATCACCCGCAAGGCCGAGCAAGTGCGCCGCGGGCCCGTCACCAAGGCCATTATTCAGGCCACCGATGGCATCCGGGCCAACGCGCTCCACTGGCGAGCGAAATACGCTTACGACGAACTCAGCGCTGGCAAGGATCTGACGGAAATCTGCGGGGCCCTGGACCAGAAGCGGAAAGAGAAGGTGGAGGAGAATGCCGGAAAGGTGCTAAGCGCTTTCTTCGGCAAGGATATCACGGTTCACTTCACCAAGTTGGAGGGGGGAGCCCGTCGTAAACACCCCTTCGCTCAATCCTTCTGGGGCTTCGACGCCGACGTCGACGCCGTGGTGACTATTGACGGTGAGGAGTTCGTCCTGGAGGGTCTCAGCCACGAGGTGATCCCCGACGCGGTACTGAACAAGAAGTCCGAGCTTTCACTGCCGATCACCGTGGCTGCCGCCGTGTCCCAGGAGCTGATGTACGTCGGCTGCTGCACCATCGACGCGGTCATCCCGGCCGTCGTCGCGGCAGCGATGGGCAAGTACTCCTGGAAGGATGCGGGTAAGAAGGCGGAGAAGGGGGCCAACATCACGTGCTCCATCCCCGGGGCGAAGAATACCGCCCGCGAGGTGGCCCGTCTCGCCGTCCGGATGATGGAGGATCTGGAGTAGCCCTCATCGGATAACCGTTGGCCGGGCAGGGGGGATGCCGCTGCTCGGCCATCTCTCACGCAAATGGGTTATGTATGCTGATTCTGGTAAACGTCGACGACATCTCCGGCGAGGTGATTCCGCACATTATTGAAGGGCTGATGGATCGGGGCGCCGAAAACGTTCACGCCGTCCAGTCCATCACCAAGAAGGGACGTCTGGAGTATATCTTCCTGGTGGACGCGCCGGAGGACTCCATTGAGCCTTTGGGTGCCTTCTTGGTCGCAGAGGTGGGTACCATCGGTATGCGCGTTCTGGAATCTCGGCACATCTGTTTCAACTATCGCTTCAAGCAGATGCACCTGACGGCGGAGACGGCTCGCGGGTCGCAGCAGGCGATTGTCCGCGTGAAGGAGGCCCTCGATGATGGGGGCGAGGTCGTCTCCGTCAAGGCTGAGTATGAGGACTTGCGCGCGGCTGTGGGCGGATTCGAACAAGTCGGGGTGAGTGTTTCCTTCACCACGCTCAAGCGGACGGTGGAGCAGGCCGCGCTTGGGCATGCGGATGGTTGTGGTCGAACGATCAAGGTGACAAGTATGGGAGGCGGCACAGATGGAGAAGATCTTACTTCAATTGGATAGCGACAAATTCGCCAGCAGTTTCGACACCATCGCGGCCTACGACGGCGGCGCCGATCGGGTGCTCCAGTACGGCGGCGTGACCCCGGAGGACGTGCGCGATCTGGTCTACGGCGCCATCTTCACCCGCGGGCCGGAGGAACTGAAGAACTCGGCGGTCTTCATCGGCGGCTCCGACGTCGCCACCGGCGAGCAGATGTTGAAGGAAGTGCAGGAGTCCTTCCTCGGCCCGCTCAAGGTCTCGGTGATGCTCGACGCCAACGGCTGCAACACCACCGCCACCGCCGCCGTGGCCAAGATTCTCTCGGCGGCCGAGCTGGAGGGCGAGAAGGTGGTGGTGCTAGCCGGCACCGGCCCGGTGGGGCTGCGAGCGGCCGCGCTCTTCGCCCAGGAGGGCGCCAGTGTGACGCTCACCTCGCGCAGTCAGGAGCGAGCGGACGAGGCAGCGGCCTCTATCGAAGAGCGATTCGGCGTGCAGGTCAGCGGGGCCGCGGCCGCCGACGAGGAATCCACCCGCGCGGTCCTGGAGGGCGCCAGTGCGGTGTTGTGCGCCGGAGCGGCCGGCGTCCAACTGCTGCCGGAATCGATCTGGGTCGAGCACCCCACCCTGCGCGTGCTGGGGGACGTGAACGCCGTCCCGCCGCTGGGCATTGAGGGCATCAAGGTCCACTGGAAAGGGAAGGAGAAGCACGGCAAGCGCATCTTCGGCGCCATCGGCATCGGCGACTTCAAGATGAAGATCCATCACGCCTCCATCGCGCGGCTCTTCGAGCAGAACGACCTGGTGCTGGACGCCGAGGAGGTCTACGCGACGGCCAAAGAGCTGGGAGGCTAGTGCGCACGCTCATCGTCGGGTTCAGTACCCGCGCCATCGCCGAATCAGCCGTGCGCGGTGGTCATCCGATCGTCACCCTGGACTACTTCGGCGACCGCGACCAGCGGGCGCTGGTGGAGAACTACGCCCTCCAGCGCGAATTCGACCTCCCGTTCAGCGCCGAGGCGCTGCTGGAGGCCAGCCGTCGTCTGGAGACTGAACTGGGCGTTGAGACGGGGGCGGTCGTCTACGTCTCGAACCTGGAAAATCATCCCGGAATCGTGGAGCAATTGGTGCAAGATCGGGAACTGCTCGGCAACGGGCCGCAGGTGCTGCGCCAGGTGCGCGATTGGCGGGTGCTGAGAGGCGTCTGCCGCCACGAGAGGATCGCTTGCCCGTCGACGCTTTTACCGGGCGAGGAGGAGCGGGCCGACCCGTCGCTGCGCTGGCTGCGCAAGCCGGTGCGCAGTGGCGGCGGATTTGGCATCCGGTTCTGGGACGGGAAGCCGCTGAACCTGGACGGAGATCACCTGCTGCAGGCCTACGTCGAGGGGCGGCCGGCCTCAGCCGCCTTCGTCGCCGACGGCAAGCGGAGCGTGATCATCGGCCTGACGGAGCAGCTCATCGGACAAGAAGCATTGGGCGCCGATGGGTTCGCCTGGTGCGGGAATATCCTCCCCCTGGATATGACGACCGCGGAGAGAAGCGCTCTTCTGCCCCAGATCGAGACGCTGGTCAACGCTCTCACGCGCCGATTCGAGCTGCGAGGGGCCAATGGCGTCGATCTGGTGGTGACGCGCGAGGAGGGCGGCCCGAGGCCTTACCTGGTGGAGGTCAATCCGCGCTACACGGCCTCAATGGAACTGATGGAGCGGGCCTATGGCCTCGACATCTTCTCCCTTCATCGGGAGGCGATGGCGGGCCGGTTGCCGGCGTTTTCCCTGGACGAGCAGCTGGACGCGCAGGAGGCGTTTGTGGGTAAGGGGATCGTTTATGCCCGGCGCGATGTGACGATGCCGGAGACGGCATCGTGGACGGAGCAGGGCCGGCGCGATGTGCCTTTTCCCGACGAACGGATTCAGGCTGGTCATCCCGTCTGCACGGTGCTGGCCGAGGGAGCGAGTCGGGCGGCCTGTTGGGAACATCTGGTGGCCCGCGCGGAGGACGTGCGGCGGGAGATCGGGGATCGGTGAGGGCGGATTATGAGCGAACATTTGACGCTAATCACGGGGCGTACGAGAGCGCAGGCCGACGGGCTCCATCGCGGCAAGGAGAGCGAGGCCTACCGTCAGGCGACGGCCCTGGTCGAGATGAACGCCGACGATATGGCCCGGCTGGGTATTGAGGAGGGCAAGATAGCCCAGGTGCGGACGTCAGCCGGCGCCGTGGAGGTGGTCGCCCGCGCGGGCGACCTGCCGTCGGGGCTGGTCTTTATGCCACTCGGTCCGACGGCGAACGCGCTGATCGGGACGGAGACGGAGGCGACCGGCATACCGTCCTTCAAGGGGCTGGCGGTGGAGGTTGAACCGGTATGAGCGAGATCATCGAGAACGCCGTCTGCACCTTCTGCGGCTGCCTCTGCGACGACATCGTGGTGGAGGTCGAGGACGAGCACATCGTCGGCGTGAAGCGCGTCTGCGCCAACGGACGTGGCGTCTTCGAGCACTACGATCCCACGCCGCGCCCGCCCACCGTGGACGGCGAGGCGGTCGGCTGGGACGAGGCTATCGCCGAGGCGGCGCGCATCCTGCGCCAGTCCGACAGCCCGCTGATCTACGGCCTCAGTTCCACCGCCAGCGAGGCCCAGCGCAAGAGCGTGGCGCTGGCCGACCGGCTGGGCGCGATGATCGACACCACCTCGTCGGTCTGTCACGGGCCGACCGGGCTGGCGATGCAGAGCGTGGGCGAGCCGACCTGCACGTTGGGCGAGGTGCGCAATCGGGCCGACCTGGTCATCTTCTGGGGCTGCAATCCGACCGTCTCCCACATCCGTCACGTCACGCGCTACTCGGTGACGCCGCGGGGCCGCCTCACGCCCAACGGTCGCCGGGATCGCACCGTGGCCGTGGTCGACGTGCGGCCCACCAGCAGCACCCGCCTGGCCGATCACCTCCTCCAGGTGCGGCCCGGCGCCGACTTCGAGGTGCTGACCACGCTGCGAGCGATGGTTAAAAATGATGAATGGAGAATAGAGAATCGAGAATGGGGGATGGAGAATGGAGAAGTAGGTGGCGTGCCCCTGGAGCAATTGGAGGCCTTGGCGGAGACGATGAAAACCTGTCGCTTCGGGGTGGTGTTTATGGGCATGGGGTTGACGCAGACGCGCGGGCGCGACCTGACTGTGAGCGAGCTGTTCACGCTGGTGGCGGAGCTGAACGAGCACACGCGCTTCAGCGTGATCCCCATGCGAGGGCACGGCAACGTGGCCGGCGCCGATCAGGTGATGACCTGGCAGACGGGCTATCCCTTTGCGGTCAGCCTGGCGCGCGGCTATCCGGTCTACGGTCCGGGCGAGTTCACGGCGGTCGACGTGCTGGCGCGCTGCGAGGCCGACGCGGCGCTGATCCTGGCCTCGGACCCGGTGGCGCATTTTCCGGCCGCAGCAGCACGTGAACTGGAGCGCATCCCGACCATTGTGCTGGACCCGATGCCCTCGCTGACCACCGAGATCGCGGCGGTCGTCTTCCCCACTGCCTGCTATGGGATAGAGGCCGTCGGCACGGCCTATCGCATGGACGGGGTGCCGATTCGGCTGCGCCCGGTGCTCCCCTCCACCCGGCCCACCGACGAGGAAATCCTGGACCGAATGGCGAATGGCGAATAGCGAATAGCGAATGGTGAATAGTGAATGGCGAATGACAAATCGCGGAAGTGACTGGCAACCTGCGATTTTGTCACTTGCGACTTGCCACTTGTGACTTGAAAGGTGATGTAATGTTACGAATTCGGAACGGCGAGGTCTACGATCCCATCAACGGGATCGATGGCGAGACCAAGGATATCTGGATTGAGGATGGGGTGGTCGTCGCGCCCCCGGAGGACGAGGCCGCCCGTGCCGAGGCCGAGATTATCGACGCCACGGGGCTGGTGGTGATGCCCGGTGGGGTCGATATCCACAGCCACATCGCGGGCGCCAAGGTGAACGCCGGGCGCAAGTTCCGCCCGGAGGATCACCGCGATCATTTTCGCCTCAGAACCGATCTGACCCGATCCGGCGCGGGCTACACCACGCCCACTGCGCCCGTGACCGGCTATCTCTACGCCGAGATGGGCTACACTACGGTGATGGAGGCCGCCACGGCGCCGCTGACCGCGCGCCACACCCACGAGGAGCTGGAGGACGTGCCCATCCTCGACAAGGCCGCCTTCATCACCATGGGCAACAACCATTTCATTATGGATTGCATCGCCCGGGGCGAGCGGGAGAAGGCCCGCGATTACGTGGCCTGGCTGCTGGGGGCCACCAAGGGCTACGCCATCAAGATTGTCAACCCGGGCGGGGTGGAGAACTGGAAGTGGGGCCAGAACGTGGGACAGCTCGACGACGAGGTGATCGGCTTCGAGGTCACGCCGCGCCAGATCGTCAGCACGCTCTCGTGGATCAACGACGAGCTAGGGCTGCCCCACGTGCCCCACATCCACACCATCAATTTGGGTAAAGCCGGCAACGCCCGTACCACGGTCGAATCGATTGAGATGCTGGAGGGCCGCCGCGCTCACTTCTGTCACCTCCAGTTCCTGGGCTACGGGGGGCAGCCGGGCGAACTGCCGTGCTCCGGCGCCGCCGAGGTGGCCCGCGCGGTCAACGAAAATCCCAACATCACCGCCGACGTGGGCCAGGTGATCTTCGGCCCCGCCACCACGATGACCTCCGACGGCCCGCTGGAGTATTACCTGCGCCAGCTCACGGGCAACAAGTGGCTCAACGACGACGTGGAGGGCGAGACCGGCGGTGGCGTGGTGCCTATGGAGTACAGGCCCAAGCACATCTTCAACGCGGTGCAGTGGCTGACCGGTATGGAGCTCTTCCTGCTGATCGATGATCCGTGGCGCGTCTTCCTGACCACGGACCATCCCAACGCCGGGCCGTTCTTCTGCTATCCGCAAGTGATCAAGCTGCTGATGGATCGCGACTACCGCGCCGAGGTCTTCGCGGGCATTCATAAGAAGGTACAGGAACGGGCGTTGCTCCCGCAATTGGAGCGTGAGTATTCGCTCTACGAGATCGCGATTATCACCCGCGCCGGGACGGCCCGCGCCCTGGGGCTGGAGCGGAAGGGCCATCTGGGCGTCGGGGCAGACGCCGACGTGACCATCTATCGGGAGCAGGATGATAAGGAAACGATGTTCGCCCATCCGGCCTACGTGCTCAAGGACGGCGAGCTCGTCGTCCGCGATGGCGAGCTGGTGCGCGAGCGCGAGGGACGCACGTTTTACGTGGCCCCGGCGTACGACTCGACCATCGAGAAGCACCTGCGGGCGCATTTCGAGCAGACCTACACCATCGCCTTCGAGAACTACCCGGTCGCGCCGGACTACCTGCCGCACGGTGAAATTGTTTCCATCGAATAGCCATAGAGTTGTTCGGTTTGGACACGGAGAAACACTGAGGAGGCACGGAGTTTCACGGAGAACGGCAAAGAGAGTTTTTCTCTCAGTGCCTTTGTGAAAGGCTCCGTGTAACTCTGTGTAACTACGCTCAGTAGTCACAAATGGGCAAGTTTCTGCCCGGTGCTGAGGCCATAATGCCAGAACGTCACCAAGTCTATCTAGGATTAGGCGCTAACCTGGGGGATCGCCAGGGCAATATCCTCCAGGCGTTGCAATACGTCCAGGCGCGAGCGTCGATCACGGGGATGGCGTCTATCCCCGCGGTCTCCTCCTTCTACGAGACCGAGCCGGTGGGCTACCTGGATCAGCCCAAGTTCCTAAACATCTGCTGTGCGCTAGAGACGGATTTGCCGCCGCGCGATCTGCTCCGCTTCCTGAAGTGGATCGAGAAGCGCATGGGCCGCATGGAATCGTTCCGCAATGCCCCGCGTCCCATCGATATGGACATCCTTTTCTACGATGATCTGGTGCTAAAGACACCCGAGCTGGAGATTCCCCATCCACGGTTGCATGAGCGAGCTTTTGTGCTGGCGCCGTTGGCCGAGATAGCGCCGGAGCTGGAGCACCCGGTGCTGCACGAAACGGTCGCGGAGCTGCTGAGCAAGGTCGATCAGGGCGGCGTCGAACGGGTCGAGCGCAGCCTCAAGCTCCGCCTGGAGCACGACGTGCAGGCCTCGGAACCGGACGTGGGCGTCGGCCTGAGCCGCGTGGGGGTCACCAACCTTCGGCGGATGATTCAGCTCACCACCGATGGCCGCTCCACGCCGCTCTACGCTGATCTTGATCTCTTCGTCGACCTGAACCCGGAGCAGGCTGGCGTTCACATGTCGCGCTTCAGCGACGTGCTGGAGTCGCTGGTCGAGGATCTCTCGCTCGAACCTTCCTCCGACATCGAGTCCCTGGCCGAGCGTCTGGCGCGGCAGGTAGTGCGCAGCCAGGGCGCCTTACGATCCGAGGTCCACATCCGCGCCCAGTACCCAATGCCCAAGGTCACGCCGGTCAGCGGCAAGTCGGTCGAGGAGCTTTACGTGTTGATCGGCATCGCTGCGAGCACGGGCGAGCGGACGCGCTGCCTGGTGGGGGTCGAGGCGGAGGGCGTGACGGTCTGCCCGTGTGCGCAGGGTATGGTGCGGGAGTATTCGCAGGAGCTATTGTTGGAGGAGGGCTTCTCCGAGCAGGAGGCAGAACGGGTGCTGAATGTACTGCCCATCGCTTCCCACAACCAGCGCGGGCGCGGCACGCTGCTGATCGGGTCGGAGCAGCGGGTGCCGGTCACCAATCTGGTCCACATCGTGGAGGCCTCGATGAGCTCCGAGACTTACGAGCTGCTCAAGCGCCCGGACGAGTTCTTTGTGGTCAACAAGGCCCACCGCAACCCGCGCTTCGTGGAGGATGTGGTGCGGGAGATGTTGCGCAACGTTGTGGCCGTCTATCCCGATCTACCGGACGGGGCCTTCGTGTTAGCGAAACAGGAGAACCTGGAGAGCATTCATCAGCACAACGCCTTCGCCGAGCGGCACGGCACACTGGGCGAGGTTCGGCGCGAAATTCTGGATGGGGAATATCTTCCCCGTCACACGACGATGGAGGAATGGCTACGGGAGTAAGCAATATGCACAAAGTGATTGTCAAAAAAGGGTATCTTTCCTTTAGCGCGGCGCACTTCATCTCCTTCGCCGGCAAGTGCGAGCGGCTACACGGCCACAACTACGCTGTCTCGGTGGAGCTGGAGGGCGAGCTCACCGCCGAATCGTGGGTCTTCGACTTCGTGGCGCTCAAGCGCGTCGCCCGCCGGCTGTGCGATGAACTGGATCACCATTTTCTTCTGCCCGAGGCGAGCGAGGATTTCACGATGCGGGATAGCGATGGCGAGTGGGAGATCCGCTTCGAGGATCGGCGCTACGTCTTCCCCGAGGCCGACGTGCTGACCCTGCCGGTCGATAACATCACCGCCGAGCGCTTGGCCGAATATCTCTGCGGGCAGTTGCTAGCGGCTTTGCGTCAGGAGCAGGACATTTCTAATCTGACATCGGTCACCGTCGGCGTGGAGGAGGCGCCCGGTCAGACCGCTTTCTACCGACAAACACTTCTATGAACCTTTCCGAAAGCTACGAAAGCGCCTTTGCCAAGACTCGGATCACCGTCATGATGGTGACTGCACTTTGCCCAGCGATCACTGTGCAGCTTTCGAGAAGGTAATCTGATCCCGACAACGTAGCGAAGGAGGATCTTCCAACGTGCCCGACGAGACTCAACGCTATCTCTTTGTGACCGGCAAGCTGGCCGCGGACGCGCTGCGCGATACCCTGGAGGCGATGGAACCGGACTTCGACTACGAGATCAAGCCACTTGATATTTCGGTCGCCGCGCTGATGGACGCCGGCTGGATCGCGCGCCATCTGGACGGCGCCCAGGGCTGCGACCAGGTGATGATCTCCGGCTGGGTGCAGGGCGATCCCTCCCTCATTGAGGAAAAGCTCGGCGTGCCAGTGGTGCTTGGCCCCAAGGACCTCAAGGACATCCCCGTCTTCTTCGGCCGCGAGCGGGTGCTGCCCGGCTACGGCGAGTACCAGGTGCAGATCCTGGGTGAGATCGTCGAGGCCTATCGCATGCCCTGGGACGACCTTCTGGCTCGCGCCGAGTACTTCCGCGCCAGCGGCGCCGACATCATCGACCTGGGCTGTCCGGTCGGCATGGAGCGAGGCTTCCCCGACGTGGGCGAGGTCGTGACCAAGCTGAAGGAGCACGGCTTCACCGTCAGCCTGGACACCTTCCACCACCAGACGATTCTGGAGGCCGACGAGGCCGGGCTCGACATGCTGCTCAGCATCAACAGCACCAATATGGAGCTGGCCCCCCGGCTGAGCTGCAAGGTCGTGGTGATCCCCGACTTCGACCAGGGGCTGGAATCGCTGGAGCGCAACATCGCGCAGTTGGAGGCGTGGGGGGTGCCCTACGTCATCGATCCCATCGTCAACCCCATCAACTTTGGCTTTGCCGAGTGTCTCTATCGCTTCTACGAGACCCGGCGGCGGTATCCGGAGGCGGAGATGCTGATGGGCGTGGCCAACCTGACCGAGCTGACCGACGCCGACACCACCGGCGTCAACGCGGTGATGGCCGGCTTCGTCACCGAGCTGCACATCAACTACGTGCTGATGACCGAGGTGATCAGTTGGGCCAGAGGGGCGGTGCGCGAGTTTGACCTGGCCCGCAAGCTGATGTACTATTCCCATCAGAACAATATCCTGCCCAAGCACGTCGACGATCGCCTGATCACCGTCAAAGACCCGCCCCATGAGCCTTTCACCGAGGCCGAACTGCGCCATATGCAGGAGAAAGTGGGAGACAGGAACTTCCGCATCTTCGCCAACGATGACTACGTCTACGTCTTCAATCGCGACCTGTTCGTGAAGGGCACCGATCCCCAGGAGATCTTCGATCAGCTTGGCGTGAGCGATGGCTCGCACGGCTTCTACCTGGGCCGGGAGCTGGAACGGGCCGCGTTGGCCGTCCAACTGGGCAAGAAGTACACCCAGGAGGTGCCATTGCGCTGGGGCTACCTGAGCGATGATCATTGAGACCATCTTCTCCACCCTGGACGCGGCGGGGAATCCCAATTGGGCGCCGATGGGCCTGGTCTGGGGCGAGGCGGAGATGACGGTGCGACCCTTTCGCGATACGGACACGTACCGCAACTTGAAGGAGACGCGCTTCGGCGTGGCCAACCTGAGCGATAACGTGCTCTTCTTCGTCCGCACCGCCCTTTCCGACGCGCAGTTACCCCATTTCCCCGCCCGCCACGTGCGCGGCGTGGTGCTGGAGGAGGCTTGCGCCTGGCGCGAGCTGGAGGTAGTGCAGGTGGACGGGGACGAGGAGCGAGCCGAGATTCAATGCTGCGTCGTGGGTGAGGGGCGCTTGCGGGATTTTCTGGGCTTCAACCGAGGCAAAAACATGGTCATTGAGGCCGCTATTCTCGCCACTCGGCTCCATCTGCACGATCGGGCGGACGTCGAGAGCGCATTCCAACGATACCGCGACCTGGTGCGCAAGACCGGTGGCGAACAGGAGCGGAAAGCGATGCAGCACCTGGAGGATTATGTGATGAGGTGGTACCTTGCACGTGAGAATTAAAGCGGCTGCCAGGCTGCATATGGGGTTCATCGACCTACACGGCGGCCTGGGACGCAAGTTCGGCAGCATCGGCGTCGCGCTGGAGGAACCGCGGCTGGTCGTGGAGGCCGCGCCCGCCGACCAACTGACAGCCGAAGGGCCGGAGCATGAGCGCGTCCTGGAGTTCGCCGGGCGCTTCTACGCTCACTACATCGCTGACACGCCTAACGCGTCCGCCGCCCATTTACGCGTGCTCGAGGCCATTCCTCCCCACGTTGGCCTGGGATCAGGGACGCAACTCGCCCTGGCGGTGGGGGTGGCCCTTACTCGGCTGTATGGGCTTGAGGTCAGCGTCTTTGAGCTGGCCGAGGTGATGGGGCGAGGCCAGCGTTCCAGTATTGGCATCGGGGCGTTTGAGCGCGGGGGCTTCCTGGTCGATGGTGGACATCCGACCGAGGGACCGGATCATCTCGCGCCCATCATCGTGCATCACCCGTTTCCGTCCGACTGGCGCTTCGTCATCGTCACGCCCCATATCGCGCCTGGGTTGAGCGGCGACGAGGAGGATGCAGCGTTCGTCGATCTCCCCCCATCTTCGCTGGACCATACCGGGCGGATCAGTCGCCTGTTGGTGCTGAAGATGCTCCCTGCGTTGGTCGAACGGGACATCGCCGCTTTCGGCCAGGCCCTGACCGAGATTCAGCAGCTGGTGGGCGATAGCTTCGCCCCGGTGCAGGGCGGACGTTACGCCGACGAAGTCTCCGCGCGTTTGATCGATCATCTGCTTTCGCACGGGGCGCTGGGCGCTGGTCAGAGCTCCTGGGGGCCGACGGTCTACGGGCTGGTGCGGGGCGAGGAGGCCGCCCTGGCGCTGGAGGAGCGCCTGCATCGCTTCCCGGAGGGCCAGCCGATGACGGTCTATCACAGCCGCGTCGCCTGCGAGGGCGCGCGGATCGTGGTGAGTTCCTGAGTGGGACGTTAT
>CAYYTU010000001.1:64390-67293 GCA_964474655.1 uncultured Anaerolineales bacterium
AAAATGATTCGCGCCGTGGGCATCGATCCGGGCACGCTCAGTTTCGACCTCTGTGGACTGGAGGGCGAACGTGTTATCCTGAGCGAGAGCCTGCCCACCGCCGACGTCTCCGCCGACCCGCAGGTGCTGGTCGAGCTGTTGGAGACGGTCGCGCCGGTCGAGATGATCGTCGGCCCCTCCGGCTACGGGCTGCCGTGGGTGAAGGCCCAGGAACTGACGCGCGAGGAGATCGCCCTGGCAGTGCTCAGCGCCGGGCGGGACCGCGGTCAGGAGACCGTCATCGGCGGGATGGGTGATATATTGCGCACCTTGAAGGCCAGCGGGCTGCCGATTCGCTTCGCGCCGGGCGTGATTCACTTGCCCACGGTGCCCGCGCACCGCAAGGTCAACCGCGTCGATATGGGCACCGCCGACAAGCTCTGCGCCGTGGCCCTGGGCGTCTACGATCAGGCCCGTCACCTGGGCATCGCCTACCACGAGACCGCGTTCATCTACGTCGAGCTGGGCGGGGCCTTCACGGCCCTCGTCGCCGTGGACGGCGGACAAGTCGTAGATGGGATGGGCGGCACGTCCGGCCCGCTGGGCTATCTGGCGGCGGGGGCGCTGGACGGCGAGCTGGCTTATCTGCTGGGCGACTTTCACAAGGACGTGCTCTGTTCGGGCGGCGCGGCCTACGTGGCCGGGGAGCCGGACATATCGCCGGAGGAGCTGATCGCTCGCGTTCAAACGGACGAACGATGTCGATTGGCCTGGGATGCCTTCAGCGAGGAGCTGGTCAAGGGCGTCGCCGCGCTGATGACGACCGCGCCGTCGCCGCGCGAGGTGCTGCTCTCCGGGCGGCTCTGCCGCGTGCGGGCGATTCGCGAGCGGTTGGAGCAGAGGCTCGGATCGTTCGCGCCGGTGCGCCGGGTGGAAGGTCTCACCTCGGCGGTCAAGGAGGCGGCTCAAGGCGCGGCTCTCATCGCCGACGGTCTGGCGGGCGGGCGACACGCGCCGCTGGTGGAGGCCATGCGGCTGCGCGAGGCCGCGGGCACGGCGCTGGATCATCTGTGCGTCGATGGGGCGAGCGATTTACATCTATTCTGAGGAGTAGCGAAAGATGGACACAAAAGTGAGCGCAATGGTGAAGCCCTTGATTAGAAAGAATATGTTTGCCACAGAGGAGGAGGCCATTCGGTCTCTGTTGCGCGAATACATTCTGCAACAAATCAACCAGCTTCAGCGCGAAATGTCCGAGTTTGAGCGTAAGTATGGTATGCCATTCGAGCAGTTTGCAGCGTACGTGCACGAGCGCTCTGTTTTGCTGGAAGAAGGAGAACTGTCTCCGGAACAACGCAGGACGCTGGGCCACGCCATTATGCAGGAAGAGGATGATTGGTTGGATTGGAAGGTCACTCGCGAGATGCTGGAAAGCTGGCTGGGGCTTCGCCAGGAGGTTTTCGCTTGACTTCATTACCCGTTCTTCTTGGCAGGTTGGTGGCTGTTCTTCAAGCACACCCGATATGCCGAGCGGTGAATGTAGTGGAGACCAAAGCGTTCTCTCCCGATCAGTTCTTCTTCAAGGTTCGGGCCGACCTTGAGGCGGGTTACAAGTTCCAGGTGCGCATATACTACAATCAAGGACATATTGACTACGCCTATCAGCTCTTCACTGAGGTGCCCCTTCTCCGCTGGGATAACAAGGAAGAGTTCAACCATCTGGAAACTTACCCACATCATCACTATGACGCTGAAGGGAGTGTGCACTCCTCGCCGTTGAAAGGGGAACCAATGCAAGATATTGAGATCGTTCTTCAGACAGTGAGGACGTTTCTGGGAAAATAGATTTTTCGCGCAAGGCCAAGGGTACGGCGCTGGATCATCTGTACGTCAGCGAGGCGGAGGAACTGCGGCAAAGCGTTGAGAGATGACCCAGCGAGGGTCAGTATTGTTTGTAGTGCGCGCTTCAGCGCGCTTTTACGGCGATAAATCGTCTACTACGAACGAGATTTCAACTGCGATAAAATACATCCAAAACCTTTAGGGCCTCCAGCGAGGAGAGATTTTGATATGCACATCAACGGCGTCGAAATTGAGGACACCTTCGCCGAGGCGTTCGATATGTGGGGCGCGCGGCTGATCATCACCGCGGCCAACCGGAAGTGGGCCCACATCGCGGCGCAGAACGCGACCGGCTTCGCCACCTCGGTCATCGCCTGCGGCGCCGAGGCGGGCATCGAGAAGGATCTCGCGCCCGCCGAGACGCCCGACGGTCGCCCTGGCGTCAGCGTGCTCGTCTTCACCATGGGCCCCAAGGGCATGAAGGAGCAGCTGATGAACCGGGTGGGGCAATCGATTATGACCTGCGCCACCACCGCTTGCTTCGACGGCCTGGAGGAGGGCGAGAAGACGCACCCGATCGGCGGGCAACTGCGCTACTTCGGCGATGGATACCAGATCAGCAAGCGCCTGGAGGGCCGCAGGCTCTGGCGCATCCCGGTGATGGAGGGCGAGTTCGTGGTCGACGAGAGCTTCCACCTCCAGCGGGCCATCGGCGGCGGCAACTTCCTGATTCTGGCGGAGGATGGCCCCAGCGCGCTTGAGGCCGCCGAGACCGCCGTCGAGGCCATCAGCGCCGTCGATGGCGTCGTGACGCCCTTCCCCGGCGGAGTGGTGCGCAGCGGGAGCAAGACCTGGTCGAAGTATAGCTTCCTGCGGGCCTCGACCAACGATGCCTACTGCCCGATGCTGAAGGGCCAGGTCGAAAGCGCCCTGCCCGAGGAGGTCAACTCGGTGCTGGAGATCGTGATCGACGGTCTGAGCGAGGAGGCCATCGCTCAGGCGATAAGCGTCGGCGTGCGGACGGCCTGTCGGCCTGGCGTGGTGCGCATCTCAGCCGGGAATTACGGCGGCACGTTGGGGCA
>CAYYTU010000001.1:67393-70030 GCA_964474655.1 uncultured Anaerolineales bacterium
GTCACGCCCGATAACTTCGTCGGCCGCAGCCAGGCCGAGATCAAGGAGTTGCCCGTCTTCTACGGACGGCGGCAAGTGACGCTGGGCGATCTGTTCGCCGTCGAAGGGGGTGATTCCCAGAACATCGTCATAGAGGGCGATCTGAGCCACGTCAAGCGCATCGGTCAGGGTATGAGCTGTGGGCGCATCACCGTGCGCAGCGACGCCGGGCCGCATCTGGGCGCCCAGATGCGCGGGGGGGAGCTCGTGGTCCACGGCAGCGTGGGCGGCTGGGCCGGGGCGCAGATGTCCGGCGGCGCGATTCGCGTCCACGGCGACGCCGGCCCGATGCTGGGCGCGGCCTACACCGGCGAGAAGCTGGGTATGCGCGGCGGCGTCATCATCGTCGACGGCGACGTCGGCCCCCGCGCCGGGGAGCGCATGCGACGCGGCATCATCATCGCGCAGGGCGACCTGGGCGACTTCGCCGGCGTGCGGATGATCGCCGGTTCGCTCTTCACCCTGGGCCAGCTGGGCGCCCGACCCGGCGCGGGGATGAAGCGCGGCACGATCCTCACGATGGAGGGCCTGACCGGCGGCGTGCTGCCTACCTTCCGCCCTTCCTGCGTTTGCGAAAGCCCGGTCTTTCTGCGCTACTACCTGCGTCGCCTGCGGACGTGGGGGCTTCCAGTGGCGGATGATTGGATTGAGGGGCGCTATCGGCGCTACACTGGCGATGCCAACACCATCGGCAAAGGAGAGATCTTCGTCTATGATCAGCGTCAATGAACGTGCGTTAGAGCTGGTGCAGTGGATGATGGCTGACGCCGACGCGCTGGGCCTGGCGGCCTCTCGTCTGCCCAACGGGGCCACGGTCGTCGATAGCGGCGTGGACGTAACCGGCTCGTTGGAGGCCGGGCGCCTCTTCGCCAAGGTCTGTCTGGGCGGGCTGGGGCAGGTTGCGCTCTGCCAGGTCGACATCGGCGAGCTGCGGCTGCCGGGCGTCAGCGTCTCGGTGGGCCATCCGTCGGTGGCCTGCCTGGCGGCCCAGTACGCCGGCTGGGCCGTCGAGGCGGGCGATTACTCCGCAGCTGAGTACTCAGCCATGGGCTCCGGCCCGGCGCGGGCGCTTTACCGCGGCGATCCGGTCTTCGAGCATCTCACGTATGAGGACCAGGCGAACGTGGCGGTGTTGATGCTGGAAGCGCGACAGTTACCCACCGAGGCGGCGGCGCGGAAAGTGGCCGATAAGTGCAGCGTCGTGCCCGAAAATCTCTACCTGCTGGTGGCGCCCACCGCCAGCCTCGTCGGCTCGGTGCAGGTGGCGGCACGGGTGGTGGAGACCGGTTTGCACAAGATGATGGAGATCGGCTTTGACGTTGAGACGGTGCTTTCCGGCTTCGGCACCTGCCCGCTGGCCTCCATCGCCGCCGACGATCTGCACGCCATCGGTCGCACCAACGACGCCGTGCTCTACGGGGGCCGAGCCTGGTACACGGTGCGGGCGGAGGACGAGCAGATCGAGGCGGTCGTCGAGAAACTGCCCTCCTCGGCCTCGCAGGATGATTATGGCACGCCCTTCTACGAGCTGTTCCAGCGCTACGGAGGCGATTTCTACCATATCGAGCCACTGCTCTTTGGCCCGGCCGAGGTTTACATCAACAACCTGACCAGCGGGCGCACCTTCCACGCTGGTCACGTCAACGAGGAGATGATCCGGAGGGTGTTATTGGCTTGAGGATCGGCATCATAGGGCACGTAGGGGGCTGGCACGCGCGAGCTTTGCAGAAAGCATTGGCCCGGCGTGGCGTTGAGGCCCCCTTTTTTGACATCACGCAGCTGACGGCGCGGCTGGCGGCGCGTCCCTGGCTTACGGCTGACGGTGGCACCGAGGAGCCTCTGGAGGATTACGACGTCATCTTCGTGCGGCTGATTCCCGGCGGTTCGCTGGAGCAGGTGATCTTCCGCGTCGACGCGCTCCATCGCTTGGAGAACGCCGGCGTACGCGTCATCAACTCGCCCACGGCCATCGAGCGAGCGGTCGACAAATACTACACCTCGACGCTGCTGGAGGACGCCGGGCTGCCCACGCCGCGCTCCATCGTCGCCGAGCAGTTCGACCACGCGCTGGACGCCTTCCACGCGCTGGGCGGCGACGTGGTGGTCAAGCCCATCTTCGGCTCGCTGGGGCGCGGGATGACGCGCGTCTCCGATCCCGACGTGGCCTACCGCGTCTTCCGCGCGCTGGAGCTGGGCCGCTACGTCTACTACCTGCAGGAGTTCATCCCCCACGATCAGCAGGACCTCCGCGTCTTCGTGATCGGCGACCAGGCGGTGACCGCCATGGTGCGCCGCGGCGACTCCTGGAAGACGAACGTGGCCCAGGGCGCCGAGGCGATCCCTCTGCCGCTGAACGACGAGCTGCGCGAGTTGAGCATTCGCGCCACGCGAGCCCTGGGCGCAGACTACGCCGGGGTCGATCTGCTGCCGCTGGCGGACGGCGGCTACACCGTGATCGAGCTCAACGGCATCCCCGGGTGGAAGGGCTTGCAGGGCGCCACGGGCATCGACATCGCCGATCGCTTGGTGGATTATGTGGTAGGGGGTAAGGAGTAGGAGTAGGAGTAGGGAGTAAGGAGTAGGGAGTAAGGGGTAGGG
>CAYYTU010000001.1:70130-74359 GCA_964474655.1 uncultured Anaerolineales bacterium
GTAGGGAGTAAGGGGTAGGGGATCAAGGAGCGTATGAGGATAAACGCTATCCTCGCGCAGGCGGCGCAACTCGCTTGCCTGCTGGAGGTCAGCGCCGATAAGCCCGGCAACGTGACCTGGGGCAAGCCGTTCTGGGACACCCGCTATGTGGACTTTATGACCAGCGCGGTGGCGATCGGGCCGGCGTTGCAGGACGCGGCGCGGAGGCCGGTTGGCGAGACGATTCTGCGCGCGGTTCGCGATACGCGGCGTTTCGTCAGCACCAATACCAATCTCGGTATGTTGCTGCTGCTGGCGCCGCTGGTGAAGGCCGCCGGAACGCCCCATCCGCAGGGATTGCGGGCCGCCGTGGGCGAGGTGCTGCAAGCGCTGAGCGTCGACGACGCCCGCCACGCCTTCGAGGCCATCCGGCTGGCGGCCCCAGCCGGGCTGGGCGATTCTGACGCGCACGACGTGCACGCCGCCGCGGTGAGCGTCACGCTGCTGGAGGCGATGAGGGCCGCCCAGGAGCGGGACGCGGTGGCGCGGGAGTACGCCACCGACTTCGCGATCACCTTCGAGCTGGGCTATCCGGCTCTGCGACGCTTCCTGGAGGGAGGATACAGGCTGTCGAGTGCCATCGTGCAGACCGCGCTGACGATCCTGGCCCAGGTGCCCGATACGCTGATCCGCCGCAAGGAAGGGCTGGCGGTGGCCCAGGACGTCTCGCAGCGGGCGACTGCCGTCCTGGAGGCCGGGGGCGTCTTCTCCGAACGGGGACGCGCGGCGCTGGGCGCATTCGACCGCTCCCTGCGCGACGACGTGCACCGCCTCAACCCTGGCACCACCGCCGATCTGACCACCGCCTCTATTTTCGTGTACCTGGTCGAGGGTGGGGGGCTGGAGCGCTTCCCCGACCTGTTGCAGCGCTGGTGAGCCAGAACTCAGCCAGCCTCTTGCTGGAGAGGGGGCTCTTTTAGGCTTGCGTCTCTCGAAACCTAGGGTATACTTGCAGATATTCAGATGTATCTGAAATGACGAAGAGGTAAGGTTAGTCCTCAAGGAGGTTCAGGTGGCGGATACCACAATCCAGGTGCGCAAGCGGGGCGTGTTCACGCTGCCGGCCGAAGTGCGGCGGCGATATGATATAGAGGAAGGAGATACCTTTCGCCTGGTGGATTTGGACGGCATTTTCGTGCTCACGCCGCTGGTGCCAATGGTGCCGGAGCTGGCCCGCGAGATTGAGCGGCTGCGTCAGGAGGCCGGCTTGAGCACTAAAGAGCTGCTGCAAAGCCTGCGGGAAGAGCGCGAACGCTACTATCAAGAGAAATATGCCGAAACCCCGTAAGCCGCGCGTCTTTGTGGACGCCGATGTGCTATTCGCCGGCTCCGCCTCTCCGAGCGCGTACGGCGCCAGCCTGGTTGTCCTGCGGATGGCGGAGATCACGCTGATCGAGGTGCTTACGTCCCAACAGGTCATCGCTGAGGTAGAGCGTAATCTTTCTACAAAGATCCCTGAATCCCTGCCGACCTTTCGTTTGCTGGTCGACCGCTGCTTGACCATTGTTTCAGATCCGCGCCGAGAGGCTTTAGAGGACCACGTCGGCCTCGCCGACGCGAAGGATCTACCGATCCTGGTGGCTGCCACGCGAGAAAAATGTCCCTGGCTGGTGACGTTCAACATCGACGATTTTCAGCCGGGGCATCCGAGCGTGACGGTGCTGCGTCCGGGCGATTTCGTGCTCCAGGTTCGCGGCTTGCTGGCCCACCTCTCCCCGAAATAAACGATCCTCTTATGCCAGAGATCATCGAAGGCTTCGCCGTCGAGACCGCAGACGAGCTGATCTTCACCGTCAAGGGGCTGCTCCATCCGCCGGAGCGAGTGATTGCCTACCTGCGCTACCTCCCCGATCCGGCCGGTGGACGCACGCGTGGTGGCGTGCGCTATCGGCGCGTCTACCACTTCCAGGAGCAGGAGGCGATCCTCGAAAATCGTTATCCGGTCTACCTCGCCGATGATCCGGTGTTCGGATTGCGCCTGCAGAGCGTGCCGCGGCGGCTCATCCGCACCGTCTACGACCCGCGCTGCTATCTGGCGACGCTGCGCGAGCGCGGCCCGGACGATTCGTTGGAGGAAGACGCGCTGGCGCTCGCGACGCTGCTGCGGGAGACTGCCGATCTCCCCTGGACGGGACTGGGCGTCTCCGGCTCGCTGATGCTGGGGCTTCACCAGCAGACGTCCGATCTCGACCTCATCGTCTACGGCGCGGCGGCTGGCCGAAGCATCCAGCGGGCGCTCCGCGACCGCCTGAACGAATCGGGCGGGCCGCTGCGTCGTCCCAATCGCAACGAGTTGGCGGCGCTCCACGCCGAGCACCGCGTCGACACGCCGCTTGCCTTCGACGACTTCGCCCGCTTGCAAGCCCGCAAGGTCAACGAACTGCGCTTCCGAGGCCGCGAGACGTTCATCCGTTTCGTGAAGCGCCCCGACGAGGTCGAGGCCCGTTACGGCGACCGTCGCTTCACGCCGTTGAGGCGGGCCACGATTCACGCGCGGGTGACCGACGACCGCGACGCCATCTTCACGCCCTGTCGCTACGGTGTCGCGGAGGTGACGTTCGCTCGTGGCACACCGGTGGACGATCTGCGAGCGGTCGTCTCCTTCCGCGGACGCTTCAGCGATCAGGTGCGAGCCGGCGAGCGAATCGAGGCGCGAGGAGGCCTGGAGCGGGTCGCGCTGCGCACGGGGCCGACCTACCATCGGCTGGTGGTCGGGGGAGCCGGTGAGTATTTGAGTGGAGAATAGAGAATGGAGAATAGTGAATAAGATGAGGGGAGGATGGACGTGATGTGGCAAGTGACGATTCTGGCTTACGTGGTCGTGGCTGTGGCTATCGGCATCCAGTCCAGGGCGACGACCTTGCGGGCGTTCATCCGCGGAGACGAGCTGACCATCCCGGCGCTGGTGGCTACTATCGTCTCCACCTTCTACGGCGCCTCGGCCATCCTGGGCGGCGTGAGCCTGGCCTACGCCGTGGGGCTGGGCGCAATCTGGTTTATGATTCCCTTCTACCTGGGCAACGTGGTGGTCGTGTTCATGCTGCACGGCATAGCGCGCTCGGAGACTTACACCATGCCCGACTTCCTCGGCGGGTTCTACGGCGAACGGTTCGCCGTTGCCGCTTCGTTGCTGCTGGCGACGCTCTGTCTCATCCCGGAGGAGATCATCGCCGGAGGGAAGATCCTTGCGGCCTTCGCGTCCCTCTCGCCAGAAGTGGGGATGGGCGTGATGACGTTCGTGCTGGTCGCGCCGGTGGTGATCGGCGGCATGAAGGCCGACGTGACCACGGACGTCGTTCAGTTCGTCCTGATGGCCCTGATGCTGGCGCTGCTGATCCCCTTCGCGCTCCGCCCACAGCCGATGGCGGATCTGCCCGCCGGGCACCTGGATCCCTTGGCCGGCCTGTCGCTGCAGGAGATCATCGTCTTCTTTGTGGCGCTCTTCTTTCTGCCGATCACCTCGGCGCCGCTTTACCAGCGGCTCTTCGTCTCCCGGTCGGTGGGTGAGGCGCGGAAAGCGATGCTGGCCTCGATCGTGATCTGGATGTTGATCGACGCCGTCATCGTGTTGGGGGGATTGGCAGCAGTGCGGATGTTGCCCGGGCTGGCTGATCCGGACCTGGCCTTGATCGAGCTGGGGCGGACGCTGCCGATCCTGGGTCAGACGGTCTTCTTCGTGGGGCTGCTGGCGGTGATTATGACTACCGTCAACTCCTTTCTCCAATCGGGCGCGTCCAGCCTGGCCTACGACGTGTGGCGGCACGTCCGGCCCGCCGCTGGCGAGCGGGAGTTGCTGGCGCTCTCGCGGCTTTTCGTGGCAGCGCTGGGCCTGTTGAGCCTGGCCCTGGCGCTCTGGTTTCGGGCGGTGGTGCCGGCGCTGCTGTTTACGCTCAGTATGTGGACGGCCGGGATTCTGGTGCCCACGCTGGCGGCCCTGTTGGGATGGCAGTTGAGTGGGCGGGTGGCGCTCTGTAGCTTGCTGGGCGGGGTGCTTGCCTCGCTGACCTGGCGTGTCTTCCAGCCAGCGCCAATCGACGCGCTCTTCATCGGATTGGGCGGCTCGCTGCTGGCGACGCTGGTCGCTCAGAATATCCTGGAGGATTCGGGCCGTTGATGCAGGCTGTTTGTGGCACGGTCGGAGACCGGCCACAGCATCTCTCATTCGCCCTATCGCTATCTCGCTGATTCGC
>CAYYTU010000001.1:74459-180890 GCA_964474655.1 uncultured Anaerolineales bacterium
ATTCGCCCTATCGCTATCTCGCTGATTCGCTCTCTCGCCTTCTCGTATGCGCAAGCCCAAGGACCGTGACTTCATCCGCACCTGCGAGGGGATGTTCTTCTGCGTCACCGGCTACCTCCACCCGCCGGATCGCTACACGGCCTACCTCAAGTACAGACCGGATGCCTCGGGCCGCTGGCGCGGCGGGACGACGAGCTACCGCCGCGAGATCTCCTACTACCACGTGCGCAACGTGGCCAAGACGATCCGCTACCTGGAGGAGCATCACTCGCATTACGTCTCCCATTGCCCGGTGCGTGGCTTTCGCTTCTCGATGGTGCCTCGGGAATACGTCGCTGCTTATTACGACCCACAGGCCCGGTTGCAGGAGATCCTGGTCCGACCCCAAGACCGGCTGGAGGAGACCGCCCGCAGCTTGGCTGTGACGATCGCTCAGTGCGCCGACGTGGGGTTGGATAGCCTGGGTGTGACCGGCTCGATTTTGATCGGGTTGCACGATCCTCAGCTCTCCGACGTCAATCTCCTGGTCTACGGGTTGAGGAACGCGCAAAGGGTGCGGGCGGCGTTGCGAGCGGCTGCCTGCTCGGGGATCGAGGGGGTGGGCGAGCGCTTGATTGAGCGCTGGGTGCGCGAGATGACCGAGTGGTTCCCTCTCACGCTCCAGGAGGCTCGCTACAACGTCAACCGGCGCTGGAATTACGGTCTCTACCGGGGCCGCTTCTTCGGCATTCATCCCACTCGCGCCGATGAGGAGATCGCGGAGCAATACGGGGATCACGTCTATCGCGGCCAGGGCGCGGCCAGGATCGAGGCTATCGTGACCGGGACGATGGAAGCCCTTTTCCAGCCCGCCATTTACCGCGTCGAGGATGTGGAGATCCTGTCCGGCGAGCCAGAAGCGGCCAACATCGACAAGATTATCTCCTACGAGGGGCGTTTTCGCGATCTGGTCGATCCTGGCCAAGAAGTCGAGGCTTACGGCAAGCTGGAGAGCGTGGACGGCTTCCCCAGGAGGCTGGTCGTCGGCGCCACCCAGATGGAAAGGGGCCAATACATCAACCCCCTGGATCTCCGCAGGCGCTGAAGAACGGCGATCTGATCCATCCCCCATTGCCTTTTTGAGAGTCCCCATTTCTGTGAGTATCCCCCCAAGTCTTTGGTACTTTTGTACTACTGGCATCTGACCCGTATCGTTTCCCCAAGCAGGACGTTAAACAAGGTGATTTGCTTAAGTATGCTTGTTTCAGGTCGTGGAAGAGGGGGAATGTTATGGAAATGGACCGTTGCCAAGGGATGAAAGGTATTCGGCGCAGCTCAGAGCCCTCCGGTCGCGGGCAGGCGCTGACGGAGTTCGCGCTGATCCTCCCCATCCTGTTGTTGCTCTTGATGGGGGTTTTCGAGTTCGGCTACGCCTTCACCGTCTACACCGGGCTGTTCAACGCTGCCCGTGAGGGGACACGCTACGGCGTCGTCCAGCCTCTAGACCAGCAGGGGATTCTCTCTCATGCGCGGGAGAAGATCATCCTGATCGATCCCAATGAGGTTGAGATCTCCGTTTCTTATGACGGAGGCCCCAATGATACCGACATAGAAGAAGTCGATGAGGTTCAGGTTGGCAATCGTGTGAAGGTCTCTGTGGATTATGATCTTCCGACCATCACCCCTTTGATTCAGCCCATTGCGTCCTCGTTACCGATTGAAACGGAGGCGGCGCGCACTATCTCCTCGTTGGGTACCCAGTTCACGCAGGCGCCTCCGGGAACCGGCTCTGGCAGCGGGGCCGGAGAGGGTGTGGACGGCGATGGTGACGGCGTGACGGATGAAGAGGACAACTGCCCGACTGTCTATAACCCCGATCAGGAGGATACCGACGGCGACGGCGTCGGCGACGCCTGCGATAACTGCCCTGCGGTCGCCAACCCCGACCAAGAGGATAGCGACGACGATGGCGTGGGGGACGCCTGCGACAATTGCCCCGCGGTCGAGAATCCCGATCAAGAGGATAGCGATGACGATGGAGTGGGCGATGCCTGCGATAATTGCCCCGACGTTTACAATCCCGATCAAGAGGACAGCGACGGCGATGGCGTGGGGGACGCCTGCGAGGCGGGGACGCCGGTCATCCAGATCAGCAAGACGCCTGACTATCAACAGCTGGCCAGCGGTTCCGACGTGGCCTTCGATATCTCGGTCACCAACGGCGGCGACGTCGACCTTTCGGACGTGAGCGTTTTGGACGAGCTGGTCCCCAATTGCGATCGCTCCATCGGCTTCTTGTCCGCCGGCGAGAGCCAGAGCTACACCTGCGTGGCGCAAGAAGTGGTGGAAGGATTCACCAACAGCGCCACCGCCACCGGCGTGTCGGAGCAGGGCGACGAGGTGAGCGATACCGACACGGCCCTGGTGGAGATCACGGCGGATTTTGTGCCGATCGTGATCCACGAGCCGGTTCGGGCCTGCGAGAGTGACTGCGTGGTCACCGGCACGGCCCAGGCCGGTGAGGCGGTCCAGATCCGCGACCTGAACGGCACTGGCCTGGACGGGGTGGATGCGATCACCGTCGATGAGAACGGCGACTTCCGCTTCGAGGGCTTGCCGGAGCTGGTGGCCGGCCATATGCTGGTGGTGGAGGGCGTCAACGGCTACGAGGCCTCGGATTCCACCGTCGTCGAGGGCGAGCTGGCGGACATCGTGATCGCCGATCCGCTTTGCCACGGCGATAAGGTGGTCACCGGCACGGCCCAGAGCGGGCAGACGGTCTCCCTGGAGCTGGGCGGCACGGGCTTTATGGACACTGTGACGGTGGGTGAGGATAACGTCTTCACCTTCAACCTACCGGACGAGCAGCCCTTGCAGGTCGATCAGACCGTCGAGGTGAGTGGGTATGGAAAGGGCGATACGACGACGGTTGGATTGTGCGATTTGGAGGATGAGTACATCACCGTCTCGCCTCAGTGTAGCGATCCGGGCACGGGCGTTGAGCTTCTGGTCGAAGGTGGAAACTGGAATACGCACCCTACACAGCGCACGTTGGAGATCTATTGGGATGGCGCGCTGCAGGCAGAATTCGCCGCCACGTCATCCGATTTCTCAGAATTGCTGACCGTCGACGTGCCGGAAGGGACGCACACCATCCGCGCGGAGTTGTGGTGGAAGGGCAATGATCTGGAGCAGTCGGACGAGGCCACGTTCGTCTCGCCCTGCCCGGCGCCCAACCTGGTGGTGAGCGACCTGCAGCTTTTGACCACGGAGCCGATCTCCACATATCAACCCCTCGACTTTCAGGTCACGGTGGAGAACAACGGCACCCGCCCGGTCAACAACCTCTTCTGGGTCGATCTCTACGATGAGACGCCGGTGAGCGGTACCTCCGGGATCGCCTGGGGGGCGGTGAGCGGCCTGGGCGTGGACGAGAGCATCCCTTTGACCATCACGTTCGAGAGCGGCTTTGAAGTGACCGGCACGCACCAAATCTGGGCGCTGGCCGATTCGCAAGATCAGGTCAGTGAGCTGGATGAGACGGACAACGATTGGGGCCCGGCCACGATCACTGTCACTCAGGAGGGCACGGAACCGACGCCGCCGGAATCTGGCACCGGGACCATTGAGGGCGAGACTTGGGTCTCGCTGGCCGGTTACCCGGTGCCTCAGGGGCGGGCCGAGGTCTGGTGTGTGGATGAAGCGGGTAACGAATACGGACCGGTGCTGTCGGCCGACGATGCTACCTACGCGCTAACCGATCTGCCGGCTGGCACGTATACCGTGATGGCGGAGACCTGGATTGATGGCGAGCGTTACTTCGGCTCCGTGAGCGACGTCGAGGTCGCAGAAGAGGAAAGCGCGACTGCCGTCGTGGTGATGTACGGTGAGGACTGATGAATAAACGTATCTTCCGCGTCGGCCCTTGGCTGGTTGCGTTGGCTCTGGTCGGCGCTCTTGTGGTAGGCGTAAGTTGGGCTGATTCGGTGACCAGCGATCCGGATTGGGCGGGCATCACGCCGGAGAACGTATCGCAGCAAGATGGCTACCACCGCGGATGGCAGCCTGATATTACCATTGCCTCATCAGAAGTGGTCGTGGTGTGGAGCGATAAAGCGTCATCAGACGCGATTCGGGATATCTTCTACCGCAAGCGTTCGGGAGATTCGTGGTCCAGCGCTAAGATTATTTCTGATACCCAGGAAATCTCTTCTTATCCTGATGTGGTCTCTGTAGATGGTCGTCATTTTGTCGCCTGGGTCGACTTGGATGAGGCTGTCTACGAGGTCGAGCTGGGCAAGGATGTGGTGCGCGAGGTACCCAGTGCTTTGTCTCCGACAAGTCGCAGTTGGGCCCGGCTGGTGGGGGGAGAGGATCGGCTGCATATCATATTCGGCGCTGGTTCAGGTGGTGTTCCGGATATCTATCATGCCTCGCGGGAGTTGACGGCGACCTCTTGGCCTCAGGCGGATCTTGTTTACTCATCGGGGTCTTCTGCCCTGTGGCCGGATCTGGCCCTCAGCCCGGACGGTCGGAGCCTCCATCTCGTCTGGCAAGAGGGGAGCAGCATCAAGTATATGAGTGGCGATGTGGGGGCTAGCAATGTGAGTTGGTCTACCGATGAGACTATCTCGGGTGATAGTGATGCGGTGAACCCCAAAGTCACGGTCGATGTTGCGGGTGACGTCCACGTCGCCTGGGCAGAAAAAGTCAGCTCGGAGCAGGACGTTCAACGCTATTACATCCGCTATCGGCGTCTTGAGGCTGGCGCCTGGAGCGACCCCGTGCGTGTAGATTATGAGCCGGTGCGGAGCAACCCGGATATTCCGTTGCTCGTCGCGCCTAGCTTGACCATGTCGGAAAGGGGTGGACGTGTCAGGCTCTGCGTGGCCTGGTATGGATTTCGGGAGAATGATCCGAAAGTCGAGGAGGTTCTGCTGAGGTGCTCGCAGGATGGCGGCTTGACGTGGGCCGGAGAGACGATGAATGTCTCTCGTATGGCGACGGAGGAGGGAAGCGAGATCTCAATGCGGCCCTCCATCGCATCCGATGCCTCAGGTCGTATCCACGCTGTTTGGCAAGAACACGTCGAGGGGGACTTGAAGAGCGATTACGAAGTCTACTATGCCCACGAGCTGAGCCAAGTCTTCTTGCCGCTGGTGCTGAGGAGTTACCGATGAGTGGCGGTGCGCTGGATCGGGCCTTGAGGGTCATATTGGTCACCCTGGCCGTGGGCTGTGCGATGCTCTACGGCTACCTGTTGTGGCAAGGCGATTTGAGCTTGGGGGCGGCTCCCTCGGCGTCGTCTGGGCAGGAGAGCGACCTGTGGCAGGCCTACGGTTATGCCTACGCGGCGGCCCGGGCTGAGGCCGACGACGCGCGGCTCGTCTCTGCCTCCACGCAGTGGCAAGCCCCGAGCGAGCGGGCGTTGTTTGAGGGAACGCGCTGGACGTTCGTCTTCTATTCGGCCGCCGAGCGTGAGACGCTCGATCTGGTGGTCGGCGATGACGGCGGGCGGGTGGTCAACCGTAACCGAGCCTGGCATACACCGACGTTACTTTCCGGCGCGCTCTGGCGGGCCGGGCCGGACGAGGCCTTGCGCGTCTTTCTAGACGAGGGTGGGCGCGGCTTTTTGAGCTCTCACCCACAGGCGATTGTTGATCTCTATTTGGGTGCGGGAGAGGAACGTGGCGCCGTATGGAGTATCACGGCGCTGGATACCGGCGATCGCAGCCTGATGTCGCTGCGGATCGACGCCGGTACGTATGAAGTGCTCTCACGAGCGCCTTGAGTTAAAGGGGGGAGTGATGGAACGTAGACACGAGAGCGGACAGGGATTGCTGGAGTTTGCCCTGATCCTGCCGGTGTTATTGATGATTCTGGCCGGCGTGCTCGATCTGGGGCGGTTATACTTCGCTTACGTGGCGGTCACCGACGCTGCAGCCGAGGGGGCATCCTACGCTGCCAGCTATCCTAATGAAGTGGCGGAGATCGAGGCGCGCGCTCAAGGGGCCAGTCAGCTTTCGGGCGTGACGGTGACGTATAGCGGGGAAGCAGAGGCTGGAGAGACGGTCACTGTGACCACCAGCTACTCCTTTACCGTGGCCACGCCGATCATCAATGGCATAGCGGGCGGCGCCATTCCGCTGCGGGCCACGACGAGCGCAGTCGTCCTATCTGGAGCGCAGTAGGCAATTCGATGTTATATGCGCCTGCTCGGGCCGGACGCGCGTCCGTTGCGAGTGGGCGACAGATTATAAGGGGGTCGAAAATGTTGATGAATACTGAACGTTCGGAACGAGGACAGACGATGATCATTATGGTCTTTGCCATGATCGGTCTGATCGCTGTCCTGGGAGTGGCGGTCGATGGTGGCACGGTCTACGTGGAGCGGCGGCGTATGCAGAACGCCGCCGATTCCGCAGCGCTGGCCGGTACGAGGTTGTTATCGAGCGCTATATGTGATTCGGCATCGGCCGATGATGCCACCATCGCGGCTGAGGTCGATAAATATGCCCAGCAGAATGGCGTGCCGGCGGGCAATGTGATGGCCGACTACGTGGATGCTGACGAAAACGTCCTGGGGCGGGTCGGTAGTGGCAGCATCCCGAACGGCGCGACCGGCATCTCGGCCACGGTCGCGATCAGCCGTTCGACTTATTTTGTATCGGTGCTGGGGATCGATACGTCCAGCGCTTCGGCCCCTGCCACGGCTATGACCGGGCCGATCCGCCAGCTGGGCGGCGGCGTGATGCCCATCGGCGTCCCAGTGCAGCAGGTGGAGGCTATCATAGAGCACGGTACGATGAATTTTACGATATTTGATAAAAGTGGGGCTATTTGCAGTCAGGATGGTGTCGTCTGCCCCAGCGATCCCCCCGCTCAGGCCAGCCGTGGTTGGCTGAACTTCAACTATATTTACAATGGCGAGATCAATGCCGGAGGCAGCACCAGCGATCCGCGTAACCGGGTCATCGCCACGAATATGAGCAACTCGGATCTAAAAGAGTGGGCTGAGAATGGTTGCCCCCATCCCCTGTACACCGGGACGCGCGGGGGGTTGCCACCCTATCTGCTGGATGGTGACTTTATCGTCGGGCAACCGGGGGCGCGAGAATCCAGCCGTAAGGCCGTCTGCGATAATCACCTGGGAGAGGTGGTTTATATGCCGGTCTTCGACTACGTCGAGCAAAAGTCTTTTATGAGTTCTAACTTCACCGAACCGGCTAACCCATTAGGATTCCCTGGCGGGCAGTTCTTGTATTACCACTTGGTCGGCTTCGTCGCCGCGGAGTTGAATGACTGCGGTGGTAAGACTATTGGCGGTGAGTTTCAGTTTGCCATCATCGGGAATGAGCAGATCGATCCGTCTAGCGGGAGCGGTTATCAGGGCGGTTCGAGCTCGGCTATGTGCTCTGACGGAAGTATGATGATGGGGGTGGTTCTCTGGGAGTAAGCAGAACGCAAAAGCACGCGAGATAAAAGCAGCGCCGGTAAACAAAAAATGCCCAGCCATTTAATGGCTGGGCATTTTACATTTGTGATCGATCGGCAGGAGATACCTCAGTTAGATCTCCACCTGTTTGGGCGTCATTGGCCGCCGCCTGGGGGACCGGGCGTTCTGGTCTGCCCCGGCGGTTGGGGCGTGTGGGTCAGGCCGGGCGGGACGTGTGTGGTGGGAGTTGGCGTCGGCGTTGATGTCGCTGTGGGGGTGGGCGTAAATGTGGGAGTTGGCGTCGGCGTAAAGGTAGCCGTCGGTGTCCATGTCGATGTAGCCGTCGGTGTCCATGTCGATGTAGCCGTCGGTGTCCACGTCGGTGTGGACGTCGCTGTCGGCGTGCTCGTCGGCGGGGTTGGAGTGTCGCCTCCACCTCCTCCATTGGGCGTAGCCGTCGGCTCGGGCGTCTCAGTAGGTTGGGGCGGCGGGGAGGGAGTGGGGCTGGTGGTCGGCCTGGTTGGCCGAGACGTGCTCGTCGGCTCTGGTTCGTCCGTGGGTCGGGCCGTTGCCGTTGGCGGTTGCGGTGATCGGGTCTGCCCTGGCGGCTCTGGCGTGTGCGTCTGTCCCGGCGGCTCCGGTGTCCTGGTCAACCCCGGTGGTTGAGGCGTATTCGTTTGCTCGGGCGGCTTCGGTGATGCGGTCTCTCCCGTCGTCGGCGTCCTGATGATGGTGGTCGGTAGCGGCGTTTCGGTCCGCTCCGACGGCAGCTCTGTGGCATCTGGTGATGGTGACTCGGTTGCGCTGGTCGTTGATGGGGAGGGTTCCGTTGCTTGATCTGGAGTGGCGCTTGGCGTCTGCTCTTCTCTGGACGGCTCTTCTCTGAACGGCGTAACAGTCTGAGGCGCAGCTGGTACCTGATCTCGCCGTACAGTCGTCGTCTGCCCTGCCTGAATCTGGACGGTTGTCTCCTGGGCTGTGACCTCGACCAGCCCCTCCTCTACCTCTACTTGGGTGGTGCCGTCCTGATCTACCTCGACGGTAAACTGGGTGCCTCGCACTACAGTGACGGCCGCGGGCGTCCTGACCTCGAAGCGGGAGGCCATAGTCTTCAGGGATGCGACCGAATGACGGGCTCGTCCCAGCTCCTGTTGGAGCACGATCACCTTGCCGTGGTCGCCCCTTGATTCCATCTGTAGAATTGCCAGCGTAGATTCGGCCCCCAGCGCGGTGACGCTGCCGTCGAAAAACGCCATCTCAGCCGTAGAAGCGGGGCCGGTGCGGATCAGCGCGCCCTCTGCGATTTGATGGCCGGTCGTGACCGGTTCCCACCCCTCGCTTCCGCTGGTTTTCACTTCCACGACGCCGGTCGCCGCTGCCAGGGTGGCGACTTCGCCGGTAGGCGCCACGAGCAGCGAGCGTACCAGAAGTCCTCCGACGACCAGCAAGGCGATCGCTGCTGCGGCCAGCGGCAATTGCCAGGCCAGGGCACGCTTCTGGGGGAACGTGAATATCGCGCCAAGCCGAGCGAGCATGCTGGGAGTGGTGGGTTCTTGCTGGCGTTTTTTCTCCGCCAACGCATCCAGCATGCGCTGCTTCCCGGCAGCCATCGCTTCTGGCCTGGGGGTGGGTTGAGGCACGCGATGTAAAGTGACCGCTGTCTCTAAGAGGGGCCGCAGCTCTTCCGCATACTCTGGATGGCGAGCGACACACTCTTCAATTGTCGCTCCCTCGTGGATGAGCTTCAGACTCTCGTCCAGCATCTCGCTTAAATCGTGTCTCATTGCTGCGGCACTCTCTTTGCTAACATGATCGGCATCGTGTTATAAGGTTTTTCCGGTCCAGACCGCCAATAGTGCTTTTACCTTGGGGTAGAGATCTTGCTCGTCTAGCCAATTCGCTACTTGTTCTGAGGTTGGCAATTGCTTGTTCGGCACCGATTGCCCGGCGCGATCTGCCACCCATATCAGAAACCGACTTCGCCATGGTTCCTCCAGGCCAAGTATCGTCCGGGCGGTTGAACTTTTGCTTGAAGTCATCTCGACCCTCCCGTTTCCTAGCCGCCCTATCCCTATTCAAGCTGTATAACGGTAGGATGGAGAAAACGATACGGGTCTGGGCTCTTTTATGATGCCTCTTCCTCTCGTTCAAGGATGCGTCGCATCGATGCCAGCCCGCGATGCTGGAGCGCTTTTACCGCTCCGACCGATTTGTTCATAATCTGCGCCACGGTCTTGTTGTCCAGCCCCTCGAAGAACTTGAGGATGATCACCTGGCGCTGGCCCTCTGTGAGACCTTCGAGTACTTCGGTGAGATGACGTTGCTTGAGCATCTGATCGGCGGCTTGCTCTGGCTGAGTGGTGTCGGCTTTCAAGGATTCATCCAGAGGAAGCATCGTGGCGCGTCCCTTGCGCCGATGGTGATCCGTGACGAGATTGCGCGCGATGGTGTAGAGCCAGGCCAGCAGCGGGCGTCCCTGGTAGGTGAAATGATCGATCTTCTCCACCAGGCGGACGAAGACCTCGCTGGTCAGATCCTCAGCGGTGGCCGCATTACCGACCCGGAAAAAGATGTACCGGTGGATTGCCTCGTAGTGCCGATCGTAAAGCTCGGCAAAAGCGGCGGCATCCCCCTGCTTGGCTTGTTCGATGAGCCTGGCTTCTTCTTCGGACATAGAGTGACCGTTTGGCCTGGAAACGGCGTGAAAAATCGAGGCGACGAAAGCACCATTGGACAAGTTGCTCTGTTCTGCGCTCTTGCTACCGAGCTGGCAGGTGTATTATACTCTTTGAGGATGAACTGACAATAGGCGGTAGCGCAAAAATCACCCCGTTGTTTTCCGGTAACCGTTCAGATGGTTGTGCTTTTTTCACCGCGGAGGGCGCAGAGATCGCTGAGACAGGCTATTTTTCAATATTTTGATCAGATTGACAAAGCTTTTCCTTCAGTTTCTCTGCGCTCTCTGCGTTCTCGGCGGTTATATCGACCGCTACCTGAACGGTTACGTTTTCCGTAGTGGTAGACAGCGACGATGTAGGAGGCGTCTCCCCGTAGGAGCATAGGCCCCCCGTAGTGGCTAGGCGCCTACCGGACTACGCGCCAGACGGCGATAGTCGCGTTCCGGAGAACCCTTCTTCGGAAGACTTAAAATGTGTGCGAACCCAATTTGGAAGCAAAGCGGGGTTATTTTGCATCCAAAATCTTCGACGGTAAACTTCCGAAGCCTGAAGTCGCTAAACTGCAGGAGTTAAGTTGTAGGAGGGAAGTTAGAGGGGCGTGGACATGTAGAGCCGATCGAGCGCGAAGCTGCGCTCTCGATAGTACGGTCGCGTGCCGACGGCGGCGATGACGGCCAGACGCTCGTAGCCGGCGCTGCGTGCGATCTCTTTCGCCTGTTCGATCAGCGCGGTGCCCAGTCCGGCGTGTTGGGGGGCTCTCTCCAGTTCTGCTCCCAGCTCCAGGGCCGGCCCGTAGATGTGGACCTCGCGGATCATCGCGCAACCGCGCAGCTCCGCCAGCGGCGGCTCGACCTGGGGCAGGGAGAGGCGCAGGAACCCGACCAGATTGTCGTCGGGCGTGACGTACTGGAGAAAGACCTCGCGGGTGGCGGCGGTTTCGTAACGCAAGGGCTGTAGCGTGAGCGTTTCGGGGTCGATGGATTCGCCGCGCACCTCGCGGCAACGGATGCATCGACACGCCAGCTCTTCCTTCGCCATCCGCTGCTGCACCATCTGGCGCAGGTTCGATTTCTTGATCCCGGCCACGATGTTCGGCGCGGGGATGTCGCGCATCAGCCGGTTGAGGCGGCAGTAGGGCGGAATCAGCAGCTTACACTCCGTCATCAGCTCGATCATCGTCGTCTCGTCGTACGGCTCATAGTCGCCCTGCTGCCAGCGTTCCAATAGCTCCGTCTCGGGCAGGAGGGCTGTGGGATAGATCTTCAGCTCATCGGGATGGAGCGCCATCAGGCGGCGGAAGTCCTCCCGGTCGCTCGCCGGCGTGGCGCCCAGCAGGTTGGGCATCCAGTGAGCCACGATCTTGAAGCCGCCCAGCCGCAGCAGCCGCATCGCGCGGCGCGTATCGGCGGCCGTATGCCCGCGCCGGTTGAGCGCCAGCAGCTCATCATCCAGGCTCTGCACGCCCAGCTGCACCTTCGTCACGCCTAGCCAGCGCAGCCGCCGGATCTCCTCGATCGTGATGGCGTCGGGGCGCGTCTCCACCACCAGCCCCACGTTGCGGCGCTCGGCGTACTCATTGATCCGCTGTGCCTCTTCCAGCGAGTTGGCCTCGCCCCCGTTCATCGCGTCCAGGCAGCGGCGTACGAACCAGGCCTGGTACGATTCCGGATAGGCCGACCAGGTGCCGCCCAAGATGAGCAGCTCGATCTTATCGACGCTGTGGCCGATCTCGTTCAGGGCGGCGATGCGCCCAGCGGTCTGATCGTAAGGATCGAAATCGTGGCTGGCGGCCCGCATTGCACCGGGCTCGTCGGGCAGGTAGCTCTTGGGCATCCCGTGAGGGTCCGGGCAAAAGATGCACTCACCGGGACAGGGCGCGGGTTTCGTCAGCACGGCCACCGGCGCTACGCCGGAGATGGTGCGCGTGGGCTTGACCCGCAGCCTGCGCACGAGCGCGGGGTTGGGCGAGCGCCCCTCACGCCGGCAAAGCTGGCGGTAGCCCTTGATGACGCGATTCTTGGAGAGCATTTTGCCGCTGGGCAGGGGATGCTCGCGCAGGATCCGCGCCAGATCCCGCTGTGAGGGATCGTCGGCCGTGCGCACGTCTTTCAGGATAGCGCGGAGAGTCTCCTCATGTTCCTCCAGGTCGAACGGGGTGCGATGCCGTCGTTGCCACTTCGTCTCTCGTTGTTTGGTCATTCTTGCAGCTCCATAGACTCTGCTACGGCACCCGATAGACCGTCGTCCGCCCCTGCTCGAAGACCGGTTGGAGCGCAGTAGCGAGCGTCTCCAGCGCCGACGTCGGCTGGCACTGTTGCTCGCTGCATAACCTTTCGACGTAGCGTCGCTCCGGCGGCCCCACGATCACGTAATCGACCTTCCACTTGTGGAGCAGCTCCAGCGCTCGGCGACCGCTTTTTGTGGTGTAGATCGCCTGGATGTCCGGCTCGCGCTTACCCTGCTCCACGTAATCGCCGCGCCACTGCCCTTCGTGTAGCGACCAGCCGAGCACAGCCTGGAGGCCAGTGAAGGCGCTGATGCGCCCCTCGTAATCGTAGGACTGCCCAGGAACCTCCAGAATGACCGCTGTGTTGGGCGCGTTCTGCCGCAGCCACTCGATGGCGGCCCAATCGTCGGGGTGATCGCGGGCGATGTTGGTCGCGCCGTTCAGGTGCAGGCGCTGTTGGAAGCCGTGGACGCGGCTATAGCTCGCCATCACGGGATAGACCAGCCCGGCCCCCACCAGCACGACCAGGCCGACCTGGAAGACGTAGCGGCCTGCGCCTTCGAGCCGGGAGCGCAACCGCCAGACGGCATACGCGCTGGCGCAACCCATCATCACCCAGCCCTGATAGTAGAACTTGAAGACCGTGTTCATCCGCACGCCGAAGTTATCGCGCAGGTAGACGAATTCCACGGCGAAGGTGAGTGCCAGCCCAGTCAGCATCAGCAGCGCGGCGAAGTGCTCCTCCCCCGTCCGTTCGCTTCGTGTAGTGCGTATGTGCGGTGAGAGGAGATTGACGGCCGCCAGGGCGATGAGGAACGAGAGCGTCAGGTGGAGCCACGGATCGCGCAGGCGGGCCAGGAGGATCGCCTGGGCCGCTGCCAGCGGACCGCTGCCGCCGATGGCTTGTTGTACTTCTTGGTCGGTCAGCACGTTCTGAACGATCTGTTGCCCCGACGGGGTGAGCAGCGCAATAAGCATCACCCCTACGAGCAGCAGAAGCGGGAGCAACGCCACGAGCCCCCACCACTGCGCGACGGCGAGCGCGGTCGATCGCAGCCGCTGCCCCGCCTCGTCAAGCCGGGCCCAGAGTTGGTCGAGCAGGAACCAGGCCACGATGAAGATGAACGGGCCGAACATCACCAGGTATTGCGGCAGGCGCGTCGGCGGCAGCAGGTAGGGCAGCAATCCCCCGGCCTGTGACTGGAAGCCGAGGTAGAAGGGGAGATAGAGGATAATGCCGCTTGCAAGAAGTCCGACGCCCAGCACAACCATCTTTATGAGAATGGAGGATGGAGAATGGAGGATGGAGGATGGAGAATGGAGGATGGAGGGGGCGTCATTTTCCTCGCCCTTGGAGGCGATATGAAGGCCCAGACCGTAGGCCAGCACGGTCAGCCCCAGGTAGATCGGGAAGTCCCAGGTGTTGAGGAAGCCCAGCGCCCCCAACGCCAGCGCGTACAGCGCCAAACGAGCCCCATCGCGAGGCCGCAGGGGGCCCAACGATACGTCAGCACGCTTTCCGGTCCGCTCGCTGGCCCACCGCAGCAGGTTGAGCGCCAGGGCGATCGCCATCAGCACGAATGGCAGCGCCAGCACGTGGGGATGGTTATCCCCCAGCATGAAGCTGAAGAAGGGAAACTCGTCGATCGGGTTGATGCCCAGCGGGCGGCCCAGCAGGTCGCGATCGCGGATCACGCGCGAGGCGCGCCACCACCACCAGCCGTGCCCCGGGTACCACGAACCGGTGACGCGCCCGGCCTCGATCAAGTCCGGCAAGTCGAGCCAGCGCCAGAAGCGCATCGGCAGGACGCCGCGGGCGTAGAGCGCCTCCATCAGCCCCTCCAGGTTGCTCAGCACCGCCACGAACAGCGAGCCCAGCAGGCCGTACGACAAGGATCGCCGGTCGTCGCTACCGGCGATCAGGCTGTAGACCACGCCGAACGCGCCCGTCATCGTCAGCGCGAACAGCAGCGCGTCGTACAGCTCGAAGCCAACGCCGGAGACGACGCCGGAGAGCCGCGTCATCAGTGCCATCATCACGTAGCCGAAGTAATAATAGCTGATCCCGAAGCCGGAAAGCCACGGATCGTGCGGGGGGAACGATCGGCTCTTGAGGATGGCGTTCAGGAATGCGATCTCCATAAACTTCTCGCCGCCGCTGCTCATAATCTTATCCGGCGCGTAGGCGCGTAGCGCGACCCAGGCGCAGAAGGCGACGGCGAAGAGTACCTCCACCGTCAGGATCAACCGCCCGTGCTCTCGCAGGAAGTCAAGCAGCGCGGGGTCGTCCTCATCACGCCTGGCGTAGAGCCAGAACGATGCCCCGGCGACCAGCGCGATAGCGGCGACGATCCCGCCGGTGGTATTGCGCAGGAAGCCCAATGATGCTCCTAGCCATAGGAGGTAGCTCGTCAGCAGCAGGCCCAGCGGCTTGGCGAAGGTGTAGCCCCGGCCCGGCAGCCATCTAAACAGTCGGTAGGCCAGCGGCAGCGCGACCAGCCCCAACAGTTGAATCAGCAGCCACCAGCTCAGAATGTGTAGCATAGCCTCTCCGCATCTCGTAACATTGCACCAGGATTCTACCACGCTTGGTGGCCTTTGTCATCTGTTGCCCCGCTGCCGATACTCTTGCCTCCTGGCCTAACTGCGCTATACTTACCTTGCTTGGAAGGGAGTTTGGAGGGAGTGGTTATGGCAGAGAAGAAGACGATCACGAGCGTGCCCGGCCTTCGCGTCGGTCACGCCACCGACCTTGAGGGGTTGACCGGCTGCACGGTGGTGCTTTGCGAGGGGGGCGCCGTTGGCGGCGTCGATCAGCGCGGTGGAGCGCCTGGGACCCGCGAGACGGATCTGCTGCGTCCACTCCATCTGGTTCAGAAGGTGCATGCCGTGGTATTGACGGGCGGCTCTGCCTTCGGTCTGGCGGCCGCTGACGGCGTGATGTGCTATTTGGAGGAACGCGGCGTCGGCTTCGATGCTGGCGTGGCGAGGGTGCCCATCGTGCCGGCTGCTGTTCTGTTCGATTTGGACCTGGGCAATCCGCGGGCGCGGCCCGATGGTACAATGGGCTACGCTGCGTGTCGGGCCGCCAGTGAAGACGGGGTTGCGGAAGGAAACGTGGGCGCGGGAACTGGGGCCACCGTCGGCAAGGCGCTGGGGGGTTCTCAGGCGATGAAAGCCGGCCTGGGGAGCGCGGCTCGCGCGCTGGGTGGGGGCGTGTTGGTGGGGGCGGTGGTGGCGGTCAATGCCTTTGGCGACGTGGTCGATCCGTCCACCGGCGCTATCCTGGCCGGGGTCCGGCATCCTGACGGCAATGTCTGTGCCGGTACGTTGACCGTGATGGGAGAGCTGGCCGAGGGAACAGGGTCCGGTTTTCCCGCCAGCACTGTGATCGGTGTGGTGGCCACCAACGCTCGGCTGACCAAGGAGGAGGCGAATAAGGTGGCGCAGATGGCCCAGGATGGGCTGGCGCGGGCCGTGCATCCGGCCCACACGATGTTCGATGGCGATACGCTCTTCGCGCTTTCCACCGGCGAGCAGCAAGTCGACGTCAACCGGGTGGGCGCTTGCGCCGCCGAGCTGGTGGCCGAGGCGATCGTGCGGGCGGTCAGGGCCGCTCAAGGGGCCGGTGGGTTGCCGTCACATCGCGATCTGCGATGATGAGCGGGCGATACACGCTTCTTATCGGGCTCCTTCTGGGGCTTGGCCTGCTGACAGCTTGTTCGGCGGGCGCGACGGGGGAGCGTCTGCTGCCTACTCGCGCCCCGACGCCCACCTATTGGCCTACGCTAACCCCGATTCCGGCGCGGGCTTATTATGAGCAGGGGCTTTCTCGTCGAGCGATGGGCGATGTCGAGGCCGCGATCCAGTCCTTTAACTGGGCCATTGAACAGGCGCCCGACTTCGCGCCGGCCCTTGTCGCCCGCGGGCGGGCCTACCTGGCGCAGGGTGAGCTCGAGCGCGCGCTGGTCGACGCTGATGCGGCGCTGGACGCTGATCCCAGGAGCGCGGAGGCGTACGTCCTCCGCGCCGAGGCGTTGCGGCGGCAGGGACGCCTTCGCCTGGCCCTCCGCGCCTTCGAGCTGGTCCTCACGCTCGACCCGGCCCTGGAATCGGACCTGTTCCGTTCGCGCTGGCTGACCGCGCTGGCGGCTGGCGATGGGTCTCGCTTGCTGACGTTGGGTGAGGCGTATGCTGATGCCCATCCGGAGGACCCCTTGCGTCATTACTATCGCAACTGGGCCAACATTGAGACTGGGCGTTCCGCTCTCGCCGTCGAGGCACTGGTGTCTCACATTGAGGCCTCGTCCGATCTGCCGGCTTTGCTCTGGTTTACGCTGGGCCATGCCTATGCAGCTGAGGGGCTGTGGGAGGAAGCAATCATTGCTTTTGAGGCCACGCGCGGCCTGATGGAGATCGGCGATACCAGCCTGACCCTCCATTCTGATTACCCCTTCGTGGAGTTGTTCAGGGCTCTGGGGGAATCCTATCTTAAGGCTGGTCGCTGCGCCGATGCCGAGGTGATGCTCACTCACGCTGTCTCTCTCGGCGCGTCGGAATCGGAGCTTGCTTCTATGCTGGAGGAAGCTCGCATCTGCCAGACCCCAACGCCAGCGCCGACCGCCACGCCTTCTCTATGGTAGCCTGTACTATTGACTTTCTGTCGAATATGCGGCGTTGACGCTCTTTTTGCTTGTGCTATACTATGATCCGTTATGCTGTGGATGATCGCCTTCGGCCGAGCAGGTGAATCCGAGGTGATAAGTGATGAGTGAACAAGGAGACGATGGAATGGTGAGTGAGGATCTGTTGGAAATTTTGCGTTGCCCTTATTGCGTCAGCGGCGAGACCCGCAAGCCCGGCGAGGATCCCGGACAATTGGAGCTGGTTCACGATTGTTGGTTGGTCTGCCAGGAGCCCGATTGTGACCGCAAGTACCCCATCCGCGACGACATCCCGGTGATGTTGATCGAGGAGGGGGATAAGTGGACTGAGGTGGCGGTTGAGGATCTGCCGGTTCCGCCTCCAGCCGAGTAGAACGATGCTTCAGTGGCGCGTGATTGTACTGGCGGGGCTGGCCATTCTGTTGTTGCTGGGCGGGTTAGGGACGCTCGTCTTGCCTGATGATTATGAAAGTCAGGTCATTTACCGCTTAGACGACATGCACGCCATCAGCTCGCTCGATTTGTTGGGCGGAAGTTTGCTGGCCCTGGGGTCTGTCCTCTCCTGGAGCGCCGGCCTGGCTTGGCAGCGAGAGGTCTATGATTCCTGAGCTGGCCGGTACGTATGCATTGATGCTCCATCTGCCGCGGCGGGTGGAGATCACTGTGGGGCGGTTGGGGCGCTTTGAGTTCCCCTCTGGCTGGTACGTCTATCTCGGCAGCGCACGGGGACCGGGCGGGTTGGCGGCGCGGGTGGCCCGGCATCGTCGCTCCTCAAAATCTCTCCATTGGCACGTAGATTATCTGCGCCGGCGAGCCCGCCCTGTGGGTGTCTGGTATGCCCTCGGCGACGAGCGGCGGGAATGTGCCTGGGCGGAGGCTTTGTCGTCGCTGGAGGGGGCTTCCTTGCCCGTGGACGGCTTTGGCGCTTCCGATTGCCGTTGTCCGGCTCATCTCGTTCACTTCGAGGCGTTGCCTGATCGGGCGCGAATTGTCGAGGCTTTGAGTGCATCCGCTGCCGAGCTGACGCTTGATGAGGGGGAGGGGCGGGACGTCGTCTGTTACACCGCTGCCGGCGGGGTCGTGGCGCGCGGGGATCAGGTGCTGGTCCTGCTGCGGCCCAGCCGCGATGAGGTGCGGTTGCCGAAGGGCCACATCGAGCCCGGCGAAAGCGCCCGCGCAACCGCCTTGCGGGAAACGCGCGAGGAGAGTGGCTACCATGGTTTGAGCGTGGAGGCCGACCTGGGCACGCAGCTGGTCACGTTTGATTACCAGGGGCGGCATTACGTGCGCACCGAGCGGTACTTCTTGATGGCCCTGGCCGATGGGGCCCACTCGGACGGCGGCGAGCAGCAGTTCGAGCCGACCTGGCTGCCGTGGGACGAGGCGCTGGAGGCCCTGACGTTTGAGGCGGAGCGCGAATGGGTGCGTCGAGCACAAGAGACGCCGAAGAGCAAACGAGATGAAAGGTGATTGTGGAGGCCATTCGTCTGGATCGCTTGATCGATCTTGACGACATAGCTGGGAGGAGGTACTTGAGATGGCTGAGAACGTGACGTCACGCAACATATTCGTCGAAGAAGTGCCCAACCTGCCGATGGAGGAGCAGCCCACCGAGCTGGTCGAGCGCAAGGGCGTGGGGCATCCGGACTCCATCTGCGATGCGATTATGGAGGCGGTCAGTGTGGAGCTCTCCCGCGCCTACCGGGATGCCTTTGGCAAGGTGCTCCATCACAATATCGATAAAGGCTTGCTGGTGGCCGGAGGCGCTACGCCCCGGCTGGGCGGCGGCACGATGGATGAGCCGATGCGTCTCATCTTTGGCGATCGCGCGACCTATGAATATGAGGGCGTGCGCATCCCCGTGGGCGACATCGCCGAGGCGGCGGCTAAATCCTGGTTACGGGGCAACCTGCGCTTCGTCGATCCCGGCGAGCACCTGATCTACCAGAACGAGATCAAGCCTGGCTCGCCGGAGCTGACCGACATCTTCGAGCGCGAGGTCGTGGGCGCAAACGACACCTCGGCCGGCGTGGGCTACGCGCCGCTTTCAGAGACCGAGCAGCTGGTGCTGGCCGTCGAGCGCCATCTGAACTCGACTGCTTTCAAAGCTTCCCATCCGGAGGCCGGCGAGGACATCAAGGTGATGGGCTACCGCTTCGGGCGCCATCTGACGCTCACTGTGGCGCTGGCCTTTGTGGATCGCTACATCGCCGATGAGGAGGCCTACTTCCAGCGCAAGGCTGCTATCCAGGAGCACTTGCAGGAGTTCGTGGAGCGCCAGGCCCACGCCCTGGACGAGGTCACGGTCGACATCAACACCCTGGATGAGCAAGGCCGGGGCCTCGGAGGGATGTACTTGACCGTGCTCGGCACCTCGGCCGAGGGCGGCGACGGCGGGCAGGTGGGGCGCGGCAACCGCGTCAACGGCGTCATCGCCTTCAACCGCCCCTCCACCACCGAGGCGGCGGCGGGCAAGAACCCGGTCAGCCACGTGGGCAAGATCTACAACTTGCTCAGCCACGAGATCGCCAATCGCATCTATGGCGAGGTCGAAGGCATCCGCGAGGTCACAATTTGGCTTTGTAGCCAGATCGGCCATCCCATCGACCGTCCTCTGATGGCTGCGGCACAGCTCGTTCCGGCGGAAGGGACTGGCGTGGAGGATTTGAGGAACCCTGTCACTGAGGTGATCGACCGTGAGCTGGCCGGTATTCACCGCTTCACCGAGCGGTTGATCGACGGTGAGTTCAAGGTGTGGTAGGTTAGGCGGGAGGTTGTAGTGCGTCGATTGGCGTGGTACGGTTGGCTTGGTTTGCTCATCGTCGTTGGGGCGGAGATTCTGCTGTTTGCTGGACAGCCTTTTGTGGCGCAGTGGTTCACGCCCATCGTCTGGACCGGCTACATCCTGCTGGCGGACGCGGTGGCTCTGCGGATGCGCGGCCATTCGCTGCTGCATAATCGCCCGCGCGAGGCGCTGATGATGGCCTGGATCTCCGTCGGCTGCTGGCTGCTGTTCGAGATCTACAATCTCAAGCTATGGAACTGGTACTACATCGGCTTGCCGGAGCGACCTCTGGCACGGAACTGGGCCTATCTGTGGTCCTTCGCCACCATTATGCCGGGTATGTTTGAGACGGCCGATGTGCTGGAGGGCTTGGGCTTTGCGCGTCACGTCCGGTCGAAGGCACATGCCCTCTCGCCCGCGCTGCTGGCGGCCACCTTTGTGGTGGGCTTGGCCTTCGTGGCCATCCCGCCGACGTTGCCCTATCGCGTGGCGCGCTACACGTTCGGTTTCGTCTGGATTGGCTTCATCCTGCTGCTGGAGCCGATCAATATGGAGCTGGGCGTCGATTCGCCGTTGGAGACCTGGGCCGAAGGTGACCCCCGCCCGGCGCTGCGGCTGCTGGCGGCGGGCCTGATCTGTGGCCTGCTGTGGGAGTTTTGGAATTATTGGGCCACGTCCGGCTGGCGTTACATCGTGCCCTGGCCGCTCGATCTGGATGGGGCGGCTAACCGCCTTCACTACTTCCGTATGCCGCTGCTAGGTATGCTGGGTTTCCCGCCGTTTGCGTGGGAAAGCTGGTCTATGTTCCAGTTCCTCAAGCGGGCGCTGCGCGGCGACGTCTTGTGGGATTGACATGTGGCCACAGAACGGAATGAGCGAAAGTCTACGCATCCTGGAGCAGATTGAGCGGGGCAGGATCACGGTCGAGGAGGGCGTGCGGCGGCTGGAGGCGCTGTCGGCACACGACGAATCACCAGAGGCGGCTGCCCCGACCGATGAAGAAGCGACGACGGTGACAGAACCGTCGCCGCCGGCAGTGGCTCGCGTGTTGGGGCAGGCCATCCTGGTGATTGGCTCGATGTTTTTGGCCGGCGGTGGCTACTTGCTGGCGCGTTCTTACGTGCGCGAGGGAACGGCCGGATCGGCCTGGGGCTGGGTGTTGCTCGGCCTCGGCGTGCTGGTCGTGTGGTTGGGCTGGTGGCTGGAACGGGCACACTGGCTGCATGTCCGGATTACGCCGGATAACGGGCCCACGCTAACGATCCCGTTGCCGATTCCGCTGCTGGCCCTGATCTGGCTGGCGCGTCTGGGGCAGTCTTTCTCCTCCCATCTGCGCACCGTCGGCGCTGTTGAGGTGCTCCGGGCAATGCAGGATGAACTGCGCGTCGGTCACTCGACCGTCATTGAAATCGATGACGAGGCGGCGGGCGAGCACATTTCGATATACATCGGGTAAGGAGGTGAAAGATGCCCACGGCTGAAGAGCGTATGAAAGTGCTCCGGATGTTGGAAGATGGGACGATCACCCCTGAAGAGGCCGCCCGGCTGCTGAAGGCGTTACATTCTGGCAAGTCACCGAAACCCGGCGGTGAGGGGCGTTACTTGCTCATCCACGTGACCGATCTGGCGACGGGTGAGGGCCAGGTCAACGTTCGGGTTCCGTTGGGGCTGGTGACCGCTGGCATGCGCGTCGCCGAGCGGTATGCATCCGATGTTCAGGGCTTCGATGCGGAGATGCTTGAGCGGATGGTCGAGAGCGGCGCCGAGGGCAAGCTGCTGGACGTGACGGACGAGGAGCAAAAGCAGCGAGTGGAGGTCTACGTGGAGTAGCACGCGCTGGAACAGGGATTCCAGCGCTGCGAGAAGAATGGCCCGCGAATCCCTATTCGCGGGGTTAACTTATGCCTTCGATGTTTTGTCAGCGGCGGGGGTTGCAAACCCGCCGGAGCCAATGGATGATGGGAACCGAGAGGAGCTAACTTACCTCCGCCAGGCATGCCGCGATGGCGCTCGCGCGGTCGATTGGCTCGGCGCCGAGTTGCCACCAGGCTAGGAACTCGACGTTGCCCGCCGGGCCCTGTAGCGGTGAGGGCATCAAGCCCCGTAGCTCCAGTCCCAGCTCGGCGGCGTCGCCCAGTACCTCCGTCAGCACGCGCCGATGGACGGTCGGGTCGCGCACCACGCCGCCCTTTTCGACGTCCTGCGGCCCGGCCTCGAACTGCGGCTTGATCAGTGCCACCACTTCCCCTCGCGGCCTGAGCCAGCCTATGGCTTGCGGCAGAATCAGATTGAGTGAGATGAAGGAGACGTCGGCGGTCATGAGGTCGATCGCTTCCGGCAGGCTATCCAGGTAGCGGGCGTTGGTGCGCTCCATCACCACCACGCGCGGATCGTTGCGCAACTTCCAGTGGAGCTGACCGTAACCAGCGTCGATGGCGTAGACCTTGCAGGCCCCGCGCTGGAGCATACAATCGGTGAAGCCGCCGGTCGAGGCGCCCACGTCGGCGATTACGGCGTCGGAGACGTCGATCGGGAAGCGGGTCAGTGCCGCTTCCAGCTTCTTCCCGCCTCGGCTCACGAAGGGCGGCTTGGCCTCCAATGTGATCTCGGCATCCGCCGGCACGCGCGTGCCGGGCTTATCGACGATCTGCCCCTCGACTCGTACCTCGCCGGCGCGGATCATGCGCTGGGCCTTGGAGCGACTTTCGGTCAGGCCGCGCTCGGCTATCAATACGTCGATGCGTTCTTTGGTCATGCCGTTGCTATAGAGGAAGTAGCGGTGGAAGGGCGGAGGCGCGTCCGTCTGGTCGCTCGTCTTTCTGCCATTCTATCCATCTTCACCTTCACCCTCACCTTCATCTTCGTCGGGTTTTCTGTCCACCAGTATCTCCTGGGAGGGCTTTTCGCCAATGGTCGGTTCCACAAACTCATTGGTCAGACGGATGGCCCCGAAGTTGCAGCTATCCTCGCATTGGCCACAGCGGATGCAGCGATTGGGATAGTGGGTCAGGCGAAACTCGTCGCGGCTTTCCCGTTCCAGATCAAGCCCAAAGGCCGGGCAGTCTCGCACACAGGCGCCGCAGCCTCGGCACTGGTCGGGTTCAATTCTGACCCGGCCCCTGAAGTGGAGGGGGATTTCGAGCGGCCCGAAGGGGAAATCGACGGTGATGACCTTCTTGAATAGTGTCTCCCACAGATGGGGCAACAAATAGATCAACGATTTCAATCGCGACATCAGATCAATCCTATCATAATGGTCGCTGCAAGCTGGAGCAAGCCCAGCGGGGCCAGGATGCGCCATCCCAGGCTGGCAAGCTGGTCGATGCGGAGCCGAGCGTAAAGCACGCTTGTCGTGGACAATGTCAGTAGCATAGCGAAGGCCTTGAGGCCGAAGATCAACGCCCGGGCTGTGCCCAGGGGCATTGATCCCTGTAGAAGCGTCAGGTCGCCGCCGCCCAGGAAGATGTTGACCAGCAGGAAGATGCCCGCCACGGTCTGGATGTGGAGGGTGAGGTGCCAGAGGGCCAGCTTCCGCCCACTGAACTCGGTCAGCGGGCCGCCGACGACCTCCGATTTGGCTTTGGGGATGTCGAAGGGCACCCGCTTCAGCTTGCCGATCAGTCCCACGATCGCCAGCAGGAAGCCGACTGGCTGCACGAAGACCATCCAACTGGCCTCCGCTTGCTGGGCGATGATCTGGGAGATAGACCAGGAGCCGGTGAGGATGGCCGGGGCGCTGAGCGCCATCAGAAAAGGCACCTCGTAAGAGAAGTATTGGAGCACGGAGCGACTGCCTCCGATGGCGCTGTAGACGCCGATGGAGACCCATCCCGCCAGGAAGTAGAAGAGGGCCGGAAGGCTGAGCAGGAACAGGACCACGATCAGGTCGCCCTCGAAGGCGTAGACCACCCGGCCGCCCACCGGGATGTATAGAGCGGCGGTCAACACCGCTGCCAGGGCTACCAGCGGCAACGCGGTGCAGATCGGGCGGTCGGCGCCTCGCGGCAGCACGCTCTCCTTGGATAGGAGTTTGATCAGGTCGGCCAAGGGCTGGAACCATGGCGGTCCGACGCGGCCCTGGAGGCGGGCGATGATTCGGCGATCGATCCACTGGAAGATCATCGCGCAGGCGACCATGAACCCGAAGCCGGGGTAGATTAACACGGTGATCAGGACGAATAACAGGTCTTTCAACAGAACCTCCTGGTCATTATCATCGGTCGGCGCAAGCGATGCAGAGATCCACGCCGGAGAGCACGGCCGGCACGTCGGCTACGTTGATGTCCTGGATCTGTTCGCGCAGCAGGCTCAGCGCCGGCAGCGTCGGAGTGCGGATCTTGATCCGCGCCGGCTTGTCGGTGCCGTCGCTGCGGATGTAGTAGATCACCTCGCCGCGCGGCGCTTCAGCGCGGCTGACCACCTCGCCCTCCGGTACCCTCCGACGGGCGCGGGTCGAGACCTCGCCCTCCGGCAGATCGTCCAGGATCTGATGGCATAGCGAGAGGCTCTCAATCACCTCTCGCACGCGCACGCGGGTAGCGGCCCAGACGTCGCCGCCTGGTTCTGTGATGACCTGGAAGGAGAGGCGATCGTATGCTGCGTAAGGGGCGTCTCGTCGCAGGTCTCGATCCATTCCCGCGGCGCGGGCCACTGGGCCGACGACACAATGGCGTCGTATCTGTTCCAGGGACGCTCGGCCCACGCCCTGGGTGCGGACTTGGAGCGTGCGCTCGTTTTCGACCACGTTGAGCAGTTTGTTGACTTGATCCTCCAGCTGGTCGAGGCGCTGGCGTAGCCCTTCCATCTGGGCGGGTTCGGGGTCTATGCGCACGCCGCCGATCACGTTGACCGCGTGAGCGATGCGCCCGCCGGAGAGATCCTCCATGATGTCCAGCACGATCTCCCGATCGCGCCAGGAGTACATGAAGATGGTGGTGAACCCGATATTTTCGGCCAGCACGCCCAACCAGAGCAGGTGGCTATGAATCCGCTCCAGCTCGCAGAGCAGCGTGCGTAGGGCCAGCCCGCGCGGTGGGACCTCCAGTTCCAACAGGGCCTCCACACCTTGAGCGTAGGTGGTGGTATGGACGTGGGAGCAGATGCCGCAGACACGCTCCAGCAGGTGGAGGTTCTGGACGTAGTTCCGCTCCTGGGCCAGGCGCTCGATGCCGCGGTGCACGTAGCCCAGGCGCATTGTGCCTTCCACCACTCGTTCTCCCTCCGCTGTAAGGAAGAAGGAGAGCGGTTCCTTGAGCAGCGGGTGCTGAGGGCCGATGGGGATGGTTATTTGGGTCATGCTTCGTTCTCCTCGCTATTCTCCTCGTCTGATTCTTCTGCTGGCTCTCCTTCTGGCTCTTTCTCACGCATCGGTGGCCCTTGTTCCCAATCGTCCGGCAGCAGGAGATGCTCCGGGCCGGGATGTCCCTGGAACGTCACATCCAGCATCTCGCCCACCTCCCGCTCGTAGAAGTCGGCGCCGGGGATGATCTCGGTCAGTGTGCTTATCTGCGCGTCCTCCCGTGGCAGTTTCACTTGCAATGTGATACCGCGCTCGTGCCAGAAGTGATATAGTAGCTCTATCTCCGTTCCTCTGTCCTGACCAGAGATGGTGGAGAGGTGGTGAATTGAAGGCGTCTCAAGCAGCAGGGCGACTATCTTTTCCAGGCACTCGGCCGGAATCTCGATGACAATTTCGTCGACGGGGATAACATGGGCTTCGAACGTCTGGTCTGGACACGCCTGGTGAAGGGCATCCAATAGGGCTTTCTTCTCCATCGCAGTCTTGTCTCCTCCTGCTAACTGTTCAGGCATCTTGTTCCTCGATCTTGGTGCGGCCATGTTCTTCGCTGAAGGTAAAGTCCATCTCCTCCGTTTCCGCAGGGTCTATGCCAATCTCTTCCTGATCCTTGGTGCCCTCAATTTCCTCCAGCAACTTGGCCAGCCCCGAAATGATCGCTTCTGGTCGGGTGGGGCAGCCGGGGATGTAGACATCCACCGGTATGACTTGGTCCACGCCTCCCATCATGTTGTAGCTGCCCTGGAAAGCGCCTCCCGAGCAGGCGCAGGTGCCCACGGCCACCACCCACTTGGGCTCGGGCATCTGCTCGTAGATGCGGCGCAGGCGGTCACGCGATTGGCGCGTCACCGGTCCGGTGACCAGCAGGATGTCGGCGTGGCGCGGCGATGCCTCTTTGAGGATTCCTAGCCGTTCCACATCGTAGCGGGGGGTGAGTAGATCCAGGATCTCGATATCACAGCCGTTGCAGCCTCCGCTGTTGAAGTGGAGTACCCATGGCGAGCGGCGACGGGCCCACTTCAAAATTCGCTTAATCATTATACATCCCCCTCTTCAATCAGCACCAGCACGCTAATGGCAATCCCGGCCAGGTAGATTAACCCGCCGGGCCGAAATGCATTCTGCCCTGGCAGGGTAGAGACAGTCAGCGTCGCTATGTGGAGAACGCTGAACATCAAGGCCAGCCGGAAGAAGGAATGGTAGGCTAGCTTAATTGGAGCGGGCCTTAGGTCCTCACCGCAGGCGTACGGTTCTTCTTTGCCTGGGTGGTCCTCTCCGTGGGCGGCCAAGGCGCGTCCCAGGCGATAGAGCCCGTAACCCAGTCCCAAATACATAAGCATGACGACGGGGGGACTAAGCAAGATATTTTTCATCGTTTACCTCCCCAGCAGGTAAGGGCCGACGCTGCCCATCCAATTCCACCACGGTCCCGGCGAAAGTCCGATAGCTATTACCAGGGATGCGCCCGCGATGAGGGGGAGGGCCATCCAGGGCGAGATGCGAATGCGTCCAGTCGCTTCTTCCTCTGGATTGGGTGCTGTGAAGAGCCGCGCGATCAGGGGCAGGTAGTAGCCCAGCGAGACCAGGCTGTTCAGTAAGAAGATAGCTAGCCCCACGTAGGCCAGCGGCTCTCCCGGTTGTAGAGCCTCGCCCAGGATGAACCATTTGGAGATGAAGCCCGCCAGCGGCGGCACCCCGGCCAACCCTCCCAGGGCCACGCTGAACGTCATAGCCACCAAAGGCAATCGCGCCGCTGTGCCCTGGAGCTCGGCAATGGTGGTGGTCTTGAGGTGGAAGTAGCTTACTCCTTTGCTCAGGAATGCCAGGGCCTTCATCACGGCGTGGCTCAGAAGCAAGAAGAAGCCGGCCTGAATAGCCTCTGGTATATCATAGCGTAGGCCGATTCCAATACCAAACACCATATAGCCTACCTGGGCGATGGTCGAATAGCCCAGCAGCCGTTTCGTGTCGGTTTGTGCCAGCGCAATAGTGTTCCCCAGGGTCATATTTGCCAGAGAGATGGCGATCAAGGTCCCGCCCAGCGCCTCTGGGGTCATCCCGACGCCTAGACAGACCTTTAGTAGGGCGTAAAGTGTGCTCTGGATGATAATTCCAGAGAGCATAGCGCTGATGCTGCTGGGCGCTTTCCCATGTGCGTCCGGCAGCCAGGTATGCAATGGCACCAGCGCACTCTTCACTCCCAGCCCGACCAGGAAGAAGGCTAACCCAACGCGGGTCTCGGCTCCTAATGAGCCTTGTGACGCGAGGGCGATCGGTGGCAGGACTGTGGTTCCTCGCTCCCAGTAGATAAGCGCTACGCCAGCCAGGAAGAACAGCGTACCTACGCTGCCCATCACCAGATATTTGAAACCGGCCTCAATGGCGGTTCGGCTATGTCTGCGAAAAGCGACTAAGATGTACGCGGCGATACTCATCAACTCACAGAAGATATAGAGGGTAAATAGATCCGCTGCCAGCACGACGCCGCTCAAGCCGACCACCATCAGCAACAGGAGGGGATAGTAGAGCTTGTGCCGGGGGTCCAAAGTGAGGTAGCGCCCGGAATAGATCGATGCCATACTCCCCAATCCCAGGGCGACTGCGATGATCACCAGCGCGCCGGGGTCGGCTTGCAGGATGGCGTTTCCTGATTCCACGCTTCTCCACGTCGGTAGTGAGCCGCCGACCTGGACTGAATTGCGGGCGGCAAGTCCGAGCGGCACGAGGGTTGCCGATGCCAGGCCGAAGACGAAGGTGGTGAGAGACGCCAGCCAGGTATTGCGGCCCGTGAGGAGGCGCGCCACCAGATAGATGCCAAACGCTCCCCCTCCCAGGCAGAGCAGCGGGAGGAGGATCCATGTTCCGTCGTTCACCACGCACCTCCCAGGATCAAAGGCAGCTCGTGGACCACCCAATCGGAGAGCATGGCCGGGAAGATACCCTCAATCAGCGTCAAAGCGGTCAGCAGCACCGATGGCGCGACAATGGCCCAATGGGGCTTCTTCGTGGTGAGACCCTCCGGTAAGGCCCCAAAGAATATCTCGATCATCAGCTGCACCGCATAGACCACGGTCAGCAGCGAGCCCAGCAGCGTGACGACGGAGAGTCCGACGTGGGCGGTGTGGAATCCTCCGGAGAAGATCATCCACTCGCTGTTGAATATGCCCAGGGGCGGCATGCCGGCGATGGCTAACGCACCCAATCCCATACAGATCGCAGCCGTGGGCATTTGATTCCCCAAGCCTCCCAGCTCCGTGATAAGGCGTCGCCCGGTGCTTTTAAGGACCCATCCCGCTCCCATAAACAGAAGCGCCTTGACGATGGCGTGGTAGACGACGTGAAGCGTGGCGCCTGTGATCCCGTCGGCGGTCAGAGTCCCCAGGCCAAAGAGGATATATCCCATCTGGCTCACGCTGGAATAGGCGATGATGCGCTTGATGTCTTTCTCTGCCAGCGCCATCAATGCCCCGTATATTTCGGAGAAGACACCTCCTATCATCATAGGGAGGGCAAAGTTGGTCATCTCCGCTCGGGAGAAGATGCTCAACGGGAAACGCAAGATGCCATAGGTGCCCATGCTGAGCATAGCGGCGGCCAACATAATCGTCACTGGCATAGGAGCAACGGTGTGAGCGTCTGGTAACCAGAGGTGGACCGGGAAGACGGCCATCTTGACGCAGAAGCCTACCAGGAAAAGCCCAATGATTGTCTTCGTCAGGCCGGGGGATAGGGATATGCCGGCCCGCAGGGCCGAGAATTTATCGGTCCCAGTGGCGTCATAGAGCATGATCAATCCCACTAAAACTAACAGCGACCCTAGATGGGTGAAGATGAAATATTTAAGCGCTATCGGCCCTCTCCGTTCGCCTTCTCCCCAGACGAGGATGAGAATGGACGAAGCAATTAACATCAGCTCCCAGAAGACATAGAAGAGCACCATATCGTCAGCCAGGGTGGTGCCAGACATTCCGACTGCAAAAAGGAGCAGCAGGGCGTAGAAGGTGCCACTGCGCTCGTCATGTTTATGGTACCCCCAGCTGTAGATGATGGCGACCAGGGTCACCGCGGCTTCTGTGATCAGGAAGGGGAAGGTAAGCCAATCTACGTGCAAGTCGAACTCTATGCCCACCGCAGGGATCCAGGATATGGCTATTGGAGGCACCTCACCGCGGTAGAGCGCTGGAAGCATAGTCAACGTGGTCACCAGCGTGATAGCGGCGCTTGCCCCGGCGATCCAGCCAGCGAAACGAGTGCTCCTTCCGCGTAACAAGAAGAGTACCACTGTGGTGGCAAGCGGTACAACCAGAATGCTCAGCAGTCCTATTGCTTCTGCAGTCATAAGTGTTTCTCCCATTGTCAGCCGGCGGCTACCAGCAGGTCAGGGTTACCACCAGCGCCAGCATCAGGCTCAAGGGTATCCACATCAAGTTGTGGCGCAGCAGGCCGGTGTGGTAGCGCCTTGTCTCCCGGCTGAGCGCCAATACTCCTTGCGTTGTGCGCTTGATAATGCCTTCCAGCCCCTCTTGCTCCACGAAGCGGTAGATGATGCGAGATCCATCCACGACGGCCTGCACGCTCAGTACGATGAGTTGCTCCAGGAAGCCCACCTCGACGATGGCGCGTAAGGCTTGGGCGGCATGCGCCAGTCCTTCTTGTAGATCGTACGTGGTCTCGATCTGTTCTCCAGCCGCAGGGCCTGGCATTTGTAGCTTGATGCGAGATCGTTTTTGCATACGCCACAGGAAGAGAACCAGCGTCATAATCAGCAGCAGAGCCGGGGTAAAGACGAGATAACGCAAGAGGGTGCTCAGCGTGGGGACCGGAGGGGGAGCATAGCCGGCTATATCGACTAGCCGACGGGACAGCGGGCCGGCGGTCGAGGTGCCGATCAGCACTACCAGGCCTAATGTCCCTACTGCTGCCCATCGACCGATGGAGCTGGAAGCACCTTCGGTCGTTTCGGGTGAGCGTGACGCTTCGCGCACGGCCCAGACCGTCAACAAGGCGACGGCGGCCTCAGCGACGAAGAGGGCATCCAGAGGTGCCCCTCTCTGCCGCGCCCACCAGGTGATCAGCAATCCGGAGGCGGCCAGGGCCAGACCGGCCAGGGCAAATAGCCCCTGCATCGCTCGCCCCGGGAGAGAAGTTTCTCCTCTCTCTGGTGCTTCCCCGGTCAGGAAAAGTAGAATCTGGAGCGGCGTCGTCGCCAGCAACCCCAGCCACACGACCACTTTCATACCGGAGGCTGCGGCGAAGACCAGCAGCCCACCCCGGGCCGCGGCGATGTAGATCAGGGCGCTGCGCAGATCGCGGCGAGTCAGGGCCGTGAGCACAGCCAACATTGCAGCGCCGGCTCCCAGCCACAGGATGAGTGTCTCTACTGCCGCGTTGGGTGTCAGGAGGGATGTGACGCGGTAGAGCAGGTATACGCCCAGATTGGGCATAACGGTGGTGAAGAGCCATGCCTGAGTGTTCGCCGCGAGGGAGCGCCCCCAGCCGATCCACAGGTGGAGCGGCCAGTTGCCGAGTTTGACCCAGACAGCCAGCAGCAAGCCGAAGACGACCCATCCTATGCCCGGTGCAGCCAGTGCGTCGGCTGCCTGGAGCGCCGGGGTGATCTCAAGGGTCCCGCTGGCGTCGAACAGGATCAGAATGGCGCTGAGCAATCCTACGTCGCCCAGACGCAGCACCACGTAAATGAGCCAGAACCCTCGCCCTCCTCGGTCGCTGCGCAGCTCGACCAGCGGCGCCAGGGCGATGGAGAGCGCCACAATCTCCAGGGCCACGTAGCGGGCCAGGAAGTGCTCGGTGAGGAAGGCTACGCTGGACGCCGCCAACGCCGATAACATCAGGGCCAGCGAAAGTGGAGGCACTTCCGTGTCAGTCGAAGTAGTCCCCAGCAGGGCCAGAAACGCGGCCCAGGTGGTAACCAGCGCGGCGTACAAACCGGTGGGGCCCAGGCCAAAGGCCATCGGGCCGGTTCCGGGCAGCCATTCCAGGGTTAGATTGGGATCTTCTCCAGCCAGAGGTAGCAGCGCTGTGGCGCACAAAGCCGTCGCGGCGCTCGCGAAGAGGGCCACTCCTCTTGCTGAGCGTGGGGAGCGGCGCAGGAAGAGCACGATCACCAGGCTGGTCAAGAACGGTAATCCGAAGAGGGCCACGAGTAACTCGTTGCTCATATCAGCCTCGCAGCCTGTCCAGCTCGTCTATGTCCCCGGAGGGATAGTACTCGTAGATGTTGATGAGCAAGGCCAGCGCGACGGCGATCAGGATAGTCTCGACCACTAAGGCGGAGATGGCGATGCTTTGTACGGTGTAGAGATCTCCTTTGACGTGGCCCTGGTAGATCAGGATTAGCGTCACGCCTTGTAACATAATTTTGAGCCCGATCACCTGTTTAATGGCTTCGCGCTGAGTGAGCAGGCAGCCCAGTCCCAGCAAGAATATCAGCCCGCTCCCGGAGAAGAAGATTATTTCTTCCATACCTACCTCTCTTTTTGTCCCTCTTCTGGGGGCATAAGTGCTGCTATGCCGAGTGCACCGGCGAACATAAGCCCCACCTGGACGGCAACGTCGAGTTCCCTGTATTCCCACCACCAGGCACGGAACGACATTGTCGGTGGGGTTTGGGGGCTCCAAACCCATCGGCCCACCAGGATGCCTGTTGTCAGTAGCACCGCCAGGAGGATGGCCCAGAAGCCAAATCTACGGCGCATTGCTCCCCCCTCGCATTGATTCCGTGAGGCTGATGACCACTATGAAGAGCACGCTGATCAACCCAGCGCCCACGCTGAGCTCGAATGCTCCTGCAAACGGTGCGTCCAGGTAAAAGAACAACGCGGCCAGAGCGGCGCTGCTGATTCCCAGCGCCACCGCTGACCGTAGCAGATTCTTGGAAATGACTGCTGCGAAAGCGCCGCTAACCACCGTCAGCAGCAGAATCATCGTAACCCAAAGGTTCATCCCTGGCCTCCATCTTCTATCTTGCGGCTTGCGCTGCGATTCCGCGCTCCATCGTACGTCTCGGCATCTCTGTTGCCGCTTCCAATTATCCCGCCAGCAGACCTCCCCCGATGAAAAGTTTTGGTCGGGAGACTGGGCAAAGGAGGGATGGGATGCGGCAGAGATCAAATGATGGTTGTTATTCTATCATATGAGATGAACGGCGCAACTCAACGATTAAGGGAGAGGTTAGGGGGTCTGATCGAGATACGGTAGTTGCGGCGACCGTCGGCTTATAGTAGCAGAGGCCCCAGCACGTAATACGCCAGCCCAAAGTAGATCAACAGACCGGTGATGTCCTTGATAGTGGTGATGATCGGGTCTGCTCCGACGGCCGGATCTGCCCCTAGCTTGGTCAGCAAATAAGGTATCAGGAAGCCCAGCGTAGTCGCCAGGGTTATGGTCAGGGTCAGTGAGAACCCGACCACCAGACCGAGGGAGACCATACCATGCCAGATGACCGCGATGCTTCCGGTGATCAGCCCCAAAGCAGCGCCTATGCTCAGGCCGACGCCCGCTTCGCGCAGCAGGTGCTTGCTAAACTGGTGCAGGTTGATATGTCCCAGCGCCAGAGCCCGGGCGAAGATGGTCGTGGATTGGGTCCCGGCGTTACCGCCCATGTCCATCACGACTGGGATGAAGACCGCCAGCACCGGAATACCCTGGAGAGTGGCCTCGAAGGCATCGATCACGGACCCGGCCAGCAATCCGCCGACCATCGTGATCAGCAAGAAGGGGATGCGCACCGGCCAGATGTCCGACAGCGCGCCGTTCACCAGGCGGTAGCTGCGATGCGCATCGCCCTTCAATGGAGTCAGAGCAGCCTTGTCGAAGAAGTCCTCGGTGACCTCCTCCTCCATAATCTCCATCGCGTCATCGATGGTGATGACGCCCACCAGGCGCCGGTCGTGATCCACGACGGGCAGGCTCAACAGGTCGTGGTGCTGGAGCAAGCGGGCGGCCTCCTCCTGGTCGGTGTCGGTGCTGGCCCAGATCACCTCGGTATCCATAAGTGAGGCTATACTCTCGTTCGGCCTGGCCAAAACGAGGCTTTGGAGGGAGACTTTTCCCAGCAAGCGTCTTTCGGCGTCGGTCACATAGAGGATGTGGATGGCTTCCTGGCGTCCCACCTGGCGTATCTTATCCAATCCTTCCGCAGCTGTCATACCGTGGGAGAGCCGTACGTACTTGGGCGTCATAACGCGCCCGGCGCTCTCCGGCTTGTAGCCCAGGAGCAAGTTGACCTGATCTCGCTCGTCAGGTGGCAGAGCTTCGACCAGGCGCTTGGCGATGGCAGCCGGTACTTCATCTAACAGACGGACCCGATCGTCAGGGGCCAGCGCGGTGAAAATGCGGGTTGCTTCCTCTTGGGTGAAAGAGGAGATGAGGTGTTGACGCTGCTCGACGTCAAGCTGCTCGAAGAGTGCCAAAGCCTGGTCCTTGCTCAGCAGGCGGAAGATGACGACGCGCTCGTCGGGCGTCAGATTCTCAACCAGAACCCGTAAATCATCCATATCGGGTCGGTTGAGCGTAGATTTGAGCTTTTGCACCTCCCCCGCCTCCAGCTGCTTTTTGGTGATTTGATAAAGGTCCATCGGTAGCCTCCAGTATAAAGTTAGGTGACGTGCTTGTTTAAGCCAGATAACGGGCTGGTCAAAGACAGTTTACCAATACTCTCCTTGGTGTCAAGTTAGTCTGCTCCGTTTACCCGTCGCGCTATTATGTTGACTTCTGACCCGATACTGGTAGAATAGCTATGACGTGTATGTGGATTAGGCCATTGAGACTTCACTCCTGCAGCCTAGTGACTCCAGACTTCGGAAGTCTTCGTTGAGGATTTTGGATGCAAAATAACCCCGCTTTGCTTCCCAATTGGGTTCGCAAACCACATTTTAAGACTTCCGATGTCTCTGTTCCTCAAATTTGAAACGTGCAGGAGGCAAGTTGAGATGGCACTGGATAGCCTGTCACGATCTGGCAGCATGTGGTGTACGGCTAATCCCTCCTTATGCTTATCTGTCCGTATCAGATTGTTTTAATTGGCATCGCAATCGATCGAGCGGACATCAACCAATCAATCTACTCACAGCTCCGCATCTTCCTTATACTTCCGGTAACTTCCAGCCTCCCCGGCCTGGGGGGTCAAGATGACCTATATTCTTAATCTTTCCCAATTGACATTGGGTCTGTTGTTGATCCAGACAACCCGTGGCGTTTCCGGCTGCCTCGCTGGTAGTGGGGGCTTCCGGCGCTTGCTTCTGAGCGTGTGTGGTGAAAAGCGCCCCCACGCGGTAGCAGGGCAAAAAGGGCCTGGCCAAGAGCCACTGACTGCTGGAAGGGAGGTGAGCTATCGAACGAACCGTTGGAAAGCGTATTTGCACATCGTTCAACATCTCACAAAATAAGGAGGATTATGATGGCTGAGTATAGCAAAGAACAACTTCTCTGGATGTACGAGCGGATGCGCACCATCCGCTCGTTCGAGGATCAAGTGAGCGAATTGTTCGCCGAGGGCAAGATACCGGGCTTTGTGCACCTGTACGCCGGTGAGGAGGCCATCGCCGTCGGCGTCTGCTCGCAGCTGACCGACGACGATTACATCACCTCCACCCACCGCGGACACGGCCACTGCATCGCCAAGGGCGTCGACGTCAAGGAGATGATGGCCGAGCTCTACGGCAAGGCCACCGGCTCCTGCAAGGGCAAGGGCGGTTCCATGCACATCGCCGACGTGGACAAAGGGATGATGGGCGCCAACGGCATCGTCGGCGGTGGCGGGCCTCTGTCCTGCGGCCCGGGCCTCACGGCCAAGGTGCTGGGCAAGGATCACGTCGCGGTCTGCTTCTTCGGCGACGGCGCCTCGGAGCAGGGCACCATGCACGAATCGATGAACCTGGCTTCCATCTGGAACCTGCCGGTGGTCTTCGTCTGCGAGAACAACGGCTTCGCCGAGTCGACCCCGGTCGAGTACCACGCCTCGGTCAAGGACATCGCCGACCGCGCCACTGCCTACGGCATGCCCGGCCTCTCCGTCGACGGCACCGACATCTTCGCCGTCACCGAGGCGGTCAGTGAGGCCATCGAACGTGCCCGCCAGGGAGAGGGACCAACGCTGATCGAGTGCAAGGCCTTCCGCTACTACGGCCACTTCGAGGGCGACGCCGTGACCTACTACACCGACGAGATGCGCGAGGATTTCCGCCAGCGCGATCCGATCAATAAATTCCACGAGAACGTCCTGGAACGCGGGCTGGTCTCTGAGGAGGAGCTAGACGCCATCGACGAAAAGGTCGAGAGCCTGATCGACGAGGCCGTCATCTTCGCCGAGGAAAGCCCGATGCCGACGCCCGATGAACTGACCACCGACGTCTACGTCAGTTACGCCTAAAAGGAGGGAGACGACCATGACGAACCGGACTTTGACGTTTCGAGAAGCGCTAAACGAAGCCATGCGGCTGGAGATGCGCCGCGACCCCACTGTGATCCTGATGGGTGAAGACGTGGCCGGCGGCGCCGAGCTCGAGCATGTGGAAGGTGAGGGCGAGGAGGCCTGGGGCGGCGTCCTGGGCGTCACGGCCGGGCTGGCCAAGGAGTTCGGCCGCGACCGCGTGCTCGACACGCCCATCAGCGAGTCGGCCTTCATCGGCGCCTCGGTCGGCGCCGCGGCCAGCGGGCTGCGGCCCATCGCCGAGATGATGTTCGTCGACTTCTTCGGCGTCTGCATGGACCAGATCTTCAACCAGGGCGCCAAGCTGCGCTACATGTTCGGCGGCAAGGCCGAGGTGCCCATCGTGATCCGCACCATGATCGGGGCTGGCTTCCGCGCCGCTGCTCAGCACTCGAGCTCCCATTACTCGGTCTTCACCCACATGCCGGGGCTGAAGGCCGTCGTGCCCGCCACGCCGGCCGACGCCAAGGGCTTGCTGGCGGCCGCCATCCGCGACGACGACCCGGTGCTCTTCTTCGAGCACAAGCTGCTCTACGACACCGAGGGCGAGGTGCCGGAGGGCGAGTACGTCATCCCGCTGGGTCAGGCCGATGTCAAGCGCGAGGGCAGCGACGCCACCATCGTCGCCATCGGGCGTATGGTCTTGCTGGCGCTACAGGCCGCCGAGCAGCTGGCCGACGAGGGCATCGCGGTCGAGGTGATCGACCCGCGTACCCTCTCCCCGCTGGACGAGGAAACGATCGTCGATTCGGTCAAGAAGACCCATCGCTTCATCGTGGTGGACGAGGATAACCCGCGCTGCAGTATGGCGACCGATCTGGCCGCGCTGATCGCCACCGCGGCCTTCGACTATATGGACGCGCCGCCACAGATGGTGACGGCGCCCCACGCGCCGGTGCCCTTCAGTCCGGCCCTGGAGGATGAATATGTCCCCGGCGTGGCCGACATCGTGGAGGCCGTCAAGTCGGTGGTCTAGGATATCGCACACAAACGGACAGAGGGAGCCGCTTCCCGGGTGGGAAGGCTCCCTCTGTCGATAGGTAGCTACGATAGGACAGGTATTATGTCAACAGTGGGAATCGTCGCCAATCCGGCCTCCGGCAAGGATATCCGCCGCCTGGTGGCCCGCAGCTCGGTCTTCGATAACAACGAAAAGGTCAACATCCTGCGCCGCCTCCTGCTGGCGCTGGACGCGCTGGGAGTGGAGCACGTGATCTTTATGCCCGATTACTACGGGCTGGGCGAGCACGCCCTGAAGCACGTTGAGCTCGCGCTGGCGGTCTCGTTCCTCGATATGGAGGTGCGCGCCGATGAGCGCGATTCGGCCGAGGCCGGACGCCGCTTCCGCGAGATGGGAACCGAATGCATCATCACGCTGGGCGGCGACGGCACCAACCGGGCCGTGGCCAAGGGCTGCGGGCAGGTGCCGCTGGTGCCCATCTCTACCGGCACCAACAACGTGGTGCCCTGTATGGTGGAGGGGACCATCGCTGGCTTGGCGGCCGGCCTGGTTGCCAGCGGTGACGTCGATCTCGACCGCGTCAGCCATCGCTCCAAGCGGCTGGAGGTCTATCAGGAGGGCGAGCTGATCGACATCGCGCTGGTCGACGTGGTGGTGACCAGCGAGCTCTTCATCGGCAGCCGCGCGCTGTGGGACCCGGACACGATCCGAGAGATCGTCCTGGCCCGGGCCGAGCCGGGCAGCATCGGCATGTCGGCCATCGGCAGCCAGATTCGGCCCATCGGCCTGGAGGATGAGATGGGCATGCATCTGCTGATCGGCCCTGAGGGCACGAACGTCCTGGCGCCGGTCGCGCCGGGCCTGGTGACCCAGGTCTGCATCCGCGAGCATCAGATGCTGACGCTGGGCGACGAGGTCGCGCTGGAGGCGATGCCTTCGACGGTGGCCCTCGACGGCGAGCGGACGCTGAAGGGCTTCCCGGAGCACCCGATGACGGTGCGCCTGACGAATAATGGTCCGCGGGTGGTGGACATCGACGCCTGTATGGAGGAGGGTATCCAGACCGGCGCCTTCCGACGCCGCTGCGCGGTCGATTTCTAGACGCAGCGCGAAATCCCAGAGAACCGTACAAGCATACGAGAAGTAGCAGACAAGGAGTGTGCAGAATGGCATTGAAAGCAGCCTTCATCTTCCTGGCCCCCGAGGTCGATCCCGAGCAGCATCGTAAGACCGTGGTCACGCCCGAGGTCGAGCTGACCGCCGTGGCCGTCAACAATTACGACGAAGCCGCAGCCGTCTGCCAGCAGCTGGTCGAAGAGGGCATCGGCGCCTTCGAGCTGTGCGGCGGCTTCGGGCACGCTGGCACCGCCCAGGTCGCCGAGGCCGTCGGCGACAAGGCCGCCGTCGGCGTCGTCCGCTTTGATCATCACCCCGGGCTCGACTTCAAGAGCGGCGACGAGCTGTTCCGATAGTCTATGAACCAGCGGAAATTCATCGTCGAGCTGGGGATGGGCGTCGACCAGCACGGTCAGGACCCCACCAACGCGGCGCGAAAAGCGGTCAAGGACGCCATCTCGCGCAGCTGCCTCACCGGCCTGATCGAGATCGCGCGGCTCAATGATATAGAACAACTCAATCAGCTGACCGTGGCGGTGCGCGTGGCCTGTCCGCAGCCGGAGCGAGTGGACGAGGCCCGCGTGCTCCAGGTCCTTCCCTTCGGACAGAAACAGATTGAGGTCGTGGAGGGCGGGATGATCGCCTCCACCGTCTACCAGCCGGAGCTGGGCGACACGACCGACGAGGCGTTCGTCGCCAACGCCACGGTGACTGTCTTCGTCGATATGGATCGCGTGCTGATGGCCTGGCGCGAGGAGCAGCCCGGGGACCAATCATCAGCTCTTGGATGACCGTTTCTCAAGCGCCGATGATGCATTCGACAGGCCCTGCGCACGGAGCTCGCAGGCGCTGAGAAGCGCCTTCTCAGGTGCTGAAAAACGCTTTCGCAGGCGTTATTTTGTTCCGGCAGGGTTTGCGACCCCGCCGCTATGGAGCGCTAGATTGATGCGTATGGATATGGTTCCATAGCCGGCAACTTCTTGACGAACCCCCAATTTTTAAGGAGAGAGACCGATGGCAAAGAAAGTGATCATGCCCAAGCTGGGTATGGCGATGAGCGAAGGCAAAGTGGTCAAGTGGCTCAAGGACGACGGCGCGGAGGTCCAGAAGGGCCAGCCGGTCGTGGCGGTGATGAGCAAGAAGATCACCTACGAGGTCGAGGCCCCGGCCGACGGTATCCTGCGCCACGTGGCCCAGCCTAAGGACGAGCTGCCCGTCGGCGGTCTGGTCGGCTTCATCCTCGCCCCAGGAGAGGAGATGCCCGCGGTCGAGGAGGTCGCGCCGGTAGCCCCGGCAGAAGCGCCCGCCGTCGAGAAACAGAAGGAAAAGGCCAAGGAAGCGACGCCGGAAGAAGAAGTCGAGGAGGAGCCCGAGTTCGTGCGGGCCTCCCCGGCGGCCCGACGCTTGGCCGAGGAGCTGGGCGTCTCGCTGGCGCAGGTGGAGCCCACCGGCCCGCGCGGCCGCGTGGTCGAGGATGACGTCCGCCGCCACCACGAGGCGCAGGAGCGCATCCTGGCCTCGCCGCTGGCCCGTCGCATCGCGGAGGAAGAGGGGCTGGATCTGGCCCAGGTCGAGGGCAGTGGGCCCGGCGACCGGATCGTCGAGGAGGACGTGCTGGGCGCCCTGGAGAGGCGCGAACCGTCCGCGCCGCCCCAGGCGATCCCCTTCACCGGCATGCGTGAATCGATCGCCGAGCAGATGGTCCACAGTCTGCGCACGATGGCCCAGCTGACCATCACCACCAAGGTCGACGTGACCGAGCTGCGTGAGACCCGCGCCGCGCTGCGCGAGCGTTGGGAGAAGAAGATCTCCTACACGGACCTGCTGGTCAAGGCCGTGACGGTGGCCCTGGCCGACCATCCGCTGCTGGGCGCCCGCCTGGAGAGCGACGAGATCCTGCTGCCGACGGCGCTCAACATCGGCGTGGCGGTGGCGCTGGAGGAGGGACTGATGGTGCCCGTGATCCGGGACGCCGACCAGCTCACGGTGCCTGAGATCAGCGACGCGATCAAGGACCTGGCCCAGCGGGCTCGCTCCAACGAGCTGAGCGTGGACGAGGTGACCGAGGCGGTCTTCACCGTCACCAATATGGGGATGTTCGGTGTGGACGCCTTCACACCCATCATCAACCCGCCGGAGGTGGCCATCCTGGGCGTGGGGCGCATCGTCGAAGAGGTGGCCTGGGTCAACGGGCAGGCCCAGCCGCGGGCGATGATGACGCTCAGCCTGACCATCGATCATCGCGTGGTCGACGGCGCGCCCGGGGGCGCCTTCTTGCAGACGCTGACGCAACTGCTGGAGCACCCGGCCCTGATCTTCGCAGGCGACCAATCGCAGGAAAAGGAGTAGACGATGAGCGAGAGACAAGACCTGGTGGTCATCGGCGGCGGTTCCGGCGGGTTTGCCGCGGCGATACGCGCCGCGCAGCTGGGCGGCAAGGTGACCGTGGTCGAGGAGCGATACGTGGGCGGCAATTGTATGAACAAGGCCTGCATCCCCCTCACGTTCCTGACCACGGTCGGGCACGTGGCGGAGACGATTGAAGGCGCCGGTTTCTTCGGCATCGAGGTCGACGAGCCGACCTTCGATATGGCCGCGCTCCACGACCGGCGAGAGTTGCTTATCGAAGGGCTACGGATGGGCACGGAGGAGCAGCTGAGCGATTACGGCGTCCGGCTGGTCGAAGGGCGCGGGCGCCTGATCGACCGCGGGACGGTCGAGGCGGCCAGCGAGCGGATTGAGACGCGCAACGTGGTGATCGCCACCGGTTCCGTCTCGGCCCCGCTGCCCCTAGAGACGGGGGGCGCCGAGCTGCCCGGCGTGCTCGATACCGACGCCGCCATCGAGCTGCGCCAGATCCCGCTGCGCATCGCCGTCATCGGCAGCTACCCCTGGGACCTGGAGCTGGCTCAGTACTTCAACTGGCTGGGCAGCGCGGTCACGCTGATCACCGCGTCCCGGCAGATGTTGGCCTGGGATGAGGTCGTGGCCGACCGCGAGGTCTCCCAGCGGCTGGCCAAGCGGCTCCACGATAGCGGCGTGGTGGTCAAGCGCGGCGTCGATGTGGAGGCGATCCGTCAGGATGACGAGGCGCTGACCGTCGTTCTGGACGGGGGCGACGAGATCCCGGTCGACAAAGTGCTGGCGGCGCGGCGCTTCCCCAACTCCAGCGGGCTGGGCCTGCGCGAGGCCGGCGTAGCGATGGAGGAGGGCGCGGTACTGGTGGACGAGCGGATGGCGACCAACGTGCCGGGCATCTACGCCATCGGCGACGTCACCGCCGGGCCGATGTGGTCCCACAAGGCGAACGCCGAGGGCCTCGTGGCCGGGGCGAACGCGATGGGTGCCGACGAGCAAATGGACTACGAGACCATGCCCCATTGCCTCCACACCTGGCCGCCGGTGGCCTGGGTGGGCCTGACGCAGGACCAGGCCGAGGATCGCGGGCTGGATTTCGAGGTCGGCAAGGTGCCGGTGGCCATCAACCCCTACGCTATGCTCCTCAACCAAACCGAGGGCGCGATCAAGGTGATTGCCGAGCGGGCCTATGGGCGCATCCTGGGCGTCCATCTGATCGGCCCCGGCGCACTGGACCTGATCAACGTGGCCACCGTGGCGATGCTTTCCGAGGCGACGGTCCACGAGCTGATGCGGTTCATCCCCGCGCATCCCTCCATCGGCGAGGCGCTGGTCGACGCCGCGATGGACGTGGAGAAGCGCTCGCTCCATCTGCCGTAGTGGTGAATGGCGAATAGCGAATGGTGAATGGTGAATAGCGAATGGCGAATGGCGATTGTGGGAGGTGTCTCTGACGGCGATTCCGCTACCGAGTATGGAGATTGAGAATCGGTGCTTTTCTTTCGTCTGGGAACGGTAGGCTACGAGGAGGCCCATCGGCTTCAGAAACGGCTGGCCGAGGCGCGGGCGCAGGACGCTATCGGCGATGTGGTATTGTTGCTCCAGCACAGGCCGGTGATCACCATCGGGCGCGGCGGGGGCGCGGAGGACGTGTTGGCCTCCGCCTCACTGCTGCGCCGGGAGGGCGTGCGCCTGGTGGAGACCGACCGCGGCGGCAAGGCGACCTACCACGGCCCCGGGCAACTGATCGCCTATCCGATTATGCGGGTCGAAAAGAGCGCCCTTTACGACTTCGTATGGCGTCTGGAGGAGACGGTCATCCGGGCGCTGGCGACGTACGGCCTCACGGCCGGCCGCATGGAGCAGCATCCCGGCGTCTGGGTCGACGGCGACAAAATCGCTGCCATCGGGTTGGCGGTGCGCGAGGGGGTCACCCGCCACGGCCTGGCGCTGAACGTGGCGCCCCGGATGGCCCACTTCGAGTTGCTGATTCCCTGCGGCATCACGGATCACGGCGTGACGTCGATGGCGCAGGTGCTGGGGCAGGCGCCGCCGCTGGGAGAGGTGAGCGGGCGCTTGGTGGGCACCTTCGCTCAGGTATTCGAGTGTGACGTCGAGGCGCGGGACGGCCTTGATGGCTTTATCCGTTGACCTGTTTGAGGCAACAGGAGGTTTCCTTTGGCACGTGACAAAGAGATCATACTGGACTTGGCGCGGCGCGACTCCACCTTCGTGGATCGTTTGGGCGCAACTAGCCGGTTGATCAGACAATGCATTCAATGTGGCACCTGTTCTTCTTCCTGTCCCACCGCCTACGCTATGGATTATACGCCGCGCCAGGTATGGCGTCTGGTGCAATGGGGCTTCGTGGAGGAGATATTGAACAGTCGCACCTTTTGGCTCTGCACGGTCTGCAACTCCTGCCAGGTGCGCTGTCGCCGGGGCATCGACATCAAGGACGCCATGGTCGCTCTCAAGGAGTGGGCCGTGCGGGAAGACGTCCGCGTCCCCGATCGCATGGGGCTGCTGGAAGAGACAGTCACCGCCTGCTACAACATCTCCGGCGACGATAACGCCAGCCGGCTCGTCTGGAGCGAGAACCTGCTTGATCCCCCGCCAGGGGTGAAGCCCCGTCGCCAGACGGCCGAGACGGTCTACTTCGTCGGCTGCGTCAGTTCGTTCTATCCGCGGGCCTATTCCATCCCCCGCGCCCTGGTGCAGATACTAGATCGGGCTGGGGAGGAGTTCACCACCCTGGGGGGCGAGGAGTGGTGCTGCGGCTACCCGCTTTATGTGGCGGGGATGCGCTCTCGTATGGCCGATCTGGCGCGGCATAACCTGGAGCAGGTGCGGGCAGTAGGGGCGAGGCGAGTGGTCTTCACGTGTCCCTCTTGCCTTTACGCCTGGTCGCATCTCCACCCGGAGATGGTGGATACGTCGGGGTTGGAATTGCTCCACGCCACGGAGATGCTGGTCGATTTGTTGGATGCGGATCGCCTGGCCCTGGGGCCGGTGGAGGAGGTCGTGACTTACCACGATCCCTGCGATTTGGGGCGCAAGAACGGCATCTACGAGGCGCCGCGAGCGGTGATGGGCGCCATCCCGGGGCTGGAGCTGCGCGAGATGTCGATGAACCGTCGGGACGCATTGTGCTGCGGGGGTGGCGGCGACGTGGAGACGGTGGACCCGGATATTCCCGTCCAGGTGGCGGAGAGACGTCTGGCCCAGGTGGAAGCGACCGGTGCCAAGTATGTCGCCTCCGCCTGTCAGCAGTGCCAACGCACGCTCCAGGAGGGAGCGCGCAGAAATCGCATCCGCATCCGCGCGATCGACGTGGTGGAACTGCTCTGGCGTTCGGTCCAGGCAGCCGATGAGTGAGAAGGAGTGCGCAGTGGAAAACGTTCGGATTGGCGTCTACGTCTGTGAGTGCGGGGGGAATATCTCATCTACGGTGGACGTCGATGAGGTGGTGGCATCTATCGCCGATATGCCGGGAGTGGTGGTGGCCCGCAAGCACCGCTATATGTGCTCTGGGCCTGGTCAAAACGTGATTCAGCAGGACATCCGCGAGCATAACCTGGAGCGGGTGGTGGTGGCTTCGTGTACTCCACGGATGCACGAGCCCACTTTCCAGCGCACGTTGGAGGAGGCGGGGCTCAATCCCTTCCTGCTGGAGATGGCGAACATCCGCGAGCACGTCTCCTGGGTAGTCGAGGACCCCGATAAGGCGACGGAAAAGGCCAAGCGCCTGACGCGCGCGGCGGTGGCCCGCGTGGGACTCCATTCCGCCCTGGAACCGCGCCAGGAGCCGTTCAGCGAGGCTTCCCTGGTGGTCGGCGGGGGCATCGCCGGTATTCAGGCCGCGCTCTCCATCGCCGATATGGGCTATCAGGTCTATCTGGTGGAGCGGGAGCCCTCCATCGGCGGGCGGATGGCCCAGCTCAACAAGACGTTCCCCACCCTGGACTGTAGCACCTGAATATTGGGACCGAAGATGATGGATGTCGGTCGGCATCCCAACATCACATTGCTCAGTTGCAGCGAGGTCGAGGAGGTCTCCGGATACGTGGGCAACTTCGACGTCCGCATCCGCAAGCGGGCTCGCTTCGTGGACGAGGACCTGTGCACCGGCTGCGGCTTGTGCCAGGAGAAGTGCCCCGCGCAGGTGACGGACGAGAGCTTCGAGGCGGGGCTGGGGGAGCGGAAGGCCATCTATCGGCCCTTCGATCAGGCCATCCCCAACGTGCCCGTGCTGGACGCAGACCATTGCATCTACTTCCAGCGTGATGGGCGCTGTGGGGCCTGCGCGAAGCTCTGCCCCACCGGCGCGGTGGACTACGAGCAGGAGGATCAGCTGCTGGATGTGGAGGTGGGGACCATCATCGTGGCGACGGGCTTTGGGATGTGGGACCCGGCGCAGCTGTCGCAGTATTCCTACGGCCAATCTCCGGACGTGCTCACCGGGCTTCAGTTCGAGCGCCTGAGCAGCGCCAGCGGCCCCACCGAGGGTCGGATCGTGACCAGCGCCGGGGAGCCTCCGGAGAGCGTGGCCATCATTCACTGCGTCGGCAGTCGCGACGAGAATGCGCACGCCTATTGTTCGCGCGTCTGTTGCATGTATGCCCTGAAGCAGGCCCATCTGGTCCGCGAGAAGACCGAGGCGGAGGTATACGAGTTCTACATCGATATGCGCACCTCCAGCAAGACGTACGAGGAGTTCTACGAGCGGCTGCAAGGGGAGGAGGTGACGTTCGTGCGCGGTCACGTCGCCGAGGTGGAAGTATTGCCGGATGATCGGCTGCGCGTGCGGGGGGAGGACGCCGACCTGGGCTGGGTCTTCGCGCTAGATGTCGATATGGTCGTCTTGGCCTCGGCCATTGAGCCGCAGCCAGATGCCGGGCACGTGGCGGCGCTGTTCGGTCTCGGACGCGCTGCCGACGGTTGGTTCTCCGAGGCTCATCCAAAGTTGCGCCCGGTGGAGACCAACGTCGGGGGCGTCTTTCTGGCCGGTTGCTGCCAGGGGCCGCGGGACATACCGGACACGGTGGCCCACGCCGAGGCCGCGGCTCACGAGGCGGTCAAGCTCCACAATCGCGGCCAAGTCACCATCTCGCCCCTGGTGGCCGTGGTGGACGAGGATCTCTGCTCCGCCTGCAAGACCTGCCTGACGCTCTGTCCCTACGAGGCCATCAGCTTCGTCCCAGAGGAGGGCGTGGCGCGTGTGAACGAGGCGCTGTGTAAGGGCTGCGGCACCTGCGTGGCGGCTTGCCCGGCCGGAGCGATCACTGCCCGGCATTTCACGAGCGAGCAGATCCTGGCGCAGATCGAGAGCCTCTTCCGAGCGCCTGTGGAGCGGTAGATAGCCTTGTGCTAGAGTGTATCCTTCTGCATCTACTGATCCGAACAGCTGCATCTACCCTATGGTTAAGCAATAGCGCCAAGCTCTTTGGGATTTCGCGTGGTCGATAGCTTGAGATTGCTCAGCGGGGGTGTGTCCCTATGCGCGTCAACTTAAGCGTTGATGTGTAGAAATTCTTGCTCCAGCGGGGTTGCAAACCCCACTGTCTGACCATAAAGTGGTGCTGAAGTCTTTATGGTCACCAAACCCGCTCTGAGCACCCCGCAAAGTCCCAGATAACCTGGCGCCAAAGATTCTCCTTGTAGCTGCTCTTGTTGTAGCTGCCTTTGGCGGGCGCGTGTGCGCGGATTGACACCCATTACCCTTCGTGGTATAAACTCCCGATAAGAATTTTGAATATGGCCAACTATCTTATTCTGGTTGGGGATGGTCCAATCGGCGAGATTGGAGTTTTGTTTGTTGGACAGGCGTGTTAGGTCTGGTTAGAAAACAGGAAAGGCGACTATGCCAGGTAGACTGAAGTTCATCATCGCAGGGCTGCTGATCGTAGCTGCTGTGGTTTATTTGATCGTCACCAGCACGGGCAGCACGGCGCGCTACTTTATGACCGTGCAAGAGTTGCAGGCGATGAGCGATGCTGGCGAGCGTAACGTCACAATCTCTGGCGCGGTGCTGGGAGATACTATCGCTTATGATTCCTCCAGGCCTCGCGTGACTTTTACCATTGTGCAGGTGCCCGGCGATCCCAAGGAGGTGGAGCGGGCCGGCGGGCTGTCCAAGGTGCTCCACGATGCTGTCAACGACCCCGATGCCCCGCGCCTGGAAATCGTCTACGACGACGTGAAGCCCGATCTCTTGCAGCACGAGAGCCAGGCCATCATACGCGGTCGATTGCAGGAAGACGGCCGCTTCCACGCCGATGAGGTGCTCCTCAAGTGCCCCACGCGTTACGAGGAGGGCGTGCCGGACCAGGGTGAGGAGGGATGATGCTAGCGCAGATTGGCTCCGTTCTCACGGCTTTGGCGTTGACCGCGGCTCTGTACGCGGCCTTCGCCATATATTGGTCCATTCGGCGAGATGATTTACGCTGGGCTGCCAGTGGTCGTAACGCCGTCTATGCCGCTGCCGGGCTGCTGGGGCTGGCCGTGCTGGTCCTGTTGGCGGCTTTCCTCGACGACCAATTTTACATCCGGTACGTGGCTCAGCACTCCAGCCGCGCCCTACCGTTTTACCTGAAGGCGTCGGCGGTTTGGGGCGGGCAAGCGGGGTCGCTGTTGCTCTGGTCGTTCTTACAGGCGCTCTTCGCCGCGCTGTTGGTGTGGCATCCGCCAAGGCAGGGGCGTGTGTTGATTCCCTGGGCGACGGTCTTCCTCAGCTTGATCACGGTCTTTTTCACCGCTGTGACGCTCTTCCTCTCCAATCCGTTTGCGATGGCGACGACGGTGCCGGCCGATGGGCAAGGGCTCAATCCGCTGCTTCGTCATCCCGGGATGATCTTCCATCCCCCGGCGATGTATCTGGGCTACGTCGGGCTGGCGGTGCCCTTCGCCCTGGCCCTGGCGGCGGTGGTCGTCCGGCGCGTCGACGATTGGCCCGCGGCCGCTCGCCGCTGGACCCTGGCGGCCTGGCTCTTTCTGGGGCTGGGGTTGTTGCTGGGAATGCGTTGGGCCTACGATGTGTTGGGCTGGGGCGGGTATTGGGGCTGGGACCCGGTGGAGAACGCCGGATTGATGCCCTGGCTCACCGCGACGGCCTTGCTTCATGGTTTGGTGATGCAGGACCAACGACGTGGATTTCGCTGGTGGAACCTGTTGCTGGTCCTTCTTTCATTTGTGTTGGTGCTCTTCGGTACCTTCACCACGCGCAGCGGCCTGATTCAGTCCGTACACGCTTTTGCTCGTTCCAATCTGGGCCTCTACTTCTTGGGCGCGATTGCCCTGACGCTATTGGGCTCGCTGGCTCTGTTCTTCACTCGTCGGTCGCTGCTGACCGATGATGAGGCCACGGATGACCTCTTCTCACGCGAAGGAATGTTCATCCTGACGTTGATTCTATTTTTGACCATTACAGTCTCCGTGTTCGTTGGTAGTACCTTGCCCACGCTCACCGGGGGGACGTTCGAGGCGCCTCCGGCCTGGTTCGATCGGGTCACTGGCCCGCAGTTCGCCGCGCTGGTGCTGGTGATGGGCCTCTGTCCGCTGCTGGGCCGGGCCGTCAACGCGCTGCGCCAGCTGGAGCGACGTGGGTTCAGCGCGTTGTTGGGAAGCGTGTTGGTGACGGGGATTGCCGTGCTGGTCGGCTTCACGCGCCCAGCTTCGCTTATTGGCTTCGCCATTGTTGGTCTGGCCGGTGGGACGGCCCTGGGTGAGATAAGTCGTGCTCTCGCTGCCCGCGTCCGCAAGGGCGAGGGGCCGGCTCAGGCATTGTGGCGTCTCTTCGGGCGGAACCATCGCCGTTACGGCGGCTACCTGGTCCATTTGGGCGTGATCTTGATGGCCGTGGGCGTCATCGGCACGCGCTTCTATCCCTTCGAGACCGAGATAGTGATAGCGCCTGGCGAATCCATCACGGTGGGCGACTATGCTCTGGTCTTCGAGGACTTGAAGCAAGAGTCCGCCAGCGATCACGTTTCCACTCGCGCCTCGCTCGCGGTCTATCGCGGCGATAAGCATTTGCGCACGCTCTATCCTCAGCTGGACAATTACCAGGATTTCCATCAAACAATCGCGATTCCCGCGGTGCGGGCCGGCGTGCGGGAGGACCTCTATTTGATTCTGGCGGGTTGGTCCGATGGTGGTACCAGCGCGACGTTCAAGGTCTTCATCAACCCGCTGGCTATGTTCCTCTGGCTGGGCGGGCTGGTCTTTATGGCCGGCGGCGCGGTGGCATTGTGGCCGTCGCTGGACGAGGCGCGACTCTCCGCGCCCCAGATGCGTCGTCGTCGCGTATGGAGCGTCCTTGGCCTGGGTGTGGGTGTGGTTCTGTTGGCGTTAGCCGTGTGGGCGATGTGGGGCACTGGGCAGGGCACGGCTGCTCCAGCGCCAGATTCTGGCGCCCAACTGGCTCAATCGCAGTCGTCGCGCGTCCGCGAGGGTGAGCCAGCGCCTGGCTTTGCGCTTGATCTCTTGGACGAATCCACGCTCGACCTCGCCGACCTGCGGGGGGAAGTGGTGGTGCTCAACTTCTGGGCCACCTGGTGTCCGCCTTGCGAGGACGAGCTGCCCGACTTCCAGTCCGTGTGGGAGGATTATCGTCAGCGCAATGTCGTCTTCGTGGGCCTGACCATCCAGGAGGATATGGCCGAGGTGGAGGAGATGCTTGCTCGGTTGGGCGTCACATACCCGGTCGGGCTCGACGCTCAACAGCAAATCGCCCTTGAGTACGGCATCACCGGCGTGCCGGAGACCTTCGTGATCGATCCCCAGGGTGACGTGGCTTCCGTCCACATCGGGCCGGTGAGCGCCGGGCAGCTCCGTCAGGACCTGGACAACTTGCTGGAGTGAGATGGTAGGCAAGTGAGGCAAGTTCACGGATAGCAATATGGACGTCTGGAAGTGAGAAGTTATGGAGATTGGGGCAATTCTAATCGGTATTGCGTTGACGGTAATCGTCGGGGCATATTTGGCCCGACCTTTTCGTGCGGGAAACGTCGATGATCAAGTAATCGAAACCTGGGTCTCGCGTGCCCGGAATGAGAGTGGGGATGTGCCGGGGAGTGAAGAATCGGCGGCGGTCAATTTCTGCCCGCAGTGTGGCCGGCGTGTCGCTCCCGACGACCGCTTCTGTGCTGGCTGCGGCAGACAACTACGGGGGTGAGGACGATGATGAGGAGTGACGTGCGCCGAGCTGAGCTTGTCGAAAGCCCACGAGTTTTACGTTTCACGGTGGTCGCACTGTTTCTCTTCGCTGCTCTGCTGACCATGGCCTGGGCTCCCCATCCTCAAACCGGTTCGGTCTCCATCACTGGCCAGGTGACCAACGGCACGCCGGACGGCGCTGTGCCGGAGGATCTCGCGGTCACGCTCCACATCTTCGCCGAGATGGAGGAGCGAGACGTCTATACCACGACGTTGGGAACCGATACCACTTTCCGCTTTGAGGACGTCGCTCTGTCCGAGGGGGATACCCTGGTGACGCGGGCTCTCTACGACGGCGTGATGTACACCTCGGCGTTTACATCCGCCACGTCCACGGCGGATGAGCAGGAGATCGCCTTGCCGATCACGATCTACGAAACGACCGATGATCCCGGCGAGGTCTTGATATCCCAGCTGCACGTGTTTGTCAATCAGGTAGGTGATCGCCTCCAGATCGGTCAATACTGTCTGATCAGCAACACCGGTGATCGTGCCTACCGGGGAACGGTGGACCCGCAGACCGGCGAGCGTATGACGTTGGCTTTTGAGTTGCCGGCAGGGGGAGAGAATCTTAGCTTCGATGACGCTGGCAGTGAGCGATATGTGACGCGCGAGAACGGCTTCGCCGATACCAGGCCGGTTCTGCCGGGCGACAGCACCGTCGAGATCTCCTTCAATTACGAGATCCCCTATCAGGAGGGGATGGAGGTGCAGCAGGCGTTTGACGTTCCGGTCCGCGCTGGCGTGTTGGTGCTCCCCGAGGGCGATATCGAGTTGGTGGGAGAGGGAATCTCGTCGGAAGGGACCATCGATACGCAGATGGGGCCGGCGCTTTCCTATACCGCTGGGCCGCTGGCGGCCGACGAGTCGTTGACGTTCAACGTCGTCTCTCAGCCGACAATCTCACAGGGCAGCACAGGATCTGATCAGCGGACAAGCAGAGGGGCTGGCTCTGGTAGGGCGCGTGGGATTGCCGTGGGGCTGGCGGCGCTGGCTGCCGCGGGTGTGGCGGCTTATCTGATGTGGCGCTCGCCGGGGCAAAGGACGGTGCCGGCGCAGGTGCGCTCGCAGGTGGAGGCCATCGCCGTGCTGGATGCTGACTTCGAGGCCGGGCGCGTATCCGAGGAGGATTATCGAAAGAAGCGCCGGTCGCTCAAGCGCGAGGTGCGGGAGCAGCTTGCAGGGTAACAGCGAGGCTGACAAAGTTTCCGGGCGAGTTTACATTTACAGATCGAACAGGTAGCGCAATCTCTCGGTCACTTTTGCTCTCAGCGGTGGCGATAGATCCCCGATCTCACGCCGGATGATGGACGTGCTGACCGTCATCAGGCGATGTAGCCGAAGCACTGATGAGACCCGCAGGCCCGTCCTGGCGAAATCGGGATGGTTGGTATCTATCACAATGTCCGTTTCCAACAAATTGTTGGGGGCTTGACTGGTGATAAACGCCAAGATGACGTGGTTGTAGGGGCCAAGAGGCTCAGTCATGCAGACAGCTGGTCGCACCTTCGTCGTTGTGAGGTCGTCGAAGGGGAAGGGAACCAGGACAACTTTACCCTGCGTCGTGGAATGGCTTCCCATCGTCCAGCGAGTAGATGTCCTCTTCGGGCTCTTTTAGGAAGTCGAAGGCCGGGTTGGAAGCAGCCGCTTGCAGCCACTCGGCTTCGTCTATATCGGATGCTTCTTCGACCAGGATGATGACCCGCACGCGGCTTGGGCCAGCGAAGGGGAGTGGCTCGTCTAGGAGCAGACGTTGCTGCTCGTCGACAGTTCCTGTCGTTTCTATCGCTTTCTTCAAGGATGTCATCTATTGCTCCTTTGCACCCGACGTTAAGCTCGCTGGTATGTTACCATAGGTTTTGGCAAAGACAACTCGTTGGATATGACAGGGTGAGCGCATTTAGTTTCCAATTTGCAAAACGATGGCGAACCTCTGCTTTTTTAGACAGGATTCACAAGAGTGACAATCTTTTTTATCAAACCTATTCTGGGAATCCTTTTCATCCTGTCTAACAAACACAAACGCGTTTCCCCGATTGGATATGATGATCGAAGTCCGTAACCTGGTGAAGTCCTTCGGCCCCCGCACCGCTCTGGCGGGGGTTGATCTATCGGTGAACGAGGGCGAGTTCGTGACCCTGGTCGGGCCGAACGGCGCGGGTAAGACCACCTTGTTGCGCGTCTTGGCCACGCTGGCCCGCCCGACGTCGGGCGCGGTGCGCATCGCCGGGATGGACTTAGCCCACGAAGGAGACCAGGTTCGACGCCGTATCGGTTTTCTTTCCCATCGCACCCTGCTTTACGACGATCTGACCGCCGAGCAGAACCTGCGCTTCTACGCCCAGATGTACGATCTGGACGGTGACCGGGAGCGCATCGGCGAGCTGCTGGATCGCGTTGATCTTACGATGCGACGCCGCGATATGGTGCGCACGTTCTCGCGCGGGATGAAGCAACGCCTCTCGTTGGCCCGCGCGGTGCTCCATCGTCCGTCCGTGTTGCTTCTGGACGAACCGTACACCGGGCTCGATCCGCAAGCCGCCGAGGCTCTGACGGCCCTCCTGGGCGAGCTGGCCGAAGAGGGGGGCACCATCCTGCTGACCACGCATAACTTAGGGCGCGGCCTGGCGATGGGGCAGCGAGTCGTGTTGCTGAATCGAGGGCAGGTCGTCCTCGACGAGCGTCGCGAGGCCCTGGAGGACGATCAGTTCGCGGAAACCTATCGCATGCTCACTGCCTAGATCGTTAACGCAACACAGAACACGTCGATGAACTTCCTTCACAAAGTCCTCGTCATTGTCCGTAAAGACATCGCCGCCGAGCTCCATACCAAGGAGATGATCAGCGCGATGCTCGTCTTCTCCGTGCTGGCGCTGTTGATCTTCAGCTTCGCCCTCGATCTGCGCGGGGAGATCGCGGAGGCCGCCGCCCCCGGCGTGCTGTGGGCCACGGTGGCCTTCGCGGGGACGTTGGGCTTGAGCCGCTCGCTGGCCCGCGAGCAGCAGACCGGGTGCATTGATGGGCTCTTGCTGGCGCCGGTGGATCGCAGCGCGATCTTCTTTGGCAAGGCGCTGGGCAATCTGGTCTTTATGACTGTCGTGGAGATGGTCTTGCTGCCGCTTTTCTCCGCCTTCTTCGACGTGGCGCTGCTGCGCCCCGGCGTGCTGGCGGTGCTGCTCCTGGGGACCATCGGCTACGCCGCGGTGGGCACGCTGCTGGCCGCCATCGCGGTCAACACCCGCGCACGCGAGGTGATGCTGCCCGTCCTGCTGCTTCCATTGGCGGTGCCGGTCCTGATCGCCGCCGTTCGCGCGACCGGTGGTCTGGTCGAAGGCGCGACCTGGGGCGAGGTGGGAGGCTGGGTTCGGATTCTGGTCGTCTACGATCTGGTCATCGTGGCCGTCTCGTTGCTGACATTTGGGTATGTATTGGGGGAGTAGAGGGATGAAAAAATCGGGGTTGGACCTGGTGGGGCTTATTCTGGCGCTCGTCAGCGCCGTGGCCGTGCTCGTCGCGCTGGGGATGGTTTTCCTGTATGCGCCGCGCGAGGTCACGATGGGCGAAGTCCAGCGCATCTTCTACTTCCACGTCGCTTCGGCCTGGGTGGGCTTCTTCGCCTTTTTTGTCACGTTTTTAGCTGGGATCGCTTATCTTTCGAGCGGGGAGCGCCGCTGGGATATTTTGGGGCTCTCCTCGGTCGAAGTGGGCCTCACCTTCATCACGATGACGGTCATCACTGGCTCGCTGTGGGCCCGCCCGGTCTGGGGCACCTTCTGGACCTGGGAGCCGCGTTTGACGATCAGCGCCGTGCAGCTGCTCATCTACGTCGCCTACGGCATGCTGCGGGCCTCCATCGAAAGCCCGGAGCAGAAGGCGCGTTTCGCGGCGGTCTACGGTATCGTGGCGTTCGTGACCGTGCCGCTTTCGTGGTTCGCGATTCGCTGGTGGCGCACCATTCATCCCAACATCTTGAGCGCCGGTGGGGGGATGGCGACCACGCCGCGGATGACGCAGACGCTGATGGTTTCTCTGGCGGCATTCACGCTGCTTTATGCCACGTTGCTGTGGCTGCGCGTGCGTCTGGAACGCACGTTCGATGAGCTTCTTCGCCTGCGCTTGAAAGCGGAACAACACTTACGGAGTTAGGAGAGCACTATGCCTGTCTATCTTGTCGTCGCTTATGCCGTCTTTTGGGCCTTGACGTTTATCCTTGTCCTTTCCATCGGGATTCGCCAGCGCCGCATCGAGCGGGATCTTTCGACGTTGAAGGCGCAGCTCGATGAGCAGGGGGAGGGGACCGCCTAGGTGTCGTGGGGTTGGTGGGTATGCGCATCGGCTGCTAGATTCCTCCGCTGCCCGTATCCAGTCTGCGGGTGAGATTCTCTCTTCTTCAGCGTCATCAATCGCATTGGGGCTTTGCTTCACTCCTGCTCCGTCGCGCGGTGCTTCTACCGCTTTCACTTGGATGGCCCTTGTGGTATACTTGCACTCACTCGGGTAGCCGATGGGCTGCCATACCATCACAAGCTTACTACATGGAGGTAAGAAAATGAACCACTTTCTCAGTCTTGCAGATCTGACACCCGATCAATTGCACAGCTTGCTCGAGCTGGCTGTTGACCTCAAGGAGGAATGGAAGGGTGGCGGTAATCGCCCTTTGCTGGAAAATAAGACGTTGGGTATGATCTTCCAGAAACCATCGCTGCGCACCCGCGCTTCCTTTGAGATGGGGATGCTCCATCTGGGGGGGCAGGCGCTCTACTTCTCCCCCTTTGAGGTGCAACTGGGGGAGCGGGAGAGCGTGGCCGACGTGGCGCGAGTCTTCTCCCGTTACGTCGACGGTATTATGGCCCGCGTCTTTGGGCACGCGGACATCTTGGAGCTGGCCGAACATTCCCGTGGGCCGGTCATCAACGGGCTTTCCGACTACAATCACCCCTGCCAGGCCCTATCCGATATGTTGACCATCATCGAGCACAAAGGATGGGATTTGGAGGGGCTTAAGCTGACCTTCGTCGGTGACGGAAACAACGTGGCGACCTCGTTGCTCTTCGCTGCTGCCTTGCTGGGGCTCGATTTTGCCATCACCGGGCCGCCCGGCTATGAGCTGCCCGATGATGTGTGGGAGCAAGGCCAGCGCTTCGCTGCCGTCAGCGGTAGCGAGCTGCTGGTGACGCACGACCCGCACGAGGCAGTGAGCGGCGCTGATGCCGTCTACACCGACGTGTGGGCCTCAATGGGAGAGGAAGAGGAGGCCGAGGAACGGGCCCGCATCTTTAGCCCCTATCAGGTCAACGACGAATTGCTCGCCGAGGCTAAATCGGACGTGATCGCGATGCATTGCCTGCCCGCGCACCGCGGTCAGGAGATCACAGATGGCGTCTGCGACGGGCCGCACTCAGTGTTGTGGACGCAGGCCGAGAACCGTATGCACGCCCAGAAGGCCATCCTGGTGCGTTTGATGGCGGAGACCGACTGACGTACACGCTCCTCGTTTACCTCCAACAGCCAGGGCGGAGCCTCACCTCGCTCCGTCTGAGGAACGATGACGGCCGGGATAGCAGCGACGGTAGGGACTCCTCGCCGACTTAACCGAGGGCCAAGGACAGGTATGATGTCAGGAAATCGAAAAGTCTATCAACAAGCGATGAAGAAGGCGGCTGATGCTGCCTGGGATAAGTCCTGGGATCAGGCGATTGAGGCCTACCAGACCGCCCTGGCTGAGTTTCCGGAGGATGGCGAGGCGCTGAGCGGCCTGGGTGTAGCTTATACCAACCTGGGCCGTCTGGAGGAAGCCCTAGAGGCCTACCAGAAGGCCGATCAGGTCGCGCCTGGCGATCCGGTGGTATTGCAGCGCCTCGGCTCGGTGCGAGAGCATCTGGGCCAAAAGAAGGCCGCCGCCGAAGCTTACGTCGCTTCTGCCGAGCAATACCTTGAGCAACAGCAGGCCTTTGGACAGGCCCTGGCCCGCTGGCAAGACGCCGTTCGGGCGGACCCCCATTGCATCGATGCACAAGTACAACTGCTCAAATACTATCAGCGTCGGGGCCAAAAGGAGAAGATAGTAGAGACATGTCTGGCTCTGGCCCGGGCTTACCAGGAGCAAGGACGTCGTAAGTATGCCGTTCAGATCTGTCAATACGCTCTCAAGATCGATCCTCGTCACAAAGAGGTCCTTGCTCTTCTTGATGATCTCCGTTACAGCGACCGGGAACCAGCGGAGAGGCCTGTGGAAGCGCCTGAGCCTCCCCCTGAAGAGGGGCCTGAGCGCGAGATGGAGCCCGAAGCGCTTCCTGCCTCGGAAGAACCGCCCGCATTGTCCGATCTGGCGTTGGAAGTACCGGTCGCCCAGGTCGAAAGGAGCGAGGAGCGAGGCAGCCCGGTCGAGACGACCCGCCTGAAAGCGCTTACCGACCTTGCGGAGAGCGTCTTCGAGGAGGAGGAGGAGGAAGAAGAGGCCCCGGCGGAGGTACGTCCTCAGCTTAGCAAGGAGGAGATAGACGCTTTTATCGGGCAGGCTATTGATTTCCAGATGCGCGGTAAGATCGCGGATGCCATCGCTGCTTACGAGCGGGTGGTTGAGGCCGGAGTCGAAAGGCCAGCCGTGCGCTTCAACCTGGGGTTGCTCTATCAAGAAAAGTTGCGCTTTGAAGATGCCATCGATCAGTTTGAGCAGGTGGTCTCCCATCCGGATTATCGGCTTGGCAGTCATTTCGCGTTGGGCGAGTGTCACCGCGCCCGTGGTCGCATCGATGAGGCCCTGGAGCACTTCGTTGAGGTGCTTCGGATCGTGGACCTGGCCGTCGTCCAGCGGGAGCACGCCGATGACTTGATCCAGCTCTATGAGCACTTGGCCGATGGCTACCTGGCTAAAGGAGATCAGGACAAAGCGCTTTCGTTCGCCAGCTCTTTGGTCGACTTTTTGAGTGAGCAGGGATGGGAAGACAAGGTCAGGCAGGCACGCCGCCGGCTCGATACATTGGCTCAAGAGGGACCGACATTGAGCCTGGCCGAGATGTTAGCAGTGCCGGATTCAGAGTCGCTTCTGGAATCGATCGCGCTTGCCCAGGAATACTCCAAGCGGAAGATGTTCTATGCTGCGTTGGAAGAGTGTTACTATGCGATGGAGCACGCCCCAGAATACTTGCCCCTCCATCGTCAGCTGGCCGAGGTCTTTCTGGGAATGGGGTTGATCGACGAGGGCGTGCGGAAGCTGATCGTCATTGCGGACACCTATCGGGCGCGGAAACAAGTCCGTCGAGCGATAGGGACCTATCGGCACGTGTTAAAGCTCGCCCCGATGGACACGACCGTGCGAGCCAATCTGATCGATCTGTTGGTCCGGCACGGTGCTATTGATGATGCGTTGGAAAACTACCTGATTATGGCCGATAGCTACTACAATCTGGCGCAGATTGATCAGGCCCGCGAGGTCTATCAGTCTGCTCTCCAGCTGGCCCCCCGCGGCGATCCCGACCGGCAATGGGAAGTGCACATCCTCCACAAGATGGGGGATATCAATATGCAACGCGTAGAATGGCGACGGGCCATTGAGGTCTACGAGCGCATCCGTAACCTGGCCCCAGATGACGAGCGCGCGCGTCTGACACTGATGAATCTCTACTATCGGCTCAATCAGCCGCGCCGCGCCACCAACGAGCTGGATCAATTGCTGGAAGTTTATCGCGAGAGCGACAAGCCGGAACGGGTTTTCACCGTGCTGGAGGACGTGATTCAGCGATGGCCGGAAAGCATTCCGCTGCGGGCGCGCCTGGCGCAGGCTTATCTGAATGCTGGCGACAAGGAGCAAGCGCTGGCCCACCTGGATGAGCTGGGCGATCTCCAGCTGGAAGCCGGGCGCCAGGAGGCAGCGAAGGCTACCATTCGCGCCATCATCGCCCTCCGTCCGCCGGATGTGGAGGATTATCAGGGGTTGTTGGAGCAGCTGGAAAATCAGTCTGCGTGAATGTATGAGGGTGGTCGCGTCGAACTTGCTATGATAGGGTTGGATTTGATTGGGTGGGTCAGGTGATTCTCTTTAATGTTTGATCTTTTCTGGTACTTACAGAGGCTAACGTGGATCGATGTCCTCGACATCTTCCTGGTATCTTTTATCTTCTTCTGGCTGCTTTATATGGTGCGCGGGACGCGGGCAGTACCTCTCTTGCGCGGCGTGATCTTTGTCATCATCGTCGTCGTTCTGCTCAGTGGCATCGTGCGCTTGCGTGCCTTCGCCTGGCTGACGCAGCGGGCGTTCCCGGCCCTGTTGGTCGCCATCCCCGTCCTCTTCCAGCCGGAGCTGCGCCGGGCCCTGGAGCGCCTGGGACGCACCGGCGCTCTCTTCAGCGGATTGAGCCAGGGTAAGCGCGGAGAAATGGAGCAGGCATTATCCACCATCTCCGAAGCGTGCAAGACACTCGCCGAAAGGCGCCACGGCGCTCTCATTGTCCTGGAGCGTGAGACAGGGTTGCAGGAGTTCGTGGATAACGGCATCCGTCTCGAGGCCAATCTGACCTATGAGCTCTTGTTGACTATTTTTGAGCCGCATGCGATGTTGCACGATGGGGCTGTCATCGTGCGGGAGAGCCAGGCGCTGGCTGCTGCCTGCGTCCTGCCTCTTTCTACCGCCTTCTTGGCCGATCGGCAGCTAGGGCTTCGACACCGTGCGGGCCTTGGTGTGACCGAGGAGAGCGACGCGATTGCGGTCATTGTCTCCGAGGAGCGCGGAGCCGTTTCCATCGCCCACAATGGCCGTGTTATCCGTAACCTCGATGTCAAGCGTCTGGAGGATGTGCTGCATGCCTTCTATCAGCCGATCCTGGAGCGAGCGTGGCCGAAGTGGCTTGCCTGGGCCCGTCACTTTGTAACGAACGAATGAATTGTAACGAACAAATGAACTTGTGGATGAACTTTCAGTCGCTGGAGAGCGACTTTGAAATCGGAGCACGTCGTTTCCCCCAATGAGGACCTCATCGGATTGATAGGTAAGGAGAATTGTTTCTGAAATCTGTCTTAAGATGGATTGTCCATAATGTGCCCTTGATGATCTTAGCCGTGGTGCTGGCCTCGTTGGCCTGGCTGGTGGCGGTGGAAGGGTCCAATCCTACCTTACAACAACGTTACCCTCAGCCCATCCCGGTGACTCTGTCCGGATTGTCGGAGGGTCTGGTCGTTGTGGAGTCGTTTGATGCCCAAGTCATGGTGACGCTCCGGGCCCCCAGATCGGTCTGGGATACCCTTGAGGTTGATGACTTTGTTGCCGAGGCCGATGTCTCCGCACTGGAAGCGGGAACGCACGAGGTACCCGTCGATCTCTTGCTGGATGAATCGCCCGCGCGTATCATAGAAGTCACCCCTTCGTCTGTCTCCGTGACACTGGATACCTACCTCGAGCGTTCTGTGCCGGTTCGGATTGATGTCGAGGGCGACCCGGCGTTGGGTTACCGCACGCGGAAAGTGGTGAGCGAGCCCGATGAGGTCACGGTCAGTGGCCCTACGACCTACGTCACGCAAGTCGTCGAGGCCGACGCTTCGATCTCCGTGCAGGGCGCTCAGGCCGATGTTGAGGACGACCTGCGCCTCCAGCCACGGGATGAGGCTGGCGAGTCCGTCTCGTCTGTGGATCTGACGCCGGAAGAAGTGCACGTTCGAGTTCCGATTGAGCCTTCAGGTTACTACCGCCCTCTGGCTGTCAAGGTCAGCCTGGAAGGAGAAGTCGCTCCCGGCTATCGGGTCATCGACATCACCGTCGACCCGCCGACCGTCACCGTCTTTGGCGCTCCTAACGTCCTTTCCGCTTTGCAGGGCTTCATCGAGACGCAGCCCATTGACGTCGAGGGCGCCCAGAGCAACGTCACGGTCCAGCCAGCGCTCAACGTCCCGGAGAATGTCTCTGTCGTTCCCGGTCAACAAGTGGAGGTGAAGGTCTTCGTCGAGCCTATTGAGAGCAGTGTGACGATGGAGGTGGTGCCAGAGGTGCAGGGGTTAGGCCCGGATCTGGAGGCTACCGTCTCCCCAGAGACAGTCGAGATTATCTTGAGTGGCCCTCTGCCCATCCTGAACGATCTGGAGCCTGATGATATTCGGGTGGTGGTGGATCTGTTCGACCTGTCGTCGGGGACTCATCAGCTGGAGCCAGAAGTATTTGTACCCGAGGGCGTGACGGCCAAGAGCGTGATCCCCTCTACTCTCCAGGTAGAGATAGATTCTTCTTGAGGTGACTATGAAAGTCGTTACCGTGGATGAGATGCGCCACATTGAGACCCAATCCGATGCGGGCGGACATTCGTACGAGGCTATGATGGAACAGGCCGGGCGTGCGGTGGCCGGGGCTATCATTGCGCGTCGAGATGTGAAAGGGCGCCCGGTGCTTGTGCTGGTCGGGCCGGGTAATAACGGTGGTGATGGGCTGGTGGCAGCCCGTTACCTGACGAAAGCCGGCGCCCGTGTCACGTGCTACTTGCTCCGATCCCGTGATCCGGCCGAGGACAAGAACTTTCGGCTGGTGCAGGAGGGGGAGATGGACGTTCTGCTGGCCGAAGAGGATGGAGACCGGGATGACCTCCGTTCCCTGGCCCGTAAGGCCGTCGTGATCATTGATGCGCTCCTGGGCACCGGCACACGCTTGCCGCTACGGGGCACGCTGGCCGAAATCCTCGACGTGGTGGGACAGAACCTCTCCACACGTAAGGAGCCCAGACCCACGCGCCTCACCTCGCTCGCTTCGGGCTTCGATTCTGGAGCTTTCGATCGTGCGTTCGTCGTCGGCGTCGATGGGCCGACCGGTCTCGATTACGAGAGCGGCGAGCTGGACAAGGTCGCCCTCTCAGCCGATCTGACGGTCACTTTCGCTTACCCCAAACGGGGGCACTTCCGTTTCCCCGGCGCTGGTGCGTTGGGGGAGCTGGTCGTGGCCGACATCGGCACGGACTCAGCGTTGGCCGAGGATATACCGCTGGAGGTGGTCACGCCCGCGTTGGTGCGTTCCTGGCTGCCGGAGCGCCCGATGAACGCCCACAAGGGCACATTCGGCCGGGCTATGATCGCAGCTGGATCGGTAAATTATACCGGAGCAGCTTACCTGAGTGGCGCTTCTGCGGCGCGAGCTGGCGTCGGGTTGGTCACGATGGCCTTGCCAGCTGCGATTCACGAGGCGGTTGCGGCGCAACTGCCCGAGGCGACTTATCTGTTGCTGCCGAACGAGCTAGGCGTCATCGCCGAAGGAGCAGCGCGCGTCTTGATCGAACGCCTGGACGATTACGACGCTTTATTGGTGGGGCCGGGGCTGGGGCAAGAACAAGAGACGGTGGGCTTCGTCACAGCCTTGCTGGATGGCGTTGAAGAGCGTCACGCCGTTGGCTTTGGCGGAGCCGGACCGGACCAGGCCAGGCGCCATACGTTGCCGCCGCTGGTGATCGATGCCGATGGATTGAACATCTTGTCGCGCCTGGCGGAATGGCCCAAACGCTTGCCGTCCGGCACGATCCTCACCCCTCATCCGGGAGAGATGGCGCGGTTGATGGCTGCCGAGATTGAATCCGTCCAGGCCGATCGGGTGGCGGTGGCGCGTGAGCAGGCTGCCGCCTGGGGACACGTGATCGTCCTGAAGGGCGCTTATACCGTCGTGGCAGCTCCCGATGGTCGGGCTGTGATTGAGCCTTTCGCGAATCCCGGTCTGGCGACGGCCGGTACTGGTGATGTGTTGGCCGGGACGGTAGTCTCTTTGCGGGCGCAGGGGCTGGATGCTTTCGAGGCAGCTGCGGTGGGAGCGTATCTCCACGGTCTGGCCGGGGAGTGGGCCCGTAAGGAGATGGGGGTGGCTGGGATGGTGGCCGGGGATGTGCTGGCTCGCCTGCCGCGAGCCTGGCAGTGTGTGACGTTGGATCACTGATCCCTGGAGAGAGCCCACCGGTTTGGCGTATTTCCGACGACCGCCTGTGGCATATCGGCGGGCCGAAAATGACCAGGTCGTCAAGCAAAAAGCCCCCTTCGCGAGGGGGCTTTCATTCGAACGTTGGCGTATGTTGGACCGTTGATATACCTCTTCGGCTCGCCTCAGGTTAGGCCGCTTCGGCCTCTGCTGCTTCTGCCTCTTTGCTGGCCTCCTCGGCGACTTTCTTCGTTTCCTCGACGGCCTTCGTCAGCTGCTTCTGAGCCTCTTCCAGCGTGGTTTTGCTCCTGACCTGGAGCTCCTCGGCACGGCGTCGAACGTCGGCGGCCACAGCCTCTGCCTTGGCGCGGGCCTCGGTCATTGTCTCTTCCGCCTGGCCCTGAATCTCAAGGCTCTTCTCTCGAATCTGCTCCCGTGTTTCCTCGCCGGATTGAGGGGCAAAGAGGAGGGCGACCACTGCTCCCATCAACCCCCCCATCAAGAAACCGGAAAAGAACGCTCCGAATTCGCTTCCACCATTGTTCTTCATAATTTACCTCCTGTTAAGTGCTTGTTAGATTATTTTTCCCTTGAGCGATTTGATGTTTCGTCGCCTTTGCTCAAGTTGCCGACTTCCTTTACGATACGCTGCAAGCCAGCGACGTACCCGGACCACTTCATCACGGGAGACGTCACGTTCTGACTGACGAATTGCGCGGTACCGCGTACAGTGGACATCGTCTCATTAGCCGCTTCTAACATCGGCTTGATCTCTTCACGCAGCAGCACAGTCAGCGACTGAACTTGCAGCATAAGAACGATCAATAATATGCCAATGACCAGCGTCTCGAACGCGACGAAGATGATGGCTGCATCTCGCAGCAATCCCACGACTACGCTCCCGGCGCTTGGCGCTGTGCCCGCTTCTGCAGCTTGATAAGCATTGATCGAGAGTAATACCAACAGCACGACCAAGCTTATCATAAGAGCGCCGGCTACCGCTAGCCCGATCGTGAGCCAGCGTCGTGCTTTCTCTTCTGCAGCCGAAGGTTCGACCTCCGAGGAGGTGGTTGCACGCGCCTCTTGCATTGCAGACGTATCCGGAGCAGATGTTGTGCTTTCCTGGTGAGTTCGATCTTCCATAGCAGAACAATTATAGCATAGATTTTTGAATCTTACAAATAGTTCCGCCTCCCAGGACGATCTCGTCCTGGTAGAGCACCAGGAATTGGCCCGGCGTGATGTCGCGCTGGGTCTCGTCGAAGCGGATGTGTGCTCGCTGGTCCGGGAGCGGGATGACGGTGACGTCCGTCGGCCGGGCCTGGTAGCGGATTTTTGCTGTGGCGCGAAAGGGCTCGCTGGATACATCGGCGCTGATGGCGTGGAAGTCCTCTACCATACATTCGTCTTGTCCGAGCTCGTCGGCTGGGCCGACGATGAGGGTGTTATCCTCCGGCTTGATGGCGAGCACATAGAGGGGCTTTGGGGCCGAGATCCCCAATCCTTTGCGCTGCCCGATCGTGTAGCCGGGTAAGCCCTGGTGTTGGCCCAACAAGCGACCGGATGTATCCCGGATTGGGCCTGGCTCCATCAGATCTGGGGCCTTCTGGGCGATGAAGCGTCGATAATCGCCCTCGACCGCAAAGCAGACGTCCTGGCTTTCCTCCTGGTCGGCCACCGGGAGGTCTCGCTCGTGGGCCAGCTGGCGTACTTCTCGTTTCGTCCGCTTCCCCAGTGGGAAAATGACCTTTGCCAGCTGATCCTGGGTTAATTGATGGAGGAAGTAGGATTGGTCCTTGTTTCGATCCCGCCCGCGTAGAAGCTGGTAACGACCGGCGATCTGACGCACGCGGGCGTAATGGCCCGTCGCCAGCACATCCATTGCCAGGATCTCGAGCTGGGCCAGCAATAGCTCGAAGCGCACGAAGCGGTTACAGACCACGCAGGGGTTGGGGGTGCGACCGACGGCATATTCGGCGATGAAGTAGTCGGTCACGCGGGCGCGAAAGATCGCCTGGGCCTCGATCAGCCGGAATGGGATGCCGAGGCGTTCGGCCACGCTTCGGGCGCGATCGACAGCTGCTGCTGCGGCTCGTTCGTCCCATAGCTGCAGCATAACACCGGTGACCGGATGGCCCTGCTTCACCAGGAGTGCGGCTGCGACGGCGCTGTCCACCCCACCGCTGAGAGCGACCAGAACGGGGACGTCGGGAGGTATCGTGCTCATCCCTCGTTCCGCAGCTGCTGGATGATCCCCGGCAGCACGTCCAGCACCCGTTCGACGTCCTGCTCCTCGTTCCAACGCCCCAGTGTGAGGCGCAAGCTGCCGACGCCCCACGCTGGGCCCACGCCCAGCGCCCCAAGCACTGGCGAAGGCTCCAGTTCTCCTTCGGCGCAGGCCGCGCCTGAGCTGGCCGCTATTCCCTCCATATCGAGTCCCAGCACGATCGATTCGCCCTCCACGCCGTGGAAGACGAAGCTGGCGTGATGCGGCAGGCGATGCTGAGGGTGTCCGGTCAGCCGTCCCTCTGGGATGCGCGCTTGAATCCCTTCGATCAGGCGATCGCGCAGGGTGCGCAAGCGCAGATACTCGTCGCGCCGTTCGGCCTCGGCCAGCTGAAGCGCGGTCGCCAGCCCCACCGCCCCGGCCACATTGACTGTGCCCGGACGACGTCCCCGTTCGTGCTCCCCGCCGGTGATGACCGGCACGAGCGGTGTGTCTCGTCGCACGTAGAGCAGCCCGGCGCCCTTGGGGCCGTAGAACTTGTGCGCCGAAAGGGCTAGCGTATCAAGGTTCAATTCGTCTACGTCTAGCGGAAGTCGGCCGGCTGCCTGCACGGCGTCGGTGTGGAAGAGGATGCCGTGATCGTGGCAGATGCGGCCAATCTGATTCACCGGCTGTACCGTGCCTACCTCGTTGTTCGCCATCATCACGCTCACCAGGATTGTGTCCGGGCGGATGGCAGATCTTACCTCGTCGGGCTTGACTTGACCGTGCTTGCCCACCGGCACGCGCGTGACCTCGAAGCCAAACAGATCGTGCAGCTGATCGACGGTGCGCTCCACGGCGGGGTGCTCGATGGGTGAGGTGATGATGTGGTTGCCCCGATTGCTCTGTCGCGCTGCCCAGGCTATGCCGCGCAGGGCCAGGTTGTCGGATTCGGTGCCGGATCCGGTGAAAACGATCTCAGCGCGGTGGCAGCTTAAGATCTCGGCGACGGTCTGGCGGGCTTCCTCCAACCCAGCCTTCGCTTCCGTGCCGACGGTATGGGCGGATTCTGTGTTGCCAAATCTCTCGTTCCAGTACGGCGCCATCGCCTCTACCACGCGCGGGTCGACCGGCGTAGTGGCGGAGTGATCCAGATAGATGTATCTTTCGTCCATTGGTCGGGCAGTCTCCTGACTGAGTATAAGATGCTGGTACTCCATCTTCGGGTTATTCATCTGCTCCCGATGGAGGAGAAGGTGGATTGTCCAGTGTCAATTCGGCTGGTCGTCTCCCTCCGGCGGCGGAAGCGATTGTATCACGCGACAGCGGCGGCGTCAAATCTTTCTTGAGGTTATGCTTGTGAGCCGTGAGGTGACGTTGCAGTTGAGAAAAATAAGTGGGTTCTCTGGGATGCTCAGAGCGGGTTTGTAACCTGCGTCGGCTCACCTCAGAATAGTGGGGTAAGTGGTCAACTTGCAGGGGGCGGTAGGTATGGACGCCGAATACGTGCCTTACATTCCTCAACTCCACATATGTAGGTCGGGTTTCCATACCCGACGATTTTTCCAACGGAGCTCCAATACCCCCCCACTGATTTGATAAGAGCCAGAGCCAATAAGTGCTTGCAGGGAGGTTGCGCTGGGGTATAATAACGCTTCCTCTGAAAGTTCTGGGAGATGATATGCGTCAACTATTTGAGGCTGGGCTTTTTAAGGGCATGTTGGTAGGCGGGCTGATGGCCCTGGTCGCGTTGGCTATCTGGATCTGGCCTGGCCCGGGGTTACCGGGCGATGCGCCAGCGCCCACCGCTACCCCGTCTGCGTTGGTGACGGGTGGTGCTGTTGAGGTGACAATTTCTCCCGACGAGAAATCCGAAGCATCTGAAAGCCCAAGTGCCACCCCAAGCGCCACGGCGTTGCCCACAATCACGCCGCTATTTAGCCCCCCGCCGAGTGCCGCGCCTACGTCTACCGCGACACCCGTGCCTTCCTCCACCCCGACGCCGGAGCCCAGTCCCAGTCATACGCCCGGCCCAACCAGCCCGTCGCCTTCTTCTCCCGCGCCCAGCTCGACCAGCGATGATGCGGATTCCAGCCCGATTGAGACGATGGAGTGGTCGCTTGCAGGGCGCGTTGAGCAGGGGGCTTACCCCAGCTACGTGACGGATGATATAGAATCGTATCTGATCTATCTGCCACCGGATTACGCCCAGGGCGATCGACGTTATCCGGTGCTTTACCTTTTGCACGGCTGGCCTTACGATGAATCCCACTGGAATAGCCTGGGGGTCAGCGAGGTTGCCGACAGGGCTATCGTGAGCGGGACGTTGTCCTCGCTTATTATTGTGATGCCCGGCGCCAGGGAGAGGATCTACATCCAGACGAGCGGCGGCGACCATTCCTTCGAAGGACAAGTTGTGAACGATCTTATACCCCATATCGACGCGAGCTATCGCACCCAGGCCGATCGTCAGGGACGGGCCATCGGCGGCATATCACGGGGAGGCGTCTGGTCGTTGGAGATTGGCTTCCGTAACGCGGAGCTGTTCGGGGCGGTCGGGGCCCATAGCCCGGCCCTCTCGGTCAATAATGCCTTGCCGGCCTATGATCCCTTCAACCTGATGTCGGAACCCGGTGTATCCGAGCTGCGCATCTACCTGAGCGTGGGGGATAGAGATTGGGCCTGGAAATCGACCGAGGCGCTGCACGAAGCGTTGACTGAACAGGCGATCGCCAGCGACCTGGCTGTGCACGAGGGTAGCCATCGGAGCACGCTCTGGTCCGAGCACCTGGACGAGTATCTGGCGTTCTACACCGCGACGTGGTGACGTAGGGCAATTGTGGGATTACTTTTGCTCCAGTGCGATAAATGCAATTACCCTGGTGGTAACGGCGACTCGCTTGACGGGCGGAAGCGTGAAGGCCGGGTTTCGTCACGAACCCCGGCTTTTTGGATGCTTAGCAGAACCCAGTGAGTACCTCAAGAACTTGACTCCTGCACTTTTCATATTTTTGAGGAGCAGAGACTTCGGAAGTCTTAAAATGTGGTTTGCGAACCCAATTTGGAAGCAAAGCGGGGGTATTTTGCATCCAAATTCTCGACGATAGGCTTCCGAAGTCTGGAGTCGCTAGACTGCAGGAGTTAAGTTGGGGCACGGTCGGGAGACCGGCCCGAGCAACGTTCACAAAACTAGTGGTAGTGGATATCCTCTCCACTTATGACCCTACGGCGCATAAAGCGCCTGGTAGATGGCGAGGTGCTCGCGGATGCGCTCCAGGTAGCTGCGGGTTTCGGTGAAGGAGATTGTCTCGAAGAAGAGGTCCGGATCGCCGTCTGCCTGCTCCAGCCAGCGCTGCGCGTTGGAGGGCCCGCCGTTGTAGCCCGCCAGCGCCGCGTCGACTCGACCGTCGAAGCGCTCTACCTGCTTTGCCAGGTAATGCGTTCCGAACCGCACGCTCACGTAGGGGCGGTAGAGATCGGCGGTCTCGTAGCCCGGCGGCCAGCCCAGATCGGCTGCGATCTCCGCGCCGGTGGCTGGGATCACCTGCATCAACCCTTGTGCGCTGGCGATGGACGTGGCGGTCCCTCCGAAGAGGCTCTCCTGCCGGATCAGCGCGAAGACGAGCAGCGGGTCGAGGTCGTTACGGCGTGCGTTCTCCACGACGAGCTCCTCGTAGTACGTGGGATACGTCAGCTGAACGAGGAAGTCCGGCGCGTCGAGTGTGGTCGTGGCCGGCGACATACTCAGCAGACGCGCGGCGCATAAGATCGACGAGCGGTAGAGCCCGGCGTCGCGAGAGGCCAGCGCCAGCTGATACTGACTCAGGGCGTCGGAGCGCGTGTCCTGGCGGAGATTTTCCATCTCCCACCTGGCTTCCTGGAAACGCTCCAGGCGCCACAGCTCCTCGCCGCGCTGGAGACGCGCATCGGTGGCCAGTGCGCGGGACGGTTCGCTCAAATCCGCATCGGTTTCCAGCTCCAGCCACTCGGTCAGCCACGCTTCCGCCTCGGCCTGTCGGTCTTCTTGATGGGGCCGCTGCGAAGGGGTATACGCCGTGCGCGAGAAAATCGGCGCCTCCGGGTCGGCGGCTAGCTCCGTTGCCCGCAGGCCGTAGTAATCGAGCGGCACGGCGGCGCTGGCCTCCTCGAAGGCGGACTGAGCGGCCTCGTCGTCGTCTTGCTGACGCCGCAGCTTGCCCAACCAGAGCAAGGCAGCAGGTCGGTGGGAGGAATCGGGGTAGAGCTGGGCCAGGGTGTCCCACGCCACGGCTGCATCGACCAGCGCGTCCGCCCGGTAGAATCGTAATCCGCTCCGATAGAGTGCCTGGGGGCCATAATCGCTCTCTGGATAGGCGATCTGAACATCCATATAGGCCTCGCCGGCGGCCTCGGCCTCGTCCGTTTGCTCCACCAGCCGGGCTGCCTCCCAGAGCGCCCGCGGCGCAAGTGGATGATCGGGAGCGCGGTCGACGAACTCGCGGTAGGTCGCGAGCGCCGCCTCCGTGTCGTCTTGCCCGCGGTACACCTCGGCCTTCTTCAGCCAGGCATCGCCCCAATAATCGTCGTCGGGATGCGTCTCAATCAGGAGATCGAACTCATTCAGCGCCAGCTCGGGGCTGCCGGCCTCCATAAACGAGAGCCCTGCGTACCAGTGGGCCTCGCCGGAATGGGTGTCTGGATAGTTATTGATGTGCTGATAGAGTGCCTGAACAGCTGCGCCGTAAGCTCCGCCGTAATAATTGGTGATACCTCGCACCAAATCATCCATCGCTACTCCGGCCTCGACCAGCTTCTTGAGCGAGCGATAAGGATAATAGTCTCCCTGGGAGGGTGGGTCCCGGTAGTACGTTTCGACCACAGTTCGGTGGCGTTCGTAGCCCGCTTCGATCTGGACGGCCTGGAGGAGCGTCTCGGCAGCTTGATACTCGATGCGGGCGCGGTAGACGGGGATACGGGCCACATTCAGGATGGCGTCATACTGATCCACGGCGGCCTCATAATTCCCCAGCGCGATCTGGGCCTCGGCGATCTTCTCTCGCGTGCCGACCTCGAACGAGGCGTCCGGCGCCTCGGCGACGGCGCGCGTGTAGGCCTCAATCGCTGCCGTGTAGGCCTCGCCGGCCAGCAGCGCTTCCCCCTGGGATTGATAGACGTAAGGCGTGATGACCGTGCCAGCCGAGAGATAAGTGCTGTAGCTTTGCGTGGCCGAGAGCGGTTCACCGGCGCTGACGAGCACGTCGGCCAGCAGAAAGTGGGCATCGGGTGCGGCCTCGTGCTCGGCGTGCGCGGCGAGGAAATCCTGGAAGGTTTCGATGGCTTCATCGTAGTTGCCCTCGCGCATATAGGCCCGTCCCAGGCCGATCTGCGATCGGGTGGCTTGCGCTTCATCCAGGGCCAGCGGCAGCTCGAGCAGCTGGTGGTACGTCTGGACGGCGCTTCCGTAATCGCCCACGTGCATCGCTTGAGCCGCTTCGGCGAGGAGCTCGTCGGGATCGGGTGTGGGTGTGGGTGTGGGTGTGGGGGTAGAGGTGGGGGTAGAGGTGGAGGTTGGGGTGGCACTGGCTAAAATCTGCGGCGCTTCCAGCTCACGGGGGAGCCCGCAGGCCAGTGCGGCCAGGAGAAGCGCACTCAGGCTCAGAGCAAGCGGTAATAATCGACGCATAGTGTGCTTATTATCGCCGAGTGGGAGGATTTGTCAATCTGACCACTCGGGGGGGCGAAGGAATAGGTTGACAAGCGCTTTGGTTGACGTACAATCGAGACAGGTTATTTGGAGAAGGGATCTATTCTATGACAGATCGTCGAGTATTGCGAAGTCGTATTGAAAGCGCGGCGGAGGTGGTGGACGAGGCGCGCGTGGTCCATCTGGCGCAGGTTCGCGACTGGGCGGCCGAGTTTGACTGCTCAGTGCGCGCGGTGGAGCTGGTCGCGCTTGATGTGGGGGTCATCCCAGAGCGTTACTTGCGGAATATCGGCACGATCGGCATGGAAGGGCAGACGCAGTTATTGCGGTCGACCGTGGCCGTGGTGGGCCTGGGGGGATTGGGCGGATTCGTCACGGAGGCGCTGGCGCGGATGGGGGTGGGGAATTTGATCTTGATCGACGGCGACGTCTTTGAGGAGCATAACCTCAACCGCCAGCTGCTGAGCGCCGAGGATCATCTGGGCGCTCACAAAGCAGCGATCGCGGCGCAGCGCGTCGTTGCCGTCAATGGCGCGGTGGAGCCGGTGGCTCACGCCGTCGAACTCACCCGCGAGAATCTCCCCCATCTGCTGGAGGGCGCCGACGTGGTCGTCGATGCGCTCGACAGCTTGCCCACGCGCTTGATGTTGCAGGATGGTGCGCAGAAGCTCGGTATCCCGATGGTGCACGGCAGTATCGCGGGCTTCCTGGGCCAAGTGATGACCGTCTTCCCCGCTGATCCCGGCCTTCACGCGCTCTACGGCGCGGGCGACGATTTGCCGGCTCAGGGCTTGGAGGCTCAGCTCGGCACGCCGGCGGCGACGCCGATGGCGGTGGCGGCCTGGGAGGCCCAGGAGGTAGTCAAGATCTTGACGGATCAAGGCGATCCGCTTCGTCATCGGCTGTTGGTGATGGGGATGGAAACGGGCAGCGTTGAGCTGCTGCAATTGAGCTGATCACGTTATCTACGCAGAAAGGATGTTCCAATGGATAAGCTACGTTTGTTTGTCGCGATTCCACTGCCTGAGGTCCTGTTGGACCGGCTGGCCGATCTTCAGCATCGCTTGAAGGGCAAGGTCCCGCACAAGAGCGTGCGTTGGGTCCGGCCTTCAGGTATCCATCTGACGCTCAAGTTCTTGGGCGATACGCCGAAGGATAAGGTGCCGACGATCAGCGAGGCGCTGACGGTGGTGGCGCGGAACGCGCCGCCTTGCGATCTCTCCGCCGAAGGACTGAGCTGCTTTCCCCATCCGGGCCGCCCTCGCGTGTTGTGGGTCGGCGTGGAGGAGCCGACAGGGCGGCTGAAGGCGCTGCAAGAGGCCGTCGAGGAGGCGATGACGGGGCTGGGGTACAAGCCGGAGCGGCACAGCTTCACGCCGCACCTGACGTTGGGGCGCGTGCGACGCGGCACCTCTCGGCAGGACGAGGCGCAGATTGGCGAGCTGGTCACCGGTATGACGGTGGAGCCGCTGGCCGCGTTCGAGGCTGATCGGTTCGAGCTGATCCAGAGCGTACTCAAGCCCAGCGGCGCTGAGTACACCACGCTAGAGACGTTTTTGCTGCAAGAGGGAGGATTCTGATGAGCGGGCAGAAGACGTTGGAGGAGCTGCGCCGTCTGCGGCACAAGAAGCGGAAGGTCACGTTTACCCTGGACGAGCGCGGCACGACGGTTGAGCGGGAGATACTCGCCATCGACGCGGTTCCCGGTTGGGGGAAGGCTGATGTGCCTGAAGGTCACAGTAAGGAGGATATGCTGGCCCGCAGCCTGGACATCGCGCTGGGATTGCTTTATCACGAGCGGGCGATGACGATGGCCGATTTGGCCAACCGGGTGGTCGAAGTGTGGAAGGTGCAGGCCAATTACACTTACGGCGAATTCGCAGAGGCGGCCCGGCATGATCCACGGTTTCAGATGCCGAACGCCGGTATCATCGCGCTTGCCGACGAGCCGGACCCCTTGGGTGTGTTGGCGGACCGTATCGAGCGAAACTATGCGCGTCGGGAGTCGAGGCGCCGATGGGACGATTGAACGCTGTGCGGGTTTCTGACGCTGTTTCGATCATTGGCGTCATCGGGGGTTCATCGCCGACGGCGGCCGAGAGCGACGCGGCCGAGGAGGTGGGTCGCGCGTTGGCCGAAGCGGGCGCGGTGCTCATTTGCGGCGGGCGCGGCGGGGTGATGGAGGCTGCTTGTCGCGGCGCCAAGTCGGCCGACGGCTTGACCATCGGGGTGCTCCCAGGTCGGGATCGCCGCCAGGCGAATCCCTTTGTCGATATTCCGATTGTCACCGGCATCGGCGAGGCCCGTAACGTCATCATCACGCGTACGGCCCGGGCCGTGATCGCCGTCGGCGGGAGCTACGGCACGCTGAGCGAGATTGCCTTCGCCCTTGGCTTCGGCACGCCGGTGGTGGGGCTGATGACGTGGACGATGGAGCGGCACGGCCACCCATCGGTGCCTATCGCCTATGTCGATACGCCGGAAGAGGCTGTCGCGCGGGCGCTCGCGCTCTCCGAGGATGAGCGCCGATGAGGGAAGCCGTTCTCAGCGCGAGGACGTCGGTCGCTGTCACGATGGCGCAAGCCCGTCAGTGGTTCCTCTCGCTCAAAGAACACCCGGAGCGATACCAGTTTGCCACTCACGAGGGATTTGAGTTTGTGCAGGGCGACTTCGGCGCGGTGGGGGCGCGCTTCAAGACGCGGGAGAGGTTTTTCCTCTTGCAGCTGGATCTGCTCTTCGAGTTGACGGCGGTGCGTGATCAGGCGTTCCGCTTCCGCGTGCTCAAGCCGGGCGGCGGGCGCATCTGGGGCGAATTTCGGTTGCAGGCGGTGGACAACGACGAGAGGACGCTACTCTCGCTCGACATTGGATCGGAGACCCGTCTGGGGCGTGCGGTGTTGAGATTTTGCCCTGTTGCAGCGGCTGTTCGGAGACAAATCGCCGGAGAGGTGGAGCACATTCAATCTTCGATGGAGGCGACATACGGCGAGTAATCGCTGTTTTTTTCAAGCGTGTTGAAACCATAACCCTCCCGCGGATCTAAATCCCACGGGAGGGTTTGTTTATCTACCAAGCTGTTATTGGGTCTACCTATTCGATGTACCCTAACGCGCGCAGTCGTTTGGCTATCTCCTCGTCGTCCAGGCTGAGTTTGCGAGCTTCCTCCCAGTTGGCCGGTCGACGGGTTTTAGCCTCTTCTACGAAAGACGAGAGAGCAGTCTGGAGCTGGGCCGCTTTGTTGGGATGTTCTGTGATCAGATTGCGGGTCTCTTGGGGATCGTCGATCACGTTGAACAGCTCATCCGGTTGGTCGTCCACCGTGATCAGCTTGTGGCGCCCTTGATAGGCCGCCCGTCGCATCGAACGGCAGCGGAACCGCTCAATGGCCTGGGGGGTCTCGTTCTCCATCAGGGCCAGCAGCGTGTCTGGCGTATAGGCCTCGGCGAAGATGGTCTCCTCCACCTCCGGTCCGCCATTGGTGGAGCGGGCCAGGCTCAGCCCCTCGATGTCGATGGGCGCGCTGTTGCCGTCACCGTTGCTCTCCAGCGTGATGCCGGCTGCCTCCAGTGCCGAATGAAAGATCCGTCGGGTGGAGACGGGCGATGACACGCGCCGCCCGCTTGGATACTGCCGCGGGTAGCGCACGATCAGCGGCGCATGCACCAGGTCGTCGTAGGCCACCAGCGAATGCCCCACGAAGTTGTGATTGTTGAGCCCTTCTCCGTGATCCGATGTGATGATGACCAGCGTCTTATCGCGCACAGCCAGCTTGTTCAGATCTTTGAGCAGGCGACGGAGCAGACGATCCTGATAGGCTACCTCGGCGTCGTATAGATCGTTGAGCGTGCGGTCGGCTACTTCATCGAGCGGCTCAGTCAGAGGGATCATCCAGCGATAATGCTCCATATTATAGTTATCCATAAAATTTCGCGCCTCGTGATCATCCTGGTAGTAGGGCGCGAATTTTTTGATGAAGCGCGCGGACGGGCGGTAGGGAAGGTGAGTCTCCATCAGGTTGACGAAAGTGAAGATGGGTTGTTCCGGCTCTTCTTCCTGGTGGTTGCGCAGATACTCGACCACGTCCCGGAGCGAGCGCTTTGTGTTCCCTTTGAAGTTGATGCTATCCTGCCAGAGGGGTACGATGAGCGGATGCATAGCGATCCGCAGCCAGAGGTTATTGTTGGCGAACTGGTTCTGGAGTGGGGCGGTGATACGCTGCATCAGCCGGGTGTAGATATCCTTGATGCGTTTCAGCAGCTGGGGCCTGGCTTTGTTCAGTTCTGGGTAGTTGGGCACGGCCCCGCCGTAATTGTAAAACTCCTCGAATCCCCGATCCAGATCGTTATCGACCACCCCCAGCAGAGGGTTGTTGCAGAACCCCACGGTTTTATAACCATCCTGATGGAGCAGCTCGGCCAGAGTTTTCGTATCCTCTCCCAGCGTGTCGTAAATCTGGGTTGCCATATGAGTGGTGGGATATTCTCCGGTGAAGATTGAAGCGTGGGAGGGGATCGTCCACTGACCGGGCACGATGGCGCGCTCGAAGAGCGTGGCGTCCTCGGCGAACGCGTCGATGAAGGGCGTGGTCTCTCGTTCGTAACCATAGCACGACATGCGGTCGGCCCGCAACGTGTCTAGTACGATCAACACGATATTCGGCTGAGTTGATCTCTTCTTTCTGTACATCTTTTGACTGGTACTCCTTACTGTTACTTGCGTATGTAGCTATGCTTTGACTGGAGCAAAAGCACCTTCGCTTGCGCGAGCATCTTGCCCGCCAGGTGCAGTGAGAATGTGACTTTTGCGCTATCTCTATTCCTCTTCTGGCATCTCGGAGGAAGGGGGCTCTTCGGTCTCTGGCGTCTTTTCGAGGTCCTTTTCGCGACTCTCTTCAAGGCTTTCTTCTGGTTTCTCTTTGTTTGGCGTTTGATGGAATACCAGTAAATTCATCTTGAGGAAATCCAACCAGCCCCCTTGAGATACTTCTTTACCGTCTTGCTTAATGGCTTCGGGGGGCGCTTCGATGGTTTCGTCAGCGTCTGGCCTGGCGCTCTCTGCGGCCCTTTTTCTATTGGCGTCTTTCTCGGTCGTGGCAGTTTCTTCGGCTTCTCGGAATCGCGGGAACGTGAGTGAGCGGTAAGGCAGGCTCAGCAACAAGAATATGAGCCAGCTGATACCAAAGGCCAGGATGGCGATGGCGCCCAGGCCGGCCAGCTGGGCGATCAGTTGACCGGGGCCGTCGCCGATGAATCCCGCAGCTGGGACGAAGCCCGTCACGCCCTGCCCGACTACGGTGTGGTACTCTTGTCCCCCTACGCCGTTCCAGCCCTGCCCCCAACGTCCGTCGGCGAAGAGAGGAACACTCAATAACCCCCAGCTGCCGGCTGTGATGCCCAGAGCCACCGTGGTCGTGGCGTCCGGCAGGCGCAACACGCGCTCTACCAGATAGACGCCCAACGGCAACAGCAGGCCGGCGACTAGGCCGGTCAGCAGAGCGGCCCACGGCGGCACGAATGGCGCGGCGGCGGCGATGGCGATGAATCCAGCGACCATTCCTCGTGCAGACATCAGCGCGTCGGCGTGCCCGACGGTGAACCAGCAGTAAGTCTGCGTGGAAAGGATGGCCCCGGACGCGGCCAGCAGTCCGTTGACGGCAATGCGCGGCAGGTTGAGCTCGGCGCCGACTACGTGGAAAGGGGTGCTCAGGGCCCAGCCCAACCAGCCCAGGCCAAACAAGAGCGCTCCCAGGTTGGCTAACAAGGGAAAGTGCGCTGGCGGCATCTCTTCTGGCTCATTCGGGGCGTCAGCTGGCCTGTGCTCTCCTAGTCCGACCAGCGCGCCCAGAGCAGCCACCCCCCCCAGCAAGTAGACGACGCCGGAGCCGGCGTGATCGACGAGGCCGTGGCCACGTTCCAGGGTGTGGCCCAGGTTCGCCAGCCAACCCCCGCCCCAGACCCAGCAGGCCGCTATTGGAAATGATAGAATCGTCACCACTAGGCCGCCGACGACCGTCTGCCAGCCGCGCGCTTGATCGCTCGCGCTCAGCACTACCAGCAGCACCGCCGCGGTGACCAGCGGCAGGTAGGTGATGAAGAGGGCCAAGGCGGCCGGTGTGGCCGCGTCGCCGGTCAGGAAAAACCCCGCCAGGCCGACCAGCCCCCAGGAGAGCTGGCCTTCACCAGCAAAGAGCCGATCTAGTCCTTCCAGGCCGGCCTGATCGCTCATCAAGCCAGCCCCGCCTAGATGGAAGGCAAACCCAGCGACGAAATATCCCAATGTGGCGATAGCCAGCGCCAGCGCGCCTACCGTCGCTGCTCGTCGTGCACGCTTTGGCTTCATACCGCCCCATGCCAGGAGAAATATCCCCAGGGGAATCAAGTAACCCAACAGGGCAGGTAGCCAAGTGTCGATTGTCATAATTGTTCCTTTCAAGTAAAATGGTAAATTGGGAATTGGCTATTGGGGGCAACCGCGAATTCTCGGCCGGTTAGGCTGCCATTTACCAAGATGCCGATTTACCAATATATAATCTTACCAGACTCCGTCGATTTAGCCAAGTTTATGACTGAAAATAACCGCTCTTTGCGGCTGCTTGCTGATTCTATGTTGGGACGTCTGGCGAAGTGGCTGCGTTTTCTGGGCTATGATACGGCTTACGAGCGCGACGCCGCCGACCATGAGCTGGCCCGACGAGCGCGCGCCGAGGGGCGGGTGCTGCTCACTCGTGATCACGATTTAGCCGTTCGCCGTGGTCTCGATATATTGCTCATTGAATCGGAACAATTTGAGGAGCAAGTGGAGGAGGTACAGGCTGCTCTCGGCGGTCCACCTGCTCCTGCGTTTTCTCGCTGTTCCATCTGCAACGTGGTGCTGGAGGACGCGTCCCCATCCGAGATCGCTGACCGCGTCCCTCCATACGTGCTGGAGCATCAGAAGGAGTTCCGGTGTTGCCCGGCCTGTGGCCGAGTCTACTGGTCAGGCAGCCACGTCCAGGCGATGAACCATCTTTTGGAGCAGTTCGACGCTGCTGGTGATGACGTTCCTGCTACAGAAGGACGGAGAATCGATTGACTTTGCAGACGGTTGCTGTTCTGTATAATCAGCGCATCGCTTGCGCGGCTGAGCTGGCGGCGGAGGTGGAAACCTGGCTCAATAGTACCTTAGGCGCGGTTGAGGTTTGTAAGATTGAGGATGCATCCGGCGCCCGTTGCTTGCGCGAGGCGGATTTGTTGGTCACGTTGGGCGGCGATGGCTCCATCCTTTATGCCGCTCACTTGGTAGCACCTTACGGAACACTGATTCTGGGGATCAATTTGGGGCGGGTGGGGTTTCTTACTGAGGCCGAACCGGACGGTTGGAAGACGGTCTTATCGCATGCGCTGGAGGGTGATTACTGGGTTGAGGAGCATATGATGTTGCGCGTGACGGCTTGGCGAGGTGACGAGCCGCTGGCGCAGGCCGAGGCGCTGAACGACGTCGTCGTGAGCCGAGGGGCGCAGGCCCGTGCGGTTCATCTGCGCGCCGAGGTCGACGGGGGCGAGCTGGCCGCTTACGTGGCCGATGGCCTCATCGTCGCCACTCCGACGGGGAGCACAGCCTACGCCCTGGCTGCCGGCGGGCCGATTTTGCCGCCTCAACTTTTGAACATCCTGCTGGTGCCCGTCGCTCCACACCTCAGTATGGAACGCCCCATCGTCCTCTCAGAAGGTTCTCGGGTGCGCATCGTCGTGCTGGATGCCCGTCCGGCGGTCTTGACCGTCGATGGGCGGGTGAAGACGGACCTGATGGCCGGGGACGCTGTGGTGGTGGAGGCCAGTTCTCACACCGCTCGCTTCGCACGAGTTTGTGAGCGCACCTATTTTTACAAGACGCTCGTCTCGCGGCTGGTGCCGCGCAATGGACAATGATTCCGATTGGAGCTGGTATGAACGAGCCCCTACACTGCGTCAACCACCCACACGTTGAAACCCATCTGCGTTGCAACAAATGCGGGCAACCGATCTGTACCCGATGCGCGGTTCAGACCCCGGTCGGTTACCGCTGTCGGGATTGCATCAACGCCCAGCAGCGTCTCTTCTACGCCGATTTTCGCCCCCGGTATTATCTGATTGCGGCGGCTGTGGCGCTGCCACTTGCCTTGATCGCCGGATGGCTCATTCCCCGGTTGGGTTGGTTCGCGATTATCCTGGGGCCGGTAGTTGGCGGCGGCATCGCGGAGGCGGTCCACTGGGCGATCCAGCGGCGGCGCGGGCAGTACACCTGGTTGGTCGTCTGTGGCGCCATCGTCGTGGGAGCGCTGCCTGGCCTGGTCGCCTCCTTGCTCTCGCTGTTGGGCCTTGCGGTCTTATCGTCGGGCTCGATTGGCTACTTGGCGGGCGGGCTGATACGTTTGTTGTGGAGCGGGGTCTATCTGGTGACGGGCGTCGGCGCGGCCTACGCCCGTCTGCACACGGGGAAGCGCCGGTAGGGGGAGCTAGCGTGCTGCTTGAACTGCGTATTCGCGATTTTGTCATCATCGACGCGCTGGATTTGCGCTTCGACGCGGGGTTCTCGGTGCTGACTGGCGAGACTGGCGCGGGCAAGTCGATCATCGTGGACGCGGTGGAGCTGGTGCTCGGCGAGTGGGCCGAAAGCACCGTCGTGCGGGCCGGGGCCGACCGGGCTTTGGTTGAAGCTGTCTTCCGACTGGAGCCGGGGCAGCGGGCAACGATTGGACCTATCCTGGCGCAAGAGGGTCTGGAGGGCGATGGGCCCGATCTGTTGTTGCTGGGCCGAGAGGTGCGGCGCGATCGGCGCAACGTTTGTCGCGTCAACGGGCGCACGGTTACGCTTTCGCTGCTGCGCGAGCTGACCGAGGGATTGGTCGATATCCACGGGCAGAGCGAGCACCTCTCGCTGATGCGCGTGCGCGAGCACCTTAACCTGCTGGATCGCTACGCCGAGCTGGCCCCGCTGCGGCAGCAGGTCGCCGAGGCGGCCGGGCGTGTGCAGGACGTGCGTGAGGAGCTGGCGGCGCTTCTGCGCGATGAACAAGAGCTCGCTCATAGGGCTGACTTGTTACGGTTTCAGATCGACGAGATCACGTCAGCCAGCCTGGAGCCGGGCGAGGAAGAGGTGTTGCGGCAAGAGCGTCCGCGCCTGGCCAACGCCGAGCGCTTGATCGAGCTGACGCGAGAGGCACTCGCCGCGCTCGAGGAGGGCGATCAGCGGACGCCCGGGGCGCTAGAGCTGCTGGGGATGGCGCTGCGTGCGCTGGTCGAGGCCGCCCGCGTAGACCCGTCGCTGGAGCCCTTGCTGGAGGAGGCGGAAAGCGTCAATGTCCAGTTAGAGGAGATGGCGAGGCAGCTGCTTGATTATCAGACGCAGATTGAGTATAGCCCGCAGCGTCTGCAAGAGGTCGAAGAGCGGCTGGCGCTGATCCATCGCCTGGAGCGCAAGTACGGCGAGACGGTGGCGGACGTCCTGGCCTACGCCGAGGAGGCGGAGCGCGAGCTCGATACCATCACCCACAGCGAGGAGCGCATCACCGAGCTGGAGGCGGCGGAGGAGCAGCTGCTCGATGAACTGAGCGGCCTGGCAATGGAACTTTCGAAGCGGCGGCGCGAGGCAGCTCAGGCATTGGCGCAGCGGGTCGAGCGGGAGCTGCGCGACTTGAGGATGGAGGGCGCCCGGTTCGGCGTCGATTTCACGTGGCGGGAGGATGAGGCGGGCGTGCCGCTGCCGTCTTCCGTTCCTGGTTTCAGGTTCCAGGTTTCGAGTTTGGGTGTGGAGCAACCCGAAACCTCGAACGTGGAATCTGAGACCCGAGTCGCGTTTGACGCCAGCGGCATCGATCACGCCGAGTTCATCGTATCGCCGAACCCGGGTGAACCGTTAAAACCGATGGCGAAGATCGCATCTGGTGGCGAGACCTCGCGTCTTATGCTGGCGCTCAAGGCGGTACTATCTCGCGCCGACGAGACGCCGACGCTGGTCTTCGACGAGATCGATCAGGGCATCGGCGGGCGCGTGGGGGCTGTCGTCGGCGAGAAGCTGTGGGGCCTGGCGGCGGGCGAGGGACCGGGCGATCTGAAGCATCAGGTGCTTTGCGTGACGCACTTGCCGCAGCTGGCCGGCTTCGGCGACGAGCACTATCGGGTGGCGAAGCAGGTCGAGCAGACCGAGGTCGGCGAGCGCACCGTGACCCAGGTCGATGTGTTGGAGGGCGAGGCCCGCGTGCGGGAGCTGGCCCAGATGCTAGGCGGTAGCGGCGAGGCGGCGCTTCGGAGCGCCGAGGAAATCCTGGAGCGGGTGGAGCGGCGTAAGTCTGAAGATCGTTAAGCACACGAATGGCTTATGCTCGTCTAAGAGGTATCGTAGTAGACCAAGGTATGCAATCTGCACCGCGCAAGACCTTAAAATCGCTCTGGCGGGCGGTCTTTTGGGTTTCCTTTCCATTTGGTATTCTCTCCTTCGCCCTGCCCATCTACGGCGAGGAGTTGGGCGCGTCGGCGCTGGCGATCGGAGGGTTCTTCTCCGCTTTCTCGCTCGTGCCGGTCGTCGTGCGGCCGTTCCTGGGCCGCATGCTGGATCGATGGGGGCGGAAGCCCTTCCTGCTGCTGGGGTTGCTCGGCTACGTCGCTGCCGTTATCCTCTTCTGCCTCGCCGATACGGTGCGGATGGTGACCATCGCTCGCTTCGTTCAGGGACTGGGGGCGGCCTTCCTCTGGCTTTCGGTGCACACAATCGTGGCCGACGTGGCTCGTGAAAGCGAGCGTGGACGTGGCTTCGGCACCATCAGGGAGGCGGTCAACCGAGGCACCATCATCGGCACTACTATTGGCTTCACGGTGCTCTTCTCCCTGGAAGGCTTCTTCGACCTTGGGCTGGAGCAAGTCTGGTTCTGGCTCTTTGCCGTCTACACGATTCCCGCCCTGCTGGCGCTGTGGAACGGCTGGCGCGGCGTGCTGGAGACACGGCCCTTGAGCGCATCGAATCCCGTCGAGAGCCGCCTCATCTCCGGACGACTGCTGGCGCTGATGGGCATCGTCTTCGTCACCGGCGCCTCAGCCAATATGGTCTGGCCCATGTTGATGGTCTTTCTAGAGGATATGCTGGGCGCCGGGATAGGAGACCTGGCGCTGGCCTATCTGCCCGCCGCTTTGATCCAGTCATTCCTGCCCTCGCGGATGGGCAACGTGGCCGATCGCCTGGGACGCAAGGGGCCGATGATCGGCGGGCTGATCGTGGGAGCCGCCGCCTCGGGCTTGATTCCGCATCTGTCCAGCGTGATCGCGTTGGCGATTTTGTGGGCTATCGAGTCGCTGGGCTACACCGCATCCGTGCCGGCGGAGCGCGCTTTCGTCGCCGACGTCGCCGGCGAGGATATACGCGGCACCATTTATGGGCTCTATACCTTCGCTTACTACCTCGGGGCGGCGGCGGGACCATTGGCCGGTGGCTGGTTGTACGATAACGTCAGCCACGCGACGCCCTTTTATCTCAACACTGGCGCTCTGGTCCTGGGGGCCTTGTTGGTGGCGGCGGTATTGCGCGAACCACATCCGAAGCGTGAAGCAATGAGACCCGAAACCATAGAACCCGGCATATGATCCCGCAAAAACTCTCGCTCACTAATTTTATGTGTTATCGTGAGGCGGAGCTCGACTTCGCCGGCATTCACGTCGCCTGCCTGGCCGGGGAGAACGGCGCGGGCAAGTCGGCGCTGCTCGACGCCATCACCTGGGCGGTATGGGGCAATTCGCGCCTGGGCGCTCGCGGCGACGACGATCTGATCCGCTTGGGCGAGGACGAGATGGCGGTCGAATACACGTTTTCGCTGGGGGGCGATAGCTACCGCGTGCTTCGCAAGCGGAAGGCGGGCAAGCGCAGCCGGACGCTACTTGATTTCCAGGTGCAGGACGATGGGCGCTGGCGTTCGCTCTCCGAGGGCGGCGTGCGAGCCACGCAGAGCAAGATCGAGCGGGTGCTGCGACTCGATTACGACACCTTCGTCAACTCGGCCTTCCTGCGTCAAGGGCAGGCCGACGAGTTCACGGTCAAGACGGCCTCGGAGCGGAAGCGCGTGCTGGGCGAAATCCTGGCCCTCGATCGCTGGTCGATCTACGAGGAGCGGGTGAAGGAGCGTCAGAAGGCAATCGCGACCGAGACCGAGGCGATTGAGCTGCGGCTGGAGGAGATCGAAGCGGAGCTGGGACGTCGTTCTGAGTATGAAGCCCAGCTCAAAGCGGCGCAGGCTACTGTTGATGAGGTTGGCGCGGCTTTGCAGGCGGCACAAGATGCTTACCAGCAGGTCGAGGCGGCGCGGGCGGAGTTGCGGCATCGAGAATCGCAGATCGCCGAGCAGGATGATCGAATTCGGCAGGCGGAGCGCGAGCTGACGGATCTAGCCGACGAGCGCGCCGCGCGACAAGAGCGCTTGGTTGAGCTTGACGAACTTGTGGCGAAGAAGGACGAGGTCGAGGCCGGTTACCGGGCGTATCAGGAGGCGATCGAACGGGAACAAGCGCTGGGCGACAAGCTGCGCCAGTCGGTGGATCTCGACGAGCGGCGCCGCGAACTGGAGGCGACCATCTCCGAGGCGCGGCACCATTTGGAGGCGAAGTGCGACGTCCTCGGGCAGCGTATTGAGGATCTGGAGGATCGTCGGATCGATCAAGAGATTTTGGACGAGTACGACGACGTCCAGGCCCGGCTCGATCATCTGGAGCAGATCGCGGAGAGCCGGGATGCGGCCCGGGATGATCTGGGCGGTATCGCCGAGCAGCAGGCGACTCTGAAGGCGCGTAACGAGGCGCTGCGCCGCGAGATGGAGGCGCTCAAGGAGCGGCTAGAGATGCTGGAGGAGGCCGGGGCTGAATGCCCGCTCTGTGAGCAGCCGCTGACCGAGGGTCACCGTCAACGGCTATTGGAGCAAGTCGAAGCCGAGGGCAAGGGGAAAGGCGATGCTTACCGCGCCAATCGCCGCGAGTGGCAGGCGCTTGGCGCGCGAGCGGAGGCGCTGAAAGAGCAGATCGCGCGGAGTGAGCGGGCACTGCGCGAGCGATCAGGCTTGCAGCGACAAGCGGCGGCGCTGACCGAGCGTATCGAGCAGGGGCGTCAGGCCGAGGAGGCGCTGGAAGAAGTTCGGGCGGACCTGGCGACGCTGGAGCAGCGGCTGGCGGACGAGGATTATGCCCAGGAGGCGCGCGCTGAGCTGGCGCAAGTTTTGAAGGAGGCGGAGACCCTGGGTTACGACGCCGAGGCGCACGAGGCGGCCCGTCAAGCCGTGGCCGATGGCCAAGTCTTCGCCGAGCGGAAGGCACAGATGGAGACAGCTCAGGAGCGGATGGAGGAGGAGCGCGCGGCGCTCAAGCGGCTGGATGAGGCCGAGGATCGCTGGCGGGAGCAACTTCAGGAGGCTCAGGAGCGTCGGGCGGCGCTGGAGCGAGCGGTCGAGGATATCGAAGCGCGTCTGGAGGAGGCCGAGGCGGTCGAGGATGAGTTGCACGCAATGCGGGCCAAGGAGGCTGAGGCGCGGCAGAAGCTGGGCGCGGCTCAACAGCGGTTGAAGGCGTGCGAGGTGCTTGAGGAGCAGAAAGCGGCCAAGCGCCGGCGGAAGGAGGCGCTGTCTGAACAGGCGTCGATCTACGATCAGTTGCGGACCGCTTTCAGCGTGCGGGGCGTGCCGGCGATGATCATTGAGGCAGCGGTGCCGGAGATTGAAGATGAGGCCAATCGGCTCTTATCTCGGATGACCGGCGGGCGGATGCACGTGCGCTTCGATACGCAGCGGGAGACCAAAGCCGGCGAGGTGCGCGAGACGCTGGAGATCAAGATTTCCGATGAGTTAGGCACGCGGCCCTATGAGAACTACTCCGGCGGCGAGCAGTTTCGGGTCAACTTCGCCATCCGTATCGCGCTCTCGAAGCTTCTGGCGCGGCGGGCCGGGGCTCAGCTCCAGACGCTGGTGATCGACGAGGGGTTTGGGACACAGGATGCTCAGGGGCGTCAGCGGCTGGTCGAGGCGATCAACGCCATCCAGGATGATTTTGCGCGTCTGCTGGTGATCACGCATATTGAGGAGCTGAAAGACGCTTTCCCGGTGCGGATTGAGGTCGCCAAGACGCCCCAGGGCTCGGTGGCAACGGTTGTCTAGGGATGATGCTAGAGGAAGCGACGGTCCGACGATGCTTCCCGTCGTCTGGCCCGACGCATATCGCGGGCGGTGCGGAAGTCGTCGAGCTGGCGGGAAAGGGCCATCCAGTTGTCGACCAGGAGCACCAGGCCGGGTGGGTGCAGCACGTAGAGGCTGAGCCAGAGCCGCAGCCAGATGCGGCTGAGGGGGTAGGAGGAGAGATCTACGACGAGTACCGTCTTGCCCCAGTAGGGATGCAACCAGCGTCGACGGGCTGGTTTCTCCTGGACCGGGTCAAAGATGTGCGAAAACTGTTGTGGGCGCACGTCCTGGATGCGGCCGTAGGAGACGGCGATGGGGTAGAATGGCGTGTGGATGTATAGGTGCTTGGGGCGGCATTCTACCCAGGCTCGTCTTCGGGCCAGAAAGGTATATACCAGGATGATGAACGCCACCAGGGCCGGCACCAGCGTGAGCGCTCGGAATCGCTGGGAGATGATCGTAATGGCCGGAGAATACCACCACAGCGCCACGGAGGCTGGTATGATCAGGATTGAGGGCCAGGCCCAGCGTTGCCACATGCGCTCGTAGATCAACAGTCGGAATTTGTCCCCTCGTTTCTTGGACATAGCCATTATACCTTCGTGTAGTGGGTAATTGCGACTACGCGTGTGGGAGTAAGTATACCATTGGCCGCTGTGATGGACAAATGACGACATGCGGGGCAAACGAAGCGATTCTAGGATAGCCCAGACGCATTAGATTGCCTACAGTCACGTTTATCGAGCGTGTCAACCTCAGCTTCGTTTGCCTTGACTGCATCTGAGCACACTTTGTGGCATTGAAGGCGCTTTCGCAGACGATTCGTTTTGAAAGCCATGCGTGAAGCAAGAAAAAGATGTTTGACTTGTAAATTGTTAACAGGTATAATCGCCTCGCAGTTCCACAATCAGGGATTACCTGATTTTATCGGAGGAGTATTATGGCGCTTAAAGGAAATTTACGCGACTTTAGCACAGTTCAGCTGCTTAATCTCATTAACCTGGCGCGTAAGACGGGTAATCTGGTAATTGATAAGCAGGATGAGCAAGCTAATCTTTCTTTCAAAGAGGGGAAGCTTATCTATGCTACGCTGAATGGCGGTAGTGAGGGGGGGCATCTTGCTGCTGTCCTCCAGCGTGCAGGCAAGCTCACGCAGGAGCAGGCGCAGGCCATTCAAACCAGGGCGCGAGATAGGAGTGATAAAGAGTTAGGACTGTTGCTGATCAACGCCGGGTACGTGAGTCAAGAAGACATTGTGAGGAGTGTGCGTTCGTACGTATTGAGCAATGTTTATCCACTGTTTACCTGGACGGAGGGACAGTTTCGTTTTGATTCGCGTTTGAAAGTGGAGGATCGTATCACGGTCTCTGTCGACCTTGAGAACGTAATTATGGAAGGCAGCCGCCGCATGGATGAGTGGGAACGGCTGCAGGAGGATATCCCCGATCTCGACGTGGCGCTTAAATTTGCGGATCGTCCTCAGACGAGCCTGCGGGATATCAATATGAATGTGGAGGAGTGGCGGGTCGTTTCTTTCATCAACCCACGCAACTCAATCCGACAGATCGCTCAATATAATAATATGAGCGATTTTCAGATCCGAAAGATTGTGTATGGATTGTTACAAGCGGGGTTGGTGGAGCTGGTACCAAGGGAGGGCGAGGCGGAGACTGCGCCATCGGCTGGCTCTCAGGCTGAGGCTCAACCTTCGGTGAAGAAGCGGCGTCCAGATGTCAAACGTAATGTGATCACGCGCTTAATTGATCGGATTAAGGAATTGTAATCATGCAGACAGTTAAGATGGTAGTGACGGGACCCTTTTCATCGGGGAAGACGGAGTTCATTCAGACGATCAGTGAGATTGACGTCGTTGCGACGGAGAGGAAGATCACGAGCCGAGCGGAGCGCATCAAGGATAAGACGACGGTGGCGATGGATTTTGGGCGTATCACTGTCGATGATAAGTTAGTGCTCTACCTCTTTGGCACGCCTGGACAGCGCCGGTTCGATTTTATGTGGGAGGTTCTTTCCGAGGGCATGTTGGGCTTTGTGGTTCTGCTCGATAGCGTGCGCCCTGAGACCTTCCGAGAAGCTCGTGAGATCCTCGATACATTCAGGGCTTACGCTCCTGTCCCTTACATTGTGGCGGCCAATAAGCAGGACATGGAAGACGCCTGGGATCCTGAGGATTTGCGCATTGCCCTCCGTATCTCCCAGTCGACGAAGATGGTCCCTTGTGTAGCGACAGATCGTGAGAGCGTCAAGCAAGTGTTGCTGGAGTTACTCTATTCCATCCTGGACGCGATGGATGAGGGATAGTAGTGCCTCTTGTTGTTTTTGCTGGTCTGGACATAAATCAGGTACTTCGTGTGCCATAGTGGGGGTTGTGGGGCTTGCGATTTGGTAATCATTTGCGAAATGCCTTCTACCTTGTGTAGTGTTTTGGAATTCGACGGTCGAACTGGCGCATTCGACAAGGTTCGACCGTTATTCGTGTCAGACAAGGACTTAACGGCGCTTTAACGCAATCGCAATAGTCTTTCCGGGCAGCTGTGGTATAGTAAAGTGGTGTGAGCAGGCGTACGTCTACTGTACGATTTACTTTGCGATGAGAAAGCAATTGTGAGTTCTATTGTAACGGATGTCGGGATCGTCCATTATGAGGCCCACGGGCGCGGTCAGCCGGTGATCTTGTTGCACGGCTGGCTTGAGTCCTGGGATCATTGGCTGGGGACGATGGAATCTTTGAGCAGTTGTTGCCGGACGTATGCGCTTGATTTCTGGGGGTTTGGCGAATCCGGTAAAGAGGGGGGCGTCTTTACCGTCGCGGATTACGTTGAGATGGTGGATCAGTTTATGGATCGTCTGGGCATCCTCAGTGCGCCGGTTATGGGCCATTCGATGGGCGGGACTGTCTCGCTCTGTATCGCGTTGGAGCATCCCCAGCGCGTGCAAAAAGTGGCCATTGTAGGCTCCCCCGTCGTGGGCGATAGTCTGGCTCTCTTCTTGCGGCTTGCTGCTCGTCGCCCGTTGGCAAAATTGGCCTATCGCGCTCCGGGATTCCTCTCCCTGGCGGTGAGGCTTTTCTCTCCTCTGTTGGCACGGGATTGGCAGACGTGGTACGAGATGTTTCAACGGGATTTTTCGCGCACCACGTTGGAGTCTTTCCACCTCAGCATTGCTTCTCTGCGCGAGATAGACCTGCGCCCGCGCCTCCAGGAGGTCGATATCCCGGCGTTGGGGATTTATGGCGGCAAGGATCGGATCGTCGATCCTGGGCAAGGAGCGGTTTTGGCTGAGCATGCCCCTAAGGCGGAGGTGCGACACTTCCAGCGCTCGGGACATTTCCCAATGTTGGACGAGCCGGATCGTTTTTACAGGTCATTACACGATTTTTTGAATGGTGAATGATCCATTTGAACGTGAGGCGTGAGGCGTGGGGCGTCAGCGGATGGGGCTTTCAATGGAGGATGGGGAGCGTTATTTCTTCTCTAACAAGATGGGGCGGATCTTTCTCTTGGCGATGGAAGATGTGATGGGAGAGAATAGCATGCAGGCTGTCTTGAACACAGCTCGCTTGCACGAACGCGTCGGTCACTATCCGCCTAACGATTTTGAGCGGGAGTATTCTTTCGAGGAGGTGGGACAGCTATCCCAGGTGTTGGAGGAGATGTACGGGGCGCACAGTGGGCGTCAGCTCTCCAGGCGGATTGGGCGTGCTTGCTTCCAGCAGGGCATTACTGATCTGAGCCCAGTGTTGGGCCTTGCCGACGTGATGTTCCGTCTTCTTCCTCTGCGGATGAAGCTCAAAGCAGGCGTCGAGGTGCTGGCCCAGATGTTCAATAAGTTCTCCGATCATCACGTGCGCTTGGAGGAGGACGAACAATACATTCGATGGGTGGTAGAACGTTGTGGAATTTGTTGGGAGCGCACGAGTGAGACGCCTTGTTGTCAGCTGGCGGTCGGCCTCTTGGAAGAAGGGCTTTATTGGGTCAGCGGTGGCGAGCAGTTCTATGTTGAGGAAGTTTCTTGTCTAGCTGCTGGTGACTCGACCTGTACGCTATTGGTGGGCAAGCGGCCTCTGGCGTAAGTTGATCAGTCGGACAGGTGGGGTCTTTGCAAGCTAATATTTGGTTGGAAGGCTTCCAAGGTTGTGAGAATCACTCAGATTCGTCTCGTCAGACGTCGAATCTCATATGGAAGTGTGGGTGGCTAGATGCGTAAGATTATCCTCCGCGATCGCCGCAAGATCTTTCCCTTCAACGAGCCGGCGCGTGATCTGCGTGTGCTCAACAAGCCACTCTGGCTTCATCAGCGCGATGCGCTCTCCCCCTATGTCACCCGTGAGCTTGAGGTGAGTTCGCTCACCGACATTGATTCTCAACGCGTAGAGACGCTGATTTACCGCGATAACCTTTTCTTTGATACTCACTTCCTGGAAGAATTTATCCAGAAGGCCCGCGAGCTGGGTAAGGCGTGTCAGGTGGCCTTTGCGTTGGATGATCCGGCCATCACCGAGCACGCGCTTCCTCTCCAGCGCGGTATCCGGCGCGGGCGGGATGCGTACGTGGCCGATATGTGGTATTTCCCACACGGCATTGAGCGCAACGTTCGACCATTGTTGATCGATACAGGCGCCACCGAGGTGGGCTACTATCACGTACCTACGCATATGTCCACTGTTCAGGGCGATCTGGTCTACCAGGTGCCTACGAAGGCTTTTTGTTCCATCGAGCACTGGGTTCATACGATTACGGCTAACGTGGTCTTCGGTGTCTTTGCCGAAGGGGCCCGGTTGGAGCGTCAAGTCGAGCGGAGTGCGGGCAAGCAGCTCAAGATGCTGTGGCAGGCGATGCTTGAGCGAAGACAAGTGCTTTCTTCGTCAGACGTGGTGCACGTGGGAGAGAATTGTAGTATCGACCCTACCGCCGTCATTCAAGGCCCTACCTACATTGGTGATAACGTCAGCATTGGACCGGGAGCTGTCGTTTGCACCTCGGTGATCGGCGATGATGTGGACGTGATGCAGGGATCGCAAGTGCTTTTGAGCGTGGTCTCTGATCGCTGCTATCTTCCCTTTCGCGCTGCTCTCTTTATGACCGTGATGATGTCGGATTCGATGGTGGCACAGAACACGTGCCTCCAATTATGTAGCGTCGGGCGCAACACCTTCATCGGGGCTGGCAATACTTTCACCGATTTCAACCTGGTTCCCAAACCGATCAAAGTGAAGCGCGGGGAGCACCTGGAAGAATCGGGTATGCCGGTGTTGGGAGGATGTGTGGGACATAATTGCTTTGTAGGGTCGGGGTTGGTAGTTTACCCTGCACGGGCGATTGAATCGGACGTGGTGTTGGTAGCCTCGGATCAGAGACGTGTGATCAGTCGGAACGTTCATTATGAGGATAGTGATCACTTTGGCATCCGGGATGGGGAACATAAACATACCCGCTTATATCCACGGTGAACCGGAGCGTGGGGATGGCTGAGTTCGCCTTTGTCGTCCACCCGATCGACCCCAAGCGAGATATCGCCCGCAAATACCCTGGTCTGGCGCGGGTGTTGCCCCCTGCTATCATTGAGCTGATGGCGCGGCTCTGGCCGCCGGTCTACCTTTCGCGGATCACTGGCATACGCTCCAAGGTCACGTCCAGGGAGATTGAGGGCGTGTTGTTGGCATGCTCGCTCACGGCACAACAGATGTTACGGCTGCCACCTCGGGCGGTCTACAGGAAGGTAGTCCAGGCCGGCAGCTTGGCACAAGACCTAGAAGCTCGTATACTAGGGCTGGGGGCGTTCACTTCCGTGGTGGGAGATGGTGGCCTGACCATTGCCGAGCGCTTACAGATCCCGGTCACCACCGGGAACAGCTTGACTGTTTCCTTCGCCGTCGAGGCTTTGGAGGAAGTGGCGTCCCGCAGGGGCATTCCCTTGATGATGGCCTCGGTGGCAGTGATCGGAGCCACCGGCAGTATCGGCCTGGCCTGTGCCGAGATGCTCGCTCCGCTGACGCGAGACTTATTGTTGGTCGGCCGCGAGGAGGAGCGTCTGGCGCAAGCCCGCGCCCGCGTCGAAGAGCGCGGCGCTCTGGATGTGGAGATCACGACCGCGATGTCGGCCGTGCGCACGTCTGATCTGGTGTTGAGCGCCACAAATTCTACCCGCCCGGTGGTGTTGCCGCACCATCTCAAGCGCGGCGCAGTGGTGTGTGACGTTGCGCTTCCACCGGACGTATCGCCCCGGGTCCAACAGGAGCGTGAGGATGTATTCGTTATCGAGGGAGGCACCGTGAGCGTGCCTGGCAATCTGGATACCGAGTTCGATTTCGACCTGCCGGCGGGTAAGACCTATGCTTGCATGGCAGAGGTTATGGTGTTGGCTTTAGAGGAGCGATACGAGAGCTATTCCCTGGGCAAACGTATTTCGATCGAGAAAGCCTACGAAATCGCTCATCTGGCCCACAAGCATGGGTTTCGGGTCAGCGCTTAATGCGGTGAGACGTCAGTTCGTGAAGGACTTTTGCTTTAGTGCAGATGATAAATCTTTCAGGAGGTACTTATGTCCCAGGGCAGAATTCTGGTAGTTGAGGATGATCCCGATATCTCTAATATGCTGCGCATATACTTCCAGTCGCAGGATTATGAGGTCTCGGTGGCCCAGCGGGGCGAGGAGGCGTTGGAGGTCTGTCGGCACCAGTTGCCTAACGTCGTCGTTCTGGACATTATGTTGCCGGATATGGATGGCTACGATGTGTGTCGCGAGCTGCGCAGCAACCTCCGTACCAGTCACATCCCGATCATCTTTCTCACCCAGAAGGATGAGCGCTCCGACAAAATCCGGGGGCTTGAATTAGGCGCTGATGACTACATCACCAAACCCTTCGACGTGGAGGAGCTAAAGCTGCGTGTGCGGAATGCGATGGCCCGGGCGCGATACGAAAGCCTGACTAACCCTACCACCGGCTTGCCCAGCGGGCGCTTGATCGAGGATCAGCTGCGAGATTTGATGCAGCGTGACGATTGGGCCATCATCTACGTGGGTATCCCCGGCTTTGAGGCCTTCGGCGAGGTCTATGGCTTTGTGGCCGGCGAGGAGGTCTTGCGCTTCACCGCCTTGACGTTGGGCCAGACGGTGGATAGCGTGGGCACGGTCAATGATTTCATCGGTCACATCGGCGGCGATGAGTTTATGATCGTTACCGACCCCGAACACGCCAAGGCGGTTGTGGAGGACCTGAAAGAGCGTTTCAACTCGCGGGTCGGCGCTAACTACGATTGGCAATCGCGTGAACAGGGCTACATCGTCGTGGAGGACGAAGAAGGGAATGAGAGGAAGGTCGATCTGATGAGGATCGCTGTAGGCGTCGTTACACCTGACGAAGGGCCTTTCTCCGATATTCGGGAGATCACGGAGCGAGCCGCCAGCGCCAGACGCGAAGCTGCGCGCCAGAGCTAACGGGCGTGCTTTTGAACACAAAGGTCACAGCGCCGGGTATTTATGAGAGATTGGATTATTGAACGTCAACTGAAGCCCTCGGATGGCCTGATCGTCGGTGCGACGGCGGCTCTGGTCATTGGATTGGCGGTGGGGATGATGCTAGCGCCGCCGGCATGGACGCTTGTGGCGGCCTATTTATTGCTCTTGCCGGTGGGTTTGATTGCTTACCGCTTTGGGCCTCGGTGGGCCTGGGGGGCAGCAGCGGTGGCGATTCTCCTCCTGGGCATCTCGTTGCTCGCTGACCCTCCGAGTCGGCTGGGCAGATCGGGCCTGGTCGAGGGGCTTCTGATCGGCCTCTCGTACTTCGTGGTGGGGCAGCTCGTCGCGCGGTGGGCCGAAAAAGTGACGACCGCCCCCACCCCGGATGGCGCTTTGATCGTCGGCGACGTTCAGCTGCAGGATACATTGGACGCTATCCTGTCCAGTATGGGCGAGATCATCTCCTACGATGTGGCCGAGATTACGCTCTGGGATGAGCAGCGACATCGCTGCGTGACGCAGGGCTGGGTTGGCGATCAAGATTATGTGGAGGCGACTGGAGGGACCTATGGGGTCGACGAGGGGTTTACCGGTTGGCTCATTCGGCGTCAAAGGCCCTTGTTCATCTCCGATGGCGCCTCGCACTATGACGCCCGTCCCAAAGTCGATACACCCGATTACCCCTTCCAATCGTACATTGGCATCCCGTTGCAGCTCCACGGGCGGTTCATTGGAACACTCGAGCTGGCCAGTTACGAGGAGAATGCTTACACCAAGCGCGATTTCGACATACTTCAGGCCGTCGGTGGGCAAGCCGCAATAGCGGTCGAAAACGCTCGCTTGCGTGCTCAATCCGACGAAGAATTGCACCGCCGGGTCGATGCTTTGAGCAGCGTCCAGCGTGTGAGCCGAGAGATCAATGCCACGCTCAACCTGGATCGCATCCTCCATCTGGTCTTGCAAGAGACGGTAAGCTTGGGGCGGGCGGCTTATGCGGCCATCGCCCTGCGGGATATTGAAAGTGAGGACGGCGACCTGGAGCTGCGGGATTACCTGGGCTACCGTGAGGCGGGAGAGAAATCCCTCCGCGCTGCTTTACATGCGCCGGAGGAGCACCCAATTCTGGCGGAGGTGCTCCAGATTGAGCACTCCTTCCTGGTGCCAGACCTGTCACGCTATGCCTCGGAGGATGGAGAACAGGTGGAGTTCGCCCCCGATGCTCGCTCTATGCTCGTGGTTCCGATCTTCTACGCCGAGAGATTGACCGGCTTGATCCTCTTGGAGGACGTGGAGGCCTCGACGTTCGATCAGCACACATTGGAGTTCGTGGAGGGGCTTTCGGCCCAGACCTCCACCGCGATTGGTAACGCCCGTCGCTATCGCGAGCAAATGGAGCGCGGCAACCAGCTGCGCCATCGGGCAGAGCAGCTGGCCTCGGTGCTGGAGATCAGCCGGGCGTTGCGCTCCGATCGGCCCTTGGAGGAGATCCTGGAGGAGATTGCTTACGCAATCCAGGAGACCGTGGGCTTCGATCTGGTCGTGGCCAGCGTGAAGGAGGGCGATCCTCCTCAGCGGCGTCCAATGGCGGCTGCCGGCATTCCCGTCTTTGAGCTCGAGCGTATGAAAGACGATCTTCAGCCCTGGGCGCTCGTTGAGCAAGCGATGGATGATCGGTTCCTCATCAGCCAGAGCTACTACATTCCGGTCGAGGAGGAGCTGGATCAGCGTGACCAGCTGGTGATCCGGCGTGGGATCCAGGACGAAGACCTCGCCGATCGCCCACGTCAACCTGGTCACTGGCACCCCTGTGACGTCCTCCTCGTTCCGCTCATTGGGCCGGGAGGCGATGTGGAGGGAGTGCTTTCGGTCGGAAGCCCCCGTGACGGGCGTGTCCCCGACCGCGCAACGGTCGAGACGGTGGAGATTTTCGCCTCTCAGGCGGCTCTTGCGATTGAGAACGTCCACATGGTCGAGGAACTCCAGCGGCGGGCCGAAGTGCTGGCCCTCTTTAACGAGATTAGCCAATCGGCCACGGCCAAGCTGGAGCTGAGCGAAGTGCTGGGTGAGGTCGTCGAGACCGCCCCTCAGCTCCTCTCTTGCGATCACAGCGGCATCTTCCTGTGGGATAGCGATGGCGAACGCTACGTCTTGCGGGCCGTGCAGGGAGTCGATTTTGAGACTATGGCGAACCTGGCTTGGGCCTCCGACGGTGGATTGGTCGATCAAGTGGCGGATAGTGGTATGCCGCTTTCAATCGATGATCTGAAGAAGGAGCCTAAATTTTCATCCGACGCGCAGAGTGGGATGCGATCTCTCCTGCTGACGCCGCTAAAAGTGGGCAATCAGGTGGTAGGCATCTTGACTGTGGGACGCCAAGAGCCTGATGCCTTCTTGCCCGCCGAGGTGGCGATGTTGTCGGCGCTGGCGGACCAGATGGCCGTGGCGGTGGAGAACGCCCGGCTCTTCCAGGATGCGCAGTCTCGGGCCGTGCGGCTAGAGGTGGCGGCCGAGGTCGCCCGTGACGCCGTTGCTATCCTGGATGTGGATCAACTGCTCGACGAATCGGTTCAGCTGATCTCGGACAAATTTGGCTTCTATCACGCCAGCGTCTTTCTACTGAACAAGGAAGGGGATTACGCTAGCCTTCAGGCCGCTTCTTCCGAGGGCGGGCAACGGATGTTGGACGAGGGTCACACGCTCGCCGTGGGAGAGACCAGTATCGTGGGCTACGTGGCCGAGACTGGCGATCCTCGCCTCGCGCTCGACGTGGGCAAAGACGCCGTTCACTTTGCCAATCCTCACCTGCCCAACACCCGTTCTGAGATGGCGCTGCCGCTGATCAGCCGAGGCGAGATCATCGGCGTCCTCGACGTCCAGTCCGTCCAGGAGATGGCCTTCACGGAGGAGGATCTCGCGACCCTCCAGATCATGGCCGACCAGCTGGCGAATGCCATCCGCAACGCTCGGTTGTACGAGGAGATCCGCCAGCGGACGGCCCAGCTGGAGGCGCTGCGCGAGGTGGCGCTCGATATTACCGCCGAGCTTTCGCTGGATGAAACCCTCCACTCCATCGTGACCCGTTCGGTCGATCTGGTTGATGCGAACGCCGGGGGCTTCAATCTCTACGTGCCGGGGCGAGATGTTCTGGACTTCAGTATCCACGCGGGAATCGAGGAGACCCCTGATGAGACATTCATTGAGCGCGGCGAGGGGATTGCCGGTAAAGTCTGGGAGACGGGCGAGGCCATACTCATTAATGACTATCGGGAATGGGTTGGGCACTCCGATCGTTGGGGCGATTACCTGGGTCACATTGCGGATATGGCCGTGCCGGTCCAATGGGGCGATGAGTTCCTGGGGGTATTGGAGGTCATGGCGGATCCGCCGCGCACCTTCTCTCAAGAGGATGCCGATCTGTTGAAGCTATTTGCGACCCAGGCAGCTATCGCCATCGCCAACGCCCGTTTGTATGAGGAGACGGTCAGCCGCGCCAAGCGTCTGACCGTGGTCAACCGCATTGCCCGGGCGGCCGGGGCTACTCTCGATCTGGATGAGCTGCTGGAGACCGTCTATCAGGAGACGGAATCTGTCTTTGAGGCCGATGCCTTTTTCATTGCACTCTACGACGAAGAGGCCGATGAGTTAGACTATCGGATTCAGGTTGACGAGGGGAAGCGCATACCTCCCACCCGCGAGCCGTTGGGGGATACACTGACCGGGTTCGTGGTGACCGAGAAAGAGCCTTTGTTAATCCGCAATTATGAAGAGCAGGGGGGTTTCCCCTCGGCGGAAACTTGGGGCACCGAAAAGATCTCCGCTTCGTGGTTGGGCGCGCCTATGCGGAGCGGCGACGACGTCGTGGGTGTGATCTCCGTGCAGGCATACCGCCCCGACGTTTATGGCGACGAGGAAGAGCTGCTGCTTTCCACGATCGCCGATCAGGTGGCCGTGGCGGTTGAGAACGCTCGATTGTTTGAGGAGGTGCGCAGCTTCTCCCACGTGCTCGAGCAGCGCGTCGAGGAGCGGACCCGCGAGCTGGCCGCAGCGATGGACGAGCTGACGGAGGAGCGGGACCGCATGGAGGCGCTTTATCGCATCACATCTCAGCTGGCAGCCAGCCTTGATCTCGACCACGTCTTGAGCAAAGCCCTCTCGCTGGTGCTGGATGCCTGTCGGGTCGATCGAGCCTCGGCCCTGCTGCTAGATTCTAACACCGGTCAGCTGATCCAACGGTCTGTTCAGGGAGCGGATGTGGATCTGCCCCCCGGCGGCAAGCCGACCCGTTTCTCGCGGGGCGAGGGATTGGCCGGTTGGGTGGTCGAGCACCGTGAAACCGCCATCGTCTCTAATATCCAGCAAGACGAGCGGTGGGTGGAGCCGCAGAATAAAGAGCGTGAATATTCCTCCGCGATGGGGGTGCCGCTCATAGTGAGCGGTGAAGTGCTGGGTGCTTTGCTCCTGTTACATAGCGAGACAGATTACTTCGATGAGGATCATCGCCGCCTGGTGGAGACCGCCGCCGGACAGATCTCGCAGGCCATCAACAACGCCAATCTCTACGAGGTGATCCGCGAGCAAGCTGAGAGCCTGGGCGAGATGCTCAAGGCGCAGCAGGTGGAGGCGGCTAAGAGCGAGGCTATTCTGGAGGGCGTGGCCGATGGTGTGATGGTTGCCGACGCCGATGGACGGGTCACCCTCTTCAACGCAGCCGCCGAGCGCATCCTCCAGTTACCTCGCGAGGAGGCGCTGGGACGGACGACGCGGGAGCGGCTGGGCTTGTACGGCGATCAGGCACGGGATTGGATGGAGACCGTGGCCAGATGGGCCGAGGATCCCCAGTCCTACGAACCGGGGGATTACTTGGCGGCTCAGCTGACTATTGAGGATCGCATTGTCAGCGTTCACCTGGCGCCGGTCTTGATGCGCAACGAGTTTCTGGGCACCGTCTCCGTCTTCCGCGACGTCACCGCCGAGGTCGAGGCCGATCGGGCGAAGACGGATTTCGTCTCGATGGTCTCCCACGAGCTGCGCACGCCGATGACCTCGATCAAGGGTTATGCCGATCTGATTCTGATGGAGGCCGCCGGCGAGCTGACCGACGATCAGCGTCGCTTTATGGGCACCATCAAGAACAACGTCGATCGTCTGGTCACGCTAGTCAACGAGCTGCTCGATATCTCGCGCATCGAAAGCGGTCGCCTTGAGCTGGAACCTGAACCGACGCGGGTGATAAAGGTGGTGGATAGCGTGCTCACCGCGATGAAGGCCCGGGCGGAGAGTGAGGATCTGACCTTAAAGAAGGACCTGCCAGCGGCGCTGCCGATCGTCAACGCCGATCCGGACCGGCTGGAGCAGATTCTCACCAACCTCGTCGGCAACGCCGTCCAGTACACCCCGCCCGGCGGTGAAATTACAGTCTCTGCCCAGGCGAAGCGCGATGAGGTCAGCATCTCGGTCGCGGATACCGGCATCGGTATCTCGCCCGAGGCTCAGGACAAAATCTTCGATCGTTTCTTCCGGGCCGACGATTCGCGGGTACAGAACACCTCCGGAACAGGTCTAGGACTCTCTATTGTCCAATCGCTGGTCGAGCTCCACGGCGGTGAGATCTGGGTAGAGAGCGAGGTCGACGAGGGCACTATCTTCACCTTCACGCTTCCCACGGAGGAGAGCAAGGAGACAGGGGAATCCTTGACCAGGATACTGGTGGTCGAGGATGATCCCGATATTGCCTATTTGATCAAACTCCATCTTTCAGGAGAGAAGCGTGACGTGATGATCGCTTACCACGGCGAAGAAGCGCTCTCCATCGCCCGCCGTGAGCGGCCGGACTTGATCACGTTGGATATTATGTTGCCGGACCGGAGTGGCTTTGAGGTGCTGGAGGAGCTTAAGTCGGACCCAGCGACCAAGGAGATTCCCGTCGTCATCGTCTCCGTGGTCGAGGATCGCGAGGAGGGGCTCCAGCTGGGCGCAGCCGATTACCTGACCAAGCCGGTCGATGAGGAGCGGTTGATGAAGGTCGTGAGCCAGGTGTTGACCCGGCGTCGAGGCACGGTGCTGGTCGTCGATGATGACCAGGATACGCTCTCGCTCCTGCGAGACGTCCTGCGTACCAGCGACTTCAACGTCAAGACGGTCAAACGGGGACAGAAGGCTCTTTCGGTGGCACGGAACCTGTCGCCCTCCCTGGTTTTGCTCGATCTTAAGCTGATGGACGTCGAAGGCTATACGGTGCTCAAGCAGCTGAAGAGCGACGCGAAAACGAGAGATATTCCCGTCATTGTAATGACCGGCAGCGAAGTCATCAACGACGCTCGTCGCCAGAAGGTATTGGCGCTGGGTGCTGATCGTTTCATCGCCAAGCCGTTCTCCATCGAAAACTTGATCGGAGAGATCGAGACGGTGATATGGGATGATGGACACGGTGAGTCTGGTAGTGAAGGGTGATGATGAGTGCGCCGATGACAGCAGTGACGCGCGGTCTCTATTCCACTCTTGTGAAAAGCTGGAGACCATTGAGAATAGAAGCGCTGATCGGCGGGCTCTAACGCCGGTCCGTATCTGAGTCGCTACGATATGAGGTAGATGTGGTATGGTCAAAATTCTCGTCGCTGAGGATGAACGCGACATTCGTGAATTGATCAGTTTCACGCTTCGCTTTGCCGACTTTGAGGTAGTTCTGGTCAAAAATGGCCTCGAAGCTGTCGAGCGAGCAGCAGAAGTAGAGCCAGACTTGATTTTGATGGACGTTCGGATGCCCAAGATGACGGGCTACGAGGCTTGTCGGGAGCTGAAAAAAGACCCCGCCACCGCGGACATTCCGGTTGCCTTCCTTTCGGCCAAAGGGCAGGAGATGGAGATTGAGGAAGGCTTGAACTCAGGCGCGATGGAGTATATCGTCAAGCCCTTCGCGCCGGATGAGCTAGTCGATCAAGTGAACGGAATGTTGAAGCGAGTCGGAGTAGCGGACGGATGATGGGCTGAGAGGTAGCTCCGCGCTGATAGTAAATAGTGGTAAAAAGTACTGGATCTGACTCACGATGAGTGCTATTGTTCTTGAAGAAGGCCTGGTCCATTATGAGGCCCTGGGGCGCGGCGCTAATTCGCTGGTCTTCCTCCACGGTTGGCTGGGGTCCTGGCGCTATTGGGTGCCGGCGATGGAGGAGGTCTCCATCAGACGTCGCGCCTACGCCTTTGATCTCTGGGGCTACGGCGATTCTGACAAGCTGGATATGTGCTACGATATTGGCTCTTACGTTAACTTGCTCGGCAAGTTTATGCGGGAGATGGGCATGCGTCGGGTCTCTTTGGTGGGCCACGCGCTGGGTGGTTTGGTGGCGCTCCACTTCGCCATTAGGTATCCAGAACTGGTGAACCGTGTGATGGGGGTCAGTGTGCCCGTGACGGGTAACGCCATCGCCCGATTTTTATCCGGCTTCTCAGGTAATGGCGATTCCCTGGCACGGTTGATTTCACGGCGGGCCAGCTACCCAGAAGTGGAGATGGAAGCTCAAAAGGCCGACGTGCGTGCGATCGTGGCCAGCGCCCGTTCTGCTATTGAGCAAGATCTTTCGCAGGCCGTCTTCCCTTTCGATCTTCCTATCCTTCTCCTGCACGGTCTCAACGATCCACTCGTCCAACCGCCCCAGTCGGATTGGCGGAGATACTTGCCAGAAAATGTGCGGCTCCTCTTCTTGCACGATGCACAACATTTCCCAATGTTGGAAGAGCGCAACAAATTTAATCGCTTACTGCTTGACTTCCTTACCGTGGATGATGTGGGGGCCCTGGAGCTGAAGGAAGAGTGGAAACGTCGCCTGCGCTGACGGGCGTCAGCTTCTGGTGCTCCCTCGCCCCCGGGTAACCTCCAGCAACGGCTATGTCTCCCCGTCGATTGCTGGTCGTGGCCCGAAAAGAGTTCCATCACATCGCCCGTGATCCTCGCATCCTCTTCCTGGTCACAATTGCCCCTGCTTTTCTGTTGATCACGCTCTCCTACGTCTTCGCGATGGACGTGGAGCGCGTGACACTCGCCGTCCGCGACCTGGATCATACGCCTCTTTCGCGTCGGCTCGTCGCCCACCTCACCGCCGATGGTGACTTTGTGGTCGTCGCGCGCGTGCAGCGCGATGAGGTGGTGGAGCCGCTCTTCGTCCACGGCCTGGCCGATCTAGTGCTGGTTATCCCCCGTGGTTTTACCGCCAGCGTGCGGGCAGGAGAGGGCGCCGATCTACAAGCTATCGTCGATGGCGCCGACGCGATCACGGCCAGCACGACGCTGGGCTTTTTGGAAAGCCGGGTGCAGGCCTTTGCGTCCGAGTTGGTGAGGTCCGACGCGGTCGAGCGAAACGCCATCGTGGTACGCGATCGCGTCTGGTACAACGAAACGCTTAAGTCCCTGGTCAGTATGGTGCCGGGTTTGCTGGCCATCATCCTCTGTATGCCCGCGCTGGCCCTGGCGTTGGCCCTGGTGCGAGAGAAAGAGACCGGCTCCTTCGAAAGTATCATCGCTACCCCGGTCCGGGGGACCGAATACCTGGTGGGCAAGCTGCTGGCTTACGAAGTCAGCGGCTTGGCGAGCGCGGTTCTGGCCTGGATGGTCGCCACGCTCTGGTTTCGCGTTCCCTTCCGGGGCAAATTTATCGACTACCTGGTGCTCACCACGGTTTATATGATCGCCAGTATGGGAATTGCCCTGCTGGTGGCGAACTTCGCTCGCTCCCAACAGACCGCTATGTTTTTGATGTTGATGATCTTCTTCGTACCCAGTTTCTTTATCGCTGGTCTCATCTCTCCAGTCTCCGAGGAGCCGGTCACACGGGCCTTCGCTTACGCGCTGCCCCCCACCCATTTTATCACCATCAGCCGCAGCTTATTTTTGAAGGGCCTGGGGCCATTGGCCCTCTGGCGCTCGGTGTCGATGCTGTTGGGGATCGGAGCCTTCTCGCAGGCGCTCAGTCTGAAGCTGTTCGAGAAGAAGATTGCCTGAGGTGCCCCTTGCTTCTGCGTATCTGGAACCTGGTGTTGAAGGATCTGATCCAGCTACGCCGTGACTGGGTGCTGACGGGCTTCATCTTGACGCTGCCTGTGCTCCAGCTCATCCTGTTGGCCCAGGCCACCAGCTCGCGTATTGGCAACCTGGGCGTGGCCGTGCTCGATCGTGATCGTTCCGTTGCCAGCCGCCGGCTCCTGGACTCGCTGGATAATCGGCGCGAGCTGGACGTCTGGAGCTTCCCGTCTACGATGGCGGAGCTGCGCCGTAGCCTCGACAGCAACGACGTTATCCTGGCCGTCGTGGTGCCTGAGGATTTCGCTGCCTCTCTCGATGCCTCCGGACAGCGCCCCTCCGTCCAGCTGATCGCCGATGGCAGCAACGAGGTGCTGGCAGAAATAGCGCTTGCCGCCGCTCACGAGGTGCTTGATACGTTCCAGTCTCACTCTGTTCCATCTTCCTCGCCGCTGATCGACTTACGCCCGACGGTTCGCTTTAACCCTTCTTTTGACGTCAAACACTTCACCATCCCGGCCCAGGTGGGCTTCATCGTCTATCAAGTGACGCTCGTTCTGGCCTCAATTGGCCTGGCTCGGGAGCGGGAGCTCGGTACCCTGGAGCAGTTGATCGTGATGCCGCTCCAGCGCTTCGAGATTATCGTCGGCAAAGCGACCCCGGCCTTGATTGTGGGGGGATTGAACTTCTTGTTGATGTTGGCCGTGACTGTTTGGGGCTTCGGGGTGCCGATGCGCGGATCGTTCTGGCTCCTTCTGGCGTTGACCGTCCTGTTCGTGGTGGTGGAGATTGGCTACGGGGTTTTGATCTCCAGCCTGGCTCGAACTCAGCAGCAGGCCATTCTGTTTACCTTTGTGCTGGCGATGGTCGATATGGCGTTTTCTGGCTATATGGTGCGGGTCGAAAACCTCCCGCTTCTCTTCCGGGCTATTGCGCAACTCGTGCCCTTCCGTCATTATCTGACCATTATCCGGCGCGTGATGTTGAAGGGAGCCGGGGTGAGTGCGCTGTGGGTTCATGCGACGGCGATGGTGGGAGCGGGAATTGTAGTCACTGCGCTGGCCGTACGCTCGCTGAATCAGCGGCTAGACTAAGGAATGTCGACTAGCTAACGGACACTTCTCGAATCCAGCCTGGAGCAAGTATCTTGAGTCTGTCGAAGGATGACTTTTGCCGGCATCTGGAACGGAAGATCATCCCGGTTGTAAAACTGTCCGGTAGCTAGACGAGCCTCTTCGCTTTTCTCCCTTGGATGACAAAATACCTCTTTCGATATATCATGCGTCTACAATTCCGATTTCCGGTCAACTGAAAAGGAGATATCGATGAGACAGGCATCGACTGCGACGTTGTTGGTTCGCGATGGTACCTTGGTGACCCCGCAAGGATTGCTTGAAGCTGACCTGCTGGCTCAGAGCGAACGCATCAAGGCCATTGGGCACGGTTTGCCTGAGTTTCACGATACGCGGGTGGTGGATGCTGAGGGGTGTTACGTCTTGCCGGGCGTGATCGATTCTCATACCCATATCCAGCTCGATACCGGTCTCCTTCAGACGCCCGATGATTGGCTCATCGGCACCCGTGCGGCTGCTTGCGGTGGCGTGACGACTGTGATTGACTTCGCCACCCAGTTCCCGGGCCAGACGTTGCGCGAGGCAGTCGAGGCGCGATTGGCGGAGGCGGAGAAAGCCGTGATCGACTACGGTTTCCACGTGATGGTCACCGATCTTCCGCCGGGGGAGGAGGACGCGTTGGCCGAGCTGATCGAGCTGGGGACGCCCAGCGTTAAGCTCTACACCACCTATCGCCCCAACTACTACGCCGACGACGCTACCATCTTGCGCTTGATGGACGCCTGCGCCGAGTTGGATCTTCTTCCTCTGATCCACTGCGAAAATGATGACCTCGTCACGGCACAGACCGAGGCGCTGATCGCCGCCGGCGAGACCGGTTGGCAATACCACGGTCGCTCGCGCCCGGCGCTGGCGGAGCAGGAGGCTGTGCAGCGTATGCTCTTCCTGGCCGAGGCCGCCGACTGTCCCGTTCACATCTGCCATTGCTCCACGGCGCGCTCCGTGGCGCTGGTGGCCGAGGCGCGTTACGAGGGTCAGCTCGCCACCTGTGAGACCTGCCCGCAGTATTTGCTGCTCGATAACACGGCCTACGAGGGCTCGGAACCCTGGCGCTATATCCTCCAGCCGCCGCTGCGCGATCCCGAGGAGCCTGAGCAATTGTGGGCTCTGGTGGAAGCTGGGGCGGTGGATGCGGTCGCTACCGATCATTGCGACTATACCAGCGCCCAGAAGCTGGCGCAGAATGATTTCACGCAGACGCCGGGTGGATTGCCTGGGCTGGAGACGACGCTGCCCTTGCTGGTCACCTACGGCGTGACCGAGGGCCGTCTGACGTGGCCGCAGATGGTCGATCTTCTGTCCGCCGGCCCTGCTCGTCTCTGGGGGTTGTGGCCGCGCAAAGGTGTGCTCCATGCCGGCGCTGACGCCGATCTGGTGATCTACGACCCGCAGCCAGAGGGTACGATCAGGGCCGATCAGCTCCATCATCTGGCTGGCTATACGCCGTATGAGGGGATGGACGTGCAAGGTCGTGTCAGGGCGACCGTCTCCCGTGGGCGTGTGATCTATCGCGAGGGGCGCTTTATGGGACGTGAAGGAGGGGGCCAGTTCGTGGCACGGTCGAGGGATCAGGTGAAGTGATGAACCAGACGACGCTTTTCTATCGCTTCGGTGTGGCGCTGGCTATCGGTTTTCTGGTCGGCTTGCAGCGGGAGTACGCTCACGGCGGACCCGAGCGGGAGATCGCCACCGGTGAACGTACGCTCGCGCTGATGGGCTTGCTCGGCTGCCTGGCGGCGCTGGTGGCCGATGAGCTGGGCTCGCCCTGGGCCTTCATCAGCGTGCTCGTGCCGCTGGGCATGCTGATCGCGACTTCGTACTTCGTCGGGGCCTGGCACGGTGACGTGGGCCTGACCACTGAGATGTCGGCGCTGCTGACTGTGCTCGCTGGGGCGTTGTGTTATTGGAATTACCTCGAGCTGGCGGCAGCGCTGGCGGTGACGACGACCGTGATCCTCACGCTCAAGTGGGAGACTGATCGGCTCGTGCGTTTGATTACGCGCAAGGATATTCGAGCCACGCTCAAGTTCGCCGTCATCACTGCCATCGTGCTGCCCGTACTGCCCAATCGGGGCTTCGGGCCGCCGCCGGTGGATGTGTTGAATCCCTATAAGATCTGGCTGATGGTGGTCTTCATCTCTGGAATCAGTTTCTTGGGCTACGTGCTGATCAAAATCGTCGGTCCTCGCCGGGGCATCGGCCTGACCGGCTTGCTGGGCGGGATGGCCTCCAGCACGGCGGTGACGCTCAGCTTCGCCGAGCGCAGTCAGAGCGAGAGTGATTTGCATCGTCCGTTTGCGCTGGCGATCTTCGTGGCCTGGACGACGATGTTTCCGCGGGTGATGATCGAGGTGGCAGCGCTGAATTCGGCGCTGCTGGAGCGCTTGTGGGCCCCGATGGGCGCGGCGGCGGCGGTGGGACTGGCCTATTCGGCCTATCTCTACCTGTCGCAGCGCCACGAGCGAAAGGAAGAGGTCGCTTTCTCCAACCCGTTTGAGCTGGGGCCGGCGCTTAAGTTCGGGCTGCTCTACGCTGCGATCTTGCTGATCTCGCGAGCTGCCCAGGTCTACCTGGGGGAGACTGGCGTCTACATCTCCAGCGTTGCCGGCGGGCTGGCGGATGCCGATGCAATCACGCTTTCACTGGCCGAGCTCAGTAAGCCGGGTGGCGTGATGGCTATGGACAACGCGGCGCGGGGCGTGGTGCTGGCCGCGATGTCGAACACGGTGGCTAAGGGGAGCATCGTGCTGGCGAGTGGATCGCCGATGCTGCGTAAAGCGTTATGGCCCGGGTTCGTGCTGATGTTGACGGCAGGGCTTGGCCTGGCTTTTATCCTGTGAGGCCCCGAGGCGATGTGAATAGGAGGAATCTATGACTGTCGAGAGAATGTTAGTGACCGACATTGATCAACGTCAAACCACAGCTTCTCCGCGGGTCACGGTCGCGCCGCCGCCTTTGGAAAGCGGCGATCGCCTGACCCGCTATGAGTTCGAGCGGCGCTACGAGGCTATGCCGCAGATCAAGAAAGCAGAGCTGATCGAAGGAGTGGTCTATATGGCATCCGCCGTTCGTAACAGCCACGGTGAAGCGCATGGATGGGTTATTACCTGGTTAGGTAATTATCAAGTCGCTACGCCGGGCGTTCATCTGAACGATAATACTACTGTGCGATTGGACGTCGATAACGAGCCGCAGCCGGACGCCTTGCTGAGGCTGGATCAGCAGGCCGGCGGGCGCTCGCGCGTCGGCGAGGACGATTACATCGAAGGCCCGCCCGAGCTGATCTTCGAGATCGCCGGGACCAGCGCTTCCTACGACCTGCACGACAAGCTGAGCGCCTATCGCCGCAACGAGGTGCAGGAGTACGTGGTGTGGCGCATCTACGAGAGGGCCTTGAACTGGTTCCGCCTGGAGGAGGGCAAATACGTCCCGCTGGAGGTCGATGAAGCGGGGATCGTGCGCAGCGAGGTCTTCCCCGGCCTCTGGCTGGACGCTCTCGCTTTGTTGGAGGGCGATCTGGCGCAGGTGCTGGAGGTTTTGCAGACTGGGTTGGCGACGGAGGAGCATAACGCCTTCGTCGAACAGGTGGAGAGCCGATTGCAGGAAGAGGCGTAAGGGGATTTCGAAGCAGATCGTCTAGCGAAAACGCTCTCAATACCGCAGAGCGTGCTTAGACGCGAACAAGGCAAACGAAGCCAGGGTTGACGCGCCTGGCAAACAGGAGTGGAGGCAACAAGCCCCCTTGGACCTGCTTCGTTTGCTCCTAAGCCGATTGGTTTGGCACATAGCCTATCGAAGGAGGGATCTATCCGATGAACTTGAATGCTTTTCTTCCCATCGCCCGCGGCGACAAGCCGGCCGATGTGCTCTTGCGCAACGGGCGCGTGGTCAACGTCTTCACCGGCGAGATCATCGAGGCGAATATAGCCATCGCTGATGATACCATTGTCGGCGTTGGGCCGGGGTACGAAGCTAAGGAGGAGATTGATCTCGTCGGGCGCTACGTTTGTCCAGGCCTGATTGATGCCCACGTGCATATCGAATCTTCGATGGTAGCGCCGCCGGAGTTCGCCCACGCTGTCCTACCGCGTGGCACCACCACCGTGGTCAGCGATCCCCACGAGATTGCCAACGTGGCCGGCGCCGAGGGCATCCGCTATATGCTGGCGGCCTCCGAGGGCCTGCCGTTGACCGTCTACGTCAATCTGCCCTCCTGTGTGCCCGCCACCCACATGGCGACCGCCGGCGCAGAACTGAACGCCGACGATCTGGCCGAGCTGGCCGATCTACCGCGCGTGCTGGGCCTGGCCGAGTTTATGAACGTGCCGGGGCTGGTGCTGGGCGACCCGGAAGCCCTGGCGAAGATCAAAGCCTTCGAGGGGCGCGTTATCGACGGTCACTCGCCCGACGTGAGCGGCCCCTGGCTCCAGGCCTACGTAGGGGCCGGGCCGGGCTCCGACCACGAATGCACCACCGCCGATGAGATGGTCGAGAAGCTGCGGCTGGGGATGACCGTCTTCATCCGCGAGGCCACCGGGGCCAAGAATCTACGCGCCCTGGTGCCGGCCGTCACGCCAGAAAACAGCCGCCGCTGCGGATTCTGCACCGACGATCGTCATCCAGCTGATCTGCTCGACGAAGGGCATATCGATTACTTGATCCGCTTGGCGGTTGAAGAAGGGCTCGATCCCGTCACCGCAATTCGAATGGCGACGCTCAACATAGCCGAGTGGTTCCGGCTGCGCGACCGGGGTGCCATCGCGCCGGGAAAACGCGCCGATCTGGTGGTCTTCTCTGACCTGCAGGACTTCCGCGCGGAGGTGGTCTTCGCCGGTGGGCGGCTGGTAGCTCGAGATGGCGAGCCGACGGGCAAATGGCCAGAGTCAGCGGTGGAATCTTCTGCTGTGCGGGGCAGCGTCAACGTCGATTGGGACGCGCTCAGCTTCGCCATCCCCGCGCCGGCCAGCGCGGAGGGCGAGGATGTCCGCGCCCGGGTGATCGGCCTCGTGCCTGACCAGCTCGTCACCGAGCAGCTGGTGGCGCCGGTGCCGGTGGTCGAGGGCCAGGCGGTGGCCGACGTGGTGCGCGACATCCTCAAGCTGGCCGTGATCGAGCGTCACCACGGTACCGGCAACGTGGGGTGCGGGTTTGTACGCGGGCTGGGGTTGGATCGCGGTGCGTTGGCCGGGAGCGTGGCGCACGACGCGCATAACCTGGTCGTCGCCGGCTGCGACGACCGTTCGATGATGACGGCGGCGCGGGCCGTGGGCGAGCTGGGCGGCGGGCTGGTGGCGGCCGCAGGCGGTGAGGTGCTGGCCGAGGTGGGGCTACCGATCGGCGGGCTGATGTCGGATCAGTCCCTGGCGACCGTGCGAGCGCAGATGGAGGCGCTGGTGGAGGCCGCGCACGACCTTGGCTCTGACCTGCACGATCCCTTGATGACGTTGGGCTTCCTGGCCCTGGAGGTGATCCCATCGCTCAAGCTGACGGATCAGGGCCTGGTAGACGTGGATGCGTTCGATTTCGTGCCGCTGTTTGTTGAATAGAACCTTTATCTCCACACAATCCGATTTCCTTCAACTGGATACAATCGAGTCTATTCCTGTGACCGCGTTTAGAGATAGTCACCTCTGGGGTGACGACGTTTATGTCATACCTCAATACTGCCTTGGGGGTAACCGTTCAGGTAGCGGTCGATATAACCGCCGAGAACGCAGAGAGCGCAGAG
>CAYYTU010000002.1:0-133892 GCA_964474655.1 uncultured Anaerolineales bacterium
GTAAATCACCTCCTTAGGTACGATTTCGCTTCTGTTTGCACAAAAGTTACGTTAGATACGCCCCCTGTCAAGTGTTGTTAGGGCAAAATCTTCCCGAAAGATTCCAAATACGACGAACCTGGCTGAGAATTCGCCTGAAAAGTGCCATCTGTGCACATTTATGCTCCTCCTGATCTTTGGGAAGATCACCAACGCTCAAGAAAGGGACTATCGATTTCCAAAGTCTTATGGAATTACCCCCTGATTTCCAGATACAAGCGGATAACTAACGCGCAACACGCCCAGCTGCCAGCCGCTTCGAGCCGCCCGCAAACGCCCCAGAATCCCTTCCAATCCACCGCTAACGGCCCTGCCTTTCATCTTCGCACCCCGCTAGACCAGCGACAGCCCCAGCCAGACCGCCAGGGAGCCGAATAGGACCACCATGCCTAACTTGACCGTCGCGGCGTTACTCTGCAAGAACCTGGTCAGATCCTTTGAGGTGGTACCGTAGTAGGCCAGGATGAAGACCACGATCAACGGCAAAACGAAGAGCAAGTTGTAAAGCGTCAGATAGCCGATGGCACGCCCACGCAACTCCGGCACGCTGGTGACAAAGATGATCGTGGGAAGATAGACCTGACCGGTGCAGGCGAGCTCCAGGAAAGAGACGACCACGCCGGTCACGAAAGAGCCCACCACGTAGGTCTCCGACTTACGCCCACGGCGGATGACAGCGTTGATGCGTTGGCGCAGGTTGTGGGGTAAATTCAATCTCATATCGCCAATCTCCCCCCGCTGCGCCTTCAGGAAGTCCCCGAAGCTGAAAATAGCCAATCCAGCGCAAAGCACTGCCGTCAGACCATAGACCCAACGCCCTAGCCTGGTCAACACATCGCCCAACATCCCCAAGACTTTGTAGAACCCCAACCCGACCGCCAGATAAGCGAGGAATACCCCCAGTGTGAACGCCACGCCCACCGCCAGCACCTCTTTCCCCTCCCGCCCGCTCAACGTGAGATAAGAGACGAAGAAAACGAGGGTAGCGAAGGCACACGGATTCAGGCCGTCCACGAGCCCGGCGAAAACGACAGTCAAGGCGCCGAAGGACTGGAAGCGTGCGATGATGTTCTGCTGGGCCACCTGCGGATCGAAGTCCGCCCACGCGCGCGCGGCGCCGGTGGAAGCGTACTTTTCAGCCAGCTCCAAGATCGCAGCAGAGGTAATCTGGGCGCCGATCAAGTAATCTTCGCCCACGAAGAGCGCCGGAGTCGCCATGCGCTTCTCCTCGGGGACGTTGAAAGTCTCGCCCAGCCATTCCGCCAGCGCGGCATTCTCTTGAACGTCCATCTCCTTGACCATCAGCTGGGGATATTTGCTTCGGGCGTATTGAATATCGTACTCAGCGCGGCTGCACTCCTGGCAACCGACCTGGTAGAAATACGCGATCCAGATCGGGGCCGGGCCTTCGCAAGCCTCCTCGTCCTCCTCGTCGCAAGGTTCCAGCCCTTCGCTGCCGCCCCCAAAAGGGGTAAAAGCCAGGCTGTCAGCGTCGCTTTCTTCCACCGTGATCGCCTCCAGGCCCGGAATGTCTGGCCAGGATGTGCCGCCTTCCTCCAGGCAGGTATCGAGCAAGTATGGCAGCCGCTGGTGAATGGTTTCCTCACCAACAAGCGCTTGCCCGCCGACGATCAGCATCGGCAATCCGCGCTCCTGCGGGGCCACGTCGAACGCCTCCTCGGCATTGATCATTAACTCGTAGTTTTCGGGATCAGATATCTCGATCGACCTGATCTGGAGCCGGTCACCGTACTCGTTCTGGAGCGGGGAGAGCAAATCCTCCATAATCGTCTTGCAATGCGGACAATCATCAGCGTAGAAGTAGACCATCCTCACGCTTGCGCTCTGAGCCTGGACGGTGGCGTCCCCTATGAAAGAGAAAGCCAGCAAGGCCAGTAAAGCCATCACGATCCACAGCCGATGTCTCAGAGGCGTGATCAATTTCAGATCTTCCATTTGACCGCTTTACCTCCGTCGGTACTTTCTGACAAGTGAAAACCCGGCTTCTCATCCAAAGGGCCGGAAACCGAGCTTCTTATACTCCCTCGGATAAGGGAGGCTTCTTTTGGTTATTATGCCACAACCTGGAGAATGGACAACTTTAACCGCTCGGTAATGGTTACATATTAACTGATGGCTGACTAGAGCTCAAGTACAGCCTCGCTCTGCACATTGGATAAATTGCTTCCCACCCCACATATACTGTTTTCTCGAGTAATGGGGGCAGGGCCGCTAATATCCGGAATTGACGGTAGTGCTTACTTGCAAGCAAAGTCCTCCATCAGTCAAAACTTAACCACTACCCGAAGTCGATCGTCATCCGGCCCACGCGACCGTGCGTCAGGTTGAACTAGCTCTCCAACCGCCCGCCCGCATCGACGTGGGCGTGCGTGGTGGGCAGCACCTCGACGCCACCGTGAGGGCCCCTCGCTATAGCGCATTGTGGCGCCCGGGCCGACGTGAATCTGGGCTTCCATCACGTGCTGAAGGTCGACCGCGTGCGGAAACGTGCAATGGGCTAAGAAGCCGATTTCGGCTCCTTCGCCGATCTCGAATTGAGAATCGATCCTTTGCACCCCCCTCCTCGGCCGTCATACCGAAGCAAAGGTGCACCGGATGCTCAACTTTGGTGCCCGGCGCGACGGTGATGCGCGCGCGGACGCCTTCCTCCATCTCCTCGGCCTCAATGGTCACGCCCTCAATCTCATTGACAGACAATACCTGGTTAGCGTTAACCACCGCACTGGCCACACGCGGCGTCTGCAAGATATCCGGTTTTCCGCCAGCCTCCTCGTAGGCTTCCAGGATGGCCCCAAATTCACCGCCCCACTCGGGGTCGCGGTTCTCTATCGTGATTGATGTCTTGGCAGCGTTACTCATCCTCGCACACTCCTTCGGTCACCACACGCTGATAGGTGCCACCGGCCTCCTCGTCCCAAGGCTGGCTGCCCAACAGATCGCCATGCGGGCGACAGCGTTGCGCGAAGTAATCACGCACCTCCTCCGGCGATCCGGTGCTGACGACAGCGCCGCCACACATCAGAGAGGCTCGATCGGCGACAGCGACCATCTCATCACGATGCGTGATCAGAAGCACAGCTATGCCCTCGCTGGCCATACGGCGGACCAGGTTGATGACGTCTTCCATACCCAGCACGTCAATGCCCGAATCGGGCTCGACCAAGATCGCCATCTGGGGTCGCATAGCATAGACCGCCGCCAGCTCGATCCGCTTTCGCTCGCCTCCGGAGAGGGCGCTGTTGACCGCGCGCCCCATATAAGCTCTCGGAGACAGGGCGACTGCCTCCAGAGCTTCCTCAATCCGCTCTCGCAAAGGGTTCTTCATACCCAAAGCCAGATAATCGGCCGTAGGTAAACCCTCGAGGCGAGCCGGGGCCTGCCACGCCAGCGTCAATCCGCGACGGGCCCGCTCGGTCACGCCAAGCTCGGTGATCTCCCCACCGTCGAATAAAATGCGACCCCGCTTGGGTTTACCCCTCGGCGCCCATCAACGTGAGCGCCAAGCTAGTCTTGCCGGAGCCGTTCAGCCCCAGCAGAGCATGCACCTCGGCGGGCTTCACTTCCAGATCGACCCCGCGCAGTACTTCAGCGCCGGGGCGCTGGACCCACACATCTTCCACTTCCAGCAGCACGTTATTTTCCATCATACCCCTCAACTGTTGACGGTTCGGGCTTGATTGAGCTGATACCGTGGTACGTAAACTATCGAGAGGAATAGTATACTGTTTTCGCTGGACGACGCAAGATAACGCGCCAAAGGAATTTTGAACAAGTCATCTAGCGAAAACTTGACCACACAACGATCTTAACTCAATCGTAACGCCTTTGCAACAGCGGCATATGTGACCTGTGTTATCATTGAGGTGTTGATTGCTGCTAAAGTTTTATGCTACAAGGAGATCAACATTGACTGACAATCGCTACAACTTGATGGTGACGAAAGGACCTCACGCAGGCGAAGTATTTGCCCTCGACGATAGCGTGCTGACGCTGGGACGAGCGTCAGACAGCGATATTGTACTGGATCACGCTCAAGTCTCGCGGCACCATGCCAGGGTCACACGACAGCCCGAGGGGGTGTTAGTTGAGGACCTGAGCAGCACGAACGGGACGTTTGTGAAGGGAGAGCGATTGTATGAGGCACAACCGGCATCCGCCGGTGACGTGATTGACCTGGGCGAGGCAATCTCCCTCAAGGTGACGAAAGGAACCGCTCTCCAGACCGAAAGTGTGGTCATAGCGCTCCTGGAGGAGCTCAAGGAAGCTCAATCAGATCTTGCCAGCTCGCCCGAAATTGAGCGTGATGCCCTGATCAAGCGCCTGGCGGAATGGCAAGCGATGGTGGAAAAATGGACCGACGGGATGGCTCCCCAATACGACCCGAACACTTTCTACGAGATCATCCGCGTGATGAATTCATCGCTTGACCTTTCGGATACATTGACCCTGGTGATGGACTCATTGATTCGCCTCACGGACGCCGAGCGGGGATGTCTGATGTTGCTGGATGAGAACGGCGATCTCACTATGCGAGCAAGCAGGCACTTCGATCGACAAGACGTTGATAGCTCCGATATCGAGATCAGCCACACCGTGGTGCAAGAGGCATTGGACAGCGAGGAGCCGGTGTTGACCACAAACGCCCAGCACGACCCGCGCTTTTCCAGCCACCAGAGCGTCGTAGGGTACCACCTGCGCTCAATTGTGTGCGTCCCCCTACTTGTTCGTGAACGCGCCATTGGCGCCCTCTACCTGGACAATCGCATCCGAGAGGGCGCTTTCTCTAAGGATGATATTCCGGTATTGACCGCCTTCGCCAATCAAGCAGCCATTGCAATCGAGAACGCCCGGCTCTATACGATGACCGATCAAGCGCTCGCGGACCGGGTGGAGGAGCTGACGACCTTACAGCAAGTCGATCGCGATCTGAACGCTTGCCTGGACTTCGACCGTGTGTTGGACCTGACGCTTTCCTGGGCGTTACGCGCAACGGATGCATCGACAGGGCTTCTGTCCATCCTGGATGAAGAGGGGCAAGTCAAGAAGAGCATCAGATCCAGCAAGAATGAAGCCAGGATAGACGCGCTAGAACCGGAAGAGATAGCCCTGGTGAGACGAAGCGCTGAACCGATCGTTGTCGGTCGACTGCGCATATTAGTCCCCCTTCGTCTGGAAGGACGAACAATGGGCGTTTTGGACCTACGGAGCGAAGGTGCGCCTCTGCTCCGGGCCGGACGGGCCGAGCTGGCCGGTCGACTGGCCGACCATGCTGCTGTGGCCATTGAAAACGCCCGTCTGTACGAGCAAGTCCAGCAAGCCAACCGGGCCAAGTCGGAGTTTGTCTCTATCGTGGCCCACGAACTACGCACCCCGATGACTTCCATCCGCGGCTACGCCTCTATGCTGGAAAAGGAGATGGTGGGGCCTTTGACCCCTCAGCAGAAGAAATTCGCGCACACGATCCATCGCAACGTGGACCGCATGAAAGTGCTGGTTTCCGATCTACAGGATATTTCTCGCCTCGAAACGGAGCAGCTGCGGCTTGAACCGCGCCCTATAGCCCTGAGCGACGCCTTAGAGGACGCACTTCAATCGACCAGAGCACAGATGGAGAAGCAAGCACAACAGCTAAGCGTGGACGTTTCGGATGACCTGCCACTGGTCCAAGCCGACTCGATCCGGCTGGCGCAAATCCTGATCAATTTGCTCAGCAACGCGCGTAAATATACCCCACAAGGGGGCAAAATCCACGTGCAGGCATGGCAAGAGGATAAGTACGTCCATTGTAAAGTCTCCGACACCGGGATCGGAATCTCTCCAGAGGACCAAGCCCAGCTTTTCACCAAGTTCTTCCGCTCTGATGCTCCCAAAGTACAGGAGACGAACGGTACTGGGCTGGGGTTGTGCATCACCAAGAATCTGGTGGAGCTTCAGGGGGGGACGATCGACGTGTCTAGCGCAGTCGGCAAGGGGACCACATTTACATTCACCATCCCGATCGCCTCCGGAGATTCCCTTCCAGAAGAAGACACTCAGTGATCAAGCCCTTCCCATTGCGCCCTGAAATCACTCGCAATCGTCCCTCGACAAACGCAGGGTGATTGCTCGCCAATTTGGTTTTCAGAGCTATCGTCATTCCGAACGTAGTCTTCCGAGCGGAGCGAGGGACACGAAGTGGCCTGTGGTGAGCAGCGTCGAACCAAGGAATCTTGCCTACTGGGGATGATCTTCAGTTCAGAAAGAGCGAGTTTCCTCGATTCGTCCGCTCACTCGGAATAACGCGATAATACTACAACAAGATTTCAACGAATCGATCCCTCGATAGTCATCCTGTGCCGTTCGGCTGAGATCACGCCGAAGCATGTCGGATGACGACTTGCCAAAAATCGCCCCCTTCATCAAGCTAAAGTCCGGCATCTCTAGAATAAACAAAGGGCACTTCATTATGTTGAAGTACCCTTATCACAGCACCTAATGTATTTCACTCTTGGAAGTTACATAGTAGGTTCCCACGAAGAGACGTCAAAACCGCCTTCAAAAGTCGGGGCGCGGGGATTTGAACCCCGGACCTCTACAACCCCATTGTAGCGCGCTAGCCAAACTGCGCCACGCCCCGCATGGACAACATTATACCAGAGAGCATATAATCTGGCAAGTCTACACGGGGCAAAAACCCGATGTTCCAGGGAACCTGGCACCGAAAGCATTTTTCATCTCGCAGACAAGACACTTCGAAGGTTCTGAAGAGAGAACCCGACCCGTGATTTGACGAGTGGCAGAGGATGAAGTAGACTAAAGCAGAATCTATAGCGTGCAGATCAGATCAGAAAGGGTAAGCGTTCAGGGATAGTGCTCTGGCGGGGTTTGTAACCCTCTACTGATAGAATTTACACAGAAATAGCACGCCCAATCATCTCCTCGTTTAAGTCGGGGGTTGCCCCCCCTAAGCGGGGGGGCCCAGGGAGGTTCTCTTGACTCAAAAACAATGGCTTGGGGTTGGCGTATTAGCACTGGCGAACGTGATTGTTTTAGGCCTGATGGGCTTCGTGGTTGTTCGCTCGTTGAACCGACCGACAGCCGCCACTCCTAGCCCAGCCCCCACCGCCACCGACACCGTCCCTCCAACCGCCACGCTACCACCAACCTGGACTCCCACCCAGCCCGCCACGTCCACGCCCACGCGAACACCGACGCCACCCAGCACACCGACCGAAACCCCTACTTCCTGGCCGACGTCCACCGCCCGTCCATCACCCACCCCAACCACGACGCCTACACCCGCAATGTTGCTGGAAAACCCCGGCTTTGAGGGGGTCAGCTCTGACAACGTGCCGGGATGGCAAACGGGTGCTTTCGTCAACTGGCAGCCGGGCGAGAAACTCGACCCCGATAATTCCTACGGCGAACCCAGATTCTCTCCAGCCACTGATCAGCGTCGTTGGATCGAAGGAGCCACACTCAAGATCCACACCTACAAGTGGGTCAAGCTGCGTGCCTGGGTCTTCCAGACGATCGAGCTGGGACCCGGCAGCAGCCTCCAGTTCCAGGCCCTGGCCCGAGCTTTCACCGACGATACAGAGAGCGGTTACCTGATGAAAGTTGGGGTAGACCCATCCGGAGGCGAGGGATGCGATCAAGCGCAGTGGGGCACTCAAGAGAACATCAATCAGGAGGACGATGTAGTCACGCTCACCTCCCCCTCGGTGACCGTAGGTACAGCGGGACGAGCGACGGTCTGTATGTTTGCGGAGACACAATATGCGAACACATATCACGCCGCCTACTTTGACGAGGCCAAAGTGACAGTCGTGTCCACAGGTGAGTAGAGGAGGCGTAACGAGGACGTTGGGCTATAGAAAATCGCGCAGCTCGTGGCTGCGCCGGGGGTAGCGCAGCTTACGCAGCGCCTTCGATTCGATCTGTCGCACGCGCTCGCGAGTCACACCGAAGGCCTGACCTACCTCTTCCAGCGTCCGCGTCTCCCCGTCCGTCAGCCCAAAGCGCATCTCCAGGATAGCCCGCTCGCGGTCATCCAGCATACTCAAGGAGGAGTGGATGTGCTCCTTCAGCATCTGATTGGCAGCCGCATCGACCGGGCCGGTCACGCTCTCATCCTCAATAAACTCTCCCAGCGTGCCATCCTCCTCAGAACCGACCGGCATCTCCAACGAGATCGGGTCCTTGGAGATACGTAGGATGCGCTGTACCTCAGAGGTGGCGTGACGCAGCTTGCGCCTCAGCGCCGGTGACAGTGGATCACCAGCCTCCTTGGCCGTGTGAATAGATCCCTTCTCGTGGGCATCCAGGATATCCGATTCCAGCGCCAGCTCCTCCATCGTGGGCTCTCGGCCCAGCTCCTGCAACATCTGGCGCTTGATTCGCACCAGACGGTTGATCTTCTCCACCATATGGACTGGAATGCGAATGGTGCGCGCTTGATCGGCGATGGAGCGGGTGATGGCCTGCCGAATCCACCAGGTGGCGTAAGTCGAAAAGCGAAACCCCTTGGTATGGTCGAACTTCCGGACTGCTCGCAACAGCCCAATGTTACCCTCCTGGATCAGATCGAGGAAGGAGATCCCGCGACCAGTATAATTTTTGGCCACACTGACCACCAGCCGGAGGTTGGCCTGAGCCATCAATTGTTGCGCCTCTTTGGCACGTTCCTTCACCTGATCCAACCGCGCCGCGATGGCCTCGTCCTCCGGGAGATCACGTCTGATCACACGCAGAGAAGATAGCTTCTGCCGTCGCTCCCACGTCGCGCGGATGCGTTCCAGCATCGACTGGGGCAGCAAGAAGAGCAGGATGAAGACGTCAAAGAGGTAATCGATCAAAGGTTCATCCGGTTCGCTGCTCGAATTGGACCAGCCAGTCTGTTCCAGGAAGCTGTAGAGGTATGAAGTCCCATCGGGCAACGGCGCCTGATGCAACATGAGAACCTCGTCTATAAGCGCTTCCAGATCGGGGCTTGATAGGTCCAGCTCGGCGCAGCGCTGCGTGGCTTTGGACCAAGATTCGCGAAGCGAGGTGGTCAAGGCGTTGAAGAGCTCACAAGCGCTGGTCGAGCCCTCCTTGCTCAAGCGATTTTCCACGTCCTTGAGATAGACAGCAGCCTCTCGCTGGACGGAGAGCCAGACCTCCTCATGGTGCTCCAGCAGCGGTACCTTGCCAATCTCAAGCAAGTACATCCGCACCGGGTCGTCGGTTGCGTCGAGTAGCGCCCTGCGCGTGGCGCCATCGAGCTCCTGCTCAATCTCCGCCAGCTCATCGGACGTGGGCTCATCGGTCTCATCGAGGATCGATATGTCATCGTCCTCGTCAGCCGGTATCTCGACCAGCACAGCATCCTCATCCCTGTCGAAGGTGATCTTGATATCGCCTGCTAAATTAGTTGTGGTAGTCTCCTCGTTCTCTTCAAGCATCATAAGTACATGTTAGCCCATTTGGTACTCCTGCGCCAGTGCTCGTTGGGTTCTAAACAACATCTGCGTGTGGGTGATCTGGGCCCGATCGTATTGTTTGGCTCGAGAGTCACCCGCCTCGTGGGCCTCGAGCTGCAACAGCTTTAAATTCTGTACCAGACGCTTGAGACGCCGCTGGCGGAGTCGCAGCAGCGTCCGCACCACGTCACGAACCAGGTAGTCATCGGCTATTTTGATCTCGCTGTCTGTGAACAGATCTTCCAATCGAGCATGCAAGTCACCCGGAAGATCCTCTCGCAATGTAGCCCTGCTCGCCGTTGAAGGCTCCGTAGCCAGCAAGCGCTTCCAGGCCTCGAAGATCGAACGATAGCTCACGAGGTGAAAATCCTGGGCCTGGAGAGGATCGAGCTGGCTTGTGACGAGCGCCTCGTCGACCTTGTGGAGCAGGCGCGGATGTCGCAGGAGCATCGCCAGACAGTAACGCTCCAGTTCCGCGTCTATGGTCTCCTGCTCCGAGGCCGATTCATCTCTCGTCTCCGCGGGAGCGGAAGAAGAGCGTCTCGGTGGGCGTCTCGGGGGACGCCGGCCTTCGCGCCGGGATTGCAGGCGCGCCATCACCGCCCGCTCGTCCAGGCGTAACGCCCGCGCGATCTTCTGAGCGTAATCCTCCCGCTCCACCGGGTTCGTCACCGCTTGCAGAACCGGTAACATCTCGTCCACCACTCTAGCCTTCGCCTTGGTGTCCTCCAGTTCAAGATCCTCCATCAAAATTTGGAGGTAGAAATCGACCACCGGAACGGCTTCCTCAATCAGCGTGGTCCACCGCTCAAGATCGTCTCGGATCAAGTCGTCGGGGTCTTGCCCCTCGGGCAGCTGGAGCACGCGCAGCTCCACCCCCAGCTGGGATTCGTAACCTACCAATCCACGCGGGTTGAAGACGGGCGTCCACTCTTGCTCCAGTGCTTCGCTCGCGACTTCCACGCCGCGCAGTGTGGCCCGCACGCCGGCCGCATCCGGATCCAGAGCGAGGATGATCCGCTGGGAGTAACGCTGGAGCTGCTTCAGCTGCGGTTCCGTGAGCGCCGTACCCATCTGAGCCACCACGTTCTGGAAACCGGCCTGATGCGCTTGCATAACGTCCATATACCCCTCTGCGATGATGACACGATCCTCGCTGCGGATGGCGCGGCGCGCCAGGTTCAAGCCGAAGATCGTCTCGCTCTTATCGAACAAGGGTGTCTTAGGCGAATTGAGGTACTTCGGAACGCCCTCCGGGTCCAGCGTCCGGGCCCCAAAGCCAATCACGCGCCCGCGCACGTCGCGGATGGGAATCATCAGCCGCTCGCGGAAGCGGTCGTAGGTGCCGCCACTATCGCGCTCCGCCACCAATCCAGCCTTGAGCAGATCTTCGATCTCGTAGCCCTGCTTGGTCATATAGTGGCGAGTATTCTCCCAGCCCGGCAAACTATAGCCCAGCTCGAAGCGCCTGACCGTCTCCTCGTTTAACTCTCGTGTGTCTACATAGCGGCGTGCTGCCTCGGCCTCCGGGGCATTGAGCAGCAAGTTGTGGTAGTAACGGGCCGCCGCGCTCAGAATGTCGCGTAGCCGATCGGCCTCCTCAGCCGCCTCGGCCTGGGCCGGGGTCGGCGGGCGCAAATCGACGCCAGCGCGCTGCGCCAGCTCCTCCAGCGCCGTGCGGAAGTCATAGCCCTCGTGCTTCATCAAAAAGGAGAAGACGTCGCCGCCTTCATTGCAAGCCCCAAAGCAGTGCCACCGCTGACTATCGGGGAAGACGACGAAAGAGGGTGTCTTTTCCGAATGGAAGGGACACAGCGCCTTATAATTACGCCCCGACCGTTTCAGATCAATGTAGTCGGAGATAACGTCAACAATATCAAGTCTGGCCTTGACTTCGTCGATCGTGCTCATATTTTGGCTAAGCGATCCAGTGGTGCGTATGAATAGTTGGCGAGACGTGTTTATTGTACTCGTACTTGCCATTCCGACAAGTGACGATTGGAAAGGGCAGCAGCGACCTTAAAGCTCGTCTCAGGGGGAAGCTACCGGATTGCGAGAGGGGAGAATCGGAGCGGGAGTCAACACTATGCGCGTCAACTTAAGCATTGACGTATAGAAATTCTTGCTCCAGTGGAGTTTGCAACCCCACTGCCTGACCATAAAGTGGTGCTGGAGCCTTTATGGACATCAAACATGCGGGCTACAAACCCGCTCTGAGCACCACGCAAAGTCCCAGAGAACCAAATGCGAGGGCCTTCAATTCGCTCCAGGCGCGTAGCGCCTTCCGCATGACAGTGCCTCCGCGTGGCGGAGGCATCTACGGGGCAACGTCTGGCGGAAGCGTCCCCTCGTAGGGTCCCTACGGGGAGACGCTCCCACACAATCCGGCTATATGACGCAGGATGGACGACATTCCTCACCCTAGTTACGCCGGCGCAGGAAAGCGGGAATTTCCAGATCCTCCTTGTCAAAGCTGGGCGTCTTGAATTCCACTGCTTCCTCGACCGCCTCCCGCTGTTCCGCGTGGGATTGGCGTGAAGAAGGCCGCTGCTGATCGAAGCCAGTCGCGATCACCGTGATGCGAATCTGGTCCTCCATCTCCTCGTCGACCACGGCACCAAAGATCAGGTTGACGTCGGGGTGTGCGGTCTGCTTGATGATTGAAGCTGCCTCGTTGACCTCGTGCAAGCTCAGGTCAGGCCCACCAGTCACGTTGAACAGGATACCGCGAGCACCGTCGATGGTCACATCCAGCAGATCGCTGGAGATAGCTTGCTTGGCCGCCTCCACCGCGCGATCCTCCCCCTCGGCACGCCCCATAGCCATCAGCGCAGCGCCGCCCTCGGCCATAATCGCCCGCACGTCGGCGAAGTCCAGGTTGATCAGGCCAGGCACGGTGATCAGCTCGGAGATACCCTGAATGCCCTGACGCAGCACGTCGTCGGCCAGGGAGAAGGCGTTCTGCAGGGTGACGCGCTTGTCCGTGATCTCCAGCAGCCGGTCGTTGGGAATCACGATCAGCGTATCGACGACCTCTTTGAGCCGTTCGATGCCGGACAGCGCCGCCTTGGAACGGACCGCACCCTCCCAGTTGAAGGGACGCGTGACGACGCCAATGGTCAGCGCTTCAATATCCTGTGCGACGCGCGCGATGACAGGAGCGGCCCCGGTGCCTGTGCCTCCCCCCATCCCGGCGGTGATGAAGACCATATCGGAGCCTTCCAGCACCTCGTACAACTCCTCGGCCGATTCTTCCGCCGCCTCACGCCCCATCTCCGGATCTCCCCCCACGCCCAGGCCGCGCGTCAGCTTATCGCCGATGCGGATGCGAATCGGAGCTTCGGATAACATCAAGGCCTGCGCATCGGTGTTGACAGCGACGAACTCAACGCCTCCCATACCTTCCTCGATCATACGATTGACGGCGTTGCTACCTCCCCCCCCCACGCCCACAACGCGAATTTTAGCGAAGCTCTCCGTCTGAATTTCCTTCTGCATAATTTCCTCCTCTCTATGTACCACCGAACACAATTGTTTGAGCCACCTCAACCGGGAAGGAACACCCGGAGCCAGTTAAGAAAACGCTCTATAAAATTCGGCCCCGTCCCACCCACCTGAGGCCGCGTATCGACTGTTATTCCCCACTCCATCAATCCGGCTCCAACCGCATGCGTGGGACCAGAGACGCGATCCACAAGGCCATGCAGGTTGCGCGGCTCACCAATGCGCACAGGCAAGCCGAGAATATCGCGGCCCAAAGCCTCAATGCCATCCAACGTGGCCGTGCCCCCACAAAGCACAACGCCAGCCGGCAGGAGGCCATCATAGCCGGAACGCTTGATCTCCTGCTGAATCATCGCGAGAATCTCCCGGGCACGTGCTTCAACGATCACCGCCAGCTGCCGCCGGGAGACTGACTTTACATCATCGCTGAAGGCCGAAACGTTAATCTCCTCCTCGGGCGCCACGTGCTCCGCAAGGGCATAGCCGTGCTCGATCTTAATCTGCTCGGACACATCCGGCGGCAATCGCAGACCGATGGCGATGTCTTTGGTGATATACTCCCCGCCCATCCCCAGCGCGACCGTGTGCCAGACGGTACCGTCGATGAAGATGGCCAGATCGACCGTTCCGGCGCCGATGTCGGCCAACACGACGCCCATCTCACGCTCAGTCTCGGTTAGCACGGCGTCGCCAGCCGCGATGCTGCCCAGCACCAGCTCGTCCACTGCCACACCGGCGCCCTCCACGCATTTGACCAGGTTCTGAATCGCAGTCGAGGAGGCGAGAATCACGTGGGCCTCGACCTCCAGGCGGAAACCGTGCATCCCGACTGGGTCGTGCACACCATCCTGCTCATCGACGACGTAGCCGCGTGGGATCACGTGCACGATCTCCTGGTTGTGCGGCACGGCCACGGCGCAAGCGGCATCCAACGCCCGCTCCATATCCTCCACTGTAATCCCCTGCCCCCGGGAGACGCCAACCACGCCCCGGCTGTTCAGAGACGAGATATGCGTCCCGCTGAGGCTGACGTAGGCCCGCTCGATAGTGTAACCCGACGTCCGCTCGGCCTCTTCGAGCGAGTCGATGATGTCCGCTGTGGCATCTTCCACGTTGACCACGGCACCTTTCCGCAAGCCACGCGCGGGCACCAACCCCACCCCGATCACGCGGGCCTCGCCCCCGCCATCAACCTCGCTGACCATGGTGCATACCTTGCTACTGCCCACGTCTATGCCGACAATTGTCCGTTCCACCGCGTTACCAACCCCTATCACAGATCACCTATCGCCTCCCGCCGCATCACCAGTCGTTGGTCAGAGAATAATAAGCCGCCTCCGGGAAGCGAACGTCCACAAACCGCGGCGTCAAATCACGTGCCTGTAGCGAAGAGGCCAGATCCTCCAGCAGCGACAGCCGCTCGCCCATACCGGCGCCCTTCCCGACGACAACGCGCCAGCCCCGCTCATCCGTAAAGACGAAGCCACGACTGGGCACATAACGCAAGACCGGCGCCACTTGGGGCTCGATTGAGCGCAGATCCTCCAGCGCGGTCCAAACCCGCTCCTCCAAACGATGATCCTCATCGCGCGGTAATGGGCCGCTCACCAACCAGCCCCGTAGCGTCTCCTCGGCCCGCGCTCTTTCGGCCGAAAAGACGACACCCTGATCATCGACCCACCATAAAGATTCCCCATCTTTCCACGTCACGACCGGCTTCCGCTCCTCAACGACGAGGGTACAGTCAGTCAGCAACCTACACCGCACCCTCACGCCATCGACGGCCGGTATCGCCTCTCGCACGTTCGCCCTGACTGTTTTGCGATCCACCCACAGGACGTGTAGCCCAGACAGCTCGCTAGCCTGGAAGACCGCCTCGGGCGCGATATGGTCGGCTCCTTCGACTGAGACGTCAGAGCGACAGATGTAGAAGCGCTGATCCACCGCCAGCCAGATCGAAAGCACGGTTGCCGCAGCCAAGAGGAAGAGCGAGATCCGCGTCACACGGCGCATACGATTGGAGACCGGGCGCGAGACAGAGCGGGACGACGAGTGAGTTCGTTCCAACACCACCGTCCCAGTCCGGTTATAAGATTGCTTCTTCTTGCGCCGCCGCTGGGAACTCATCATCCTCCCTGGAATTCCGCCGGTGAGTAGGAGACTTTCGTGCGCTCTTTGTCGCGATAGCGCTCAAAGGCCAGCTCAATCAAACGATTGATCAGCTCCGGGTATGGAATGCCGCTGGCCTCCCATAACTTGGGGTACATACTGATCTCGGTGAAACCGGGCAGGGTATTGACCTCGTTGACATAAAGCGTATGTGTGACATCAGAAAGCAAGAAATCGACCCGCGCCATACCGGCACAATCGATGGCCTTGTAGACTTTCACCGCCAGGTCCTGCACGTGGGCCGTCGTCTCCGTCGAAAGCGGCGCCGGAATCAGCAGATCAGACGCCTCATCGCCGACGTCCAGGTACTTGGCCTCGTAGCTGTAGAACTCCCGGCTGGGCACAATCTCACCCGGCACCGAGGCCATCGGGTCGTCGTTCCCCAAGACACTGATCTCGATCTCCCGAGCATCCGGCACTGCTTCCTCCACCACCAGCTTGCGATCGAAGCACGCCGCCTCGTTCAACCCGACCGTCAGCTCCGCCCGGTTATGACACTTGCTGATGCCAACGCTGGACCCCAGATTGGCCGGCTTGGTGAAGATGGGGTAGTCCAGCTGCTCCTCGACGAGCGCCAGCGTCCCCTCTGGATCGGCCTCCCAGGCCTTGCGCTTAAGCATCACCTGAGCCACGATGGGCATCCCATGCGCTTTCATCACGTCCTTGAACAGAATCTTATCCATCGCTAGTGCCGAGGCCGTCACTCCCGCGCCCACGTAAGGCAGGTCCGCCAGTTCCAATAGCCCCTGGACCGTCCCATCCTCGCCATAAGGGCCGTGGAGCACGGGAAAGACGACATCCAGAACCGAAAGATGTGTCGCCTGGATCGCTTGATCCCCTCTCTCAATTCGCATCAAACCGCGCTGGGAAGGATCGCCCAGCAAGGCCGCCGGATGACTTGCATTCACATCCCCGCACTTTAGCGCCTGTAAGGGATCCCCAGACGCAAGCCAACGACCATCCTTCGTGATGCCAATCGGCACGATCTCGTACTGACTTTCATCCATCGCGTCCATCACCGATTGGGCCGAGGCAAGCGAAACCTCGTGCTCCCCCGATCGACCGCCGAAGATAATCCCGACGCGAAGTTTATCAGCCATCAGCCCCTCCTCTCTCCCAACCCAGCAGCTCGATCTCCGGATCCAATACCACGCCGAACTGTTGTTCCACTTCTGCCTGCACGTGTGTCATCAAAGCCCGCACATCCTCCGAGGTGGCGTCGCCGGTGTTCAGCAAGAAATTTGCATGTTGCTCCGAGACCTGCGCTCCACCGATGCGATACCCTTTCAGACCGGCCCGCTCAATCAAGCGCCCCGCGTGCCCGTCCGGAGGGTTCTTGAACGTGGAGCCCATCGTCGCACCCGACGGATGGCGCACCCGTCTCCAGGCCAGAATCTTATCGGCGCGCGCCCTCAGAGCCTTGGGATCGCCGGGTTGGAGGGCCAAGGTCACCGCCAGCACGACCTCTTGGTTTGTGCTCCGCTTAAGCCGACTCTCCCGATACGCAAAACCAAACCACTCGCCTGGTCGTTCTGCCACGTCTCCGTCCGGTCCCAGCACCATCGCGCGGACCAGCACACCGGCGATATCCCCTCCAAAGGCGCCGGCGTTGCCAACCACCGCTCCGCCCACCGTGCCCGGCAAGCCAGCCGCCCAGGCCAACCCGGCCAGCCCGCGTCTGACGGCCTCCTGAGCCACCCGCGCGAGCCTGGCCCCAGACTCGACGTGTACCTCGCCACCCTCAAATACAATTGAGCAGGCCCGATTGACGATCACCAGGCCCCGTAGTCCCCGGTCGGCGATCAACACGTTACACCCCGCGCCTAACACACGCCAGGGCACGCTGCGCTCCTGCGCCAGCCGCGCCGCCTTCACGAGCGCGTCTACGGACTCACAGGTAACCAACAAATCGGCCTGGCCGCCGACCTGCATCGCGGTGTAGGGCCCTAACGGGACATCGCGGGAAAACGTACAAGCAGCGTCGCGCTCGGCCAGCGCATCCAGCGCCGTCGCCAGCCCTTCCAGATCTGACTTAGCGCCCACGCTGTCCCGTGCACTCATTCTCACGCGCCCTCACCAGACGCATCTTAAACGCCATCACCTCACACCCTATGGCCCGCTCGGCGCGCTTCCGCTTGCGAACGCCCCTCAAGCGCCGCTTAAAGTCCTTTCCTGACTCTTTCTCCCGGACATCTCTCATCCTGGTCATCTCCTGTTCAAACACGTAACGCCCGGCCTCACATCCCCAGCCAGCGCTAACTCCCTAATCAGAGGGCTCAGTCTCACGGAGCGACGCCAATAACCAACGTCCAACTTTATTGCCATCGCCAGCGCCCAGCGTCAACACCACATCGCCGGGCTGAACCCGGGCACTGAGCCAGGCCAGCGCCTCCTCCATTGACTTTGCACAGTGGGCGTCGGGATGGTCCATCGCGGTCACCACGTCGCCGCTGCAGACGCCCAGCGTGTCGGTCTCACGGGCGGCATAGATGGGCAGCACCACTACATGCTCGGCCCCGCCGAACGACCGCGCAAAGGCCGTCAGCAACGTCTTGGTGCGGCTGTAGGTATGCGGCTGCCACACGGCCCACAGGTCGCGATCAGGGAAACGCTCTTGCGCTGCCCGCAGCGTGGCTCGAATCTCCGTCGGATGATGCGCGTAATCGTCGATCACCGTCACGCCGCCCGCCGTCCCTTTGACCTCGAAGCGACGCGCTACCCCACGGAATGCACGCAGGCCCTCGCTCGCTACACGAAACTCTACCCCCAGGTAATCGGCCACGGCCAACGCGGCCGTCGCGTTAGAGGCGTTATGCGCCCCGGGCACACGGAGACGGACCAACCCCAGAGTCTCCCCGGCACGGGTGGCCAAAAAGTCGACCCCGCCGGCAAAGTTGGGTTTGATCTCCTCAGCGCGCCATTCGGCGCCTTCCTCCAGTCCGAAGAACGTCACCGCCGTCCCGCGCGCCTCCCTCTGCTCGCCGATCACCCGCGCCACCCGGTCGTCCCAGCAGACAACCAACAAGCCCTCGGTCGGCACGCGAGCTGCGAAAGATTCAAACGCGGCACGGAAATCGTCGAATGTGGGATAGCAATCCGGATGATCGTGCTCGACGTTGGTGATCACCGCCACCATCGGACGCAATCTCAAGAAGGTGCGATCGTACTCGTCGGCCTCGATCACGAAAAGTGGCCCCTCTCCTGCATGAGCGTTCGTCTCCAGCCCGGCGAGGACGCCGCCCACGATGAATGTGGGATCGCGCCCGGCCTCCAGCAAAATAGAGCTCACCATCGCGGTGGTAGTCGTCTTGCCGTGCGTACCGGCCACCGCCACGCCCTCCTGACCTCTCATCAGCTCTTCCAGGAACGCCGGTCGGCCTAACACCGGCGTGTTGGCCATACGCGCGGCCTGAACCTCGATGTTATCCTCCGGTATGGCCGATGAGACGACCACCAGGTCGGCTCCATCCACGTTCCGGGCTGCATGCCCCTCAAAGACCTGGGCCCCGTCCCGCGCCAAGGCCTCCGCCACCGGCGACATTTCCAGATCGGAGCCAGTAACCGTCGCGCCCTGCTCCAGCAGCACACGCCCGATGGCCGAAAGTCCCGCTCCTCCGATACCGACCAGATGCACGTGTTGCCCGGCGAATTCGCTCATTAGAAGATCCTACACAATCACAATCACCACAAAGACCGAGGCGAATACAAAGACCGTCAGCAGGACCGGACCCGCGAGCCATTGGGGAGGAAGCCATTTTGTGGCCAACGCCATCGCCACCGTATCGCCACCCGGCGGCTGGATGCCCCAGATGCCATAGCCAGCTTGATGGAGGAAATACCAGATCGAGCCCACGATCAGATAACCGTTCAACGCTCCCAAGACAAACCCCAGCAATATATCCTCTATCTGCTCTCGGGCGGAGGCGCCGGCCAGCCGCGCGGAGACGACCGGGCCGGCATAGCCCGCGATGGCCATCCCGATGACCATCACGGTATAGATGTAAAATTGCTGAATATCTGGACGTCCCACGATCAGCTCCCGAACGAAAGGGACGTTCTGAGTGAAAATCAGTCGAGCGGACAGGGCCACGATAATGCTAAAGGTGACGAGTAATTCCTTGGCCCAGCCTCTCAAAGCTCCCATCAACCCAAAGATGAGGATAAAACCTACAAAAACAGAATCCAACGGCACCATATTACACCGCCTCAGGTCATTTTGCTCAGCTCTTCCGCCAGCCGCGCTGCGGCGTCCGGGCGTGCCAGGCTTTGCGCACACTCTCCCATCTTTGTCAATCGCGCCCGATCCGATAGTAGATCCTGCACCGTGGGCAGCAGATCCTGCTCTAATCGTTCGTCGTCCAATGTGATCGCCGCCCCGCGCTCGCTCAGCCAGCGGGCGTTGATCCGCTGGTAGCGCCAGGTGTGGGGATAGGGGACCAAGACCGCCGGCAGCCCAAAGAAGGGCAGCTCGCCCAGTGTTGAGGCCCCAGCCCGGCAGATGGTCAGATCTGCCGCCGCCAGGGCATATCCCATCCGCCGATGGAGGTAAGGAAAAGCGTGATAACGTTTTCGCAGCAGGTCCGGCAGGGCCTTTCGACGCTCGCCGATCCAGGGCCAATCGCGTTCACCGCTCACGTGAAGAATTTGTGCCAGCTCCAACAATGGCTCCAACGCCTCGCTCAACGCTTGATTGATGCTACGAGCGCCCCGGCTCCCGCCAAACACCAGCAATACTGGGTCATCGGGCACCAGGCCAAAGGCCGGGCGAGCATCAAAATTCCGCATCCCATCAAACGCCGCACGGACGGGATAACCCGTAACCACCACTTTTCGCTTTCGAAAGTATGCGCTGGAATCCTCCACCGTCACCGCCACGCGAGAGGCCAACCGCGCGATAAATCGCACCGCCAGGCCGGGCTCAATATCCGGCAGATAAAGCAGTATCGGCACCCGCAACGTCCAGGCCGCCAGGGCCACAGGGACGCTGGCGTAGCCGCCGGTGGCGAAAACTGCCGCCGGGCGCTCCTCCTGGCCCAGACGGTAGGCCGACCGCCAGCCACGCAGCAGTTTGAGCCCATTCTGCGCCGCCCGCTTCAAGCCCAGGCCATGCAAGCCCCCGGCCGGGATGCCCTCGAAGCGCAGCCCTGCCCGCGCGGCCAGCTGCTCTTCGATGCCACCCTCGCCCCCGACGTAGATCACGTCCGGCGAGTCGCTCCGACCGTCGCGCTCAGCGCTCAGTGTCTGAACGACGGCCAGGCCGGGATAGACGTGTCCCCCGGTTCCCCCACCGGCGATCCAGATTCGCATACTGATACCGTCCTTGATTGGAACTATTCTCTTGCTTACCGAAAGGCCAAAAGCGGAACGTGCCGCCCCGCTCTCCGCGCGAAACACTCAACAACAAGCCCACACCGACCATCGAAACGACCGTCGACGACCCTCCGAAGCTGATGAACGGCAACGCGATGCCCGTAAACGGGATCAGCCCGGTTATCACGCCCACATTGATCAAAACCTGAAACGTCAGCCAGCACGTCACGCCGCAAGCCAGCAGCGCACCGAAGGAATCGTAAGCCTCCATCGCGATCTTGAAACCACGATAGGCCAGGAGCGCAAAGAGGCCAATCACAAGCAAACAACCCAGCAAGCCGGCCTCCTCTCCCAGCACAGCGAAGATGCTATCCGTATGCGCCGTTGGGAGGTAACCCATCTTCTGCAATCCCCGCCCCGGGCCCACGCCGAACACGCCGCCCGCCCCCAGGCCGATGAGAGATTGCTGGACGTGGTGACCGCTGAGAGTTGGATCATGCCAGGTGGCAAAATAATCCGTCAATCGTCGCCGGGCATAGGGAAGCCGATTGACCAGCACGGAGAAGACCACGCCACCGAGGGCAAACCCGGCTGCCAGCTGAAAGATGTCGGCCCCGGCGAAGAAGAACATGGCCAATGCAGTCAAGACGATCAACCCAGCTGTGCCAATGTCCGGCTGGAGCACGATCAAGCCCCCCACCAGGCCAATCAGCATCGCGAAGGGAATCGGCCCATAGGCCACGTCACGGATCTGATCGCCCTTGGAGGCCAGCCAGGCCGCAATGTAGATCACAACCGCCGGCTTCGCCAACTCACCGGGCTGGATCGAGCCCCCGAAGAAAGAGCGCCGGGCGCCAAAGCGGTCTTGCCCAAACAGGAGAACCAGAATCAAGGAGAGCAAGGCAACGCCCATCACCGGTACGGCCAACTGCTCCCACCAATCGTAGGGCATAAACGAGAGAGCCACCAATATAATCAGGCCCAGACTAGTCCACAGGAGTTGCTTCGACGCAATACGGAAGATGTTCTCGTATGTCTCGTAGGACCAATCGAAGGTCGCGCTGTAGACCAGCATCAACCCAATGATGACCAGAGCAGCAACTACGAACACCAGGATATAATCGGGGGTACCAGTCGAGCGGCTTTTGGTCCTTGATGTCATATGAGATCCTTGATCGTCAAGCGCGAAAATTAGATTGCAACACAACCATCAGCAGCCACAGGCTATATCTTGCAAAACCGCTCTCCGGCTGCTTTGCCGACGATAATACGCGGTTTCGACCACCGTACAAATCCGTGCACGGCGCTACACAAAAGCGCCCTGCAATCCTTCTGGTGCAAGCAAATCTAATCATCTCAAGCGGTTAAAGGTTATGATAGATCCTGGACCAGGGCCTGAAAACGGTCTCCACGCTGAGCGAAGTCCTGAAAGGCGTCGAAGCTGGTGCCTCCCGGGGAGAGAAGCACCACGCCTCCCGGTTCCATCAGGCGCACGGCGGCCGACACCGCCTCCTCCAGCGTTCCCACCTCCGTGATACCCTCCAATGCACCGTCCGCGTGCGCCTGTTCGCGCACTACGTCGGCGATCATGGGCCCGGCCTCGCCGAAGGTGATCAGCTGCCGCACCCGTCGCGCCGTCTCCGCAGCGAATTCGTCCCAAGGCAGATCCTTGTCACGCCCGCCGGCCAGCAAGACGATCGGCTCGTCGAACGAGCGCAGCGCCGCCAGCGAGCGCTCCGGCGCCGTGGCAATCGAATCGTCGTACCAGCGCACGTCCCGCAGCTCCCGCACCAACTCCAGGCGGTGCGCCACGCCGGGAAATGATGTCACAACCTCACGCATCGTCTCGACCGGCACACCCGCCAGCGCGGCCAGTGACGAGGCCGCCAGCACGTTCAGCAAATTATGCGGCCCCAGCAGCTGCACCTCGTGCGCCTTGCATATCGTACGATCATTCCCATCCAGGCGCAACGTCAGCTCGCCGTTCGTCTTGAACGCCCCTTCCTCCACCTCGGCGCCGCCGCTGAAGAAAAGCAGATGGGCCGCCGTATCCAGCGCCAGCGCCCGTGCATTGGCATCATCGTAGCCCAAAAGCGCAAAATCATCCTGCGATTGATGTGCCACGATGTTCCGTTTGACGGCGATGTAAGCCTCCATCGTCTTATGCCGGTCCAGGTGGTTGGGCGTAATGTTAAGCACCGCCGCGACATGCGGACTGACAGTCATCAGTTCCAGCTGAAAGCTAGAAAGCTCCATCACCACCCAATCGCCAGGACGGATCTCGTCGAGGTTGTCGATCAGCGGATTGCCGATGTTGCCCCCCACCCAGGTGCGTAAGCCAGCCGCGCGACACATCTCTCCCACCAGCGCCGTGGTAGTCGTCTTGCCGGCCGACCCGGTGATGCCGATCACAGGCGCCGGACAGCGTTCCAGGAAGAGCTGGGCATCATTGCTGAGCGGAATGTCGCGCTCCCGCGCCGCCTCCACAAGCGGAATATCCAGCGGCACCCCACCGCTGACGCAAAGGAGATCAGCCCCGTCCAGCAGACTCAACGGATGCTCGCCCAATACGTAACGGATCGGCAAGCCCGCCAGTTCCTCCATCTGTTCGACGAGCTGATCCGCGCCTTGCAGGTCCGAGACCGTGACGTCGGCGCCGCGATCCACCAGGAAGCGCGCCAACGCCGTCCCCTGACGCGCCAGGCCCAGAATCACAACAGATGAATCGGCCACGGGAAACGGTGACGGTGAATTGTTAAGCTGCGATCTACCGGATACTGCCTCTGATGTCACCAGAACGCTAACCGCCTATAGCCGCCGAATCGTGATGCTGTTCGTCGAGCCCCAGCCATAGATGATCGGGCATCACGGAGCGGCCAGGGCGAATCTCCACGCTACCCGACCGCCTCTCGCGCTCGTCTTGCCCATTCCCACTTTGCGATATCTCCTCATTGAGCGTGCTGGGATGAACCAGGCAGAGCTCGGGGCGATAGCCGTATTTGCGCTCGTAATAAACCGCGGCCCTTGAGACTTTATCCTCTAGCCGTTTGCGCGGATCATCATCAAACCATAACAATCCATCCATCATCCACCTCTCCCAATCCTCATCGTTTCGTCTTCTCGTCACCACAAGGCCAGCGCCACACCGGCCATCACGGCCAGGATTTCCACCAGCCAGAAGCGTTGTACCACCTGCGTCTCGGACCAGCCCAGCAGTTCAAAGTGATGGTGTAAAGGGCTCATCTTGAAGATACGCCGGCCTTGCCCGAAACGACGCCTGGTATACTGGAAGTAGAGTACCTGTAGGATCACAGAAAGCGTTTCCGCCACCGGAATCAGCGCCACCACGGGCAGGAGCAACCATTGCCCGGTCATCAAGGCAACAACGCCCAGCGTCGCTCCCAGCGAAAGGCTGCCCGTATCGCCCATAAACATCTGGGCTGGATGCGCGTTGTACCACAAAAAGGCAAAACTGGCCCCCACCACCGTGAAGCAGAACCTCACCAGGTAAAACTGTCCCTGCAGCAGGGCGATCACACCGTAGCCAGCGAAGGCGCTGGCTACGATGATGCCGGCCAATCCGTCCAGACCGTCGGTGAGGTTGACGGCGTTGGCTGAGCCCAGAATGACGAAGGCCGCCAGCGGCACCCAGGCCCAGCCCAGATCGACCATCTGGCGCAAACCTGGCACGGCCACCTGACCTGCAAACTGGACGTCGCCGACCAACATCACCACCGCGATGACCAACGTCAGCGGTACTTCCCACCTGAGCTTGCGCCGGGCGGTGAAGCCCTCGCCGCGCCGCATGCCGCGCACGCCGGCCAGATCGTCCAATGCGCCGATCACGGCGTAGATCACCAAAACGCCCAGGGGCATCAGGATCGAAAAGCCGATCAAGGTACGCCCCAAAAAATTGTAAATGTTCAGCGCTACAGTGATCAACAACACCGGCGCCACGATCATCAAGCCTCCCATCGTCGGCGTGCCCATCTTGTCCTCGTGCCGACTGGGACATTCGATCCGGATGCGCTTGCCCACGCGATAATAACGCAGGATGCGAATCAGAAGCGGCCCCCAGACGACGGCCAATAAGAAAGAGAGACTGGCGAGAATCAGCGCAAAGTCCATAAATTAATCTCCGGTCTCAGTGCCTGGGCAAAGATTCTATACTCAAAGCGTCGACGATTTCCTCCATCGCCAAAGCACGTGAACCCTTGACCAGGACGACTTCCTCGCCCGTCATCAGCTGCTCCAACAGATCGATCGCCTCCTCGTTATCATCCACCATGTGGACCACATCGGGCGACATGCCCCACCGAACAGCGGTTTCGCCGATGATACGCCCAAGGGAACCGACCGTGATCAATACATCGGCCACATCCAACGCCCGCATCCCCACCTTCTCGTGCCCAGCTCGCTCGTAATTACCCAGCTCCAACATATCGCCCAAGACCGCAATCTTACGACCGTTGAGATCCTCAAGCAGGTTAAGCGCCGCGATGGTAGAAGCCGGACTGGCGTTGTACGTATCATCCAAAATAGTCGAGCCATGCGGCCCTTGAACCGCGACCAAGCGCAGCTGGGACGAAGGTTCGATGCCGCGCAGCCCCTCAATGATCTCCTGCCAGCTCAAACCCTCAATCAGGCCCACGGCAGCCGCCCGCAGCGCCGTATGGACCGAATGACGGCCCAGCAGCGGGACCCGCACGTGGAGCGTCTCGCCTTGATAATGGAGCCGAAAGTGAACCCCATCTAATCCCAGGCTTTCGATCTGATCGGCCCAAAGATCGGCGTCTGGCGAGAGGCCGTAGTAGAAGACCCGGGCCTCGGTCGAATCCGCCATACCGCGCACACGCCGATCATCGTAGTTGAGGATAGCCACGCCATCGGGCGCCGGCGGCAACGCCTCCACCAGTTCGGTCTTGGCCACCACAATCCGCTCGATGGAGCCGGCCCGCTCCAAATGGACTGGTCGGATGATGGTCACCACCCCCACGTGCGGCTGCCCCATCCGAGCCAGATCGGAGATCTCACCCACGTCGTACATCCCCATCTCCAAAACAGCGCGCTCGTGCTCACCGGTCAGATGGAGCAAAGCCAGCGGCAGACCAATCTCGTTATTGTAGCTGGCTTCGCTCTTGAGCGTCCCGTAGCTACGCGCCAGCACCGCCGCCGCGATCTCCTTCGTGGTCGTCTTGCCCACGCTGCCGGTGACGCCGATCACCCGCAACTGTTGTTGAGCCCGTCGCCAGAACGTAGCAGCCTGCTGCAACGCCTCCAGCGTGCTGTCCACCCGGATGACCAGCGGCAGCGTCGGCTGCCAGGCGCGGACGGCAGAAGCCGCCTCGCTGCACTCCAGGCCAGACAGATCGAGCACGCTGGCCTCAACTGCCACGTCGCGCTCGACCAGAGCAGCTACAGCGCCCCGCGAGAACGCATCGCCGACGAAGTCGTGACCGTCCACGTTCTCACCCTCGAAGGCGACGAACAAGGCCCCCGGCTCCGCATCCCGCGAATCGATCACCGTGGTCGAGACCACCTGATGCCAGTCGCCGGGCCGCGCACCACTCAGCCCTTCAATCACATCCGCCAACGTCAGCTTACCCACACCCACCACTCACCTCACTGCCTCTGCTACTCCTACCTCATCCCCGGGCGGAATACCCAGCACGGGGAAGAGCCGCGACGCCAACCGTTGGAACGTTGGGGCCGCCGTGTGGGAAGCCCAGGTCGATGTCTGCGGCCGATCCAGCTTGACCAGAATGATCACCTGCGGATCAGATACCGGCCCAAACCCTACGAAAGAGGTAATCGTCTCATCCTTCGCATACCCGCCGGGAATGGGGACCTGGGCCGTGCCCGTCTTACCCGCCACCTGATACCCCTCCACCTGCGCCTCAGGGACGCCGTCTTCCACCGTGCGCGCCAACAGGTCCGTCAAAGTGCGAGCCGTCTCCGGCGATATGACCTGGCCCTCGACCACCGGCTGATGGGTTGAGATTGTGCCGTCGAACCTGACGCGCCGATCCACAATGTAAGGCCGCAAGCGCACCCCATCGTTGGCCACCGTCGCCACTGCAGTGATCATCTGAAGCGGCGTCACGGCCACGGCCTGCCCAAACGCATTCACTCCCAGGTTAGAAGCATACCAATGCTCGTAATCGCTCGGCAGCCACAAACGCCCTTTGATCTCCCCCGCCAAGTCGATCCCTGTCAGTTGCCCAATGCCAAAAGATTGGACGTAACGGTAGAACGTATCGGAGCCTGTCTGTACCGCCAGCCAGGCCGCGCCGACGTTCAGCGATTCGATCAGAATATCGGCCACCGATTGCTCACCATAAGCATCGTGTGAGGCATTCTCGATCCGCCGGCCGCCCACTTCAATGTGCCCCTGGTCGTAATACGTCGTCTCCGGGGTCACGATTCCGGCATCCAATGCCGCCGCCACCGTCAAAATCTTGAACACAGAACCAGGCTCGTACTGCTGACTGATCGCCGGATCCTCGAAGGGGACGTCGACATCGATGAAATCACCATACCGCTCTGGGTCATATTCTGGCCAGCTGGCCGAAGCCAGAATGCCAAACGTGCGCGGGTCCATCACAATGACCGTCCCCCCGCGCGCCTGATACTCCTGCACCGAACGAGCCAATTCCTCCTCGACGATGGCCTGTACCGTCCGATCAAGCGTCAGCTCCAGCGTAGCTCCCGGCTGAGGTAGCACGACCGGCACCACCTCCCAGGGGATCAGGTCGCCGACAGAATCCACCCGGGCCTCGCGCTCCGCCGGCTCGGGGCGCAGATAATCATCGTAGAAGCTCTCCACACCGTAATAACCCCGGCCCTCGGCGCTGGAGAAACCCAGTACGTGGGAGGCCAACGAGCCCTCCGGGTATGAGCGTATCCACTGCGGCCTGACGTCGATATGCGGTAGTTCCAGCGCTTCCAGCTCCCTCTTCGTCTCCTCAGAAACGGAAGATGCCAGCCTCACCCACCACTTGTCCACCGACAGCTTCCGCTCGAGATCATCGACCGAGGTGCCCAGCACCGGCGCCAGGATCGCCGCCAGCTCGCGTTTATTCGTCACCCGTTTCGGCGTCGCCTCGACGGCGTAGCGCACGAAGTTCCCGGCCAACACGTGCCCATCTCGATCGCGGATCACGCCGCGAGACGGTTCATCCACCATAACCGCCCGTCGGCGCTGGCGCTCGGCCCAGGCCTTATAATAATGATGATCGACAATCTGGATCTGCACCAGTCGCACCACGACGACCAGGGCGCAGCCGATCAGCAGAAGACCCAGGAATTGTAAACGTCGTCGCGGCCCTTCACGCATCGAAAATCATTACTCCCACTCTACCCGGGGGAGGAATCTCACCCCCAGACCTATTCGCCTCCGGCGATATACTCGATCTGCTCGGCCGGCACGAACCCCAGCTCGTCAGCCCGCTGTTGCAGGCGAGATATGGCACTGGCCCTGGCAATCTCCACTTCCAGCTGAGCGTTCTCCCGTTGGAGCCGGAAAAACGTCCGCTGCAGATCCTCGATATGTCGCCCCTGAGCGGCCGTGTGACTGACCAGCAACAAGTAGAGCACGCCCACCACGACCAACAGAACCACCGAAGCCGCCAGTCCCATTGCCACCCGCGGCCTCAGCTCCGAAGAGCCGCGTTTGACACCATGCGTGACCCATTCCATAAAACCCGTCATTATCTCAACCCCCGTAGTCTGACGCGGGCGGCAAACGCTCGGCCACCCGCATACGGGCCGAGCTCGCTCGCGGATTCGCCTCGACCTCCTCCTCCGTCGGGCGAATCGGTTTGCGCGTGATCTCTTGCAAGGTAGCGTGATGGTGACAGACGCAAACCGGTAACTCCTTGGAGCAGATGCAGTCACGACTCTCGCGGCGCGTAAAGCGCTTGACGATCCGATCTTCCAGCGAGTGGAAGCTGATCACCACCAGCCGTCCACCGGGCGCGAGGAGACTCACAGCCTGCGGCAAGGCCTCCTCCAGCGCTTTCAGCTCGTCATTGACCGCGATGCGCAGCGCCTGGAACGTCAGAGTCGCCGGATGGAGCCGTCCCCGGCGTCGGCCCACTGCCTGCTTGATGACGTCGGAAAGATCGCTCGTCGTCTCAATCGGACGAGCCTCGACGATCGCTCGAGCGATGCGGCGCGATTGGCGTTCCTCGCCGTAGCGATAGAGAATGTCCGCCAGCTCCTCGGCCGGCAAGTGATTGACCAGATAGGCCGCCGTGGGGTCCGAACCGGTCGGATCGAAGCGCATATCAAGCGGGCCCTCCGTCATAAACGAGAAGCCGCGTGCCTCATCGGCCAGCTGGAGCGACGAGAGCCCCAGGTCGAAAAGCACGCCGTCGACTGGAAGAAAGTCATGCTTGTGCGCTACCGCCTCCAGCTGAGCGAACGAGCTGTGCACCAGCTCAAATCGTCCCTCGTAGGAGGCCAACCGGGAACGAGCTACCGCCAGCGCCGCCGGGTCCCGATCAAATCCCAGGAGCAGACCATCAGGAGCCGAGGCCGACAGAACCTCGATCGCGTGCCCGCCGCCCCCGACCGTGGTGTCGATGATGCGCTGGCCCGGCCCCACTTGCAGACCCTCCAGCACTTCATCGACCAGCACCGGGACGTGAACGTCCTGCGGTTCGCCACCGCTCCCTTGAAGAGAAGGCGTATTCATCGCGGTCAGATGCCCAGTGCAGCCCATTCTTCAATGTTCGCCTGGTCGTCTTCGACCCGTTCGCGCTCCTCGGCCCAGATGTCTGGATCCCAAAGCTCGATGTAGGTGTTGAGACCGGCGACGACAGCTTCATCATCCAGCTCGGCATATTCCCGCAGACGTGGAGGAATCAGAATGCGGCCATGTGTATCCAGATCAACGTCGGAGGCGTTGGCAAACACCAGTCGGCGGAATGCACGAGCACGCCGGTCGGTCACCGGCAGCCCACTCACCTGGCTTGCCAGCTGCTCCCATTCGGGAAGGGGATAGATCGCCAGACAACGATCGAGCCCGCGGGTGACAACTAAACCAGTGTCCAAGTCCTCACGAAACTTGGCCGGGATAGTCAACCGACCCTTGCTGTCGATGACGTGAATGAATTCTCCCAGAAACATGCGTGGCCTTCCCCGCGATGGAGCTCCAATTAGCCGTCGGTTAGCTTCCCACTTTGCCCCACTTCGTCCCACGAGCATCCCTATTATACACTAACCCGCCACTTTTTTCCAGCGCAGGAGAAGGGATTTAAGGCCCTGAGCAGAAATTTTAAGGTTAGCAAACAACAAGACCGAGCCAACGATAGCTAGGCTATCGACGACCCGGCCCGCCCGATTCGGTGCCAACGTCAGTACTTTCGGCCTAATGGTGCAACAAGCAACGTCGCCGGGGTCACAAACCCCAGCGAAGCAGCTGGATGAGTAGATGCCTCCTATCGCCTATCGCGAACATCCTCCTCGGTGTTATCACGGCAGTCGTTATCCCTCAGCTCAGGGCTGGCGCTGGTGCCGATGGTGAGACCGATCTTATTCCGCATACACTCGTTCTGGCTCGCCTGCCCACTGCCGTTCTCCAGGTAGGCAATGCCGTAATCGTTCTCATTGCAGATGTTACGCTCCAGCGTCGGATGAGCTTCCACGGCCACGGCGATGCCAATTGCATTGCGTGCGCATTCGTTCTCGCGGGCCGCGCCGCCGGCGGTGCCCATATAGCCGATGCCGACCATCGCGTTGTCGGAACAGGAGTTCCGTTCCACGGTAGGATTGACCTGATTTTCTAGCAAAAGACCCGTATTGTCATTATCCTCAAACACGCTGTCCGCCACCACGCCAGAGGTAGTGCCTCGCAGGCGCAACCCAGCTCGGTTACCCTTACCCTCCACGTAGACGGCGCCGGTGAAACGACAATCAGATATATCGACCACGCCGCGTTCGATAACCACCACGTCGGCCATCATGTTGCCATCGTGACGGAAGGTGATGCCCTCCGCGGTGAACGAACCGCCACGATCGAAGCGCACCACGTAATCCTCCGCGCCGGATACGATCTCGGTCTCATCCATACCGGCCCCAATCAAAGCGATCGATTTATCGATCTCTAACCCATAGACTAGTCGATAGGTGCCCGGCCCCAGCGTAATGGTGGCTCCGGGCTCGACCATAGCCACGGCTTGCTCCAGCAAGTCGTAATCCCCGCTGCCGTCGGTCATGACGGTGACGTTATCTCGCGACGGGGTCGGCGTCGCGGTCGGCGTCGACGGCCCACACGCAGCGAGAACAGTCACGCCCAACAGAAAAGTTAGCAGCCCTTTGATAGTTCTCATTTTCTATACGCCACTCCTCAATCTATCCCAGCCAGATCAGCCCCCAGCCGTTCGCAACTGGCTTTCTTCCTCCTATAACCTGTCATCAAGATCGGACCAGATTGTGAGGACTCTCTGGGGCCGACAATCAGGTCACGTCACAGGAGGCATTCCTAAGCCCCCAAGAAAACAGGCGCTGAGCAAAAGCCCAACGCCCCAATCCAACCCCCACCACGCGCCTATGACCATCTTGTGAGGGGGAAGATTAGTTTTACTACCACCAGATGAGACTGTAAAACCAACCACCCGCTAGGCGGATTGCCCCAGGCCCGTGATCTGCTTGAGCACGCCCAGGATGCCCAGCGTTACTTTGATCGCCTCACCAGGTTGGACCGAGGGCAACTGCTCGTTGCCCTCCTCGTCGACTTCGACCTGAGCCGAACGCAGATAGAGGTAAGCAGCTCCTGCGCCCAGCAAACCGCCCAAAATACCACCTATGATCATCACGCGCGTCTCCAATTTCATCAATTACCTCCTCGCTTCGTAAGTGCGCTAAGCCAAGTCTGGACAGTCGCCAGAACCGAGTGAACCACTAGAATGGGCTTCACGATCACTCCCATCGCCGACTCAACGGAGGAAAGCCCCAAGTTCAGATACTTCCGCGCCAGTCGCAGCCACGTCGGCAAATTATCGTGGCGCAGCAGATTCCACATCACATAGACCAGCCCGCCAAACAGCGCCAACGGGATCAAGGCCAAGACGAAAGCTTCGATGGTCAAGAGAATGACAGAGAGATCTCGCAGTACGTTCATATCAACGCCCCTATCCAGATGAGATAAAATCAGTCAAATACAGCATACGGTCTCAGTATAATCGTTCTGGCCTCATCCGTCAACCGCTTGCTGCCGCATCCAATGTCCGCGCGATCGTCTTCAAGATATCTACCAGCTCCTCGCGCCAGTCCGGCCCCATCGGCAGCCAGACGCCACGCCTACTGACGCTGGCTCGTCCATCCAGCGCGCGACGGAGCGTCTCGCGTGGCAAATCGCCGCGCCCAGAATGGAGCGCCAGGCGTTCGTTCTCCACCGTCACCACGCGCATACCGGCGTCGCGGGCCAGCGCTTTCAGCCGGAGCTGATAGATCAGGTTCTGCGTCGGCTGGGGCAGCGCTCCGAAGCGATCGGCGAGCTCAGTCGCCATAGCGTCGATTTCCTCCATCCCGTTGAGCTCGGCCAGGCGCCGATACATCTTCAACCGCAGCCGGGTATCGGACACATAGTCCTCCGGCAGGCGCACTGGGATCGGCAGGTCGATGCGGATGTTAGTCAGCGGCTCCGGCGGCGGGGGCTTCCCCTCACGTTCCGCCCTCAGCTCCTCCACCGCCCGCGCCAGCAGCCGGGTGTAGAGATTGAAGCCGACGGCCGAAATATGGCCCGACTGCCGCGTGCCCAAGATGTCGCCAGCGCCGCGGATCTCCAGATCGCGCATCGCGATATCGTACCCCTCGCCCAGACCACCTGCCTCGCGCATCGTCTCCAGCCGCTGACGCGCCTCCGGCGTGAGGCGGCTCGGCCGATCGTGGAAGAAGTAAGCGTAGGCCCGCTGCGCCGCCCGTCCCACGCGCCCCCGCAGCTGATAGAGCTGAGCCAGCCCCATCCGCCCGGCGCGCTCGACGATGAGCGTATTGGCATTGGGAATATCCAGCCCGCTTTCGATAATGGTGGTACAGAGCAGGACGTCGATCTCGCCGCCGACGAAGCGATGCATCGTCTCCTCCAGATCGGCCTCACGCATCTGACCGTGCGCCACGGCGAAGTCCGCCTCCGGCACCAGCCGTTCCAGCCGTCGACGCGCCGCCTGAATCGTCTGCACCCGATTATGAACGTAGAAGACCTGCCCGCCGCGTTCCAGCTCGCGCCAGATCGCCCGCTGCACCAGCGATGAATCGTACTCCCCCACGTAGTTCGAGACCGGCAAGCGTTCCTCGGGCGGGGTCTCGATCACGCTGATGTCGCGGACGCCGGTCAGCGCCATATAGAGCGTGCGTGGAATCGGCGTGGCCGTCAAAGTTAGCACGTCGAGCTGCGTGCGCAACTGTTTGAACTTCTCCTTGTGCGTGACCCCGAAGCGCTGTTCCTCGTCGATAATCAGCAGCCCCAGGTCATCGAAGGCGACGTCATCCTGCAACAGCCGGTGCGTCCCAATCACAATGTCGATCCAGCCGCTGCGCAGCCCCTCCAGAATGTCCGCCTGCTCGGAACGGGTACGGAAGCGCGAGAGCATCTCCACCTCGACCGGGAAAGGCTCCAGTCGCTCCTGGAACGTGGCGTAATGTTGCTGAGCCAACACGGTGGTGGGCACCAGCACAGCGACCTGACGGCCGTCCATCACAGCTTTGAAGGCCGCCCGCAGCGCCACCTCGGTCTTGCCGTAGCCCACGTCGCCGCAGATCAGCCGATCAAGCGGCTGCGGGCTCTCCATATCCTCCTTCACCTCGGCGATAGCTTCCAGCTGATCCGGAGTCTCGAAATAGGGGAAGGAAGCTTCCAGCTCCGCCTGCCAGGGTGTATCGGGGCTATAGACGTAGCCCTCGGCCAGCTCACGGGCAGCATAGAGCTCCAGCAGCTCGCGGGCCACCTCCTCGACGGCCTTCTTGGTCCGCTCCCGGACGTCACGCCAGCGGGCCTTGCCCAGCGCGTTCAGGCGTGGCGTCCGAGCATCAGCCCCAATGTAGCGACTCAGCCGATCCGACTGGTAGATAGGTATAAACAGCTGATCCTTGCCCTTGTAATCGACCAGCAGATACTCCTGCTCGCCCCCCTCAAGGGAGCGCGTGACCAGCCCGCGGTAGATACCGATGCCGTACTCGACGTGGACCACGTAATCCCCAGGAGAAAGATCAGCGAAGTGAGATTCGGGAGCGGCCTTGCGGCGGTGGATCGGGCGGCGGGGCGCCGGACGACGCCAGCCGAAGATCTCCGCATCGGTCAGCAGGTGCGTGGCGGAAGCGGCGTGGCGCGGCGGCTGCAGGGTCCATCCTTCGGCCAACGCCCCCTGCAAGAAGGAGAGCGGAGCGCGCGGTGGTTGCTTCAGGGTCTCCAAAGGAGGGACGTAATCGTATCGCTCGCCCCAGAGATCGGCCAGCCGACGGGCCTGACGGCTGGCGACGACTACCCGATCCCCCAGGTCGAGCACGGACTTGATATGCTCCAGCACCGGTTTGAGCTGCCCGCCCAATCGTGGACCGGGGCGGAAGCAATCGGCCAGCTGCGAGGTGAGCGCCTCCTCGCCGTGGCTCAAGGTCAACATCAGCCGGTCTGTGGTCGCCTCGACCCACGCATCCCAGGTGGCATAAGGCAGCGGGTAGTCCGGCGGGAGCGCATCAGCGCTCTTGGCCTTGGCCCGCCGATCCAGCGCCTCCTCCTCCAGGCTGGCCCAGATGTCAGCCAAGGCCCAATCATCGTCGGCCGCAATCAGAGCCTCAGGGGGGAGGTAATCCAACAGCGTGACGGTCTCGGCATAGAAGTAGGGCAAGTAGAACTCCAGCCCAGGGAACGGCGTGGCAGCTTCCAAGTTCTGGTGATGCTCTTCGAACTCGGCGCAAAGATCGGAGGGCAGATCGGTCTCCAACAGAGCGGCGACTTTCTCCGCTACGCGCGGGCCGTGGCGCGGGAGGGCCTCGCGGGCTGGAGTGATGGTGATGCTCCTCACGCGCTGATCGGAGCGCTGGGTGGCGGGTTCGAAGCGGCGCAGCGACTCGATCTGATTGCCGAAGAGCTCGATTCGCACGGGCAGATCGTCGGCCGGTGGGAAGATATCGATGATCCCCCCGCGGTGGCTGAACTGTCCCGGCGCCTCAACGACACTGGTCGGTCGGTAGCCCAAGCCGGCCCAGCGTTTCAGCACACGCTTGGGCTCAAGGATATCCCCCCGCTGGAACGTATGCACGGAGCGACGAAACTGGTACAGCGGCAGGGTGCGCTGCATCAAGGAGCGGGCCGATGCGACGATGATGAACGAAGTAGAAGAGGGCGACAAGGAGAGCTGATAGAGCTGAGAGAGAACACGCAATCGCCCGACGATGATCTCCTCGGTCCAGGGCGCGCGGTCGTAGAACAGCGTCAGGGGCTCTGGAAAGCGGAGGACGACTGTCGCAGCGGGGGTCCAATCGCGGAGCGACTGGGCCATCTTCTGCGCCTGCTCCACTTTGCTGACCACGACCAACAAAGGGCGCTCCAAATCCCCGGATAGCGCGGCGAGCAGAGGGGGACGAGCGGACCGCATTAGGCCTAAAGGAGTCGGTGCCTCACCGCTCGCCAAATCCTCGCGCAGAGCCTGATAAGGCTCAAGCGCCTCAACCGCCGTTAAAAGTCCCGAGATGTTCACGTCCCACTTCCCCAGTAATGCTCCAAGCCACCAGGCGGCTTGGGGTAAGTTACCCGCTTGCGAGCTAACGTTCGATCACGCGGCTATTATACTGGCTCATCGCGGTCTCGATGCCCTCCACCAACCACGTCTCAATCACATCAAGGGCCAGATCCAACACCTGGATCAGGACCTCCTCCTCGGAAGCCGAAAAGTCCTGCAGCACATAGTCGGCCGGATCCATCCGTCCCGGGGGCCGGCCAATGCCGATGCGCAGGCGAACGAACTCACGACTTCCCAGCTGACGGATCACGGAGCGCACGCCGCGGTGACCTCCACTGCCCCCGGAGGGACGCAAGCGGATGGCCCCCAGTGGCAGATCCAGATCATCGTAAATCAGTAACAGGCGCTCTAAAGGGACTTTGTAGAACTGGACCAGCGGCGCGACCGCCTGACCGCTCTTGTTCATAAACGTGCGCGGCTTCACCAGGATGAGCGAAAAGTCGTTTACCGTTCCCAAGGCCAGACGTGCTTTCTTCTGTCGCTTGTTGAAGGAGAATCCGTGCGAGGCTGCGAGCTGCTCAACGCAGCGAAAGCCCACGTTGTGACGGTTATCCACGTATTTACGCCCCGGATTGCCCAGCCCCGCGATCAGATAACGCTTCACAGAACACCCTACTCCATCGAAGATTGTGTGCGCTGGCGCAGGTACCAGCGTATGAGCATCTTTGAAAAGACATAGACGCCCCACAGCGCCAGCAGAGAGAGGGTGATCATGCCGCCATTACAGAACGCCTCTTGGATCTGGCCGAAGTTCAGCGCGACATCCAGGTCATCATCAGGAACTGACGTCGCAATCACTTCGCCATCCTCAACCACCGGGGTAGACGTGGAGCGCGGCGTCGAGGTGGCCGGCTGCTCAACGGCGACCGGCGTCGGCGTGGGGCCCGGCGTGGGCGTCAATGGATCCTCTTGACCCTCAAGCGTGGGGGTCTCCTCCAGCGTCGGCGAGGCCACTGGCTGGGAGTTATCGACCATCACGGAGGTGACAAAGAAGACGTAGGGGCTAGAAGCGTCATCGGAACCCCAGACCGCCAACGCCAGCGTGTATTGCCCATCAGGGATCTCATTCGTGTCCCACGTGCCCAGCACATCGTTCTCCACACTTTCACCCTCAACGAGAGCGAAATCGACCCATTGAGAATCGCCGGTCGGTTCTGGGCCGGGCGCATAACGCAGCTGGTAGAAATTCAAATTGGGATGGGTGGCGATGCCCCTGACCTCCACCTCTCCGCTGACGGTCATCCCATCGGTGGGATGATTGATAATCGCCTGCGCCTGACGCAGCGGCGCGGCCCACCCTACGGGCGCAAGAGCGACCAAAATCAATAAGAGCACACCTAAAATCAGAAGATGCTTATTCATCGAGCCTTTCCTCATCCTCACACTCACAACCCAGCAAATGAAAAGTGTAGCACAAAAGAGATAAGCTGACAACCTTGACAGACGAGGCCTTTGAGCTTATATTACATGGTATGGGAGGATCGTACTTGCACGTGACTATCCCTGTTGCTGAACTTGGGACAAATCCTGCACAATCTTCCCGAAATCTTTCAGACACGATGAAACTGACTGGGACGATCTGAAAGCAGCCTGGGACTTCGAAGCAGGTCGTCTAGCGAAAACGCTCTCAACACCGCAGAGCGCGCTTAGACGCGAACAAGGCAAACGAAGCCAGGGTTGACGCGCTTGGCAAACAGGATTGGAGGCAACCTAGAGCGCCTAAGCCTCCTTGGACCTGCTTCGTTTGCCCAGCCTCTTTTGACCTTTAACCAGGTTTTGCAACCTCTGGGAAGATTGCTGGCGAAGACTTGATTGTTATCCAAAGTCAACTGTCAGATAGTTAAGAATTTTAGGATCAGGAGGAGCTACATACTATGCCAACTTCAGCTCAAACATTCCTAAACTGGTTAGACGAATGGATGGAGAACTTGCCGACGGCTGCCCTGAACGACGTGGCATCCTCTTCCGAGCGAACAGCGGTCGTCTCGTCGGATATGTTGAAGGGCTTCTGCACTGAAGGACCTCTTGCCAGCTCGCGCATCGCGGAGATCGTACCCAACGCAGTAGATATTTTCGAGCGGTCCCACGCGCTGGGCGTCCCTCACTACTTGCTGCTGGAGGATACCCACGACCCCGAAGCGGTCGAGTTCGAGGCCTACCCGCCCCACTGCGTGGAAGGGACCGAGGAGAGTGAGACGATTGACGAGCTGAAAAACCTTCCCTTCTCCGATCAGTTCACCATCTTGCCTAAAAATTCGACCAGCGCCACCGCCGGTACGGATCTCATCCCCTGGTTAGAAGATCATCCAGAAGTGACGACCTTCATCATCGTCGGCAATTGCACCGATATCTGCGTCTACCAGGCCGCGATCGAGCTGCGCGTGCGAGCAAACGCACTGGGGCAAGCAGAAGCCCGCATGGTCGTGCCCGCCAACTGCGTCCAGACCTATGATATGCCGGTGGAAGTGGCCGAGGAAGTGGGAGGACTGCCACACGATGGCGATTTACTCCACCAGATCTTCCTCTACCATATGGCCCTGAATGGCGTTGAGATCTTCGCCAGCCTCACGTAGTCATTCACCAAGCAAGGAGTCCCTAATGTCCCTACCCGACCAAATCGCCGCCTGGCTCCGCCAGTACCTCAAGGACGCCCAGGCCGAAGGCTTCGTCTTCGGCCTCAGCGGCGGCGTCGATTCCGCTACCGCGGCCGCCCTGGCCGTCCGCGCCGTGGGCCCCGAACAGACGCTGGCTGCTCTGATGCCATGCCACTCACAACCTCAGGACACCCGTCTGGCCCAAAAGATGGCGGACTCTTTCGAGATTCCCACCGTGAAGGTGACGTTGGACGCCACCTTCAATACCTTGATGTCGGAGCTACCGCCATCGGATGACCGGCTGCCCGCCGCCAACATCAAACCACGCCTGCGAATGATAACTCTCTACTATCTGTCTCAATCGCACAACTACCTGGTGTTGGGCTCCGGCAACAAGTCCGAGCTAAAGGTGGGCTACTTCACCAAGTACGGCGATGGCGGGGTCGACCTACTACCGCTGGGCGACATTTACAAGACCGAAGTGTGGCAAATGGCCCGCCAGCTGGGCATACCCCAGGAGATTGTGGAGCGTCCGCCCTCTGCTGGGCTCTGGCCCGGGCAGACCGACGAGCAAGAGATGGGTATCACCTACGAGGAGCTGGACCGCATCCTGATGGCAATTGAGGCTAACGAGACCGAACAGATCGACCCCTCCAAGCTGAAGCAGGTGGAGCATATGATCGCCAGCACCGCCCACAAGCGTGCGATGCCGCCCATATACCACCCCCCATCCTCATCGTGAAATCTTAACGCGGCCTGGCTAAGCGTAACGGGTGGCAAGCAAGACTTGCCACCCGTCAGCAGCAGCCGTACTATACCGAGATTTCAACGAGGTTGATCCCTCGATAATCACCCTGAGTCGTTCGGCTGAGCTCACGCCGAAGCCTGTCGAAGGATGACGACTTGGCGAAAATCGCACCCTTCGACAGGCTGAGGGTGCTTACGGCGTCGAAGTCTCGTTGTAGTAATAGGGGTAAGTTTTTAGTCCTCAGCAGGCTGCGCCACCGCGCACGATCCGGAGCGTGGCCCGAGTAACATCTTACTATGCCCACCTGGGTCACTCGCCGTATCCTAGACACCGTCGACAAGCTGGCCAATCTATACTACAGGCGTAAGTACGGCACAATGGCCCGTCGCCTGGGCCGGCCAGGCATCGAACCGACCGAGCGACGTGGCTTCATCATCCTCCAAATCGACGGGCTTTCCTATCCTCACTTGAGGCAGGCGCTGGACGAGGGCCAAATGCCCTACTTGCAGCGCTTACTGGACGAGAGCCATTTGAAACTCGGGCAGTGGCGCTGCGGGCTCCCCAGCAGCACACCGGCTTTTCAGGCCGGTCTGATGTTCGGCAACCGCTTCGACATTCCAGGCTACCGCTGGTACGAAAAGGATCGCCAGGTGCCGATTATGCCCCAGCGCCTGGACCAGATCCGCGTGGTACGAGACCGCATCAGCCAAGGACAGATCGGCGTGCTGCACGGCGGGTCGTGTTACGTAAGTATGTTCGATGGAGACGCCGACCTGGCGCTCTTCACCCTCAGCTCGCTCCAACGCCAACACTTCTTCGAAAGCGCTCGTGGTATGGGGCTGTTGCTCCTCTTTCTACTCAACCCATTCCGCGTATTGCGCACACTTGGGATCGCCGTCGGACGGTATCTGCTTAGCCTGGGACGCCATCTGGTAGCGTTGTTCCGCCCCGGCGTCCTCGCCCCCCTGGACGTTCTATCGCCTCTCGTGCATGCCTTCGCAGACGCCCTCTTCACGGAAGTGCAAACCTTCGGGTTAATGCTTGATATCTACCGCTGCGCGCCCTTCATCTACGCCAACTACACCAGTTACGACGAAATTGCTCACCAGCTGGGGCCTACGCATCAGGATGCGTTTCGTGCGCTGCACGGCGTGGACAAGCGTATTCGCCAGATCGACCGCATGCGGGCCCACTACCGGGGACGCGAATATGATCTTTACCTGATTTCGGATCACGGAAACACGCCGTCGATTCCCTTCCAGAAGCGGAACGGCATAACACTGGGGGGACAAATCGCTGCTCACATTGGATCGGAGATGTCGCTCGACGAGCGGACCGATCCGCATGCTCATTTGACTAAAAAAGCGCGTTATCTATCGGAGGAGTTGCACGCCCTGGAAAAAAGAGCTGCGCCTCGCTTATGTCGCGTGATCGCTGCAGCCAGGCAGTACGTCAACCGAAAAATCCTGGATCAGAAGGTGGATTACGATCTGAAGCGACAACGGGACGTGATCGTCTCTGCCTCCGGACCGATGGCTCATATCTACTTCAACGTCAGCCCACGCCCACTCGATCTAATCGAAGTCATGTTGCTCTACCCAGCTCTGCTGGAGGACTTGTTCACCACCGGGGACATTGGGGTGGTGATAGGGCGCGCTGGAGAGCGCACTGTAATGTTGGGCCAGGGAGGAGAGATGTCGGTCATCGACGAAGAGCACCAGGCAGTAGAAAGCCTCCACCCGTTGGCACCGTACGGGGACGTGAGCTACGCCGCCGCTCAAATCCATCGCGTAGCTCACTTCCCCCACGCCGGCGATCTGATGCTGCTGGGCGCGCTCGAGCCCGACGGCAGGATAGTGACCTTCGAGCAGCAAGTGGCGACTCACGGCGGGTTAGGAGGGCCCCAAGGACACCCATTCGTGGCTTGGCCGCCCGACTGTCCACTAAAGCCAGAGACCTTGAACGATTCGCAAGATCTCTATCCCTATTTTATGGAATACTATCACGGCCATCCTCTAAACGCCAAAAATCCCCCTCAACCGAAGGGGGATTAGCAGATAATTATGTATTCAGTAGCCCCAAGGAGAGTCGAACTCCTGTTTCCGGCTTGAGAGGCCGGCGTCCTAGTCCACTAGACGATGGGGCCACAAGCAAAATGTATTTTACCAAACTCCTCACGTTTGTCAAGAAGAATTCGTCCATCTCCCCCGCACTATGCGCCGCTCACTAGCACAAGATTGGATTTTATGTGATAATAACTAATTGCAGACGAAGATCCAACGAGGACAATCAGGTAACGATATGACCAACCAAACAGATGCTCAAGATGAGACGAATCGCAAGCGAAAGCGCCGGCTGCCGCGCGGCAGCGTGACCGTCTTCCCCAACTGGTGCAAGGGCTGCGGGTTATGCGTGGCGTTCTGCCCAACGGGGGTGTTGGAACAGGATAAGGATGGCCGCGTCATCGTGGCGCACCCGGAACGCTGTACGGCCTGCCGATGGTGCGAATTACACTGTCCGGATTTCGCCATCTTTGTGTCAGACCTGGATCCGGAAGATCAAACGCCGGAGGAGGAGATAGAATGAACACGATATTGCTCCAGGGCGACGAAGCCTGCGCCGAAGGTGCTATCGCCGCCGGCTGCCGCTTCTTCGCCGGCTATCCCATCACGCCGGCCACCGAGATCGCCGAAGTATTGTCCCGCCGTCTGCCCCAGGTAGGCGGCCAGTTCATCCAGATGGAGGATGAGCTAGCCTCCATCGCCGCCGTCATCGGCGCCTCAGTAGGTGGCGTGAAGTCGATGACCGCTACCTCTGGCCCGGGCTTTAGCCTGATGCAGGAGAACATCGGCTACGCTGCGATGACGGAGGTGCCCTGCGTGATCGTGGATGTGCAGCGTCTAGGCCCATCCACCGGGCGCCCCACCAGCCCTTCGCAGGGCGACGTGATGCAAGCCCGATGGGGCACCCACGGCGACCATCCCATCATCGCACTGGCACCGTCCACAGTCCGCGAGGCATTCGATCTGACGGTGAAGGCTTTCAACTTCTCGGAGCGATACCGAACGCCCGTGGTCGTGCTGATGGACGAAGTGATCGGGCATATGCGGGAGCAGATCGAGTTGCCGGACTATGAGACCATTGAACAGATAGAGCGCAACAATACCACCGTCCCGCCGGAATGGTACAAACCATTCGAAAACTACCCCACCGACGTGCCGCCATTGGTCCCTTTCGGCGAGGGGTTCCGCTACCATCTGACTGGCCTCCACCACGACGAGCGCGGCTATCCCACCAACCGTCCGGACGAGGTCCAACCCTGGCTGGATCGGATCTTCCGCAAGATCGACCGTAGCCTCTCCGATATTTTGCTCTATGACGAGGATTACGTCGCAAGCGCCGACACGCTGGTCATCGCCTACGGCTCGACGGCCCGCTCGGCCCGCCACGCCGTCGAGGTAGCGCGCGGGCGCGGGCGTCGCGTAGGTTTCCTCAAGCTCAAGACCATCTGGCCTTTCGCGGAGGAAGTGATCGAGCACGCAGCTGCCCGCCTACACCACGTGGTGGTGCCAGAGCTGAACCGCGGGCAGCTGGCATTGGGGGTCGAACGAGTGGTCGGGCGCCACAAAGTGCGCCGCGTCACACGCGCCGACGGCGAGATGATCAAACCAGACCAGATCGTGGCGGCGATAGAGGACCTGGAGGGAGCGATATGAAGCAACAGAGCGAGTCACGCGTCCACAAGCGCTACCTGCGTCACAGCAAGAAATTCCCCAACATGTGGTGCGCCGGCTGCGGCAACGGCATCGTATTGGGCGCCATCATCCGTGCCGTGGACAGCCTCTCCCTGGACAAAGACGCCGTGGCGATGATCTCCGGCATCGGCTGCACGGGGCGCACGCCGGTCTACGTCGACTTCAACACGATGCACACCACGCATGGGCGAGCGCTGGCCTTCGCCACCGGCCTGAAGATGGCACGTCCGGAGATGGACGTCATCGTCGTGATGGGGGACGGCGACGCGCTGGCTATCGGCGGCAACCACTTCATCCACGCCGCCCGGCGTAACATCGGCCTGACCGCTATCGTGGTCAACAACGCCGGTTACGGTATGACCGGTGGACAATATTCCCCCACAACGCCCCCGGGCGCAGAGGCAGCAACAGCTCCTTACGGCAACATCGAACGCCCCTTTCCCATCACCGATCTGGCGGTGACGGCCGGCGCCGCCTTCGTGGCCCGTAGCACCGTCTATCACGTACGAGAGATGGAAAAGTACATCGCCCAGGGCTTACGTAACCCGGGTTTCGCCCTGATCGAAGCGGTCAGCTACTGTCACACGACCATCGGGCGGATAAACGAATGGGGAACCGCACCGGAGATGATGCGACAGATCAAGGAACAAAGTATCTCGATCAGACAGGCCGAAGGCTTGAGCGAGGAGGAGAAGCGCGAGCGGATCGTGCGTGGCGTCTTCGCCGACCGCGATATCCCGGAGTACACTGAGCTCTACGACCAGATCATCGAACGGGCTCAACAAGACGTGAATGGGCAAAAGCAGCAAGAGGAAACTCGCTGATGGAGAGACGTCACGAGATACGGTTTGCCGGTATGGGCGGTCAAGGCGTGGTGCTGGCCGGTATCATCTTGGCCGACGCCGCGATCCGCGATGGCAAGAACGCGGTCCAGAGCCAGACCTATGGACCAGAGGCACGAGGCGGCGCCAGCCGATCGGAGATAGTCATCTCGCAAGGTGAGATTCACTACCCCAAAGTAATTCAGCCTCACGTCACCCTCTGCATGAGTCAGGTCGCGTGTGACCGCTACAGCGACCAGATGGGGCGGGAGGGCTTGCTGATTCTGGACGCCGACCACGTCACCCGCGCACCGACGACGCGGGCGGTGCGGGTACCTATGACCTCCCTGGCACGCGAGATGACCGGCCGCGAGATCACGGCCAACATAGTCGGCCTGGGGGTACTGGCTGGCCTGACGAAGATCGTTTCACGTCAAGCCCTGGAAGAAGCCGTGCAAGCCCGGGTCCCCGCAGGTACAGCTGAGACAAATTTAGCGGCGCTGGCAGCTGGCTACGAGGCCGCGAAGAAGCGTGATCGGATGGGATAATTAGGTTGCCAAGCCTATGAAGCGTGCTATAATTAGCGGACGTTCAATCTCCAACCCGGAGATAAAGTAAAAGCAAGGGATCCCCGCAAGCACATAATACCAGGGCCGCCGGTCAACTTGATATCCGACGGCCGGTATTATTTTTTTGCAAACTCCCTGCCTTATAGATCCAAGTATAGACCTATGAACTTAATTGAATCTTTGGAACGTCAATTAGAGCCTAATCCCAATATTCCAGATCTCCATCCAGGCGACACTGTGCGGGTACACGTCAAGATCGTCGAAGGGGACCGTGAGCGTGTGCAAATTTTCCACGGCACCGTCACCCGCGTGCGGGGAAGCGGCGCCAACGCCACCTTCACTGTACGAAGAATCGCGTCACACGGCATCGGCGTTGAGCGGACCTTCTTACTCCATTCGCCGCGAATTGAGAAGGTAGAAGTATTGCGCCGATCCCACGTCAGACGAGCCCGACTCTACTACCTGCGCGAGCGACAAGGTAAGGCTGCCCGCCTGCGCGAGAAACGGGCCTAAGCAAACTGCTAATCTCTCCATAGGCGGGGATGGCGAGCGGCCTCTTGCCGTCGTCATCCTCCTTGCTATGAGATTGCCCGTTATCGGCATCAGCGGTCGCACCGAGCGCTCAGCGCGTCCCCCCAATATTCCCCTGTTTGCCCTGGCCCAGAGCTACGTCCGAGCGACAGCAACAGGCGGAGGCGCGCCCGCGATCATCCCTCCCTATCTTGAGAAAGGCCAACTGCGCGCCATCTTCGAGCGTATCGACGGATTGATCCTCTCCGGCGGCGGTGACGTCCACCCCTGCGCGTACGAGGAGGAGGACGACGGGCTGCTTTGGCACATTGACGAATCCCGCGACCGGACGGAGATTTTACTGGCAACCTGGGCCCTAAACGAGAATAGGCCTTTGCTGGCAATCTGCCGAGGAGCCCAGGTGCTCAACGTGGCCGCCGGCGGGACGCTGGTGCAGGATATTTCCGTTCACATCCCCAACGCCCTATCCCATACGTGCATCGCCGGCCAACCGCTACCGCAGATCGCCCATTCAATCGAGGTTGCAAAGAACAGCAATCTAGCCTCGTTAATCGGATCTGGGTCGGTAGGCGTGAACAGCGCTCATCATCAGGCGATTAAAGATGTGGCCGAGGGCTTGAGAACCGTCGCCCGAGCTCCCGATAACGTCATAGAGGCGGTAGAGGCTCCTGAGCACGTCTTCTGTCTGGGCGTCCAATGGCATCCCGAGGTGATGGTCGATGAGCATTCAATGATGCGCCGTCTCTTTGAGGGCCTGGTGGAGGCCGGAAAGCGTTCATAGGCCACTGGTGACTCCTCGTCGATGCACAAACTCCGCCCGCTGACCGCCGTTGTATTGCTCCTCTCCGCCTGTGCTCAGCTTCCCTTCCTATCGCCCACGCCGACACCGAAAGCGCCCCCCACATCGTCGCCCACACCTACGCCGACTACGAGACCCACAGTCACTCCTACAGACACATCCACCCCCAGGCCCACTCCAACGCGCATATTCACAACCCCAACTCCCAGGTCCAATCCCACGCCAACGGCGAGATCGACGGAAACCCCAAGCGGGAAGGATGAATTCGAGGCTCTGAAAGCGTTACTGGGCGATCCGCCAGCGCGTCCGATCGACGATAGGCCCATCAACGCCGAGCCGCCCCGTCGAGTGCCGAATGCACGTCGGGACTTCTGGGTGATCGACGAGACGACGGGCAAGCGCCGCGCGATCCCAGCCCGGCTGCGGGTGCAGGGAGAGCATGTCGCGATGTGGGTCGAGCAAGACGTATGGCACGACGTACGCGAGTTGGAAGAGGCGGCCGATCTCTTCGACCGCCAGATCTATTCCACCACCCGCGCTGCATTCGGTTCCGAATGGAGGCCGGGCATCGATAATGCCCCACGCATCCAGCTGCTCCACGCCACGGGGCTGGGAGAGAGGGTGCTCGGCTATACCTCCAGCGCGGATTTGCGCCCGCGAGATGTCTTCGCCAAGTCGAACGAAGCCGAGTTGATAGTGGTCAATCTTGATCTTGTGAGCCCTACAAGCGATGATTACTACGCTCTGCTGGCCCGCGATTTTCAGCGCCTGATCCAATGGCATCAGGATCGCAATGAGGAGCGATGGGTAAAAGAGGGGCTGGCCGAGCTGTCTCAGACGCTGAACAGATTCGACGGAGCGTCCAGATTAGCGGAAGCTTACCTCGCCCATCCCAATACTTCGCTCACCGCCTGGGATTGGGCGCAGGTTGAAAGGCAACGCGGCGCAGCCTACCTCTTCGCAACCTACTTCCACCAGCGCTTTGGCGACGAGGGCAGCCGGGCGCTGACCGCCGAGCGATCGAATGGGATCGTCGGATTCGAAATGGCGCTAGAGGGTCTGGGGACGGACGTCACGTTCGAGGTTCTCTTCACCGACTGGCTGGTCGCCAATCTACTGGATAGCGAAGAGCACACCGAGAAGCCCCCCTACGCATACGAAGCGCTGGATCTGGAGCGCCCCAAAGTGGCGGCGACCGACCAGGACTACCCGGTTAGAATGGAGACGGCGGTTCAACAATTCGGCGCGCGCTATATCGGGCTAAAGAGTGACGTCGACCTCACAATTCAGTTCACCGGAACGAAGCAGACGCCGTTTTTAGACGTGCCCTTTCCCAACGACCAGCGCGTCTGGTGGTCGAACCGCGCCGACGAATCGCTGACCACACTCACACGCAGATGGGACCTATCCAGGACCGAGGAAGCGAAACTGACGTATTGGGCGTGGTACGACATCGAACAAGGCTACGATTACGCCACAGTCGAGATCAGCACCGACGGCGGCGAGCAGTGGCAGACGCTGACCACGCCATCTGGCACCGACGAGGATCCCTTTGGTAACAACCCTGGATGGGGCTACACCGGTAAGAGCGGGGAATGGCTTCAGGAAGAAGTTGACCTCTCACCCTACACGGGGGACGAGGTATCGATACGATTCGCCTACCTGACCGACGAGGCAGTGAGCGGGAGAGGTTTTATGCTCGCCGATATCGACCTGTCGGTGAGCGACCACATAGACGCGGACGAGGCCGGGACAGCGAGCGAACGCTGGGAAGCAGCGGGTTTCGTACACATTCCGACCAGTGTACCACAGCGCTACCTGGCCCTGTTGGTCGGCCTGGGGGAACGCGGGGAGACTGTAGCGATCAAGAGTCTACCGATCGAAAAGGATCAGACCGCCCAATGGAAAGCGCCGCTGGGTAGCACGGACTGGCACGAGGCCGTACTGGTCCTATCCGGGCTAACGCCCTTCACCACCCAGCCAGCGCCCTACGAATTGGTGATTGAGTGAAGGACATTCACTCAGCTATTGTGATCGACTCGCCCCGTTTGAAGGCCTCCAGTTGAGCCTCCAACTCGGCGCGTCGCGCGTCGGCAGCCTGCTGTCCCTCCTCAATCAGGTCATCCACCCGGGCGCGGATGCGCTCTTGAAGCTCCGGGCCGGCGGAAGGGGCCAGCAACAACGCCGTCACACCGCCCACCAGAGCGCCCGTCAGAAAACCCAACAAGAAGCTAAATACTTTACGCATCATCGTCACCTCCTCACTGTTAATTTCAATCAATCGTATTATACAACACACTGTCGGCAGCGCAAAAGATCCACTGACAAAAAATCGTAGGAGCGACCACCCTTTAGTCCACGCCCTCCGCATCGCATCGCCATTGTCAACCATATTCAATCGTGATATACTGCACTGGCAAAGACGTAGAGCCTTTTGTGTAGAACGTAGCACACCAATCATCCAGGAATCTGGTATGTGCAGATCCCACACAAGAGCAATACATCACGGGGTAAAGAAATAGTGAAAAGAGAACATCGCATCTTGGTGGTAGAAGATCATGAGCCAATGCTTTCGGCCATCGAGAGTATTCTGACCGCCGAAGGATACGAAGTTATCACTGCCAGAGATGGACTCGAAGCCATAGAAAAGATGGAAGACGCAACCCCCAAGCTGATTCTGGCAGACATTATGATGCCCCGAATGGATGGCTACGCCCTCTACAACGAGGTCCGAGCACGCCCAGAGTGGGTACGGATTCCATTCATCTTTTTGACCGCCAAGTCCGAGCCCGGGGATATCCTGAAAGGAAAGAAACTAGGCGCGGAGGATTACATTACCAAACCTTTCAGCACCGATGAGCTGACAGTAGCGGTCGAATCGCGGCTAAAGCGGGCGCAAGCGATCCACAAAGCCAGCACACTGGAGTTCAACGAACTCAAGCAGCAAATCATCAATGTCCTGGGGCACGAGCTGCGGACACCTTTAACCTACGTCAGTGGCTACACCGATCTGGCCCTGGAAGACGTCTCTAACCTTTCCCGCGATTCGTTTGAGGAGTTCTTGCAAGGAATCAAACTGGGCGCCGATCGCCTGACGCGGTTGGTCGAGGATCTTCTGATGTTGACCCGTTTAGACACCGGGCAAGCAGCAGAGGAGTTCAAACTGTTGGTCGATACATACCACAACCTGGCAGAAATAGTGGAGCAATCTGTGCAGCAACACGCAGAAGATGCTACCTCGAAAGGGATCACACTGAAAACCGAAGTATCCCCTGACTTACCGCCGGTCAGATTGTGTAAGCCCTTCTTCGTGGATGCTCTCGACCGGCTGATCGAAAACGGCATCAAATTCTCTCACAACGAGGGCTCAGAAGTGACGGTAACAGGAAAGGCTACTGATGAAGGAGTGGAAATTGCCGTCTCCGATGAGGGCGTAGGAATTGCGCCCAACGAGATTCCTCATCTCTTCGAGCGGTTCCGGCAGATCGATCGAGAACAGATGGAGCAACAAGGGACTGGGATTGGCCTTTCCATCGCCCAGGGGCTGATCAACTTACACGATGGCGAAATTACCGTCGACAGCAAGCCAGAGAGAGGCAGCACTTTCACCATCCGATTACCAGCTCATCCCATCGAGAACAAAGCATAATCCGACGAGGGCCCAGATTACCCAAAGTCACAGGTAGCCATCTCGTCGGCTGCGCCAGACGCCAAAATCGACCTTGCCCCCCTTCATAGACCAAAAGCAAGCAAAAACTCGAAAAGCCCGGGACGAGCTGACGGAAGCTCGTACAGGGACTAGCGATTGTCCAACCGGAACCCGTGTCCTCGCACGGTCACGATGTAGTCGTGGTCGGGGTCAATGGCCTCTACCCGGTCCCGAAGGCGATAAACGAGCGCATCAATGGCCTGCTCGGTGACGCCCATCGCCTCCTCCTCTTGCCAGACGGCCTCCACAATAGATTGCCGCGACACGACCTCACCCTCATGATCGAGCAACAGAGCCAACAGGCGATACTGAGCCGGTGAAAGCGGGGGCGTCACCTCCTGACCGCCGATAAAGACCCGCTTGGCCGGACGGTCAATGCGCAAGCCTTTGTTGGAGCCGGTCAGATCCAGCGGTAGTGTAGCATCAGCGCCGACGAAGCCGAACTTGACGTAAAGAGCGATCTGTATCTCATCGCCGTCCTTCAAGCAATAGGGCTCGCGCAGCTCTTCTCCGTTGACATACGTGCCGTTCTTGCTCCCCAGGTCACGCAGCAGATAACCGTCCTCGTCCCGTTCGATCTGGGCGTGATGACGCGAAACCTGACGATCTGATAACGTAATATCGCAATCCGAGGCCCGACCGATAGTGAAGGTATCCTGGTCAATGACCCAGCGCTGCCCTTCAGAATCCCCCTCATACGCGATGAGCATTGGTTGATCCTGTTGTGTCATACCAAAACCTCCTTGACAGAAAAGTCAATCTCATCTATGATGAAAAGTCGCGATATGTTTAGTAAAAGTCCGCTTTGATAACTCCGAGCGGCCTTCTATATGGAGAGCGCTCACTTCACCCTTCGATAGGTTCCTTCGTGAGCTCAGCCCACGTGGCAGTATGGGTCTTCGAAGCAAATCGTCTGCGAAAGCGCCTTCAATGCCACAGGGTGTGCTCAGATGCGAACAAGGCAAACGAAGCTGGGGTTGATGCTCGGTAAACGCGCCTGTAGGCAATCTAATGCGTCTCGGGTGCTTTGGAACTGCTTCGTTTGCCCATTATCAAGTCAGTTACAAACTATCAAGGAATCATTGTGATCCGTCTATTAGAAGAAGGAACCATCCTGCGCAATCGGTATAAGATTATCGGCATCGTTGGCCGAGGCGGAATGGGTGCCGTCTACCGAGCCGAGGATTTGAGACTTGAAGGGCGCATATGCGCCGTCAAAGAAGTGTGCCCCGATCCCGATGCCACGCCAGAGGCGCTAGCGCAATCGCGAGCACAATTCCACCGCGAGGCCTCGACGCTGGCACGCCTGGATCACCCTAATCTCCCCAAAGTCTCCGATACGTTTACGGAGAACGATCACGAGTATCTGGTGATGGATTTCGTCGGCGGAGATGACCTGCGTCAGATCATTGAGGAGAAGCGTCGCGATGGCACCTTTTTGAACGAGCGACAGGTCTTACGGTGGGCCGAGCAATTGTGTGGCGCCTTGGAGTACCTGCATAGTAGAGAGCCGCCGGTGTTACATCGAGATATCAAACCCGCCAACGTCAAGCTCACTCCCAGCGGCTTGATCAAACTGGTGGATTTTGGGCTGGTCAAATTGCTCGCCACCGATGACGCCCGCACCCTCACGGTGGTACAGGGCCGTGGGACAGTGGCCTACACCCCGCTTGAACAATATGGCGGCGACACCGGTCACACCGACGCTCGCTCCGATATCTACTCCCTGGGAGCAACCCTCTACCATCTGCTGACGAATCAACCACCGGCGGACGCCAAGCAGCGTTTCCTCAACCAAGACTCACTGGTTCGCCCCAGGAGCATCAATCCCCGCATCACACCTTCCACGGAGCGGGCTATCCTGACAGCTATGTCGATGCATCCTGACCACCGTCCATCCAGCGTAGCTGGGCTGCGGGAGATGCTCCATACCGGTTCGTTGCCCCCTTCCTTGCTACCGCTAGTCCCCCCAGCGGGCGAATGGCGTCGAGCAGTTTCCGAAAACCGCGGGCTCCTGATAGGCTCCATCGGGCTACTCTTGCTTTCTATCCTAGTAACTTTCATTTAGAGCTAGAAGCAGCCCCATCCAGCGGCCATTTGATGTAACGCTTATATTCCATCCAGATAACTAAGCTGGTGATAACCCCACCCACCAGGGCCACCGCTCCCGCCAGCCCCGCACCACCTCGCCCCTCCAGCACATCGCTCCAGGTTTGGAGCAGAGCATAAACGACGTAACAAGCAAGTCCCCCACTCATCCCCCATAATGCCATCCGCAAAGACCGCCCGGTAGGCTCATTTCCCAGTCGCATAACGTAATACCCCAATCCACCGACGAATAACGCACTCACGACAGCGAATATCAAATCCAAGATTCCAATCCCGTCGACGGGGTTGGAGGGTTGTTCATCCTCACCCACCGGCGCATACGTGGGCGTCGGGGTCCCTTCAGCCGTGGGTTCCACCGCCGGCGTGAGAGTCGGCGTCGGTTCAGGTGTGGGAGGCGGGGTCGGCGTAACGACGGTAGCTGGCCGCCCTTCCCTGATCGTAACCTGAAGCGCAACCGCCCGCAGAGCTGGGTCAGCCTGGACAGAGATATCGAGCTGTCCCGTCCGGTTCAGAGTCACAGTTGCCTCAGCCACGCCCCCCCGGGTGGCCACCGTCTCAGAACGCTCCAAGCCCTCCTCGGGATAGGTGAAGATAAACTGAATCGGCGTACCATCCGGCACAATATGCCCATTGCGATCCAGGATCTGATCGGTGTACAATCTTAATTCGTCGCCTTGTTCGAGCTCAGGTTCAGGGGGCGATTCACCATCAGAAGACGGAGTCAGGAGAGTGGGGATCTCTTCGGTCGGTTCTGGCGTCGCTTCCTCCGCAGCCAGCTTGCTAACCTCGTAGAAAACCGAGATGGATTGATCCGGATCGGGCGCGGTCTGAGATAGAAGATCATAATTGACCCCACTCACATTGATCGGAGGGGCACCAATTGAGGCAAACTCGCCGAACAACATTCGCACCGAGGTCTCGATGAAAGGCTCCACACGGCTGTAGGCCACGTAATAAGCGCTCAGCTTGCCGATTTCAGTCGCGTCCAGGTAATATGGCGCATCATAAGCCAATACCACCAATTCTGGGCCCTGCAATGCACCGGCCCGCTCGGCCAGGAAGTGCTTCACGGCCTTGGATTGTGGCACATCATCGGTCACGTCGAGCATCGCGAAGATAACCCAATCGGCTTGCTGGAGTGCTGCTGCCACCGAGCCAAACGGAGAAGTGATCACCTCTCCGCCCGAAGCTGTAGGCATAGGCAGGTCTTCAGTCAAGTACGCGTCCAGATCCTCAAACATAAAACTCTCAATCAATCGCGGATCAATCTGGCCCGTGGCATCCGGACCGTAAAGCCGCACCAACGTTTGCTCCAACTTAAGAGGCGAAATGTAAGGCTCCGAGTCGCACGCGGCACAGGGAAGCCCGGCACGAGAATCGGTGAAGATGACGACGCGCTCATCTCGTCCCGGTGGGCTCGGAACCAGATCGGACGAGGGCGGGTAAAGGAGCGTAACAGCATCACGGGCAATCGCCGCCACCGTTTCCCGGTCGGGCTTTATGACTTCATCTATCGTCTCCACCGCCGGCTGGGCAGAAGCAAGGGTGAAAGAATCCTCGTAAAGATCCATCTTAAGCCGTAAGATCCGCGCTACCGCCTCGTCCACCAGGCTCTGAAAGGCAGCGTCACTCTCGTATTTCTCTTGGAAAAAGGTAATGGTGGATTTGACGTTGTCGAGATGGTCACCCCACTGCTCGCTGAGAGCGAATTGAGAGAGAATCAGCAGGTCGTTGCCGGCGAGGAAGGCCTCCTGCGCGATCCGACGTCCGTTGAAGCTCTGCTCACTGGGGTCGTAAAATCGACGCAGCGCCCGCACCCCCAAACCGTCGGAGATGGTCACGCCGCCCGCCTCACGCCACGGTTCCAGTTCCGGCAAGCTCAAGAGATGCTGAAGAACCTGGCTATCCACGCTGATCGGGCGCGTGGTAACAAACCGCCCGCCCTCCAGACCCCGGAAGCGGATATGCGAGGTCATCAAACCATCGGGCTGCATCAGCGAATTTTCGGCTTGCGCCACAGCGAAGAACGGGGCCAGATCGACTTGTCTCAGCTTCTCCAGCGTCCGCTGGATGGTAGCGACCTCTCTATCCAGCGAGCGGTCGGAGGCTCCCAGCCCGGGGAAATGCTTTGGCATAACCGCGATCCGCCCTGCCGAACCCTCATGCACTCCCTGGATGTAAGCCTGCCCCATCTGCCCCACCCAGAATGGCTCTCCTCCAAAAGCCCTCACGCCCAGATCACCCGTACTCTCCGGTTTAGGGGTCTCAAGTACATCAAGAGAGGGCCCCAACAACATATTGACGCCCAAAGCGCTGAGTTCGTGGCCTACAATGCGCCCCGTGGAAGCGGTATGGCTCAAGTTCCAGGTGGCTCCCAGCGCCATCTCCGAGGGCAATGCGGTCGTACCGCTGATGATGCTCGTATAAGGCATACCGTTGCCCTCATGGTTCACGGCGATAAAGAGGGGGACAAAAGGCGGCTGTCCCACAGTTGTCTCGGTGATCGTCTGCGAGGCCTGCCAGGCAGATTCCTGGAGGTCGCTGGTCAACGTGGCAACCTGGGTAAGGGTATCACCTTCGTTAATAATATTACCGTTTTGTGAATCGAGAACCACGCCGCCGACGTGGTAGTCCTCAATCAGCTCCGTGATAGAGGCCTCGTCGGTCACCGCTGTCCCAGGAAAAGTGACCACAAATAGCTGCCCCACCTTGGCAGCATTCGACATACGCTCCATCATCTGCACCACCGGGGCCTCCTCTTGCGCACGTGCTTGCCCCGGTAGAATAAACGGAACAGTGATGGAGATCACTAACAGAAAAGTCAATACATACTTCAAACGCTCGACCATATCACCCACATTCACGAACCAGAATCCGCATACCTCTATGCCCAATGGGCAAATTCATTGTACCCTAAACCAGACGCAACGCAATTGAAAACCCCGACTCATAAAAAGTCGGGGTCTAAACAACGCCCAACCCACCTCGCTCGTCAGCCCTCGTCGTTTTTCCCCTCCCCCTCATCCTCCCAGTCCTCCTCCCATCCGATGATCCAGACGCACAAACCAGCAAGCCCGACAGTCGCCACGATCAAAGCAGCCCATTGCTTCGGCAGCAGGCCAACATCCTTAGCAGACCAGATCAAAATCGCGACCATACCCACGGCCAGAATCGCCCACGCCATCAGACGCGGGTGTTCGTCGAATGCTCTTCTCAAGAAAGTCATATAAAATCTCCTTCGTTAAATCCAGATTCAGCAAGATTCCACGGAGCCAACCGTTCAAGAGAACGCCGCGATCTGGCTGCCGGACGCTTCTCGAATCCAGCTAGCTAGCGAGCGTCTTGAGACGTTCGACTGAGCTCACGACGAAGCCCGTCGAAGGATGTGACGTTTGCAAAGCCCTCATCCTTCGACAGGCTCAGGATGACTTTCGTTGGTATCTGGCCTGGAGAATCATCCCTTCGTAAAACATCCGGTAGCCAGCGCCGCGAGCTAAAATACGCGCTCCCCCCGACCAGACGGCCAGGGAACCTTTCAAGCCCCACCCGAAGATTCAAGAAGCCAACGCCTCTACGCCCCCAAACGTACATCTGCCCCGCCCCGCTGGGCTTAATGCCCGCGAGGAATCATTGCACTGAGCAGATCGCCGCAGCTACAGTGGGCTGGCCACGCGATCGGCACGGAGTTTCTTGACCAGCAGCATATCATCGTCGTCATAATCGGCCTCAGAGGCAGCCTCCCGCCACACCTGAGGCAAGTCGGCAACCGTCCGATGATCGTACCCCAGCGATTGACAGAATTCGACGACCCCATCCTGGTCGCCGCGGGGCAGGAACAACAAGACCACTTCTCCCTGCAGGTCCGCTGCGGTGGCCTCCATAGCAGAAAAAAGAACCTCGCCAGCTGCTGAGCGTTTATGAGCAGGATAGACTAAGAAGTCAGTAACCCGCGCAACCAGATTTTCCATCTGCCAGCCCAGCATCCCGACAACCTTGCTATCTTGCTCGGCGATGAAAAACCCCACGTCCCCCAGGCGGGTGAGGATCCTCGTTCGATCAAGATCTAACTGCCCCGGAAACGCCCGGGTTAAGAATTCGGCGATCCTCTCTGCATCACCTGCTTTAGCTCGTCGCACTGCAATATCTTTTTTCGGCATAATAATCTCCCTTCCAATTATTTCAACTACTGATTCGAACGCATAGATCTAAATCAGTTTGGACATCCTACCGGACTCCCGACCGTTCCAGCAGAAGATCAGTTTCACAAGGAACTTTTTTGGCGTGCTTGGAGAGACCAGCCTCACGACGGCCTTACAAGCACCCATACCAACAAACTTATTATATCTACGAGACTTTGACGTGGCAAGCACCTGGCCATCAAAGGGATGCGATTTCCGCCAAGTCGTCATCCTTCGACAGGCTTCGGCGTGGCGTGAGCTTAGCCGAACGGCTCAGGATGACTATCGAGGGATCAACTTCGTTGAAATCTCGTTGTAGTAATATTCCAGAAGAAGTTCAATTGGCGTTGATATTCTTCCAACACTGCGCGGTGATTCCGCTGCCAAGTCCTTAAGGGGCAGAGTAGGTTTCACGCTCCCGCCTCGCCGCCAGCCCCTCCCACCACTTGTCGCCATGCGCTTTCCACCTGAGTGCGGGTCCGCGCGAGGGAACCGGTGTTATCGATAACCACGTCAGCACGAGCAATCTTTTCCCGTTGCGGAGGCTGGGCCCGGACGCGCCGTTCGGCCTCGGCCCGACTGAGGCCCCGATCCGCCATTATGCGCCGGGTCTGCTGCTCAGGCCGGCACACCGTCACCCAGACGCTGTCGCAAGTATCCGCAAAACCCGTTTCGAACAGCTTAATTGCTTCAACCACGATGACGGACGCGGACATAGCAGCGATGCGTTCGTCTATCGCTTCCAGCGTAGCGGGATGGACGAGCGCCTCCAACTCCGCTAAAGCCTCAGGGTCGGCAAAGACGATCTCCCCCAGCTGCTTCCGATCGATCTCACCGTTGGGGGCCAAAATATGGGGCCCGAAGGTCTCGACAATCCGCGCGTATACCGGCGAGCCGGCACTCATCACCCGGTGGGCCACTTCATCCGCGTCAATAACCGCCGCGCCCAACGCAGATAACATTCCAGCGACGGTCGATTTCCCTGTGGCGATATTACCCGTCAGACCAATCAGGAAGCCCACCGAGACCAGCCCAGTCCTGCCGACCAACCCTCGGTCATCGGTCTAACCTTTGTAGAGCGGCGACCACATCTTTCAGCAGATCCTCTTGCTCCAACACGCCCTTCTGAATCAAGGAATCGATACGATGATTCAGGATTTGGCGCTCTTCGGTCGTCAGATCCTTGGCAGTCACAACAATAACCGGAATATGTCGCGTGGTCGGATCGGCCTTCACTGTCTCCAGGACGGCAAAGCCATCCACCTCCGGCATCATCAGATCGAGGATGATGATGTGAGGCGGTGAACGCTTGATCTGTTCAATGGCCTCCTGCCCTCCTGCTGCCTCCACGACCACGTAGTCCTCCTGCGCTTCCATCATCCGCCGCAGGAGATCCCGATCCCCTTCATTATCATCCACGACCAACACGTTATGGACACCCGCTTCACGATCCAACCGCTCCAGAGCCTTCAGCAGATCGTCCTCCACGATCGGCTTGACCAGATAATCAGCCGCGCCCAGACTCATGCCTTTCTCTTTATCGCTGACGATAGAGCATACAACGACCGGGATGTCGCGAGTCTCTGGGTCTTGCTTCAGCTCTCGGATAATCTCCCAGCCATCCTTTTCCGGCATCATCACGTCCAGCGTGATCGCGTAGGGTCGGAGGCGTTTTGCCTCCTGCAACACCCGAGAGGCGTCAGTCAGCCCCACGATCTGATAGCCCTGCTTGCGCAAGTACCGGCGGAAGAGCGTAAGCACACCTTCGTCGTCATCGACGCAGAGCACCAGCTTCCCCTCCTCCTCCAGGACAGATTCCAGAGCGATCTCCTCCTCGACCTCTTCCGGCTCCTCATCCGGAGCAGGCGGCCTCTCAATCGGCAGGGAGAAGTAAAACGTCGATCCCTCCCCGACTTTACTGTCAACCCATAGCTTGCCACCGTGCATCTCCACAAAAGAGTTAGTGATCGCCAGCCCCAGGCCGGTGCCGCCGTGTTTGCGCGTCGAGGAGCCATCAACCTGTGTGAACGGCTGGAATATCTCTTGGATCTTCTCCTGTGGTATGCCAGAGCCGGTATCGGCAACCGAGACAATTACCTGATCCTCGTCCGCATCCAGCTCAGCCTCGACGCGAATGAACCCCTCGTCAGTAAACTTCGCCGCGTTGGAGACGAGATTGAGCAACACCTGCCGGACGCGCCGCTCGTCGGCCTCAATTGTGGGCAGATCATCTGATACGGTATGCTGCAAATCAACCGGCTTATCTTTTACCAGAGCAATGGCGGTCGACATCACACCTTCAATGACCTCCTCCACGTCCACCGGCCCAAAGCTGAGCTCCATCTTGCCCGCCTCGATCTTGGAGATGTCCAGAATATCGTTGATCAGCCCCAGCAGGTGTTGACCGCTGTTGTGGATCGCTTCCAGGTCCTCTTGCTGCTGATCGGTGACCGGGCCGTCGATACCCTTGAGGATGACACGGGAGAAGCCAATGATCGAGTTAAGCGGGGTGCGCAGCTCGTGGGACATGTTGGCCAGGAATTGGCTCTTGAGCCGGTCGACCTCTCGCAGCCGCTCCGCCGTGTCCACGGCCTCCTGGTACAGACGCGCGCTCTCCAGCCCGACGCTCAAGTTGCCGGCGATGAGCTCGGCGAACGTCACATCCTCTGCCAGCAAGTCGGGCTGACCCGCTTGACGCCCCATCTGAAGCACTCCCAAAACCTGCCCACGCGAGATCAAAGGGGCATAGACGCTTGCTTGAAGGTTCAGCCGATCGGCTAGCCGGGCAGCCGGGCCGCGAAGGCGGCCATTGATCGCATCCAAGAGACGGACCTCCTTGGTCCTGACGGCCTCAAAGAGCGTCGGATCCATCTCGGGAGCTACAGCAGGTTCACCAGGCCAAGCCACGTCCTGAGCTGCGGCGTCGTGCGCAGCGACGGGGCGCAAAGTGCCTTCATCCAACATAAAGACCACCGAGGGTATCTGTAAGCGAGTGGAGATCGCTTCGGCCGCTTTGTGCAACAAATTTTCGGGTTCCAGCGAAGTTGAGGCGGCCTGAAGCACCTCGTTGACGAGGGCCCGGCGCTGTGCCATCTCCCTCGTCTCCTGGAAGAGGCGGGTGTTTTCCAGCGCCAGCGCCACCTGCTCGCTGACCTCTTCGACCAACTCAATCTCGTCCTCCGTCCAGTCCTCCCGCCCATCGGCGTCCTCCAGCGATAAGACGCCGATGACCTGATCGCGCAGGCGCAGCGGAGAAGACAACGCCGCCCATTGATCCTCTGGGTTACTCATAGCCACGACTTCACCGGCCTCCAGGGCCTGATGGAGAATGGAAGACGAAGGGGGATCGACCGACCTGACGCTCACCCGATCGTACTCAAACCCTGCCTGCTGGTTCAAGCGGGCCCAAGCTGTGCGTATATAGTCACCCCGAGCAGCTCGCATCTCACGCACGGCCTGACGACTCTCCTCCAGCAGCCGCGCGTTCTCAATGGCCAACGCCAACTGATCGGCCACTACCTCCAGAATTGCCACATCCTCATCATCGAAAGCACCCACCTGAGTCGATTGGACATCCAAGACGCCGATGACCTCGCCCCCCGCCACCAGTGGTAATGCCATCTCCGACCGGGTCTCGGGCAGATCCGGGTTGACGAAGTGAACCGCATCCTTCCCCACATCCAGCGCAACGCGAGATTCCACAGCCTCAGCCACGTAACCGACGATCCCCTTCTCTCCTACCTCCAGCCGGTGTCCGCGCTCCAACATACGCCGCCCCCCCGGCGAAGAAGCAGACTCCAAAACCGCGTACTGCCCTGTATCATCCAGCAAGAAGATAGCGGCGTGATAGAACCCAAACTTATCCGAGATGAGCGCTACCGTCTCCTCCAGCAGCTCATCCACATCGTGGATGGCGGCCGCATCTCGCGCCACCTCGGCCGCGGTCTCCAGTTGCACGGCGCGTCTTTCTAGCCCGCGCGTGCGATCGACCACCTTCTGCTCCAGATCGGCGTATAGTTCCTGCAAGTGAGCGGCCATCTGATTGAACGTGTCAGCCAAAGCCTCCAATTCATCACCCGTCTCCAGCGTAATGCGGTGTCCTAGATCCCCGCTACTCAGAGAAGCCGCCCCCTCTCGAAGCCGATCTAGTGGATTGCGAATAATACGTTGTGGCAGCCACGAGGCCAATCCGCCGATAATGAGCACAGCGACCACCAACACGCTGGCCAAGAAAATTGTCATTCGGCGGAGACTGGCATAGGCCTCCACCCGAGGCAGCTCGGCGATCGTGAACCAGTATGTCCCCTCAATCGGCGCGAAAGCACCGACAACCATTTCCCCTGCCAGCCCCTCGTAATGCGAAGGCTCAAACTCCTCAAATCGCGAGACGATCTTCCGCACCGCAGAGACGTATTTCAGGTCCTCTTCCTGGAGCTCCATATAACGATCAGTATCCGAATGGGCCAACAACCGTCCGGCCTTGTTGATCACGTACGTATAACCCGTTTCGCCCACCTCTACTTCGGCGATCTTATCCCACATCTGCTCGATGCTGACGTTCGCCAGCAAAACACCGATTGAATCGCTGCCTTCGGCCTCGCGCACCGGCACCGCCATCTGAACCACAGGAGCGCCGCTATCGGGAGAGATAGTGATACCTTCGGCCAGGAAGCTATCGCCCGCCACCGCCCGCTGGAAGGCGGTCAGGTGCGGCCTCGCTTCCAGATCCTCGGGAAGATAGGTCCGGAAGCGCGAAACCTTCACCACCTCATCACCGGCTCGATCCAGGAACGCGATCTCCTCATAGGTCTGTTGATGGGACTCCAACAATCTCTCAATGGCCCGTTCTTTCCCCTGGCGGCTTAGCTGTGACCAATCTTGCGTCTGCTCCAAGATGATCAACCGTTCCTGAGCCCCCTCCAGATAGGATGCAATGGAAAGCGCGATTTCTTGCGCTGTCTTCCGCTGAACGCGAAAAATTTGCTGCGTCAGAGCGCTTCGGCTCACCTGAATTAAGACGAAGCCCACCACCAACAAGACAATCACCACCGATCCTATGATCGGCAGCCGCAGCTTGTCGATCAAGCCTCCCCTGAATCGCTTCACGCCTTCTGTTGCCATAACGCGCTCCCTATCCAATGGCTCTTATCTCGCTCAACACCTGCTATCCACAACCAACCGGCTCTATGCATCACTTTCCTCGTCTTCCCGATCAGAATCAGCAAGAGCGGATCTCAGATGGACGCGGGCCCGATCGACGTCTAAGGCCGTACCCAGCTCGCGCACCGCAGTGCGCAGGATACCCTCCATATCGGAAGAGGCGCGCACCTTGGAAGTGATATCCGCCACCAGGTGGTCCCTTTGCGCGCGACGTTGCGTCTCCTCCAGCAAGCGGGCGTTCTCCAGCGCCAAAGCCAGCTGCTCAGCCACAGATTCAACCAGCAACATCTCCTCCTCCGTCCAGTGACGCTCCCCCGCCGGGTCCTCCAACCCCAAGGCGCCGATCACCTCACCGCGCAGCGTGAGCGGGGCGACCAACGCTGCCTCGCGGTCATCATCGGAGCTCACGACGACTTCTCCGTGCGTCATCGCCTGTTCGACCTCCTGGGGGAAGTCTCCGTCAAGCGGCTGCAGGTCCCGCCGGCTCCGCTCGTAAGTGGGAGCGATCCGCGCCGGCACAAACTGTTCCCACTGCTCGCGCAGGTAGAGTCGGTGCGTGGCCTCCACCTCCTCAAGAGCCGCCTGTGTGCGCTCAAAGAGACGTTGATTCTCGACCAACGTCGCCATCTGAGGAGCGACGGCGCTATAAAGCCGTTCCTCCTGCGAGCTGAATGTATGCGGCTCGGGCCAGGAGAGCGTCAAGATGCCCAGCCAGCGCTCTCCCAACGTCAACGTGATCACGGCCACCGCACGCGCCCCCATGTCCCGTAACACCTGCCGAGAAGCCTCATCCAGGCCCTCGTGCGGCTCCTCAATATCAGAGATCAGCTGCACATCCTGGGGACTAGCGACTAGCAGCTCACCCAACGCAAAATCCGGCAGATGGTAACGCTCGCCTGGGGGGATTGTCTCCCCAGAGGCCTTGATGTGCGCTACGGTCTCTACCCACTCCGGCTGGCCCTCGACGTCTGTATCGACGTAGAACAATGTAGCCACCCGCGCCCCAGACTGGAAAGCCGGCTCGGCCACCGCCTCCAACATCTCCTCTGGCTCCTCGGCTGTGATGAGCGAGCGGCTGACGTCATAGAGGGCCTCGGCTTCGGCGCGGGCGATCTGCGTCTGCTCGAACAGACGGGCGCTCTCCATCGCCGACGCCACCTGCTCCGATACGGCCTCCACCAGCGCCAGCTCATCCGCCGACAAAGGCTCCTCCGGATCCTCGCGAATCCCCAAGGCGCCAATCACCTCACCGCGCACCGAAAGCGGCGCTACGGCGGCCGCGCCATCGGCCTCACTCCCGCCTCTCGGCATCACCACCTGATTTTGCTCCGCGGCCAGCTCGATCTCCGGCGCCCACACCTCATCGACGGCAACAACATCCGAGCGGTCGAACACATAACCTCGCGTTCCGCGCTCGCGCCGGAACTCCTCCCAGCCTTCGTGGCTCATCACGCGGGTAAGGCGCTCCAGCTCCTGCAGCGTCTCCTCCCGTTCCGCCTCAACCTGCTTCCGTTCCGTGATGTCGCGGGCCACAGTGAAGTATTCCAGCTCGCCGTCGGCACGTTCGTGAAGGACCACTACCTGCAACATCGGCACCCGGCGTCCATTATGTGTTATCGCCAACGACTCCCCTTGCCAGATGCCCTCCTCGGCCAACATGGGCAGAATCTCCTCATCCAGCAGCTGCTGGCTCTGTTCTGAGTAGATATCGCGCACAGTGACACCATCCATCTCAAACTGCTTATCCAAGCCCAACATTTCGCGTCCACCGGGGTTCAGGTAAGTGATGTAACCGTCCACATCGGCCACCGCCACCAGATCCGGCACCGTCTCCAGGATGGCGACCAGACGCCGCTGCTCGGCCAGAGCCTCCTGCGTCTGCTCGAAGAGGCGGGCGTTTTCTAATGCCAACGCCACCTGCTCAGAGACGGCCTCAATCAGCGACAACTCGTCGCGCGAGAGCGGGTACTTATCAGACCCACGCACGCCCAGCGCGCCGATCATCTCACCGCGCACCGAAAGCGGCGCTACAGCCGCCGCGTCCTCGGCCTCGGAGGGCATCACCAGATCCTGACGCTCGGCAGCCAGGCTGATGGTTGGGACCCAGAAACCGTCAGCGGGAGTGACGTCCATCTCATCAAAGAGGTAAGCATCCGGCCTATCTTCGCGGAATGTACGCCAGCCTTCGCGGCTCATCAAACGGGTCAAACGCTCCAGTTCCTGGATGTTCTCCTCCATCTCCTGGCGCAGCTGTGCGTTCTGGATGGCGATGGCGATCTGCCCACAGAGCCCCTCCAGCACCAGCTGATCCTCCTCCGTCAAGCTTCCGGCCGTCTCACTCTGCACATCCAGGATGCCCAAGACTTCATCCTGCCAGACGATGGGCACCGCCAGCTCGCTTTGCGTTTTCGGCAGGTGCTCGTTAGGGATCCAATCGTCGAATGCGTCGACGTCGGAAGCCAGCACGGATTCGCCTGTCTCCACCGCCGTACCGATCACGCCGCGTCCCAGCTCAAGCCGATATCCTTCGGCGAGCAACTTCTCGCCGGCCTCGCCATAGCCGGTCACCAGCACCACGGCATCGACGGCCGGCTCGTAACGGAATATCTGGGCATGGTAGTAGCCGAAGCGCTCGGCGACCAGCGTGACCACGCGCCGGAAGAGCTCGTCCAGCGCGGGGGCCGCGGCGATCTGCTGAGCGATCTCCGTGCTGGTTGCGACCTGACGGCTGCGACGCCTCAGCGACTCCCGGATCTGACGCTCCAGGCGCTTACGGTCGGTGATGTCGCGGATGATGCTCAACACCTCATTGTCGCCACTCGAGACCATGCGAGCTTCGTAGTCGTGAAGCACGTCATTTTCCTGCGCGGGCAGGCGATACTCGAAGGTGGTCGATTCGTCTGTCTTCAATACGTGGGCTAGATGTTCCATCGTGGGCCGGGCTACCTGAGGCGGCAAAACCTCGGTGATCCTCCGGCCCATAAACGCCTCCGGAGACAGCGCCAATTCACTTTCACGTCCGGCCTTGAAATCCAGGAATCTCCCCTCCCGATCCAGGCGGAACATCATATCGGGGATGGCGTCGAGCAAGGCGCGGGTCTGGGCCTCGCTCTCTCGCAAGGCCTGTTCGGCCTCTTTCTGCTCAGTAATATCCACCAGGCTACCTTGCCAGACCTCTCGACCGGCGTCATCCTCAATGACGCGAGCGGTGTCACGGGCCCAGATCACCTCGCCGGTGTAGCGGCGCATTTCCATCTCAAGGCCCCGCACGATACCTTTTCTCTCCATCAGCTCTTTTTCCCGCAGGCGATCCTCCGGGTCCGCAAAAAGATCGAACGCGCTGGCCTCCAGCAAGGTCTCGCGATCGGGATAATTCAACATATCCACCATCGCCGGATTGGCGTCGATGATATCGCCAGCCGGCGTGGTGCGGTAGAGGCCGACTGGAACCCGCTCGAACAGAGCACGGTAGCGCTTCTCACTCTCTCGCAGCGTCCGCTCTACCTGTTTGCGCTCGGTGATATCCAGCACCTGCCCCATCGTCTGCCGGTCGCCGTCCGGCCCTTCGATCAAGGCCGTACTCATCTCCAGGCGCCGCTTTTCGCCATCCTCACGAATCACGCTCAGCTCGTAGCGGGAAGGGACATCCTCCCCACGACGGCGGCGAACGTAACGCTGAGCGACGATATCCCTGCTCGCATCGTCGAGCACCCGGCGGAAATCCATTCCGATGATCTGATCGTGAGAATACCCTAGAATCTTGCAGAGGCGATCATTGGCATATACAAACTGGTAATGATCATCGACCAGGAAGATGCCGCCGTGAGCATTCTCCACCAGAGAGCGAAAGAGCTGCTCCCGATCGCGAAACTCCTCGACCGTGCGCCGAGCCACGGCATCCTGAGCCTGAGAGAAGGTCTGCCACAGCAGCTTAGCCGCTTCGGCGTCGTCCACGTGCGGCATAAGCGTCTTCTCCAGAGCGGACACCACCTGCAGTAACGACTCGGGGGCGAATCTATCGCCGAGCCGCTTGCCCGCATTCTCCCCGATGAACGTCACAAACGGGGCCGGGTTTTTCTCCTCCACGCACTTGATGATGAGTTGTAAATCGTATCGCGCAGCCTCGATTCTTTCGCTGGCGGGTAAATCGCCATAACCAACCACATTCCGCAGGCGAGCGCCATAGGCCTCCGCCAGCGCGTCGATAGTCGCTCTAAACTTCGATGCGAGTTCCTTCATAAATCACTCGCCCCTTTACAAAAACCAATCGTCATATGTAGCCAGTGGCTAATCTTCCGCGGTCTCACCGTCGCCATCGCCGCCGTCTGTCGGCGGCTGGGATAGCTCCTGAGCGCTGCCCAGGCGAGCGAAGGTAGGCCGCCCCAAGGCCGTGCCCAGCTCACGTACAGCCGCCCGCACGATGGCATCCGGGTCAGTAAAGCCACGCACGTGGGCCGTGATCTCGCGCAGCGTCTCCTCCCGGCGGGCGCGGGCCTGCGCTCGCTCCAGCAGGCGACGGCTCGCAACAACAGGGGCGGCGAGTGTCACCAAGGCCCGGTAGATTTCCCGTTCCCGCTCGCTGAACTGGTGTGGCTCATCCCAGGAAAGGGTCACAAGGCCCGCCCATCGCCCGACCTGCGTCAAAGGAATGATCGCCACCGCACGGACGCCGAATTGTTGGAGGAAACGCTTGACATCCCCATCAATTCGCTCGTCGTGCGCCAGATCAGAGACGAGCAGCGGGCTATGAGGCTCGCCTTCCCACAGACGGGTGACGGGGAACTCGGCGAGTGGAAGATGCCGGCCCACCGACTCTTCCAGTGCTCCCCCTCGACGCCAGACGGCCACCGTAGTCAGGCCCGTGGGTTCGCCTTGCTCATCAAGGTCGACGTAAGAGAGTTTCGCATCAAAAGCGCCGGATTCGATGGCCGTCCGTGCCAAAGCTTGGAGCAGATCCTCTTTGGTATCGGCCTCGTTGAGCTCCCGGCTGATCTCGTACAACATCTCAGCTTCGGCCAGCGCATCCTGCGTCTGCTCAAACAAGCGAGCATTCTCAATCGCGGTAGCCACCTGATCGACCATCGTCTGGAAGACAGTGACATCCTCCTCGGAGAAGGCGGCCGCCTCGGTGCTCTGAACGGTCAACGCGCCGATGATCTCGCCACGGGCGGTGATCGGAAGCGCCAGCTCGGAGCGCGTCTCCGGCAGATAAGGATTATCAAAGCGGGCAGCCTCGTCGCCCACGTCCAGCGCGATACGGGCTTCCCCCTCGGCGACGCAGCTACCGACCATTGAGTCGCCGCCGACCCGCAACTTATGCCCGTCCTCCAACATCTGGCGTCCGGCCTCGCCGGTGCCTGTGCGCAAGACGGCCCATTCGCCCGGCTCGCCCGTCCACTCACCGGTCTCATCGACCATAAAGAGCCCGACGTAGTAGAGGTCGAAGCGCTCACGGACCGTATCGGCCGTGCGCCGAATCAGTTCATCGGGGTCGAGGATGACGCCGGTCGAGCTAGCCACCTCGGCCACGGCTGCCAGCTGGCGTGCGCGCTTCTCAATCTGCTGAGCGGCCAAGCGCTGCTCGATGTAACTTTCGAGCCGCCGGACGACGCCCCCTAGCATAGCGCTCTCCTCGTCGATGAAATCCCGATCCTCTTCGTAAGCGACGTAGAGATGACCGGCAGTCTCGCCAGAGATTCGCAGCGCCGAGACGACGTGACACGACAGCTCAAGGGCCTGGGGCTGACCATACACTTGCTCCTCAAACTTGATGGCGGTCACGCAAACTTCCGGATACCGCATCGCCGAAGGAATACGCCCAGCGACCCACTGGAGCAAGTCGGGGATCGAGGGCTCCTCGGCTATGTACTGGCCCACGTCAGTCAGGCAGTTGAGCTCCTTAACGCGTTCGTTGAGCATCTGCTCGGCGCGTACGCGCTCGGTGATATCCTTTGTAAATCCCAGGAAGCGCGTATCGGACAGTTTGACCGCATCCACAGTCCAGTATCTTTCGGCTCCATCCTTCCTGATGAACTTGAAATCTCCGGTGGCCTTGCCCGTCTCAGTGAGTTGCTGGAAATGGTCCCCCGCCTCCGCCATACTCTCAGGAGGTAACAGATCGACGATATGCATTTCCAGGAGTTCTTCGCGGCTGTACCCCGTAATACGACAGGCCGCCTCGTTGACCTCCAGGTATCGCCCCTCCTCGTCGGAGATGAAAATGCCATCGGGAGCGTTGTCGATGTAGCTTCGGTATCGCTCCTCGCTCTGCTGCAGCGCCTTCTCAGTCTCCTTGAGGTCCGTGATGTCCAGGAAGGTGCCAATCAATCCGCCCACGCTGCCATCGGGGTTCCGGAACGTGGTCTTGTAGAATACAACATCCCGGATCGATCCATCAGCGTACTCAATCGGGGCCTCATAAGATTCTGTGCACGGATTGTTAAGCATCTCCATATCCAACTCGTGATAGAGCTCGGCCATTTCTTGATCGGGGGTTATATCGTAGACCGTCTTACCTTTCACATCCTCACCGGGCATACCCAGATACTCCAGGAAAGCCTCGTTGCAGCCGAGGTAGACCCCCTCTGCATCCTGGTAAAAGATCGGATTGGGTATGTTGTCGACGATGGTGTCCAGGAACTGTTGGGATTCTTGGACTTCGGCGAGCAAGTTGGTGCTCTCAATCGCGCTGGCGATCTGCCCGGCCAGACCAAGCAACATCACCTGATCCTCTTCGGTCAGGGCGCCGGCCTGGTCGCTTTGGACGTCGAGCACGCCCAGCACCTCGTCGCGCAATTTGATCGGCACTGCCAGCTCGCCCTCCGTCTCCGGCAAGTCTGGATGCGGCTTCCAGTGCGGATCGGCGGTGACGTCGGAAGCCAGCATCGGCTCTCCGGTAGCGGCAGCGGTGCCGACGACCCCCTCCCCGTAGGGCAAATGGTGCTCGGCCGCCTTCATCTTATCGCCGATCTCTCCATAGCCCTCGACCACCCGCATCGCTTCGAGGTCCTCATCGTAGCGGAAGATCTGGACGTGATAATAGCCCAAGCGTTCCTTGACCAGCGTGACGACACGCCTATAGAGCGAATCCAACGCCGGGGCCCCGGCAATCTCCTGCGCGATTTCGGTGGTGAGCTCCACCTGCTGAGCGCGGCGCTCCAACGACTCCTGAATCTGTCGCTCCAACTGTCGGCGCTCGGCGTTTGCCAGCACCTGCGCCACCTGATCGGCGATAGCCCCGGCAAAGCTCAATTCGTCGGGCCTCCACTCACGCGGTTCGCCAACGTGCTCGTGGCACACGACGCCGACCGTCTCGCCGGTCATCCGAATCGCCGAGTCCAGCATTGAGGTAATCCCTAGCGGTTCCAGATAATCCTCGGCAAACTCGCTGGTGCGCGGATCGGTGCGAGCGCGATCGGCGTCGATCGTCCGCTCAGTCGTCACTGCCGAGAAGTAAGCGGGGTAATCCTCCGCCTCAAGGACGACGCCCTCGGTGTGAGTTTCCGACGTGCGTTCGAAGAGATCCTGGCACGTTATCGCCCGCTGATTCTCATCCAGCATCCAGATACTGACCCGTTCGACGTCCATCGTTTCGGCCACTGTCTCCGTGATAGCTGATAGGGCCTCCTCCCAATCGCCGCTCACGACAGCGTCGTGGGTAGCCAACTCGGCGATAGCATGCTGTTGCCGCTGGACGCGCTCCAATCGAGCCTGCTGCGCTCTCTCCGTCCGCTTGCGATCAAGGGCGCTGACAAACGTTTCGCCCACCAGATGGAGAAGGGTCGCGTCATCCTCAGACCAGGCCCGCTCCTCCTCCACCGCGTCAAACCCCAGGAATCCCACCAACTCACCCTGGTACATAGCGGGGACGACGATGAGCGATTGAATGCCCTCCGATTCAAACTCCGCCTTCTCGATCCTGGCTTCGTCGGGCATATCGGCCACGCGAGGCACCAGAACATCCTCATGGTTACGAAGCTTCTCCATCAGCCATGGGAACTGGTCGCTGGGCACTTCCTGCAAGTCGTCAATGGCGGACGCAATACCTTCAGCGCACCATTCGTGAGTATTGCTCATCTGCTCCCCATCCTCGGAGAATAAGAAGAGATAGCTGCGATCCGCCTCCGTGAACTTCCCAATATCCCGCATGGCCCGGTCGATCTCGACATCCACCGCCTGCGGCTTTACATTGACGAACCGCGTGGAGATGTTGGCGATGAGGTCCTCGAATTCAGCGCGGTACTCCAACGACCGCTCCGCTTGTTTGCGCTCGGTCACGTCGCGGATGATGGCCAGCACTTCATCCTCGCCGCTGACGACCATTCGGGCTTCGTAGTCGCGCAGCACATCGTCTTCCATACGGGGCAACCGGTACTCATAGATCGCCGGTTGACCCGAAGCCAGAACTTTCTCTATATGCTCATTGGTGAGCTGAGCGACGTGCGGAGGCAGAACGTCCTCTATATTCTGCCCCAGGAAAGCCCTCGGGGGCAAGGCCAGATCGCCTCTGCCAGCGTGGAAGTCGATGAAGACCCCCTCCCGATTCAGTCGGAACATCAAGTCGGGAATAGCCTCAAGCAATGTCTCCATCTGGGCCTGGCTCTGCTGCAACTCCTCTTCCGCCCGACTACGTTCGGTGATATCGGAGATGAAGCCCTCCAGGGCCACCAGCTCGCCGTCGTCCGAGAAGACACCCTGCCCGCGCTCCCAGACCCAGCGGGGCTCACCTTCAGCGTCTCTGATGCGATAGGTGACCTGGAAAGGCTCTTTTTTCTCAACGCCAGCCTGGACTACCTCCCACACGAGGTCCTGGTCGTCCGGATGGATCAAATCGCCATAAGCCACCAGACGGCTACCGATCAAATCCTCAGGGGCATAGCCGGTCAAGTCCTCGGCCCCTTCGCTGACGAACGCCATCGGCCAATCGGGCTCGTTGCGGCAGCGGTACGCCATGCCCGGCAAGTTGCTCATCAGCCTCGAAAGCCGACGATGGCTTTCCAACAACTTTTCCCTCGTCAATTCGCGCCCGGTGAGCTCTTCGGTCATACTTTCCTCCTCGATGGGGCCGGAGCCCTCATTCCGAACTTCCCGTTCAGGCCTCTCATTATCCATCATCCCTCAACTCCCTACGTTAAACGCGACATCACTGCGTGGGCCAGCGACGATCAATCGTCCCTCCCGTTTCCATCCCGCTGCGATGCGTCCTCGCTCCCCAGCCGCGCGAAGGTCCGCGACGTGCCCAGAGCCTTATAAAGCTCATCCAACGCTGTCTGCACGATGCCCTCCACGGTAGAGGCGCGCCGCATTTGATCCGTGATCTCACGGGTCAATCGCTCCCGGGCGGCGCGGCGCTGGGTGCTTTGATAGAGCCGCGCACTTTCCAGGGCCGCCCCTAACTGTTCCGTCAGCGCTTCTAGCAATGAAGTCTCTTCTTTGGACCAATGCGTATCGTCGGGCGACTTGTGCGCTTTGACGGTCCCGATGACCTGATCGCGCACGACGACGGGGATGGAAAACTCCGGCAAATCCTCTTGAGCCTCATCCATCTGACGACTTCCAGCCGAGAAGACACCCTCTGCATCACAATAATAACTCAACTCAGCGCGGGCCCGCAATATCTCCGCCCACGCCTCACGGCTCAGATCACCGTAGGCCCGCTGGACCCGCTCCAGGTTTTCCTGTGCTTGCTGGTAAAGCCGGGTGTTGCTGATCGCCATTGCCACCTGATCGGCCATCGTCTGAAGCACGGTCACGTCACTTTCGGTAAAGGCATCTACCTCGGTGGACTGGACATCGAGGACGCCAATGATCTCGCCACGCGCCCGCAGGGGCAACGCCGCCTCCGCCCGTACATCAACCCGGTCCGTATCATGGACGAAGAAAGGATCGTCGATCACGTCTTGCGCCACGTAGGCCTCTCCCGTTTCGGCGACGTGACCCACCGTGCCCTCCTCCCCCACCCGGAGCCGGAAGTCCTGCTCCAGCGTCTCCCCCACGGTCGCACCGGACGCAGCGTGGAGCACAGCCCACTCGCCGGTATCGTCCATCAGGAAAATACCCTGGCGGGAAAAGTCGAACCGCTCGTCGATCAACGTCACCACGCGTTCCATCAGCGCCGGCACGTCGAGCTCGACCGCAGCGCTGTGGGATACATCGGCGGCGGCTTGAAGATGCCGAGCGCGCTTCGCTTCGACCGCCATCTGGCGTTCCAGATCGCCATAAAGCTCTTGGAAAGCCCTCCGCATCCGATCCAGGGCCTGCCCAAGCGCCACCACTTCCGACGAGCCTCGAATTGGAATCGACGTGTCCAGATTCCCATGCCCAATGGCTTCGGCGGCGGCGCCCAGCTCCTTGAGCGACGACGTAGCACGCCGGGTCAAGAGAGCGGTGGTCAGGACGCCACCCGCGACAACCGCGACGATGGTAAGGACCATCTGGACGATCATCGGCCTAAACGAGGCCCAAAACGGCGTCAGATCAATGACGATCTCCAACGTCCCCAGCTGGTCCGTACTCGTAGCAATAGGGCCACACAAAACCAAGTAATTTCTGCTTTCTTGCTGAACTATGTCGCCGCTGGCAAGCGCCTGGGCAGCCAGGTCCCGGCCAACGTGCTCGTCTAGAGCGGGGTCGAAGTCCTCTATCGCAGCTTCGACGATACTCTCACCCGTCTCATCCCGCACCTCAGCCCGAACGGCGTTGACCTTTCCCACCAACTGGCTCAACATGCGCTCCAATTTCAGGTGGTCGGACTCGTAGAGGGGATCAACCATCAACTCAGACGAAAGGGAGAGCAGGGTACGATTATTCTCCTCCAGCCGTTGCCGACTGGAAAGACGCCCCGCGCGTAAGCCGACAATCAGGAAGACGCCAAGACCCACCACGAGAATACCCCCCACAACCCAGGAGGCTATCGTGATGAGGCTAAATCGTTTATGCTCCATAAAATGATTCTCCGTCCTCAAACGCCATCAGGTTGGGCTAGCGCCCATCGGTCTCGTTCAGCTGAACTGTGACATCATGCAGATCCAACGCCTCACGCATTTCGCGCACGGCGGTCTTTAATACGCTTTCCATATCCAGCGTCTGGCGCATGCGGGCCGTAGCCTCACTCGTCAGACGCTCGCGGGCGGCCCGACGCTGGGTCTCCTCGTATAATCGCGCTCGCTCCAGCGTCACGTTCAAGCGCTCAGTCACGATTTCCATTAACGCTATCTCCTCCTCAGACCAGGCGCCGTCCTCGTCCGATTTGCGCAGCCGTATCGCTCCCACGACGTTTCCACGAATCCTGATCGGGATAGCCAGAGTGGTTCCGGCTTGCTGAACTGTGCTTCTCTCCTGGCTCACCATCTCCATGACAGAAGGTGGAACTCCCTCAACCGGTCGCACGCCCTTGACGTCACTGGCGTAGCCCAGATGGGCCTGTCTCTGGACCATCTCCTGCCAGGCGCGACGACTGAGCTCACCGTGAGCGCGCCGCTCCGCCTCCAGGCTCTCCTGCGCTTGCTGGAAGAGCTGCGCGTTGCTGATCGCCAGCGCCACTTGATCGGCCAGCACCTGCAACACCGCGGTATCCTCCTCCGTAAACGCCTGCGCCTCCATGCTCTGCACGTCGAGGGCGCCGATGATCTCTCCCCGGGCTCGCAGCGGCAAGGTCATGGCCGAACGCGTCTCCGGAAGGTCTGGATTGTCGAAGAAGACGGCGTCTTCGCCCACGTCCAGCGCGACGCGAGGCTCTCCGTGCGCCGTCACATACCCCACGGTGCCCGTCTGGCCCACCTTCAAACGGTGTCCCCGCTCCAACATTCGCGCCCCACCCGCGCTGGAGGCGGCCCGGAGCACGGCCCATTCCCCCGTCTGATCGAGCAAGAAAAGGCCCGAATGGTAGAACCCGAACCGATCACTGATCAGCCGTACCACGCGGGAGAGCAGATCGTCGAGATCCAACTCAGAAGCTGCATCGCGCGCCACCTCGGCGGTGGCTTCCAGGTAACGGGCGCGCTCCTCCAGATCCTGGGTGCGTTCCTCCACTCGCTCCTCCAGGGACTCGATCAAATCGCGCAAACGGGCTGCCATCTCATTGAACACGGTGGCCAGCTGCCCCAGCTCGTCATTGGAGCTTATCTCCTGAGGGAAAGTGGACGCCTCGGCCGCGGTACTCTCCGCCAAGTTGCCGATGCCGCCGCCGGAGCGCACCGGGACGCGATAATCCAGATCGCCAGCGGCGATCCGTTCCACGCCCTCCGTGAGCACCTCCAAAGGGCGTCCCACGATGTAACGGAGGCTGAAGTAGACGACGAGACCGACCAGCAAGGTTCCCATCACTGCCGTGAGCCAGATGCGAGACAACAAGCGTCGGGTCACCTGCTCCACCTCCACGACAGGGCTCAAGACGACAGCCCGGAGATCGGCGGCAGCCCCCCCCAATGAAGCCCCGGATAGAGCCAACGGTTCCTGCGCGTAGTAGAACTCGGTCTCGTCCAGCGTTAAGGTCGTCTGGCCTTGCTCCAGCATCCTTGCCGCCCCAAGCCCTCCGTCGCCGTCCAGGCTGGTGTTCAACAGTCGTCCGCCTCGCGCCAGCCCCACGTCCAATCCCAGCTGGTTCTTGAGCCGCGTCATCATAGCGGCGTCGAACTTCTGCTCTACCAATATCAATCCCACCGACGCTACCTCTTCCTCCCAGGTCTCCGGGTGAGCAACCGGCCCCTTCACCGGATACCACGTCTGCAAGATCGGGATATTCCCTTCGACGACTATCTCCGAACGCGGTGGGGCATCCGGCTCCCAATCTCGTGGGAAGAATTCATAGGCAATCACCCTCTCCACCCGGGTGAAGTTCTGATCGGCGTAGAATTGGGCCGGAGGCGCCGAGTAGGCCGCACTGATGTCGAAGTAACCGGGCTCTGGAGCGCGGAACGCCTCCGCATCGATGCTGTATGTCATACGCGAGTCCAGGTCGACCTTGCTGGTGAACCGATTCAGCACAATCTCATCCTCACCGAGACGAAAAGCCAGCACCGGTCTGACGTCAGAGACGACGTCGAATGGCGAAATCAAATAAAAGCTGATCGCCGTCAGATCGTTCAACCGCTGCGCCGAGCGCAAGAGCTGGACGAGATTGAGCTGGGCCTGAAAGGCATAGATCTGACTAGCGGGCTCGATGGGCTCGTCCGAACGCACGAGGGCTTCTCCAAAAGAGGATCCGGGGTCGGCGTAATAAGGGCCCAGATTGGTCAGGAGCTGGATCTCCTCGACCATAGACTCGTTCTCCTCCATACTCATTCCGGTCACCGCTGCGTTCTGCTCCATCTCAGCGATGCGCCTGGCGAAGATCTGCGACATACGCGCCAGCTCATCCTGTTTGACCGCCTCCAGGTCACTGGAGCTGGAGCTGCCCACCACAAACGAGATTCCGGCGGCGAACAGCAGGAAGATAACGCCCACGACGACCATCAATTTTTGACCAACGCCCCATCTAGACATAGCCAGCCTCTCTCATCCCCAACTCACCCAAGACTAAATCGCTCACTCGCTCTCGCTCGCCCAGCGTTCGATCAGCTCATCATATTCAACTGTCTGTGGCTGCTCAGGAAGACGCGCCGACTTGGGCGCGCCGGGCGCCGCCAACCATTCGTAGGGGTCGCGGTAGGTATTAAGCCGAGGTGAATACTTCGCCATCCGCATACGGCTCATCGCCTCATCCATCTGCCGGGCGATAGCATCCATCGCCTGCTGCGGCATCACGTCCCCCTCGAGCGCCCGGGCGATATTCGGCCACCAGTATCCAGATAATTCGGGGTAATCAGGCACGTTCGGGCCTGTGTCCGTCCACTTATCCTCCTCATCCGAGCGATAGAACTCGATCAACCCGCCCCATTGTTCCTTACGCTCCGTGAGATAATCCGAAAAGATCGTGGAGTGGCGCACCGGTGTGCCGCCCTCCAGGAACTTCTGCAGGGCCACCGTCTTAGAGACACAGAACTGGGCCCAAAGCCAGGCCATCGCCCGCCGCTGCCCTTTGACGTTCCTGGGAATGGTCCAGCTGCCAGCGTCCTGGTAGCCGACCTTCATCCCCTCATCCCAGTAGCGTCCGTGCGGCGTCGGCGCCACGCGCCACAAGCGATTACCGTCTTTGTCCACTACCGGGCTACCCGGCTCGTGGAAAGATTCATCGGAAAGCCAGGTGATATACTGGAATATCTTCTGCGCGATATCACCCCGCGAGGCCTTCGGACCAGCGTCGACCCAGCGCCAGTCCAGGGCCTCCGGCGGTGCATACTCCTCCAGCCACTTGATGTAAGTTGACAGAGCGTAGACGGCAGCCGGCCCATTGGTCGCGCCGCCGCGGGCCACAGAGGCACCTACCGGAACCTTGTCTTCAACCCGAATGCCCCACTCATCGACGGGCAAACCATTGGGCAAGCCCCTGTCGCCCACGCCAGCGATCGAGAGCCAGGCATCGGTAAAACGCCAGCCGAGGGAGGGCGATTTCTTGCCATAGTCCAAGTGTCCATAGACCATCTGCCCTTCAATCTCCCGTCCAGTGAAGAAGGTTGCAATATCCTCGTAGGCAGCCCAGTTGAGCGGCACACCCAGCTCGTAGCCGTACTCCTCCTCGAAGGCAGCTTTGATCTCGGGATCGGTGAACCAATCGTAGCGGAACCAATAGAGATTGGCAAACTGCTGATCGGGCAGCTGGAGCTGGTTGCCATCGTAATCCTGTCCAAACTCCAGGTTCAAGAAATCATCCAAATCCAGATCGGGGTTTGTAAATCGCTGGCCCTCACCGACCATATACGCACTCAGGTCGACTACGCTCTGGCTACGCAGGTGCGTACCCACCAGATCGGCATCGTTGACGTAGATGTCGTAAATGATGCGCCCGGTGCTTTGCTGCTCCACCAACCGCTCGACGACCGTGCCCTCGCCCACAATCTCGTGCTCCACGTGGATACCGGTGAGCTCCTCAAAGGCCTCCGCCAACACCTCACTCTCCCAGAAGTGCGTGTTGATGTCCTCCGCCACGGAGGTGATACTACGCCCCCGAAACGGCTCAGAGGCTTCAACAAACCAACGCAGCTCAGACACACGCTCCTGCCGGGAAAGGACGGACGGCTCGAACACGTCGGCCCACTTCTGAACTGCCTCCTCGTATGCATCATCGGACACAGTGGACTGGGCCATAGCCGGCCCTGCGGTCCACAAAACCAACGAAACGCAGACGCCGAAGATCAACCCCTTCGTCAGCATCGGGACACCCGCTCTCACGTCTCATCCTCCTCCAAGGCAGTCTGCATAATCCGCACCTCGGCCTCCTCCAGATCCAACGCCGTACGCATCTCACGAACAGCGGTCTGGAGCACGTCCTCCACGTCAAGCGACTGGCGCATATGCGTGGTAATCTGACCGATCAACTGCTCGCGCTGAGCCCGGCGCCGGGTCTCCTCCAGCAGACGAGCGTTCTCCAGCGCCAGCGCGATCTGATCGCTGATTTCCTCCATCAGCGCTACCTCCTCCGGCGACCAAGGCTCTTCGTCCGGACCTTGCTTTAAGAGAATCGATCCGATGTTCTGGCCCCGCAGCTGGATGGGCGCGGCCAGCTGACGACCGTTCCTTTCCTGGATGACCTTCGCCTCGCCAACCGTCTCCGTCAGTTCGGGCGACTCGGCTTCCTGGACGCCCATGTGGGTATAATGGTAGGCTGAGCTGCGCGCGATGGATGGACGCTGCCACGCCTCGCGCACCCGCTCCCCATAAAGCCGTTCCAGCTCTCTCAAGGCCCGCCCACTTTCCTCAAGCAAGCGTGCATTTTCGATGGCGAGAGCGATCTGGTCGGCCAGGGACTTGATGATGGCCACATCCTGGTCGCTGAAGGCTCCCTTCTCCTTCGATTGAATATCTATCACACCGATGATCTCGCCCCGCAACTCCATCGGCACCGCCACCTCTGAATGCGTCTCGGGCAGATCGGGGTTAGTAAAATGAACCGCGTCCTCGCCCACGTCCAGCGCCACACGCGTTGTGCCAGAGGCCGCCACCGCCCCCACAATCCCCTGACCCCCTACCTTCAGGCGATGGCCTCGCTCTAACATGCGGCGCCCACCCTCCGAAGACGCAGCCTGGATGACGGCGTACTCCTTATCCTCGTCCAATAGAAAGATGCCGGTATGGTAGAAGCCCAACAGCACGGACATCAGATGAGCAGTCTCGTCCAACAGTTGATCAACGTCACGGATAGAGGCCGCTTGCCTGGCCACCTGAGCAGCGCCTTCCAGCTCAAACAGGGTCTCCTCCAGCTCACGCGTACGCTCATTCACCCGCTGCTCCAGCTCTGACAACATCTCTTGTAATCGAGATGAGGTCTCGTTGAGCGTCCGAGCCAACATGCCGATCTCATCGTGACGCTCCACTTCCACCCGCCGGGATAGGTCTCCCTGCTGAACAGCTTCGGCTGCATCCACCAGGGCCTCAATGGGCCGGGTGATACTGCCGGTAACCATAAATACCATCCAAGAACCAATAAGGATCGCCCCCAGAGCTGCCAGGATCCAGTACCAACGGAGATTTCTCTGGATGCGCGTCGATTCGCCCATCGACGCCTGGAGATCATGACGGAGACCATCCTCCAGGGCCTCCAAGTTCTCGTTGAAACGGCGCTCAAGCGTGGCCAGATCTGTGTGGCGCATTGTCTGAGCCCGAGACCAGCGGCCCGCGCGAGCCATAGTGGCCAATTCGGCCATCTGCTCAGCTAACTCCGCCCCCAACCTCCGAAGTGCCTCCACGGTCTCCGCATTCTGCCCGGTGATTGTAGCGGAGTCCCCGGTCGTTTCGTCCTGCAGCGCGTACAGCTCCTGATTGAGGGCCTGGAGGTCAGCGCTCAACCGATCCTCCGTCACTCCCGTCTGACGGGTAAGCAATATCTGATCGACCGTGGACATCGCCTTCAGCCATTTTAACTTCAGATCGGCCAGCTGTTCGATTGAGACCCGGCGCTGACGCGAGGCCTCGGACGCTCGCTCCATCTCTTGGATATAGATCAGCCCAGCTCCGCTGACGAACAAGCCCAGCACGATCATCACGCCAAAAGCGATTATCAGGCGCTGCCTTACGGATAGATTCAATCCCATCACCGCCTCCAAACGGGCCTAACCTCTCTCTACCACCTGCTCACCCAACGAGGAGCGACCTTCGTCGCCATCTCCCAACCGAATCCACGCCTCCGAGGCCCGCAAAGATTGTCCCAGCTCCCGAACCGCTGTGCGCAAGATGGCATCGATGTCGGAGGAAGCGCGCACCTGGGATGTGATCTTGGCGGCCAAACGCTCCCGCTCGGCCCGCCGTTCCGTCTCCTCCAGCAGCCGTAACCCCTCAAGCGCTACCGCAATCTGATCGGCCAGGGTGCGGTAAAGTCGTATCTGGCGTTTGCTGAACGCGTAAGTCCCTTCCAAGGACTCGACGAGGAGCCATCCCAGGAACCGCTCGCCGGCGATTAGAGGTATCATAGCCATAGCATCAACCCCCAGCACATGCTGGAAGAAGTACTGAGAAGTCTCGTCCAGGGCCGACGATGTAGCCACATCCGCGATGACCAACGGGTCGGAGGACAGATCGGCCATAATAGGCGCTTGCGACATGCTCCAGCGGGTGCCGAGCAGGTCCGGTTGCTCGATGCCCGGCTCCCACGCAGCCCCGACTTCCACTACCCGATCGCCGCTGATAGTTTCGGGGCCGACGAAGGCCAAAACACAACGGTCTATCTGGGGCGGAATGACGTGGTTGGTGAAGGCCCGCAAAATATCGGCGCGGGATTGAGCGGCCACGATGGCCCGACTGGCACGATAGAGCGCCTCCGTCTCCCCCAGCGCTCTCTGCGTCTCCTGGAAGAGCCGAGCGCTCTCCAGCGCCTGGCTCGCCTGGTCGGCCACGGACTTGACCAACGCTTCTTCCTCGGAAGTAAGTGGGCGCTCGCCCAGATCCAGATTCAGGCGTCCGATTGCCTCCCCCCGCACCCGGAGCGGGACAGTCGACTGGGGCTCCCGGCCCGGCAACTCCTCCGACTTGCGCGACGTGACATGCCCGCTATCGTAGATGTAGCCCCAGCCTGGTCGCTCCGCCACAGCCCGCTCCCAACCCTCCAGGCTCTCCTGGCGCAGCAGCGCCTTCACCTCTCGCACCCGGGCCTGAGCCTCCTCCAGCAAGCGCGTGTTATCAATGGCCAGCGCCACCTGATCGGCCATCGTCTGGAGGATAGAGATGTCCTCATCGTCGAAGGCCTGGGCCTCGGTGGACTGGACGTCCAGCACGCCGATAACCTCGCTGCGCACTTCCAGCGGCAACGCCATCTCCGACCGGGTAAGGGGAAGGTCAGGGTTATCGAAGAAGACCGCATCATCACCCACGTCAAGGGCGATACGTGGCTCCGCAGCCTGGGCCACGTATCCCACAATCCCCTCCTGCCCGACCGCCAACCGGTGACCGCGCTTGAGCATCTGCTCCCCCCCCTCGGACGAAGCCGAGCGGAGGACAGCGTACTCCTGCAAATCATCCAGCAAGAAGAGACCAGCGTGGTAGAAGTCAAAGCGCTCCGAGATCAGGTTGACCACGCGCTCCAGCAATTGGTCCAGGTCGTGAATCGCGCTTGCCTCTCTGGCCACCAGGGCTGCAGTCTCCAGCTGGGTGGAACGCTGCCTCAGGTCAGCGGTGCGGTCGGACACCTGCTGCTCCAGAGAATGGCGGTGCTCATCAAGGGCATCCCGCGTGCTTCGCAGGCGATCTATCGTATCATGCAACGTGCGCATGTTCAGATACGTGAGTAAACCGACGGTGGTGACCAGCATCAACAACGTGAAGGCAAGCTGGGTAAACTCTCGACCGGCCGGTTCCAGTGTGAGAAGCGGCGCATAGAACCCCAGATGCTCAAGCCCGAACAGAACCGCAAAATAGCCGACCACCAATCCTGTCATAAGCAACGAATAACGAGGAGACAGCAGAACCCCGGCGATGGTAATCGTCCAGGCGTAGAGAATCCACGCCGGCGATCGTATGCCATCGAACGTGAAGGCCGCCGCCCCAATGCCCACGAAGTTGATCCAGACGAAGAAGAGCAACATCGAACGGATGCGGCCGCGCTTGGCCTGGGTCATACAGAACAGAGAGAGGGGAATAAACCCCAGCGGGAAGGCGGCAGCGATCAAAGCAACAGAGCGCTCGGTCATCCCCAGCAGCCAGCTCGAGACAAACGTAAGGACCAGGGAAATTGTGATCCCGATACTGATCATCAGCAAGGTGTTGAAGAGACGACCCTGACGCGCCTTCTCATCATCAGGCACGTCAACCGCGACCAGTCGGTCCCACCTGGACGTAATGCGAGCCCAAACGTTCGTGGATTGCTCGTTCATATCATTCATCCTAGCCTACTAACGCAAAAGCCAGGGCGTAAGCTGCCCAGATCCAAAGTCCCTGGACACCCCCCAGAATCGGCGCCAGCCACCAGGGACGCTCTTCCAATCGCCACACCAGGAGCACTGCCCCACCGGCGATCAAGAACTCTCCCATGATGATGTAAAGCGGAACCGGCCCCCACATTTGCGTCTGCTCATAAAACCACCACACGGCCCCCTTGGCCCACCATTCGTAGAGCGGAATCGTGGCAGCCCCCAACAATCCAGTCAGCACCACCGCCCATCCCAGATCGATTTTTTGCGACAGTCGCCAGCCGATGTAGGCCGTCTGAACCAGGACAACGCCCCAGGCGAAGGGCATATAAAGCGGCGAGCGAACGACAAAAGGCCCGCCCGGGTGAAAGACCAGCGTCTCGGTCACATCCACCAGCCAGCGATCGGCCAACAGCTCCGTCCAGCCTGCCACCATAGCCAGAAGAAGGAGACGTCCCGTCAGGCGGTTCCGACTCCAGAGAAAATAGCCGATGAAGATAAGCCAGTTGAGGGCAGTGATGATACTAGCGCCGATCCAGCCCGGAGCCAGCAGCGAGCAGAGCCCATTCCAGAGAAGCGTCAGCGCCAAAGTGCCACCGATAATCCAGTCACGCGATCGCGGCATCGTCTCCATTCCCGTCCTCCCCGTTATCGCTTTCATCCGCTGCGCCATTGATCTCATCATCAGCGGTACGCCCCTCCTCGTCTACCGGGGCGCCATTCCCATCCGGACCGGTCATCTCGACGCTCACCATATCCGCCTGGAGCGCGCGGCCCAGCTCTCTGACCGTCGTCTCTAGAATCGCGTCCGGGTCCATTGAGCCCCTCAGCTGACCGGCGATTTCACCTACCAGCTGCTCACGAGCAGCACGGCGCTGCGTCTCTCGATATAACCGTGCTCCTTCTAACGTGACCCCCAGCTGGTCCGCCACCGCTTCCAGCGTCCTTATTTCCTCCGGCGTCCAGGGATCGGCATCGCTGGGCTTATACGTATCCAGGACTCCCACCACCTGACCGCGCACTTTGATCGGCACAGAGAGAGGATGATTATTGCCAATGCGGTCCAACATCTCTCCGTGGGCCGGTTTGCCCGTGCGCACGGCCTCCTCCATAGCCGGTCGCCAGATATCGCCGACCTTGACCACGCCTCTTTCGTCGCTATGATAACCCAGGTTCGGCTGAATCCGCAGCAGCTCGGCCCAGGATTCACGGCTCAACTCTCCGTAGGCCCGCTGGGCTGCCTCCAGCGCATCCTGCGACTCGGCGAAGAGGTACGCATTGTCCAGCGCCACCGCCACATAGTCGGCCATCGTTTGTAAGACGGTGACGACGTCTTCGTCAAAGGCGGACGGCTGGACGCTCTGGACAGTGATCGCGCCCAGGATTCGACCCCGGGAGCGGAGCGGCAGCGCCACCTCCGAGCGCGTTGACGGGAGCAACGGATTGTCAAAGTGGACCGGTTCGTCACCGACATCCAACGCGATGCGCGCCTCGCCCCGATCCACACATTGGCCGATCATCGATTCACCGCCTACTTTAAGCTTATGGCCCTGTTCCAGCATCTGCTGTCCGGCCTCGCCGGTACCAGCCCGCAGCCGAGCCCAACCACCGGTCTCGTCCATCAGGAAAAGCCCGACATAGTAAAACCCGAACCGGCTGCGAATCAGATCGACCACGCTCTGGTTCAGCTCATCAACGTCCAGAATGGAGGAGGCGGCCCGTCCCACCTCAGCGGAAGCCTCCAGGTAGGCCGACCGGACCTCAAGATCGCGCGTGCGCTCGGCGACGCGTTGCTCCAGGTTGCCGATCAGCTCCCGCAGTCGCGCCGTCATACTATTAAACGCTTTCGCCAGAGCGCCGATTTCATCCTGACGCTCCACACTCGCAGTGCGCTCCAGGTCGCCGGCGGCGATCTGCGAAGCCGTCTCCGAAAGGGTCTGGAGCGGTCGCCCGATGCTTTGTGCGATGAGCAACGAGACTAAGCCCGCAGCCGCAGCTGCTATCACAGCGATCCCAGCATTGGTCCAAACTGTCCTGTTGATGCCGCTCAGAGCCTCCGATTGATCTTGCTCGGCGATCAAAGCCACCTGGAGACGAGGCAGCCAGTGGTAGACACCCACCACCGGCACCTCACGATAATCCAGGTAAAGTCCGGACCCGTCCATTTTGGTGGTTAGAGCAGTCTCGACCGCCTCCGTACGCACATAAACTCTCTCTTCATCTCCAAAACGCGAGGCCGTGATCATAGCGTTGTTGGCCCCGACGAGATAAGTCTCTCCCGTCTCGCCCAGGCCGGCTCGCTCCGACATAATCTTATCCAGCGTCTCCATACTGGCATAGCCAGCCAACACGCCCAGTAAACGCCCATACTCGCCAAGCACTGGACGGGAAACCACCACCAACGTACGATCTAAAGAGGGGGAGTAAAATGGCGGCGTGATGTAGGATAACCGCCTGCCGCGCTGAAAAAATTCTTCCTGACGCCGGATTTGGCCCTCTTGGCTAGGCATGGTGGAGAGGATGATCTCACCATCGGGGTCCACTAAAAAAACCGTCTCAAGCAGCTGCTCCTGTTGCAATATCCGCTGGAAGTCGTTTAGGAGAATCTCGTACGATTCTTGATAGTCCGCCGAATCCTCCTGCGCATCGATCAATCTGCTCACAACCTCGACCATCTCCGAATCCAGATACCGCAGATCCGAGGATTGCCGGACCGAGCTGGCCAAAACATCCTCAATGCTGGTCAGCCAGCGCTCAATCTCGGCCTCCTTCAGCGTGGCTACCGACTCCAGCTGATTGACGACCTGCTGGCGACCGCTGCGGGTGCCGGTGATCACCGACCCGGTGGCGACGGCCCCGGCCGTCAGCGTCACGGTGACGATGGAGGTAACAAGCATTCGATTACGGATACTCCGGAGGAGGAAGTCGCGTATAAGCCGCCACAGGACGAATCCGCCCACTAGCGCGGTGAGGGAGAAGACGAGATAGGGCACCAATCTCAATTGGGTCACATCGTAACGCGGCAGCAAATCAACCCGATTGACCAACCAAAACCAACCGCCCAGGAGCGCCAAAGCAGCGCCCCAGACCCACCACCTCTTCCACAAGATAGCGCGGGCCAGAACCAGAATCAAGAAGATGCCGCTCAGCAACAGATAGAGCGTAACTTCCTCCAACACCAGCTCGCCGCCGCCATAAGAGATCACGACGGAAAATAACAAGACGGCGCCGGCACGATCAGGGTTACCCCGTCGCAGCTGCCAGGCTGCCACAGCAACCCCGAGCAGGCTCAACGCAGCTAAGCCCATCACTACCAACATCTGCCAGGCCTGCGTCTGGAGGACAAACAGCGTATAAAAGACGAAAACGACCAGATCGGTAAAGAGGCCAACGTGCAAAATACGCCTGATCCGTTCGCGCCGCTGCTCCTCCAGGATAGCGACATCGACCTGCGTCTCAACGAGGCTGGCGTTACGAGCAGCGCTCGCTGGTTGCCGTTCAGCCTTCCTATCGTCAGTCATAATGGCTCCGTTCCAAACAACCTCCCAAACCCTCGCTTACTCGGCCGCTCTCACAAACTCGTTGGTGAAAACGTTCAATACGCTCATCGGCGATTCAATCACGTCCTGACTCAGCAGTATATCCTGGGTGACGCGCCACGTGACCTCGTCCATCCAACCGAGAGGAGCATCTCCCGTATCAATAAAAGGGATCTGAGCCCTCATCGTTGCAGTCTGAATCTCGAGATCCAGCGAATCATCGTACGCCAGCGTCATATCCGCCGTCTCCTCCGGGTTAGAGATGGCATACTCATACCCCCGGAGCGTGGCCCGTACGACCCGCTCCACCAGCTCCGGCTCCTCCGCGATCAACGCATTGTTGGTGAAGATAGGGTTGACGTAGACGGGGACGCCGTAATCGCTGTAGAAGATAAGAGAGAGATCGTGACCATCCAGGCGAGCCTGCACGGGCTCATTGGTGGAAAAGAAACTACTCGCCGCATCCAGGCGACCGGAGGTCAACTCATTGGCGCCGTGATAATCCTCAATCGTCAGGAGCGTCATATCCTCGGGACTCATCCCCACATTATTCAACATCGCCAGGAATTGCATATCCCAGGTCGTATCCAGCTGCTCGGAGATGACGCCGACCTTCTTGCCTTCCAGATCCTGAGGGGCCTCAATGCCACTCTCCGCCAGGCTCATCACCACCAATGGGTTATGCCGGAAGATGCTGGCGATGCAGACCACGTCCTTACCTTCATCCCGCAGGCGAATGATAGTATCACCAGAGGCCAGGCCGAACTGGGCCTCGCCAGACAGCACCTCCTCGGCCACATTCACCTCCGGCCCACCTGGCACCAGGGTTACGTCCAGGTTTTCATCGGCATAATAACCGAGCTGATCAGCGACGTAAAAGCCCGCAAACTCCACCGTCGGGAACCAGCTGAGCTGAACGGTGACCTCTTCTGGCTCGGGGGTGGGTTTAGAGCCACCACAAGCCGTGAACGTCCCAACCAGAAGGGTCATCAACAAAATTCCAACCGACCAACGTCTCAGTTTCATAACACACTTCCCCCAGCCCGGCAATGGGCAAACGAAGCAATTCCAAAGCCTCGTAGACACATCAGATTACCTACAAACGCGTTTACCGAGCGTATCAACCCCAGCACCATTTACCTTCTTCGCACCTGAGCACACTCTGTGGCATTGAAGGCACTTTCGCAGACGATTCGCTTCGAAAACCATCGATTACGCCAGAACTTCACGGGCCTGCTCTATCCACTCCCATCACTACCGTCCACATCTTCGCCGTCTCCGCGAGGCGCCAGCCGAACGGTGACCGCGGGAAGGTCCATCGCCTCACGCACCTCCTCGGCGGCGGACTTGAGGACGCTCTCCATATCCAAGGATTCACGCAGTCGAGAGGCAATGTCGCCGACCAGGCGCTCGCGCGCCGCGCGACGCTGCGATTCGTCCATCAAGCGCAAGTTCTCAATCGTCTGCGCTACTTGCTCAGCCACGGCCTCCGCCATCTCGATCTCCTCCGCCACCCACAGGCGATGAGGACGCGTATCCCTCAAGGCCATAGTGCCGATCACCTGCCCACGCAGCTTCAAAGGCACGACAAGAGCAGAACACTGAGGTTTGTCCATCGGACTCTCCGAACGGGCCTCCCCCACAACCACCACGTCGCCCCGTTGTACGACCTGCTCTCGGGCCTGGCGGAGCTCATCGCCAATCTCCAACTCCACGTCCGGCCGCGTATAATCAACCCGGCCCACCTCCCGATTGGTCAGGAAGCCCTGCCACTCTTCTGCCAAGTAACGCCGATGGATGGCCTCCACCTCTTCCAGCGCCGCCTCGGTGCGACTAAACAGCTGCGCGTTATCGATGGCAATCGCGACCTGGTCAGCCATCATCTGGAGGGTCTCAACGTCGTCCTCGCTAAAAGCAGCCTCCTGAGTACTCTGGACGCTCAAAGCGCCCAAAACTTCCCCCCGTGAGCGCAAGGGTAACGCAATTTCCGAATGCGTATGCTCCAGAAGCGGCGGAGCAAACCGCGCTGTCTCGTCAACTTTCGGCGTCACTTGAGCCTCACGACGGATGATGGCTTGTCCCACTGTGGTCGTCCCGTCCAGCTGCAATTGATAGTTCATCTCCTGTAATTCCCGACCGGCCCGGCCGGTCGCCGCCGCTAACGTGACCCCGCTCTGCGCCTCGTCGAGCAAGAAGCAGCCCACGTAATAAACGCCCATCGAGCTAAACCCCGATTGAACGCGATGAACTACCTCGTCCAACAGACGGTCCGGATCCAGGATGGAAGAGCTGGCCTGAGTGACGCTGAGCGACGAGGCCAGCTGCTTTGCGCGATGGTGTAACTCGCGCGTGGTCTTTTCCAGATCTGCGGTACGATCTTGAAGGTCCTCCTTCACCTCACGAGCATCGGCCAGCGCTTGCCCCCACCACCGACTCAGCGTCTGTGTGCTTAGCAACAACGCCAGCACCACGATCAAAAAATCGCCCCCCTCGCCAACCCAGTAACCCAACGTGGTCGAATCGGAGACATGTAAAGGGACTTTCCCCCAGGCAACAAACAGGGTATTGGTCGCATAAATCACAAGACTTAACCCGGTAAAAGCTGTCCCCAATCTCCGTCCCAACAAGATGAAGGTCACTGTGGGAAGCAAAACTAACCAGAGCCGCCCGCTGCCCGCCATACCACTGCGGGTGAGGATGAAGGCGCTCATCGTGTAGCCTGCTATCAAGAACATCAAAGCCCGTGTGCGGTAGTATAAACTCCGCCAGACTAAGGCCACTAAGGCAAGAGCCCAGGCTACAAAGAAAGGCACCATAAAGGCCAGACGCGCCGATCTTTCAAGACCACCCAGAAAACCAGATCCGATGAAGAAGAGATAAGCCAGCAGAGCGCCCCCGCCGACAACGCCGAGCCACAACAAGCTGTTCAAGAGCTCGACCCGTCGCTGCTGAACGTCACTCCCCCACTGAGAAATACCTTGTGTGCTCATCCCTTCACCCTCACTTCTTAACCCACAATATCTTCTTCAATTATCACACAACTCCAAACAGGCCTCCCAACCAGAAACCGAGGCCATAGCCTAACGCAACCTCGCATCCACCCTCTCGCTCCTGCCTGCTGCCGAACCGCCATCACCCTCCAGGTTCAATTCAATCGAGACCTGGGGCACCTTCATCACCCGCGAAAGCTCCTCGGCGGTCGTGTGGAGCGTCCGTTCTATCGTAGCGGAGCGGCGGATACGATCCACCACCCGCCGCGTCTGCTGCTCCCTTTCCGCACGCCGCCGGGCGTCCTCCAACAGACGCGCCCGTTCCAAAGCCACCGAGGCTTGATCGCTGAGAGCCTCATATAGGCGTAACGCTGATTCGGAGAAGGGGCCAGCGGCGTCTCGCAGGACGACCACTTGCCCAATCACGCGCCCGTGGGTACGGAGCGGGATGTTGACCAGGGCTCGGACGCCGGTGGTCTCGAAGACCTGCTTGGCGCTGTTGGGCAGCCGATCATCATCCTGCACGTCGGAGACGGCCCAGAAGCTGCTGACCAGATCAAGGGGAAAAGGGCTTTCTGAGATCGGGAGCCGCACGCCGGGCTGGAACTGGGGCGTGCGATCTCGCCGCCAGACGTCCAGATAGAGCAAGGCCTCCGGCGATCCATCCGGTGAAAGCTCGAAAGCGACCACCAGACAGCCATCGGCCCCCGTATCAACCACGGAGGAGACCACGGCGTCGGCCACCTCGGAGGGCGTCGTCGCCGTGGTCAGTCGACGGCTGACCTTGTACATCGGCCGCGTCGCCTCCAGCAAGGAGATGCGGCTGGAGATGCGCCGGGCGTTCTGGATGGCGACTGCGATCTGGTCCGCCAGGCTCTGCAACACCTGGACGTCGGTGGCGTCGAAGGCCGCCACCTGATCGGACTGCACGTCGAGAACGCCCAACATCTGATCTCCGACGCTCAACGGAAGGGTCACCTCAGAGGCAACATCGGGCAAGAGGGGATGGGGATGATGGATCGCATCCTCCTCCACGTTGCGCGCGATCCGCACTCGATGGTGGAGGGCGGTCCATCCCACCATACTCGTCTCTGCTACCGGCAAACGGAGCCCTTCGGTCATCAGCTTGGGACCGCTCGCCCCGGCGGCGGCCTTCAAATCGACCTGTTCCCCACTCTCATCCAGCAGGAAAATGCTCGCGAAGTAGACATCCAGACGCTCGCATATCAAATCCACCGTCTTATGCACCAGATGGTCGGCGTCAAAGATCGACGTAATCGCTTGCCCTACCTCAAAGCTGGCCTCCATCTGCGTCACACGACGACGCAGCATATGCGTGCGCTCCTCCAACCGGGCTTGATGGGCTTCCAAATCCTGCGCCAGCTTCTGGCTGCGGGCCAGCGCGTTCGCCATCCGGGGCACCAGGTAATTCTGCAACAGCAACAACAACGCGCCCACCAGAAGGAAAAGCAGACTGGTCATCACCCAGGAGGCAGCGTCGCCGGTCTCGCCCGGCGGCGGGACGACCATCCCCGTTGAATAGGCCCACCCAAATCCCACCAGCGTAAGAAGGGAAAGTCCAAAAGCGATCAGTCCACTTCGATGGTCAAAGAAGAAGGGCGCCACCAGGGAAAATGCCAGTAAAAAAAGAACACCCCCGCCGCTGCGACCAGCAGTGGATAAGGCCACAACGCCCAACCCATAGAGCACCGTCAACAACGTCCAGACTCGAACGTCATAGGAAACGCGAGACCAGAACGTAATCACAGCCAGCCCCGCATATGTGAGCACGTAAACTGGAATCAGCCACAGCCGATCGGAGCGGTAAGCGTTATAGGTCCCAATGACTACGACCAGACCACTGATCAACAGTAAAATCCGCAGCGCACCGTAGATCAGCCACTCCCGCCACTCTTTCATATCCCCTTCGACGCGCTTTCCCATCGCGGATAATAACCCGGCATCCAGGCCCGGCGAAGGCTCCTCTACCTCTGACGGCGGTCCTTCCAGATCCTCCTCGCTTTCTGGCTCCAGAGGGGGGAAATCGGAGAAAAGCGCCTCCATTGAGTTTTTCAGTCGATCGTCATCCATAAGCCCAAGCTCCCAGCCTCAAAACCGTCCCGTGTCTCTATCGGCGCAATTTGCCGTTTCCCGAATCGGATTGATCGTCATCCCCTCCCCGGGAAGCGAGGGTCTGCCAACCCTGGCGCCACACGCCGCCACTCTCGGCCGATTTCTCAGCAGTATGTTCGCGCCCTTTTTCCTCGTCATCGCCGCCAGAGGCACCATGCTCAACCGATCCATCCTCACCATCCCGTGACGAAGCTTCACGCTCTACCTCCGGCTCCGGAGGGGCGAAGTCAGAAAATAATTGCTCAAGCGAGCGTTTCAGATCGTCCTTAGTCATAATTCAGCCTCGTTAATGCGTCGCCGGGCGGCCTCGGAAGCTTGCGAAGGGACCTCGGACATCGCAACGTCCCCACCCTCCTCGTCGGCAGGAGACGCGAATTTAGCGATCAATTCGCTGGCGACGGCCCGGTACTGCCCCGCGGACCGCGTCTTGGGGGCATACTCGGTAACCGGCAGCCCATAGGCCGGTCCCTCTCGCAGACGGGTGTCCACCTGTATCATCGTCTCGAACATCGCATCCCCAAAGTGCTTACGGAGGTATTCCAGCACCATCGGGTGAACCTTATTCCGCATATCGTACATCGTCACCAACAGCCGATAGGCCAGCTGAGGGTTCGTCTTCCGGCGCACCAGCCGCGTCATATCAAGCATCTGGCGGAGCGACTGGATCGCGTAATACTCACACTGGACCGGGATGATGAGCAGATCGGCCGCCGTCAGCGCATTGACCATCAGGGTACCGAAAGTGGGCGGCGAATCCACCACCACAAAATTGTAAAGCTGATGTCGCGTCTGCGCCAGACTTTTCCTCAGCCGATATTCGTAGCCGGGACGCTCATAAAGCACCTTATCCAACACCACTAGCTCCTGATTGGCCGGCGCCAAGTCCAACCCATAGACCTCGGTCTCGCGCGTGATGGAGGCCAAAGAGTCTTGCCCCACCACCGCATCAGCCACTGTGCCATGTATCGATTCGGGGTCAAAGCCCAAGGAGCCAGTCAAGTGAGCCTGGGGATCGAGATCCACCATCGTGACCAGCTGCTCTTGCTCCGCCAATGCTCCTCCCAGCGACAGACAAGTGGTCGTTTTAGCCACGCCGCCTTTGCTGTTTGCAACGGCGATCACGGTCGTCATCGTTCCTCCTCGCCTACACGGGCACCATCCAAGGCCTCACCTCGCTCAGAACGAGTTTCCACCGGCAAACTAAACGTAAAAGTCGATCCTACTCCAACCTCGCTCTCAACCCAGATTTTGCCCCCGTGCATAGCCACAAACTCCTTGCTCAAGGCCAGCCCCAACCCAGCGCCATCAGGGCGCCGACCATCCCCCAGCTGCCCCTGCTCAAACCGCTCAAAGATGCGCTCCTGATCCTCCAGCGGGATGCCACGCCCGGTATCGCTGACGCTGACCAATACCCGTCCATCCTCTGACCAGGCCCGCACGGTGATACTCCCCTGATCGGTGAAGTTGGCCGCGTTCGTCAGCAACTTCAACAAGACCTGGCGGATCCGCGTTACATCCGCCTGCACGATGGGCAGGTCGGGCTCTATCTCCTGGAGCAGATCGATCTCCTTATCGCGCACCAGAGCGCTGGCGGTCGACATCACGCTGTTGATCATCTCAGATAGATCGAGGTCCTGAAAGTGGAGCTCCATCAGCCCCGCTTCAATCTGGGAGATGTCCAACAAATCGTTGATCAAGCCCAGGAGGTGCTGGCTGTTGGCGTGGATGATCTTGACGTCCTTCCGCTGCTGATCGTTTAGATCGCCGTCCAGCCCTTTCAGCATCAGGCGAGAGAACCCGATGATGTTCGTCAGCGGCTCGCGCAACTCGTGGCTCATATGGCCCAGGAAGCGGGATCGGAAGCGTTCCGCCTCGCGCAGACGTCGGGCCGTCTCTTTCTCCTTCCGGTAGATGCGAGCGTTCTCCAAGGCGATGGTAATCTGATTGGCCACGTTGCGCAGGACAGAGATGGCATCCTCGTCCATCTCCTCCGACTCGGTGTCCAGGATGTCGAGCACGCCGACGGTCTCATCGCCCAGCTTGAGCGGCAGCGCCGCCTCCACCTGGATATAGGGAGAGCCGAACAAGCCATCGGCCCGATCGGAGCCCCAGCGAACGATGCGCGGCTCACCCTTCAGCCCCGCCTCGCCCACTGCTGAACCCTCTCCAAGCGGGACCGGCGCCGCTTTGAGCTCTTTCACCCTCTCCCCTCCGCCGGTTCCCTCGCGGAGAAAAGCCTGTTCCCCACTTTCATCCAGCAAGTAAACTCCCACGTAACAATAATCGAACCGATCGTGGATCAAGCGCACCACCTCGTGCAAGAGTTTGCTCGGCTCCAGGATCGAGGTCGCCGCCTGGCTGACCTCGACCGTAGCGGCCAGTTGAATGGCGCGACGCTGAATCTGGTAGTTAGCCCGCTGCAACATCTCCGTACGCTGAGCCACCTTGGCCTCCAGATCGTCGTAGAGGCTTTTCAGATCCGCCGTCATCTTGTTAAAGACGTAAGTCAGGATGCCAATTTCATCGCGCGAGGTGACGGGCACCTGCTGATCCAGCTCGCCCTCCGCCACGCTGAGCGCCGACTCCGTCAACCGCACGACCGGACGCGTGATCTGCCGCGTCACCACCGCAGCGACGACGGCCGTCCCCAGGGCCACCAAGAGCGTGGCCCCGATGATGGCAGCAGCGACGTTGTCCGCCGGAGCAAAGGCGGTCTCCTGCTTCTGCTCGGCCACCAACGCCAGCTCCAACGCCGGCATCCATTGATAGACGCCAATGACCGGGTCGCCGGCGTAATCATCATACAAGCCCGCCACCCGCTCGCCATCCAGCGCGGCCTCAATGCCCTCGCTGCTCACGACCTCCCCTTGCGGCAGCGCTATGCCATCCTCATCCACCAGATAGACCCGGCTATCTGATCCCAGCGCTTGGGCCGTACCTAGCTCCTGGGCCAGGTCATCCAGATCAAGCCACCCGACCAGGACGCCTTCGTCCACACCATCTGGACCACCAATCTCCTTTGCGACCACAGCCCCTACCGACGCCTCCGGCTCCAGCGTGATCATCCGAAAGATGGTCGTCTCGTCAGGCGTCAACGCCGGGATAGACGTCTCAACCTCACCCTCCAGCGACGGGTCCGTGGCTACCAAGGTTCGCCCCTGGTCATCAAGGAGAGCCACGCACCGAAAGGCCGTATCTTGGTCTAGCAACGCGCTCAGGTGTTGGCGCAAGCTGTCGCGAGCGCGCGCTTCGTCGCCTTCTGAACCAGCCTCCGCGGGCGCGTTAGCTTCCAGCAGAGTCGAGGCTTGCTGCCGCACGCCCGGCACCGCTGCCAGAAGCGCCAGGTGCTCAAGATGGCCTTCGCCCCAACACTGGATCTGAGACTCAGTCAGCACGGCCACAGAGGAAAGTTTGGCGATAACTTCACGGCGGAGGTCACGTCGTTCGCGTCGAGTGGCGTACCAACTGATCGCACTGAGAGGCACAATCGCCAGGAGCAAGAAGGCCGTCAGCAACGTCCGGCCCAGCCCCCCGCGCATCCCCGTGGTAGGTACGCGAGGCCCTTTTGTCGACTCCGGCGTTGCCATATCCCCTCAATTCACCGGCCCACAGCTAATCTAACGACCAGACAGATTCTCCTTGAAGAATGTCACGAACTTGATCGGGGAAACGATCGGGGTCGAGAGGTTTGCCGATGAAGCCGTCGAAGCCGGCCTCACGCGCACGCTCCATATTATCCATCGAAGCATCAGCCGTCACCGCGACGATAAGCGTATCCTCAAAGCGAGGATGGGAGCGTAATTCGCTCAATGCCTCGTAGCCATCCGCCTCCGGCAAGAAGATATCCATCAAGATCAAGTCAACTTTCGGAAGCGCGTCAGCAAACTCCAACACCTGCCATCCGGAAGCTTTCCACTCACAATCCTTCACGCCCAAGTAGGCCAGCAGGCGCGTGATCAACACAAAATTCTGGAAGTTATCCTCGACGACGACAACCGTCGCATCCTCAGGTCGCACACTCATAATCACCCACCGACCCGTTCCAGCGCCTCTTCAATCTGACGCGGAAGCCGATCGATGTCGATCGGCTTGGGGATGTAACCATCGCAACCGGCCTTTAACGTCTTCTCACGATCGCCTTTCATCACGTTGGCCGTAACGGCCAGGATGGGGACGCCCTCCAGCGCGGGCACCGCGCGAAAGCGCCCGGCCAGGTCATAACCGTCCACCTCCGGCAAGTTGATATCCAGCAGGATCAAATCGGGGTCCACCTGTGAAGCTTCCTCTAACCCAGAGCGCCCATCGACGGCCTCTAAGACAGTATATCCTTCCGCCTCCAACACCCGCCTCACTAACAACCGATTCTCCGGGTTGTCCTCCACATACAATATTCGAGCTTTATCGCTCATCAACGCCTCTCCCATGCATCTGTTTCAGGCCGGCTTAAGGAATTCCAAAGCTTTAAGCGATTATATCAAATTAAGCAATCAGCGACAAGAGGTGGTTTGTTACAAATTAGTTACAATCAAGCCTCGCTCACGGGCCGCCTCGACCATCGTTCTGGTGTTTCTGCGCGTCGAGCCATTGCTCAAAATCGACTTTTTCGACCCGCCACAGGCGTCCCACTTTGTAAGCAGGCAAAGTGCCCTCTTTGATCCAGCGACGCACCGTGTAGACCGAGACTTGTAACACATCGGAAATATCTTGCGGGGTCATAAAAGGACGCTGTCCCGTATCTTCCAAGGTCGTGGTAGACATCGAACGCCTCCTGAATGCAGTTACTGATGAACCTAGCAACAGTTAGTATAATATAGCATAAGACAACCTTACTTTCCAATAGGAGATTAGTACTATACCACCGCTGGGTTCTCGAAACGAATCGTCTGCGAAGGCACCTTCAACGCCACAGAGTGTGCTCAGATGCGAACAAGACAAACGAATCTGGGGGTGATGCGCTCGGTAAACGCGCCTCTCGGCAAGCTAATGCGTCCAGGGTGCTTTGGAACTGTTTCGTCTGTCCCCGCTACGGCTGGTTTGCCGCCAAGAAAAATATGGTACAATAGCCAGCGTGTGAGACACCAACCGCATTCGCCACGGCGAACGATAGATACCAGGAGGTTCCTGTGCAAAAGAGACGTTTGCTCTTAGCTGCTGCCGCGCTCATCATCGTGACGTTGGCCTGTGGATTACCTGCCGCGCCAACAGTCACCCCTGAGGAAAGAGCCGGGACGGGAGAACCGACGCCCACGTCGCAGGCGACACCAGACCAACCTACGCCCAGCGACACCCCCGCTCCCACCGAGACGGCCACGCCCACCGAACCGGCGACCGAAGCGCCTACCCCAACGCCTGAGCCCACGTCGGTGCTTTCCTGTACTATCGACATTGCCCCCGAGCTTGCGCCGCGGCTCAACGCTCACCCCGCCAAACTGCGGGCGCTGGGTTGCCCCATCGACCCCGCCCAACAGACCTGGGCCGCCGAGCAGCGCTTCCAGCTCGGGCGTATGTTCTGGCAAGAAGATACGGGAGAGATCCATCTGGTCTACGACGACGAAACGTACCAGATAGAGCCAAACCAGTACCAGGAATCTTCCGCCCAATACCCGTGCCCGGAGGAAGGTCCACCGCCGCCCAGCCTGGAGATGCCCAAACGCGGCTTCGGCTGGCACTGGTGTAACACACCCAACGTCCAGGAGAAGATTGGCTGGGCGCTGGAAGAGGAGATCGGCTACGAAGCCGCCTGGCAAACGTTCGAGAACGGCCACGCGCTATCCAGCCACCTCAACCACGTCTTCATCTTCTACAACGACGGCACCTGGGATTACATTGAGTAACGACGGTGAAGCCCAGGTCCCGACGGACAAGCCAGTGGGACATGCCGACCCTATGACCTCACAAGAATGGTTCCTGTATACGCTACGCTGCGCTGATGATACCTTCTATACCGGTATCACCACCGACCTCGCGCGTCGCGTGGCGGAGCACAACGCCGGACGAGGCGCCCGCTACACCACCGGTCGGCGCCCGGTCAAGCTGATCGGAGCCTGGCGCTTCCCCGACCGCAGCGCGGCCCAAAGCGCCGAGTTCGCTTTCAAGAAGCTCTCTCAAGCACGGAAGCTTTCAACGGTGGCCCGCGAACGTCCCTTCCGGAACGCCCCATTCCACCACGATAAGCAAGTACCCGAGGAGATGCGGGGCACCATCCGCTTCTGCCCCCGCTGCGGGGGTCTGCTGCACGAGCGCAGAGAGCAGGCCCCTGCAAACGAGAGCCGAACCCGCCTCGTCTGCGCCGGCTGCGGGCGGATCCACTACCGCAACGCCAAGCCTTGCGCCGGCGCCCTGATCGTGCGCGACGGGAAAGTGTTGCTGATCAAACGCGCCATCCAGCCCTTTCGCGGTCACTGGGATATTCCCGGCGGCTTCCTGGAGGTAGACGAACATCCAGAGGACGGCGTCATCCGAGAAGTGGAGGAGGAAACCGGGCTGACCATCCGCCCAACCGGGCTGTTTGGCTTCTATATGGACCGCTACGGCGAAGAGGGCGTCCATTGCCTCAACATTTACTTCACAGCTTGCGTCATCGGCGGTCAGGAGCACACCAACGATGAAGTAACCGAGATAGCCTGGTTTGGCCCCGACGAATTGCCCGAGCGAATCGCCTTCAGCCATGCCCACGACGTCCTGAAAACCTGGGCCCAGTCGATGGAAGAGGCCTCATCAGCGAGCACGACGTGAAACAAATCCCGCATCCCGCGCCCCAGGCCTTTCTGCAACGCACTCGTCACTTCCTGAGCGACCTATACATCCACTTCTTGATCTCCGAGACGGTGGTGATGGTCACGCTGGCCCTCTTCGTGGGGCTGGGAGCAGGCTTCAGCGCCGTGGCCCTCCGCCGGCTGATCGACCTCGCCCACCACTTCTTCTTCGGCACGCTGGGCCAATGGCTCAGCTTTATGGGCACTTACTACATCATCATCCTCCCCGCGCTGGGAGGCCTGCTGGTCGGCATATTGATCACCTTTTTGGCCCCAGAGGCCAGGGGCGCTGGTGTAGGCAACGTGATGGAAGCCATAGCCGGCTATGGGGGGCGAATTCGCCCCCTGGTGGCCGTCGTAAAGCCCGTCGCCACCGCACTCTGTCTCGGCAGCAGTGGATCGGCCGGCCGCGAAGGCCCCATCGTCCAGACCGGGGCTGCCATCGGCTCCAGCCTCGGGCAGGTGCTCCATCTATCCGACGAGCGAACCAAGAGACTGGCCGCCTATGGCGTGGCAGGCGGCATTGCTGCCACCTTCAACGCCCCGCTCACCGGCGCGATATTCGCGCTAGAGATCCTGCTGACCGAGTTCGGCTTGATGCAATTCAGCGGGGTAGTGGTCTCCTCCGTCACCGCCAGCGTGATTGGACACGCTTATTTCGGGAACGTCCCGGCCTTTTCACTTCCCACCTCTTACTACAACCCCATTGCCGCCGGAGAGCTGCCGATCTACGGCCTGCTCGGCGTGATGGCCGCCTTCGTCGGCGTCGGTTTCACCCACACCTTCTACAAAATCGACCATCTCTTCCAATCCTGGTCCACCCCCTCATATCTCAAACCGATGATCGGCGGGCTACTGGTTGGAGTGATCGGGTTCTGGTTCCCGCAACTCTTCGGCGTGGGGTACGAAACAATCGAGAACGTGCTTTCCGGCCGCTTCTCCCTCAACCTCATCGTCGTCCTGGGCACGCTCAAGATTTTGACCACAGGGCTCACCATCGGCTCCGGCAGCTCGGGTGGCGTCTTCGCCCCGCTGCTCTTCGTCGGCGCACTGCTCGGCGGCCTCTTCGAGCATATCGTGGCCCCGTGGCTCCCGACCAGCGCATCGACGTCGTCCCCCTACGTCCTCGTGGGTATGGCCGCCGTCTTCGGCGCCGCCAATCGCGCGCCCATCACGGCCATCCTGACGCTCTTCGAGATGTCACGCGGCTACCACGTGATCTTACCGCTTATGTTCTCCACCGTCATCAGTGCCACCATCGCCCACAACCTCTACGACCAGAGCATCTACACCGTCAACCTGGAGCATCACGAGATCGACATTCGACATCTGCGCGGGATGCTCCGCCGCGGCGACATCATCCAAGCCTACTCCCACACCCACCTGGACGAGCAAGCCCGGCTGGCCGCCCAGATCGTGGAGATCACCCTGCGAAACCATCACTATGCAACCGGCAAGACGCTGAAGAAATTGAACTTGCCTTCGGACTGCCTCATCGCCTCGATCCGCCGGGGTAACCAGATACTCATCCCTCGCGGCGAGACCCGCCTGGAAGCCGGCGACGTGATCGTTGCCCTGACCGCAGATGAGAACCAGACCGCACTGAGGACGCACCTGACCCATGGAGAAGAAAATGACTTCTGAGACCTCACCCCCTTCTCGGCCCATTCGCCTGATCGTTCACGGCGGCGCCTGGGACATTCCACCCGAGCTCCACCGACCACACGTCGAAGGCTGCACAGAGGCGGCAAGAGCAGCCCAGGAGGTGCTCGAGCGCGATGGAACCGCGCTGGAGGCCGTCGAGACCGCCGTGCGTCGGATGGAGGACGATCCCACCTTCGACGCCGGGCGTGGCTCCTTCCTCAACGCCGAGGGCGAGGCTGAGCTGGACGCTATTATTATGGACGGCCGCGATCTCAACCTGGGCGCGGTGGCGTCCGTGCGTCGCATCCGCCATCCGATCACCCTGGCGCGGCTGATTATGACCGAGTGTAAGCACGCGCTGCTCGTCAGCGAGGGCGCCGAGGCCTTCGCCCGTCAGCACGGGCTGACGCTTTGCGCCAACCAGGATCTGATCACGACGCGCGAAAGGGAACGCTGGCGCGCCGAGCGCGACAGCGAGACCACACAGGACCTCTTCGGCGACACCGTCGGGGCGGTGGCGCGGGACGCCTACGGGAACGTGGCGGTCGGCACCTCAACCGGCGGCACGTTCAAGAAACATCCGGGGCGCGTGGGCGATTCGCCCTTGATCGGCTGCGGGAGCTACGCCGACAACCGCATCGGCGCCGCCTCGGCCACCGGCGAAGGCGAGGCGCTAATGAAAGTGGTCATCAGCAAGACCGTGTGCGATCTGATGGCACAGGGACTGACGGCTCAGGAGGCCGCCGACGCTGCCATCCAGCTGCTGATCGAACGCACTGGCGGGCGTGGCGGCCTGATCGTGCTGGGCACACGCGGCGACATCGGCCTTGCGCACAACACGCCATACCTCGCTCACGCCCACGTCACCACCGACGGCGACATCGCAGCCGGCCTCATGTCCTCTCCGGAGGCCCAGCTGTGAGACCCAAGTGCTGCGCCCCCTTCGGCTGAAGTCTGATACGCTCGGTAAACGCGCCTGTAGAATTTTGATAGACGAAATCGGTAACGAGGTTGAGGCACGGTCAGGAGACCGGCCCCAGCGGGTAAAAGTGCATTAGGGTAAAAGTCGCACCTAATCGCTCAAAGCCACCGTCTCGGGGGCGTCCGACACGATTTTTGTGCCCTAAACGCCCTCGGGGACGAGGGCTGTGAACAGTGGAAAAGTCGGTGTGTCACTTTTACCTCAATGCGTAAAAGTGCTCTGGCCGGTCTCCCGACCGTGCCAGCGGTACTCTCGACAGAAATGAAACACAACCCAATCAATCTAATCTGACGAAAGAAATCACGTCTTTACCGAACTTGAACGTCAAAACTCATTAGGCAATCGATTGCGTCTAGGGTGCTTGGGAACTGCTTCGCTTGCCCATCCGACAGGCTTCGGCCTGAGCCCAGCCGAACGGCTCAGGATGACTATCGAGGGATCAACTTCGTTGAAATCCCGTTGTAGTGCTAAGGAACCTCGTAATAACCTCCCCCTTTTCAGATTGAGCCAAAATTACCCTCCGACGAGCTTCGGATGATTTTGGCGACCTCCGAGTGCAAAGCCACTCGAAATCGCCCTTCGACGCTCAGGGCAATTTCTCGCTAGACAGTGAGCAAGAAAGTCATCTGCTCGTCGTTCCTAAAGATGGTACCATAGTACCATCTTGACCCCGTAACTACGCCCCCTCTCTGTCCGTTAGTCAAAATGAATAGGTCGACAATGGCAACATAACATTCCGGGTCTCCAGGATTTCGCTGGCCGGCAACTCGGGCTAGCTCAGAGGGGGTGTTCCACCCCCGTATCGGGTCCGAAATTGGGCCTGGCCCCCAGATATGGGACGCGGGTGACACACCCGCTGTGAGCACCCTTGAGCACCACGCAAAATCCCAAAGAGCCAACATTCCAAGCCACCAGCGATCAAATACTGAGGAACGCGTCTCCCCCTATGGGACCCTATCACAAAACTTAAAACACGCGCCCAAGTAGATTTGGGTCGAAAAGACCCCGCACCAAGAAGTAAAAGATAAGGAGGATCAGATGACAACGGTATTGATTGTACTGACAATCGCGTCCTTGGTCGGAGGAGGCCTGGTTCAAGTGGCCGACGAATCCGGCCCAGGCAGCCCGCTCTATGAGCTGAATCGAAGAATCGAGGCGGTCCAGATCGAGATGACGACCAATCCCACGGCCAGGACCGAGCTCCAGACGAATCTGGCCGAAGAGCGACTAGAAGAGGCCGAAGCATTAGCCCAAGCGGGTGAAATAGAAAACGCTCGCCAGGCCCTGCAGATCTATGATGAGCAGGTCTCTCACACCACACAGACCGACGAAGTCGATGAAGCTGCGTTGCTTGGGTCCCTCGCCAACCACGAGGAACAGTTGGACCGAATATACAACGCCTTAGCAGATCGCGCCAGAGAGGACGATACCTCCGGACAGCCCGATAACGAACCCCCAAATCAGGAAGAAGAGGAAGGGGAAGGGGAAGAAGAAGAAGAGAACGAAAGTGAGCTCCCCACCGATTCACCCTGGTGCACCGGTGAATGGGAACATCCCGTAGCCAGCCAGATGGCCTCCTACCACGACGTGAGCTACAACGAAGTCATCGGGTGGTTCTGCAACGAGGGCTACGGCCTCGGCGAAATCAAATTGGCGTTGCAAACGAGCCAACTGCTCGGATCCACAGACGTACTGACCGACACCAGCGCCGGTGCGCTTCTGACGATGAAGAGGGAGCTAGGTGGCTGGGGAGACGTATGGCAAGATTTCGATCTGATCGGTCAGCCCGATGAGGCTGCCCCCCCCGAAGAAGTCGGTCCACCCGAGGAAGTCGGGCCTCCAGATGAAGCTGGCCCACCTGACGACGCCGGCCCTCCCGACGAAGCCGGGCCCCCAGACGAAGCTGGCCCACCTGACGGCGCTGGCCCACCTGACGACGCCGGGCCCCCCGCTAAAGGCGGTCCCAATAACTGAGCGGGACGCCAGACCGGGACGCGAGGAGCCTATAACACGAGGAGGTATGATGAAGAACATCACACACCCCCGACACGCCTACCTGAGCGCTGCCTTGATCGTTGCTACTCTTCTGACAGGAACGCTGCTTCTACTCCTGAACAGCAACCCGCCAGTAGTAAACGCCGACCCGATCCCACCAGAAGAGGGCGGATACCCCAAGTTTAACACCTCGATCAAGACCGTGACGCCCACGCTGGCTCACACCGGCGGGGAAACGCTGCGCTACCTCATCGAGATTCGCAACACCGGCGCTTACACCGCCGCCGACACCACGCTGACCGACGCCATTCCTGACGGCACCAGCTACAACGACGACGCCCAGGCCAGCGTGCCTTCTACTTTCACTGAGGAAGAGGACAAGCTGACGTGGGAAGGCGACGTCGGCTTCGACGAAAGTGTGGTGATCAGCTTCAGCCTCACCGTCGACGATAACTTCAGCGGCGTAGTGCGCAACTCGGCAGTCATCAGCCATCCGCGCATCGCCGAGCCGGTCACGAGGACCGCCGAGACCGCGGTCACCGACGAGCCGATTCTGGTCATCGACAAGACGTCAGCCCCCGCTCAGCCCGGCGCCGAAAAGCCACTGACCTACACGCTCACCGTCGCCAACCAGGGCCAACCGGCGCACGACTTGTCCCTCACCGTCACTGACCAGGTGCCGGACGACACCACCGTGAGAGACGTGGGGGCCGACGGCGATACCGACGGCGATACCGTCACCTGGACCCGCTCCGTCACGCTGGATCTGGGGGAGACCACCAAGTTCACCTTCAGCGTCGACGTGAACGACGTGCCCAGCGGCACGGTCATCACTAATGATGACTACCAGGTCGACAGCCCCGCTACAAGCGTCGCCGCCGGCGAACCGTACACCGTCACCATCGTCGATCCCATCTTCCGGCTCTCCAAACACGTCTGGCCCGACCCACCCGGCTCCAACCGCGAGATGACCTACACCCTCGAGCTGCTCAACAAGGGCTCGCTGGCGACGGATCTAGTCATCACCGATCGGGTGCCGGCCGGCGTCGAATATCGGCGCGGCGGTTCGGAAACCGATGGACTCGTCTCGTGGACGTTGGATGAGCTCGATACGGGCGAGTCCGCGGCCTTCACCTTCACCGTCTACGTCAGCGACGTGCTGAACGTGCCCATCGTCAACGACGACTACGCCGTCTGCGCCCAAGGCGAGGATGTCTGCCAGACCGGCGAGGTGCTGACCAGTGTGGTGCGCGGGCCGCATTTCGCCGCCTCGGCCGAGCTGGATCCCTTCGTCCATCAGCCCGGCGGCGGTCAAAGCCGTGTCACCCCCACCCTGAAGGTGCGCAACCTCGGTCCGGGCAACGCCCTAGATGCTCAAGCGCTCCTCTACTTTGATAACATCAACGTCCGCAATATCGATGACGTAGATGTCATCCCCGACAAGGGTTCGCTGAGCGAGGGCCCAGACTGCGGCGACACCTGTAAGGCTTTCGTCTGGGTAGGAGACCTCAACGTTCAGGAAATCGTGACTTTCACGACAACCTATGATCCAATGTGGGGGCACAGAGGACGGAACACCGAAGGGAGCCATCCTTTCACCACCACCATCGTCATCACCGACAGCCTCGACAACGGAACCACGGATCCCATCAGCGCAACCGCGGAGGGCTTCGCCACGGAATCGGCCGATCTGGTCGTGAGTAAATCGGCCCCGCCCGTGATCGGCCGTGGGCAATTGATGACCTATCACGTCCGGGTGCGAAACAACGCCCTGAGCACCGATGATAACCCCTGGCTGACGGATACGGTGCCCTTCAGCACCTCGCTGGTGAGCATCAGCGACGGGGGCGTGAGCCAAACCGTGGACAGCTCGACCGTCATCTCCTGGACGCTGCCGGAGATGGACCCCGCGGATGAGGTGCGCCGCTCCTTTAGCGTGCGCGTGGACGGCGATCTGGTCAGCGGCACTAGAATCGTCAATCAAGACTACAGCGTGTATTGGACGGAATCAGAGACCGAGACACTATCCCACACCGGAGACCCGGTGACCACCACGGTCAAAGAGGTTGGTCTGATCGACTCCTACAAGGAGGTCACGCCCACGCTGACCCCGCCGGGACCGGGCAACGTGCTGACCTACTTCCTCCACATCGTCAATTCGGGGCCCCTGACGGCCACGGACGTCTCCGTCTATGATTATCTACCCTGGGAGTCCAGCACCTATCAGCGCGACGCCGTCGCCAGCGCCGGCGAGGTCATAAGCGACATCATCAGCCTGGAGTGGACGGGCGAGGTGGGCGCGTTCTCGTCCGAGATAGTGACCTTCACCATACTCGTCGACGAGGATTATCAAGGCCCGATCACCAACACCGCCACTATCACCCATCCTGACCTGCTTAGCGAGGTTGAAGTGCAGGCCGTGGCCTACGTCACAGAGAAGCCTGTGCTGGAGATCGCCAAGCAGGCCTCACGCGATGAGGTGGAGGACGGCAACGTCCTGGAATACACCATCCGCGTGAACAATCGGGGCCAACAGGCGACTGACCTGGTAATCACCGACACATTGCCCCAGAATACCACCTATATCCCAGATAGCGGTGGAAAGCTGGTTGATGGAGAGCTTCGCTGGAGCGCTGCTGTGCTGGAACCCGGCGGAAGCTGCGAGTTTGGATTTGCGGTGACGGTAACACAGCAAAGCAACTGGGAAGTCGCCAACGAGCGGTATGGTGTAAGCTGCGAGGAAGGCGTCGTCGCCACAGGCGAACCAGTGGTGACGAAAATTTCCGGGGGCGGTCAGATCTACTTGCCGCTGGTGCTGAAGCAATACAATTGACGATCAGACGCCAATTATCACAGACAGACCAACAATCCCCCTGAATCACTCAGGGGGATTTTCCATTGGTAGGAAACGCCGCCGGCGCAGAAAACCGCCCGCGGAAGCGCCCTACACCCAGCGCGAGCTGATGAGCCCGAATCAGATTAACGGGAGGTCGTAGGGCATCCGTCTATACCCGAATCAATCCCTTAGACGCCATAACACCTCTCGCGCTGCCTCCACCGTGCGCTCGATATCCTCGTCGGAGTGAGCCAGGGAGATAAACCCGGCCTCGAACTGCGACGGCGCGATGTAGACGCCGCGCTCCAGCATCGCGTGGAAGTAACGCCCGAAGCGCTCCGTATCCGACACCTTGGCGCTCTCGTAATCGGTCACCGGCTCCGGGCTGAAGAAGTTGGAGAACATCGTGCCCACGCGCGTCTGGTAGATCGGCACGCCGGCCTCCTCGGCGGCCTCGCCGACGCCCGCGGCCAGCTTCGCCGCCTTCTGCTCAATCTCGTCGAAGACACCCAGCTCGCGCAGCACCTTCAGCGTCTCAATGCCGGCCGTCATCGCCAACGGATTTCCGGAGAGCGTACCCGCCTGATACATCGGCCCGGCCGGCGCCACCGTCTCCATAATCTCTCGCTTGCCCGCGTAGGCCCCGACGGGCAGCCCGCCGCCGATCACCTTGCCCAGCGTCGTCACGTCCGGCTCGATGTCGTACAGCTCCTGCGCGCCGCCGTAGGCCACGCGGAAGCCCGTCATCACCTCGTCGAAGATCAACACCGCGTCGTGCGCCTCGGTCAACGCCCGCAGCCCCTCCAAGAAGCCCTCCTCCGGCGGGACGACGCCCATATTCCCGCCCACCGGCTCCACGATGACCGCCGCGATCTCCTCTGGGTATGTCTCGAAGGCCGCCTCCACCGCCTCCAAGTCGTTGAAGGGCGCGGTGAGCGTATCCTGCGCCGTGCCCGCCGGCACGCCCGGGCTATCCGGCAGGCCGAGCGTCGCCACGCCGGAGCCAGCCTGCACCAGCAGGAAGTCGGCGTGGCCGTGGTAGCAGCCCACGAACTTGACGATCTTGTCGCGCCCGGTGTAGGCCCGGGCCAGGCGCAGAGCGCTCATCGTGGCCTCGGTGCCGGAGTTGACGAAGCGCACCATCTCCACCGCTGGCATGGCCTCGATCACCAGCTCGGCCAATTCCGTCTCCAGCTCGGTCGGCGCGCCGTAACTGGTGCCGCGCTCCACGGCCCGCTTGAGCGGCTCGGCCACCCGGGGGTGCGCGTGCCCCAAAATCAACGGTCCCCACGAGAGGACATAATCGACGTACCGGTTGCCGTCGGCGTCGTAGACGTACGGCCCCTCGCCGCGCTCAATGAAGAGCGGCTGCCCACCGACGGCGCTGAACGCCCGCGCGGGGCTATCCACCCCACCGGGAATGACCCGCTGGGCCTCATCGAAAAGCTCTACCGATCGTTGAATCTCCATTCTCTCTCCTAACTTGCTTACTTGCCACTTGCAAACTTGCACACTTGCAGACTTGCTACTCTTCCACGAAATACCGCACGCGCTCCTTCTTGAACTCCCGCTGGCTGTAAAGGATGGTGTGTTCGAGCGGGCCAATCTCGCGGATGGACATCATCCGTAGACGAATCTGCTCGACGATCGTCTCCACCTCCTCCTTCGATTGTCCGTGAACCATCGTGAACAGGTTGTACGGCCAGCGCGGCGGACAGGCCGGGCGCTGATAGCAGTGGCTGACGGCCGGGAAGGCTGCCGCCGCCTGCCCCGCCTCCACGATCCGCTCCTCCGGCACCACCCAGCAGGCCATCCCGTTGGCCGTGAAGCCGGCCCGTCGATGCTTGAGCACCGCGCTGAAGCGCCGCATCACGCCTCGCCGGTCCATATCACGCGCCGCCTCCAAAAGTTCTTCCTCCAGCACGCCGAGCTGAGCGGCTGCCTCCTCGAAGGGCCGCTTCACCAGCGGCATGTGGCCCTGCAGGACGCGCACCACGTCGCGATCGAAGTCGGTGAGCGTGACCGCATCTTCGGAGCCCTGGGGCGCACTCTCCGCCTTCGCCCGGCGCTTATCCCGCGACATATCGAAGTGCACGCCGAGCTTGAAGAGCCGCAGCGAGGGCAGGTTGAGCCAATCGCCCACGCCACCATCTTCGGCCAGTCGAGCGATCTCCTCCTCCAGAACTTGCTCCGGCGGCAGGGTCAGCGTGAACCAGAGGTTGTAGTAGTGATTCCGCGAGTAGTTGTGGCTGACGCCCGGGTGCGTGCTGACCATCGCGGCCACCTCGTCGAGGCGCTCCGGCTCCACGCGAAAGGCCACCAGCGTGCTCTGGTAGCCCAGGCGGCGCGAGGAGAAGATCGGCCCAATCTGGCGGATGATGTTTTCCTCCTTCAGCCGCCGGACCCGTCGCAGCACCTCATCCTCGCTCAGACCTAACGTCTCACCCAGCGCCGCGAAAGGCCGCGGCACCAGCGGGACGGCCTCCTGTAGCGCATCCAGCAGTTGACGATCAACGGTGTCCATGACTTGTTTCCCAATGCTCCAGGCGGGTCTGCCACCCGCGTCTCTTCAGCGGCGGGGTTACAACCCCCGCCGGAGCAGAAAAATCACGATGGCTCATACAGGCAGTACGGCTCCTCGGCCATATAATCGCCGGTCAGGCTGTAGGCGCGGGCGCGGCAGCCGCCGCAGCGATGCACAAACGCACACTCGCCGCACTTCCCCTCCAGCTGGCTCAGATCGCGCAACTTACGGAACACGGGCGACTCCTGGTAGATGGTCCCGAAGTCCTGCTCGCGCACGTTGCCCGCCAGCACCGGCAGGTAGCCGCAGGGATAGACCTCGCCCCGATGCGAGATGAAGCAGTAGCCCATCCCAGCCAGACAGCCGCGGCTCATCCGATCCAGCCCGCGCTGACGCCCCACCAGGTTCGGCGGCGTCTCCGATTCCTTCTGGCGCGTCAGCACCAAGCGCATAAACTGCGGCCCACAGGTCACCCGCAGCGGGATGGGCGAATCGAGCGCCGCGTCGTAGATCCAGTTGAGGATCGACTCGTACTCCTCCGGCGACAGCTCATCGTCCACCTGACCGCGCCCGGTCGGCACGAGCATAAAGACGTGCCAGGCCGCCGCCCCCAGCGCGACGGACAGGTCGTGAATCGCCTCCAGATCGTCCACGTTCTGGCGCATCACCGTGGTGTTGATCTGAAAGGGCAGCTCCCCCTCAGCACAATACCGGATGCCGCGCACGGCCTCGTCGAAGGCGCCGGGCACGCCGCGGATAGCGTCGTGACGCTCGTCGCAGGAGCCATCAATGCTAACCGAGACCCGCTTGATCCCCACATCCTTCATCCGCTCCACAATCGCCGGCGTGATCAGCGTGCCGTTGGGGGAGATCGCCACGCGCAGGCCCTGCTCGTTGGCGTAGGCCGCGATGTCGAAGACGTCCGCGCGCATCAGGGGCTCGCCGCCGCTGATGATGAAGATCGGCCTGGACAGCGTCGCGATCTCGTCGATCAGGCCCATCACCTCGTCGGTGGTCAATTCGTCGGGGGCTGGGTCGCGCTGGGCGCTGGCCCGGCAGTGGCGGCAGACCAGGTTGCAGGCCCTCGTTGATTCCCAGGCGATGACGCGCGGGGCCGGGCCGATGGCGTCGCTTCCGAATGGATGGGGCATCGGCTACCTCCCCTCGCTCAGCCAACGGGCGGCGTCCTTGGCCCAATAGGTCAGGATCACGTCGGCGCCGGCCCGCTTGATGGAAGTGAGCGCCTCCAGCGCCACGGCCCGCTCGTCGATCCAGCCCTTCTGTGCCGCGGCCTTGATCATCGAGAACTCGCCGCTGACGCTGTAGGCCGCCACCGGGTAATCGAAAGTCTCCCGCACCCGCCGAATGATGTCGAGATACGGCAGCGCTGGCTTGACCATCACGATGTCGGCGCCCTCGTCGATATCGAGCGCCACCTCGCGCAGCGCCTCGCAGGCGTTGGGCGGGTCCATCTGATGGCTGCTGCGGTCGCCGAACTGCGGCGGCGACTGACAGGCATCCCGAAACGGGCCATAGAAACTGGAAGCGTACTTGGCGGCGTAGGAGAGGATGCTCACGTGCGCGTAGCCAGCCCCGTCCAGCGCCTCGCGGATCGCGCCCACCATCCCGTCCATCATCCCCGAGGGGGCCACCATATCGGCGCCGGCCTCGGCGTGCGAGACGGCGACCTTGGCCAGGACGTCCAGTGTCTCATCGTTCAAGATGTAGCCATCGGGCAGGCCGCAGCTTTCGGGACGGAGGTCGTGCCCGCCCCACTGCCCCCCTTTGATCAGGCCGCAGTGGCAACACTCGGTGTACTCGCAGAGGCAGACGTCGGTGATGACCGTCAGATCGGGCACGGTGTCCTTGATGGCACGGATGGCCTGCTGGACGATGCCGTGCTCGGCGAAGTTCTCTCGGCCGATGGGGTCCCGTTCCGCTGGCAGGCCGAAGAGGATCACGGCTGGGATGCCCAGGTCCGCGATCTCCTCCACCTCCGCCGGCAGCCGGTCAATGGACCAGTGGTAGTTGCCCGGCATCGACGGTATCTCGCGCTTCACGTCCTCGCCGTGGACGGCGAAAAGCGGATAGATCAGGTCAGATGGTGCAAGCGTCGTCTCCCGCACCATCCGGCGGACGTTCTCACTGATCCGCAGCCGGCGCAGTCGATAGGCAGGGAAATGACTCATAAAATACTCCTCCAGAGAAACCAATGCGGCTCCTATGAAATGGGGAAACCTCTAATCCCCAGTCATAACTCGCTCGAGGTCACGTGCAGAGGTGCAGAAAACACTAGCTGCGAGGGGAAGCGCCATACATTTAGAGATGGATGACCAGTGGATCATCTGACATACGGCTCAAGCACCTCAAGGCCAGAGAAATTCCGGTAATGCTTGAGGTTAAACGTATAGAGCGGCGCGTCGCGCTCCAACGCCATAGCCGCGATGATACAATCGGGAGCCTCAACGCCAAATTCAAGCCGATAGGTCACCAATAAATCGAATGCCCGCTCAAATTCGCTGGCTTCGGGCCAAATCACGTTGAAGCGACGGATGAACGCTTGCACACGTTCCAGATCGGCCTTGTCTCGACACCCGGCGACCAACTCCATCGCTACAACGCCAGGGATCCCGAAGACCCGGTCCGAGGAGTGACGCAACCACCTGTCGGCTGACGCTAAGCCGCGCAGACAGTCGATCAAAACGTCAGTATCGAGCAGTATCATCGCTCAGAACGCTTCCAGGTTTCTTCACGAAGGGTGCGAGCGAGCGCAGGACTGGCAGGCAGATCATCACGCTCCTCCCACATACCGAAGAACTCCGATTCTCGCAGATCGCCCAGTGTGGAATGGCGCTCCGATGCGGTTTCGGTGGGTGCGAATACGATGATGACCTCCATCGAGCCAGCCGGCACATCTTCTGGAACCCGAAGGGTAAGCGTGCGTTCGGGGGTGACTGTGGTCTTGAATTTGACAAGGCGTATCATCCTCACCTCCGCCATCTATGGTACCATAGATCGATAGTTATACCAATGTGCAAGTCGCATAGGGAAAGTCTACAGCTCCAAGTGAAACAGGGTTCACCATCACATACCAATTTCTTCATCGGTCAGATAGCAGGCCGGGTCCGGCGCCCAGACGTCGCCGTGGACCGCCTCGGCGCGCACCCGGAAGTTGCCGTTGCAGATGTCCAGGTACTGGCACTCGGCGCAGCGCCCCTTGAGCAACGGCTTGCGGTCCTTCAGCCCCGCCATCAGCGGATCGGACGTGTCGGTCCAGATCTCGCCAAAGGGTCGCTCGCGCACGTTGCCGAACGAATGATGCTGCCAGAACTGGTCGGGGTGGACGTTCCCCAGGTGATCCACCGCCGCGATGCCAACGCCGGAGGCATTGCCACCGTTGGCCTGCAGCAGCGAGAGCACCTCCTCGTACCGCTCCGGCTGCTCGCGCCTCACGCGCTCCAGGAGGTACGGCGCGTCGGCGTGGTTGTCGACGGTCAGGATCTCGATGTCCACCCCCTGGCGGTGAAACGCCATCGCGCGGTCGAAGATCATATCGACGGCGGCGCGGGTCTCCTCCAGCGTCAGGTCGTCGGCCCGCATACGCTCGCCGCGTCCGGCGTAGACCAGGTGATAGAAACAGGCCCGCGGGATGCCCTCGTCGCGCAGCAAGTCCAGGATGGCGGGAAGATCCTCGACGTTATGCTTATTGAGCGTCAGTCGCAGCCCTGTGCGCACGCCGACCGCCTGACAGCGATGGAAGCCCTCCAGCGCCGCGTCGAAGGCGCCGTCCACCCCGCGGAAGCGATCGTTGGTCTCGCCGATGCCGTCGAGCGAGATGCCAACGTAGGAAAAGCCCGCGTCCCGGATGCGCTGGGCGTTGGCGCGGTTGATCAACGTGCCATTGGTGGAGATCACCGTGCGCAGCCCCCGCTCGACGGCATAGGCGCCCAGCTCGAACAGATCGCCGCGCATCAGCGGCTCGCCGCCAGAGAAGAGCAGCACCGGCACGCCGAAGTCGGCCAGGTCGTCGATGAAGCCTTTCGCTTCGACGGTGCTCAGCTCATTAGGCGCAGGCTCGGCCTTGGCGGTGTAATAGCAATGCACGCAGCGCAAGTTGCACGCCTTGGTCGAGTTCCAGACCACGATCGGTTTTCGGCTCAAATTGGCCTCTCGGCGACTGGCGTACTCCTTCTCCCGCCACTTGTAACGCAGACGGTCCTGAGGACCAATCTGATCGCAGAGAAGCCGGGTAACACTGATCATCCTATCCTCTCCATCATCTTTTGTGCGTTTATCAATTTTACGCTACAATCAGACCATAAGTCCCAATCGCGAAAGAGGTGGTGTATGGCTCTATCTCCTACAGTCGTCTCCAAGCCGGCTCAAAAAGTGCTCAAGGAACTAACGGGAGAGACGCGCCCCGACTTGGCGCTTCCCCTGGCCTTGAAAGATCTGGTGCAACTGCGCTTGGAAGCTGCAGAATCCAAAATCGCTGCTTTCGAAGAAAAGTACAGTATGGACTTCGCCCAGTTCAAAGAGGCCTGGGAGCGCGGCGACATTGACGCCCCTTACTCCTACGCCGTAGAAAAAGACTACTGGGAATGGGAAGCCGCGATAACTGACAAGGCCAAACTCGAAGAGCTACAAGACGCGCTGATTTGAGCACCTCCGAATTCCTCTTCTGCTGCTCCCGCAATCGTACGAGATCGCCGTCAAGAGACGCCTCCCACAAAGCCTACAACTTGCAACTTGCAACCTGCTAACCTGTAACTTCTTTTTGATACGTCACCAACGCGTTGAGCAGCCCCTCAATCGTGTGCTCGCTGGCGCTGACGTGCACCGGCAGGCCCAGCTCCCGCGCCGTCCCCGCCGTGATGGGCCCGATGCAGGCGACGACGATGCCCTCCGGAAGCTCCGGCAGCGGCTCCAGCGCCGCCACGAAGTTACGCACGGTCGAGGAACTGGTGAAGGTCAGGACGTCGATCTCGCCCGCCGCCAGCAACTCGCGGATTCGCTCCGCATCCTCGGCATCGGCCGACACCGTCCGGTAGGCCGCGATCTCGTCGACGTCGGAGCCAGCATCAATCAACCCGTCGGCAAGCGCCGGGCGGGCGATGTCGGCCCGCGGCAGCAGCACGCGCTGCCCCTCCACCGCGCCGATCTCGTCCAGGATCGCCTCCGCAACGTACTGATCGGGCACCAGGTCGGCCCGCAGGCCGTGACGGGCCAGCTCCCCGGCGGTGACCGGGCCGATGGCGCCCAAGCGCGCGCCGGCGAAGGCCCGCGCGTCCTTCCCCAACGCCTCCAACCGCCGCCAGAAGAACCGCACCCCGTTGGTGCTGGTGAAGATGGTCCAATCGTAGTGACCGCTCGCCAGCCGCTCAATCGCCGCATCCAGCGCTGCCCAATCCTCCGGCGGGCGGATCTCAATGGTCGGGAAGATAACCGGAGCGGCGCCCAGTTCCCGCAGCCGCGCCGCGGTCCCCCCGGCCTTCTCGCGAGGCCGCGTGACCAGCACCCGCTGCCCAAACAACAGCCGCGTATCGAACCAGCGCAGCTCGTCCCGCAGCGCCGCCACGCCGCCCACCACGAGCACAGCCGGCGGTCGCAACTCGGCCTCCCGGGCCCGCTCGGCGATGGTTTCCAGCGTACCGGCCACCGCCTCCTGCCGGGGCGTCGTCCCCCAGCGAATGAGGGCCGCGGGCGTCTGCGGATCGCGCCCCGTCGCCAGCAGCTCCCGCGCGATGACCGGCAGGTTGCCCACGCCCATCAGCACGATCAGCGTGTCCATCCGCGCCAGGGCGTCCCAATCGAGCCCCAGGCCCTCGTCGGCGCCCTCGCCGCCCTTGCGCCGGTGACCGGTGACCACGGCGAAGTTCGAGGCCACGTCCCGATGAGTGACGGGAATCCCGGCGTAGGCCGGGACGGCGATCGGGCTGGTGATGCCCGGCACCACCTCGAAGGGAACCCCGGCCGCCGATAAAACCTGGGCCTCCTCGCCGCCGCGCCCGAAGACGAAGGGATCGCCGCCCTTGAGCCGCACTACCCTCAGCCCGGCCCGCGCCTTCTCCACCAGCAAGTCGTTGATCTCCTGCTGCGACAGTTTGTGCTTGTGCGCCGACTTGCCGACGTAGATCAGCTCCGCGTCCGGCCGCGCCGCATCCAGCAGATCATCGCCGATCAGACGATCGTAGAGCACGACGTCGGCCCGCGCCAGGCAATCGCGCCCGCGCACGGTGATCAGGCCCGGATCGCCCGGCCCGGCGCCGATGAGGTAGACAATGCCAATGTTGGTCAAAATCGCCCTCCTGATTCAAAACGTGTTGCGTAGTGCGCAACCTTTCTGCTTACGCCTTACGTTTTTACGTTTTACGTTTCAACAAGTCGCCCGCGCCGCGCCCCAGCAGATCCTCGGCCACGGCCTCGCCTACTGCCTCCGCCTGCTCCATCGGACCGCGCCGCTCGTTGCGGATCATCCTCTGCCCGTCGTGGCTGGCGACCAGGCCGCGCAGCCACACGTCGCCCTCGTCGATCACGGCGTAGGCCGCGGCGGGCACGTGGCAGCCGGCGCCCAGACGAGCCATAAAGCTCCGTTCGGCGGCGGCAGCGGCCCAACTCGACGGGTGATTGACCGGCGCGACCAGCGTACGCGTCTGCTCGTCGTCCGCGCGGATCTCCACCGCAAGCGCACCCTGCCCCGCCGCCGGCAGCAGCGTCTCCGGCGGCAGCACCTCGGTGATCGCATCCTCGCGCTCCAGCCGGGTCAGCCCGGCGGCCGCCAGGACGACCGCATCGTAATCGGCCCCCTCGGCCTTGCGCAGGCGCGTATCCACGTTACCGCGGATGCCCACCACCTCCAGATCGGGACGCCGATTCAGCAGCTGCGCCTTGCGGCGCGGCGAGCCAGTGCCGACTCGCGCTCCGGCCGGCAGCTCCAGCAGCGAAGCGCCCGCGGGCGAGACCAGCACATCGCGCGGATCGGCTCGCTCCGGCACAGCAGCGAGCGCCAGCGCTGGCGGTACTCGACTGGGCATATCCTTCAGGCTATGAACCGCCAGGTCGATCGCGTCGTCCAACAGCGCAACCTCCAGCGCCTTAACGAACAACCCCACACCTCCCGCTCGATGGAGCGGCGTCTTCCGGTCCCGATCGCCTTGGGTGGTAACCTCGACGATCTGGAAGCGAACGTCGGGATGATGGGCCTGCAACCGATCCATCACCCACCGCGCCTGCCAGAGCGCCAGATCGCTGCCGCGCGTACCGACGCGGACGGTCGTCTGCTCATCGCTCTTCAGCGTCACGTCGAGCGCTCCTTGACGCTCCCGTTGCCACCGTGTCCATTGCCGCCCAGGCCAAACAGATCGCGGGCCACCTCGGCGTAGTGGTAGCCATCGTCGCAGCCGGCGTGCTCCTTGAGGCAGACGGTGGGGTGATGCAAAATCTTGTTTACCAATCGCTTCGTCATCGCCTGAATGATCTCGCGCTCGCGCTCAGAAAGGCCGTTCACGCGCCGCAGTGCTCGCTCGACCTCGGCCTGCCGCAGACCGTGAATCTCCCTCCGCAGATCGATGATGGTGGGCACCACATCCAGCGACCGGTGCCAGCTCAGAAACTCCTCTTGCACCTGTCCGATGATCGTCTCGACTCTCGGCACCTCCTGACGGCGGCGGGTCTTGTTCTGCTCGACCACGGCCTGCAAGTCGTCGATGTCGTAGAGGTAGACGCCATCCAGGCTGCCCACCGCCGGCTCGGCGTCGCGCGGCACGGCGATATCGATCAGAAAGAGCGGGCGGTCACAGCGCGCCGTCATCGCCTGTTGGACGTTTTCCAGATGGACGATGGCATGCGGCGCCGCCGTCGAGGTGATGACGATGTCGGCCCACGAGAGCGCCTCATCCATCCGCTCCCAGCCCAACGCGCGGGCGTCGAACTGCGCCGCCAGCCGCTCGGCCCGGGCTCGGGTGCGGTTCAGGATGGAAAGATCCTCGGCGCCGGCCCCCACCAGCGCCTCGACCGTCAATTCCGCCATCTCCCCGGCGCCGATCACCAGCACCCGGCACGCCGACAGATCGCCGAAGACATCCTCCGCCAGATCGACCGCCACGTGACCGATCGAGGTCACGCCCTGGCTGATGTTCGTCTCGGTGCGGGCCCGTTTGCCCGCCTCAATGGCGTGCCGGAAGAGCGCCGCCAGCACCTTGCCGGCCGCGCCCAGCGAAAGCGCCGTCTCCATCGCATCGGTAACCTGGCCCAGTACCTCGTGCTCGCCCAGGACCATCGAATCGAGCCCGGCCGCCACGGAGAAGAGATGCTCGACCGCCTCCTCATCGGCGTAGGTGTAGAGATAGGGCTCGAACGCCTCGCGAGGCTCCCCGTGGCAATCCTCCAGCAGCCGACAGACGGCCTCGTAGCCCTCGTCGCGGGAGGAGGCCACGGTGTAGACCTCCAGGCGATTGCAGGTGGAGAGGATGACGCCCTCCGCGCCGTAAGGACACGAGCCGTTGCCGGACCGGTAGCGGGCCAGCGCCTCCTCCAGGGATCGCCTGTTGAACGCCAGTGTCTCTCGCACCTCAACCGGCGCGACCTTGTGATTGAGGCCCACAACCACGATTCGTTTCATCAGTCGCCTCCAGCTATCGTCTGATCCAAAATCTCCCGAGCGCGATGACGAGCTGCGATCTCGTCGCCGGAAGCCAATAATGCCAGCACATCCGATTGGAAAACCCGTTTCCAGAAGATGCGTCGCTCGGCAAGCGCCAGTTCGTCGACGGCCCGCCCGCGCAGCTCGCCCAGCAGCTCGACGTAATCGGCGTAGGCTGGGCCGAACTCCTGCTCCAGATGCTTTCGCAGATGACGGGAGAAGGCAGGGCAATAGCCACTGGTGGAGATGGCCAGCGTCAGCGAGCCGCGCCGCACCACGCTGGGCGCGATGAAGGTGCAATGCGCCGGATCGTCCACCACGTTGACCGGCATACCACGCTCCTGCGCCTCCTCCCACACCCGCCGGTTGACCTCGGGATCGTCGGTGGCGGCGATGGCGAGCGCCGCGCCCTCCAGATCGCCCCGACGGTAGGCCCGTCGCACGACCTCGACAGCGTCGCTCGCGGCCAGTTCCTCCAGCCGGTCGCACAGCTGGGGGCTGATCACCACCACCCGCGCGTCGGCCTTGCGCAGCCCGCTCACCTTGCGGGCTGCCACCTTGCCGCCGCCCACGACCACGCAGCGGGCGCGGTCCAGGTGGACCAGGAAGATGGGATAGCCTTTCACTGCGAGGACCTCGAGGTCACTTGTTCGCGCAGCGTCCGCTCGTAGGCGTCCATCGCGGCGCAGAAGACCTCGTCCAGGAACTCCTGGAGGCTGCGATGGATGTGAGTATCCTCCGCGTCGTGCGCCCCCGCAGGCCCCGGAAGGGCCGCGCGGACGAGCGTCTCGCGAAAGAAGAGGAAGGCCTGGGCCGTATCCGCCAGCGACAGACCGCGTTCTGCGGCGTCTTTTCCATAATCCCAGCCGATGCTCCGCCCTTCTCTGAGCACCGCCGCTCGCCCGGTGCTGCGAGACGTGTAGCGAATCGCCAGCCCCAGAAGTCGGCGACCGCTCTCACGCCGCGCGGCGCGCTCGGACGCGTCGAATGCAGCGCGCCAGGGCTTCTGATCCAATCTCTCAGCCGCCATCTCGTGGCGCGTATGACGGATCAGCGTATCCGCCAGGGCGTCAGGGGACGCTACGACACCACCGTGATCGCTCGAAGCCAGAAACGCTTGCAGATCACTCTCGAGGAAACGTCGGTGACCACCTGGTGTGCGCATACAGCGCAGATCGCCGTCATTGGTCCAGCGACGCACGGTGGAAGGGTGAACACCAAGACGCTGAGCAGCTTCGCTCAGCGTCAACCAACGAGGCTGATTGGAGGGGATAGAGAGTTCTCGCCCGTTCATAAAGCAACCAAAACAGTATAAAGTTATGCAAACCTATGCAAGGCGAGATTATATCAGGACCCTCGAACCGCGTCAAGTACAGAGCACGCTGGGAAATCGCAGCGGCCTTATTCGCATCCGACGAGCGCGTCCAGCGCCGCCATATCCAGCGCCGCCTCGACGGTATCGGCCAGGCGGTCGAAAGCTGCCTCGTGCCGCGCCGAGAGGGCGGGCTTTTCGCCGCGATAGTCCCAGCCCAGCGTCGCAAGCCAGGCTCGACGCAGGCCCTCGTTTTCGAACAAGCCGTGGAGATAGCAGCCCCACACGCGTCCATCGCCGCTGGCGGCTCCGTCGGCCACGCTGACGGCGGCCCCGCTCCGCTCGGTGAGCTCCAGCCACGGCTCCCCGCCCCAGGTGCGGCCCATATGGATTTCGTAGCCGCGGACGCGTTGGCCTTCAAGCGCAGAAAGCCAGCCGCCCCCGCCGGTCACCCGTGCTCGAGCGCGATGGGTCGCCTTCTCGCCCGCGAAGGTCGTCTCTATCGGCAGCAGCCCGAGGGCCGCCACCTCGTCCACCGAGGCCTCGACGTGCTCGGGATCGCGGATCACGCGCCCCAGCATCTGATACCCGCCGCAGACGCCGACGACGGCCACGCCAGCCTCGGTCAGATGCTCCAGCGCTCGGGCGAAGCCCTGCTCTTGCATCCAAAGCAGATCGGCCACGGTGCTCTTGGTGCCGGGGATGATCACGGCGTCCGGCTCGCCCAGCTCCTGCACCGTGGAGACGTAGCGCACCGCCACGCCCGGCTCGGCCTCCAGCGGATCGAAATCGTCGAAGTTGGAGATGCGCGGCAGCTTGATCACGGCGATGTCCACATCGGCCTCGTCCCCATATCGACGACTGGCGTCCGGCACCTCCAGCGCCACGCCATCCTCCTCCGGAATGTCGAGCGCGGGCAGGTAGGGCACCACACCCAGCACCGGCACGCCGCCGCGCTCCTCCAGGATGTCCACACCGTCGGCGAAGAGCGCCAGATCACCCCGGAACTTGTTGACGATCAGACCTGCCACCAGGACCTGCTCCTCCGGCTCCAGCAGCCAGAGCGTGCCGAGCAGCTGCGCGAAGATGCCGCCGCGGTCGATGTCGCCGACCAGCAGCACTGGCGCCTGGGCATAGCGGGCCACAGCCATATTGACGATGTCGCCGTCCTTCAGGTTCAGCTCGACCGGGCTTCCGGCGCCCTCGACGATCACCAGCTCGTACCGCTCGCGCAGCCGATCCAGCGCGTCGGTGACCGCGGACCAGAGCTGCTGTTTGCGCTGGTAGTACGACCGCGCCGATTCGGTGCGCACCGGGCGGCCCATCAGCACCACCTGCGAGCGCGAATCGGCCTCGGGCTTGAGCAGCACCGGGTTGATGTCGGCCGTCGGCTCGATCCCGGCGGCGGCGGCCTGCACCGCCTGCGCCCGCCCGATCTCAGCGCCGTCGGGGCAGACGGCCGCGTTGTTCGACATATTCTGCGCCTTGAAGGGCGTCACGCGCACGCCGCGCCGGGCGTAGATGCGACACAGCGCCGTCACCAGCAGGCTCTTACCCGCCGAGGACGACGTGCCTAGAACGACAATGACGTTTGCCGACATAAAATCCTCTCTACCAATCAACAAGCGTAAGTGAGCGAATATGGAAGCCTCAAGTGAGAAAGCAGCCTATTGAAAACGCGTCTCAAAGCCCGCCGCCCCGCAGCGCGTGGCGAGCGATCGTCACCTCTCGCGGCATTCTGCGGGCCAGGAAGTCCAGCGCGGCCGGCACGTCGGCCTGCGCCGGATCGAACAACAGCCCCAACAGGGTGCCGCTGTGCGCCCGACAGACGCCCAAGGCCCCTACCTCCCGTGCCAGCTCCAACACTGGCTCAAGCAGCGGATTTGGCAGAATGGCCTGATGCACGCAGGCGCTGAGCGTGGCCGCCTCGCCGACGGCGTGCCAATCGTCGGTTTCCAGACCCTCAAATAGCAGCTCAAACGCCTCGCGATGGGAAGGCGCCAGTCGCCTCAGTACCTCGCGGTGATCCAGCCGATTGAAGGCCAACGTGTCCACCTCGCCGCCCGGGTCGATCAGTGCCACCGCCAGGGGAGGCGCTGGCCCCAGCCGTCGCCAGAAACTGCCCGTCCGATGATCGAACAGCGCCAGCCCGGGGAAGATGGTGCTGTCGCTGGGCTCGATGCTCACGGCCAGCCGGGCTACCTCCTCCGGCGCCATCGGCTGGCCCAACGCCTGTCTCAGCGCGTAGAGCGTGGCCCCCACGTCGGCGGTGCTGGAGGCGTACCCGCGCCCGCAGGGCAGCTCCGACGCAATCCGCAGGCGAACGCGAGCGACGGTCTCGCGCAGCTCGGCCCGCGCCTGCCGCAGACCCACGCGCAGCGCCTCGACGGCCTTGGGCGTGTCCGTGGGGACGTCCCAGTGGCGCGAACCGTTCCCCTGCCCGCAATCGCCAGGCGGCTCGGCCCCAAGGGCAACCTCGGCGACAGCGTAGCGGTCGATGGGGCACGAGACCAGGCAGCGCACGCCGTCCAGCGTCCCCTGCACCAGCTCGCCGCAGGCGGCCGGCAGCGCCGCTCGCCCGATCCGCACGCCGGAGGCCCGCGCGACGCGCTCCCTCGTCGCACACGGCACCGGAACGTCGACCCGTGCCTGCTGCAATCGCGCCATCAGAACTCGATCCCGCGCTGTGCGCCCACGCCGCGCTTCAGGGGATGCTTCACCGCCCGCATCTCGGTGACCAGATCGGCGAAGGCGACCAGCACAGGCGGCGCGTCGCGCCCGGTGATGACCACGTGGAGCGTCGGCGGCTTATGCTCGCGCAGCCAGGCGATCGCGTCAGCCGCGTCGATCCAGCCGTACTTCAACGGGTAGGTGAACTCGTCCAGAATGATCAGATCGTACTGCCCGCCGGCGATCTTCTCCCGCGCCAACGCCCAGGCGTGGCGTGCCTTGTCCGCGCTCGCATCCAAATCGTCGGAGAGACGGGTGAAGCCGTCGCCCATCTGATGCCACTCAATACCCATCCGCTTCGCCGCCTTTACCTCCCCCAGGTTCTTCGACCGCCCCTTGATGAACTGGATCACGCACGCCCGCATACCGTGGCCCCAGGCGCGCATCAGCACCCCGAACGCGGCCGTCGTCTTCCCCTTGCCACGCCCGGTGTTGACGATGACGAGTCCCTTCTTCTGTTTCCTATCGCTCATCGCGTCTTCCTGCTCTCTCGCGTGAGGCGATCCGCCATACTGCAGAAAGGCCGATTCGGGCCATCAACGCCTCGTCAGCCAGCAGCTCGTCGGGGCTGCCGGCGAACGCGGCCTGCCCGCCGTCCATCACCACCACGAAGGTGGCCCAACGTCGCACGACGTCCAGGTTATGCGTGGCCAGCATCAGCGTCTTGCCCCGCCGGTGCAAGCGATGGAAAATATCCAGGATACTCAAGCGCACCCACGGATCGAGATTCGCCAGCAGCTCGTCGGCGACGAGTACCTGCGGGTCCATCGCCAACACGCCGGCCAGGGCGACCCGCGCCTTCTCGCCGCCGCTGAGGGCGTGCGTGGGGCGCTCCAACAAGTCACTGATCTCGCACAACTGGGCCGCCATCTGCACCCGCCGACGCACCTCGCGCTCCTCCAGGCCCAGGTTGAGCGGGCCGAAGCTGATGTCCTGCCGCACGCTGGCGCTGAAGAGCTGGTCGTCGGGGTTCTGGAAGACGATGCCCACCTGCTGACGGAGCCGACGCAGTGACCTGCGGTCGTATTCTACCACGCTTCCCTCGAAACACACGACGCCGGTCTGAGGCTGATAAAGCCCGTTGCAATGGAGAAAGACCGTCGATTTCCCCGACCCGTTCCGCCCGATGAAGGCGATCCGCTCGCCCGCGGGCAACGCCAGCGTGAAGCCGTGTAGCGCAAATGTCTCCTGCCCCGGGTAGCGGTAGTAGACATCTTCGAACGCCAATATGGGCGTCATACCGCCGTCCACGCCAGGAACTGACTGGCGACCACGGCCACGCTCGCCAGCATCATCGTCGGATCGCGCCGGTAGCGCGAGGGAAGCACGCGCAGCTCGCGCTCGTAGCCGCGCGATTCCAGCGCCGTCTGCAGCTGCTGACTGCGCTGGTAGGCGTCGATGAAGAGGCGGCTCGCCAGCAGGCCAGCGCTCCGAATGCCGCGCCGGAACGATCCGTAGCCCAATCGGCTCTCCTGGGCCGCCTGCATCCGCTCCAGGCTTTCCAGCAGGATGAAGATGAAGCGATACATCACCGTCATCAGATCGATCAGCAGCGGTGGCACGCCCAGGCGCCGAAAGAGATCCACGATATCGACCAGGGGCGTCGTCAGGGCCAGGAAGTTCATCGCCGCCGTGCCGCCCAGCGTGCGCGTGATGAGCCGAAAGGCCAGCGCCAACGCCTCCATCGAGCTGGAGACCCAGAGCGGGCCGACGCGCCAGATCCAATCGCCCGCCGTCGGCGCCCGGGTGTTGATGCTGACGGCGACGCCGACCGTCGTCAGGAGCAGAAAAGCCGCCTCGGCCAGCAGGATGCGCCCGAAGACCTCGAACGGCAATCCCGCCAGCAGCGTCGCCAGGCCCCACATCCACGCCACGGCCAGCAACCCTACCACGGGCTCGTTTAGCGCCAGGCACAACAGCAGCACCACCATCGCCAGGCCCGCCTTGTGGGCCGGGTCGACGGAGCGGATGCGATTGGTGTACGCGTAACGGTCAATGATTTGCATAGCCACCTCGGCAGATGAGTGGGCAAAGCGGGCAACGGACGCTTTCGCCGACGCCCATCGCCCGCTTGCCCGAAGCGATCACGTCAGCTCTGAGACTCGCGGTGATCGCTTCGCTTCAGCCCAAAGAAATAGCCGATCACGCCGGCCCCCAGCGCCGCCTGGAGCCCGAACAGCAGGCTCTCGGTCTCGCCGCCCGGCGGTTCCCAGATGGGATCGAACCAGGGCTCGGTTTCGGGGGCAACCTCGGTAATCGTCTCCTCGGCCATACCGTCCGCCCCGCCGAACTCCGATTCCGGGTTCAGGAAGAGCGGCACAATCGCCAGCACCACGACCAGCGCCAACAGCAACCACGTCGTGCCACCTTGTTTTCTCTCTGTCATCTTACACCTCCACGCCCAAAACCTGCATCTCCGCCGGTGCGTTGCTGCGGAGCGCGTTGAAGATCACGACCGTCAGCAGCCCCTCGCTGATCGCCAGGGGGACCTGCGTGACGGCGAAGACGGCCCCGAACTTGAGGAACGAGGCCATAAAGCCGCCCGTCGGGTCGGGATAGGCCAGCGCCAGCTGCACCGAGGTCACGACGTAAGTGGCCCAGTCGGCGAAGGCCGCGGCCAGGAACACCGCCACGCCGCGGGGTAGATTCCCCTTCAGCGCACGCCAGATCGCCGCGGCGACCAGCGGTCCGGCGATGGCCATACTGAACGCGTTGGCGCCCAACGTCGTCAGGCCGCCGTGGGCCAGCAGGAGCGCCTGGAACAACAGCACGATGGAGCCCAGCACGCTCATAATCGTCGGCCCGAAGAGCACGGCTCCCAGCCCGGTGCCGGTGGGATGACTGCTGGAACCGGTGACGCTGGGGATCTTCAGTGCGCTGAGCACGAAGGCGAAGGCCCCGCTGAGCGCCAGCAGCAGCCGCGATTCCGGCTTCTCAGCCACCGTGCGGCGCAGGCGGATGAAGCCCACTACCCAGAACGGGATCGTCACCGCGAACCAGAAGATGGCCCAGCCCGGCGGCAGATACCCTTCCATAATGTGCATTTCTGGTGGGGCAGCGACCGTGCGAGCCCAGGCCACGCGCACCCCGGCCAGCAACAGCGCCGCAAGGCCCACCAGACACCAACGCGTCATCCGTTTCTTTGACATTGTTTCTCTCCTTTACCTTGATCTTGTGAGTACACTTTGCAGTTGCGTGGCGCTCACGAGCCAGGTTGCGCACCGGCTCCGAGCGTCACGTCCGAACCATCCTTGAGATAGAGCGATGCGTGCCCTCTACGATCCATCAGGGCAGCGCACCCAACGCTGCATAGACGATCACCTCCTCGATACACGATGAACGCGCAGCAGGGCAGGATATGACCGTCTCGTCGCCGTGCAGCGTCTCTCAGGACAGCCCGACCGTCTTCATAATCGAGATGATCGAGCGGAGAAACAGAAACCCCTTGCCAGTTCGATGCTCGGCAAGGGGCAGGCGCAAGAATCTCGGCTGCTCCCACTCCCTTCCGCGAGGATGTGTGGAGCCGATGGCGGCGGGCGATCTGACTTCCTGGTCGAGCCAGGTTACAGCTGCGGGACAACGCCGGACTCTCACCGGCTTCGCCGTTGCCACCCGGGCCATCCGGAGCCGCGGGTACCGCCATCGCTCGTTTCAATTGTCAACGTCAGTAAACCAGTAGGACGGGATTGCTAACTGACTGGACTTTGGACAAATCTTGTTTGAACCTTCCCGAAAGCTTTCCAGTGTGATGAAACTGGCTGAGAATTGCTTGAAAGTGGGCCTTTCTGACCTTTTAGGCTGTTCTTTTCAGCTTTCGGGAAGGTTGTTGGCGAAAATCTGAGCTTTATCCAAAGTCCAGTAACTGACTACTATCGTCGGTCTTGGCCTTCCCGCCAGCGCACGCAGGCCTGGACGAAGTTGGGCGCCAGCACGGACGAGGACCCGAAGTGCAAATGAACGTAGGAGGCCAGCAGGTTGCCGACTGCGAAGCCCTCCTGGCGCATCTCCTCCCCGCGCCGAGGCACAATCTCGTATGCGTAGGGCAGCTCGGCTGGGCGCTCCACCCAGTCCGAATAGTGGAACTCGTGCCCGCGGGTCCGCTCGCCCCGATCCAGAAGCAGCGTATCGCGTCGCGCCGTCACCTGCCGGTAGCCCATCCGCAGCCGCTCCCGCATCCGCGAGCGACCGGGCACCACGCCGACCATCGGGTACGTCCGTCCCTCCAGGTCCGTGATGCTCTCGGTCAGCACCATCAGCCCGCCACATTCGGCGTAGATCGGCATGCCGGCCTCGTGCGCCGCGCGGATGGCCGCCAGCAGCGGCTCGTTGCGGGCCAATCGCGCCGCGTAGAGCTCCGGATACCCGCCGCCCAGGTAAAGCCCGGCCACGTCCGCTGGCAGGCGATCATCATTCAGCGGGCTGAACGCCACGATCTCGGCCCCAGCCGCCCGCAGCAAATCAAGGTTGTCCTCGTAGTAAAAGCAGAACGCCTCGTCACGTGCCACGGCCAGTCGCACCAGCGCGTCCGGCGCCGCGGCCGGGGGCGAGAGCGCTCCTCCGCCCGCCAGTGGCCCGACGTCGCCGGCGATAGCCCACAATCGCGCCAGATCGACGTGCCGCGTCACCAGCGCGGCCGCGTGCTCCAAGAACGCTTCGACCTCGACCGCGCGCTCGACGGCGGTGTGCAACCCCAGATGCCGCTCCGGGATCACGATCTCGGGCGACTTCGGCAGGCAGCCCAGCACCGGCAGCCCCACCCCCTCGACGGCCTCAGTCACCCAACGCGCGTGCCGCTCGCTGCCCACCTGATTGCAGATCACGCCGGCGACGTTCAGCGCGGGATCGAAGTCGCGGTATCCCAGGGCCATCGCCCCGGCGCTGCGCGCCATCTTGCCCACGTCCAGCACCAGGATCACCGGTGCGCCGAGCAGCTTGGCGACCTCGGCGGTGCTGCCGCTTTCCGTAGTGGCGCCGTGCCCGTCGAACAGCCCCATCACGCCCTCGACGACGGCGATGTCGGCGTCGGAGGCCGCGCGGACGACGGTGACTTGCACCTGCGCCTGAGGGACCATCCACGTATCGAGGTTGCGCGAGGGCCGTCCGGTGGCCTGGGTGTGATACATCGGATCGATGTAGTCGGGGCCGACCTTGAAGCCCTGCACGACGTGGTCGCGGGCGAGCGCCGCCATCAGCCCGGTGGCGACGGTGCTCTTGCCGCTGCCGCTGGCCGGCGCCGCGATCACCAGCCGCGGCACGTCGATGCGCTCGCTCACGTTGGCCTCCCATCGCGCCCGCCGCGCACAATCAGCAGCGAAAGGTAGTGAATCGCCGCCCCGCGCAGCGTGCGCACGTCTCGCACCACGCGCCCCGCCTCGTGCGAGGCACGTTCGATCAGCACCGCCTCGTCGAGCAGACGCATCGCCGCCAACAGATCAAGCAGCTGGTCGAGCACGCGATGGACCTTGAGCAGCACCACCGTGTCAAAGTCACGCAGCACGCGCCGCAGCTCGTCCATCGCCTCGAACGTGGCTGGCATCAGCGCCAGCCGTTGATCGCCGTTCACCAGCGGGACCGGGACCTGAGCCGCCGCCGCCATCACCGAGCTGACCCCCGGCACGACCGTCACCGGCAGCTCCTCCGGCAGATGACGCAGCACGTAGATGAAGGTACTGTGGAGCAGCGGATCGCCCTCGGTGAGGAACGCGACGTCGTGCCCGGCGCGTAACGTCTCGGCCACCGCTCGCGCCGCCGCGCGCCGATGCAGCTCCCGCGCCTCGACGCTCCGGATCATCGGGAAGTGGAGGCGCAATACCTCCGGGCGAGCCCCCGGCTCAGCACGCAGCAACGGCTCAGCGATGGTCAGCGCGTAGCTATCGCCGTCCTTCTGCGCCACCGGCACGGCCAGCACGTCCACCTCGCGCACCACCCGGGCCGCCTTGAGCGTCATCAGCTCGGGATCGCCCGGCCCGACGCCCAGGCCGTAAAGGGTGCCCGGCGTCGATGTGTCACGAGCGGTCATTGGTTACCTTCCCCTTCAGGATAAACACCGGATTGAGCGGCGCCAGGCGCGTGCGTCCGGCGATGGCTCGCCCGTGCGCTACGCTCACCTGCGAGACCTGTGGCGCCCAGCCCAGCGCGTCCATCACGCCCATCGCCTGGTGCAGATTCTCCAACGTCGCCAGGTTCATCACGACCCGACAGCCGGGGCGCGCCACGTCGTCAACGTAGTTCAGGATCGGCTCCAACACACCCCCGGTGCCGCCTACGAAGACGGCCGACGGGCGCGACAGGTCCTCCAGCGCCGCCGGCGCCCGGCCCGCCACCACGGCGACGTTGAGTGCGCCGAAGCGGGCGACGTTCTCCCGGATGTAGCCCAGGTTCTCCGCATCTTTCTCGACGGCGAAGACCCGACCGCGCCAGGCGAGCTGGGCCATCTCGATGCTCACCGCGCCGCTTCCGGCGCCCACGTCCCAGACCGTGTCCGTCTCGCTCAGCGCCAGGCGCGTCAGGCTCAAGGCGCGGACGTCGGCCTTGGTGATCAATCCGCCGCGATGGGCGTAGGCCGCGTCGGGCCGCGGGGCGATGATCGGCTGCGGTCGCCAATTCGCGTCGCGAATCAGGAGCAGCACGTTCAACGGCGCGAACGACGAGCCGGGCAGGGCCGCCAGGCGCGTATCGACGATGCGCTCGTCGGAGCAGCCCAGGTTTTCGGCCACGATGGCCCGGCAATCGCCTGTGCCAGCCTCCAGCAGCGCCTCCGCGATGACTGACGGTGTGTGCTCACGATCAGTGAGGATACCAAGCTTGGGCGCTCGCCGGGCCCAGCCGACCACCTCGGCCAGCGGGCGGGCGTGCGCGCTGGTGAAGATCGCATCGCTCCAACCGAGCCCAGCGCGGGCGAACGCCAGCTGCAGCGCGCCGACGTGCGGCACGATCTCCAGCGTGTCCGGCGGGAGATAGCGCAACAGGGTCTCGGCGATGCCGTAGAACCCGGGATCGCCGGACGCCAGCACCACGGTCCGGGCCTCGCCGCGCTGGCGCAGCCGCTCGATCAGCGCCGGGATGTTCGCCCCGATGGTTACCTTCTCGGCCGGATGATCGGGCCAGTGGGCCAGCAGCCGATCCCCGCCGATCAGCAGCTCGGCCCGCGCGATGCGCTCCCGCAGCTCGGGCGTGAGTCCGGCGGGGCCGTCGCCCCCCACGCCGATCACCAGCACCGGATCGCTCATAGTGTGCCCTCCTTGCTTCCGATCGCCAGCAGGTCGCCGCCGATGTCGAAGAGCAGCACCTCGACGTCGAACGCGCCGTCGACCCAGGCATAGGCCCGCTCGGCCGCCAGCTGCGCCAGTCGCTCCTCCAGGCCGGCGATGCCGGCCTCGCGTAGCAGCATCTGGACGTGGCGAGCGGTGTTCGCCCGACCGATCCGGGCCAGCAGCGGCGCGTCGACGTCCAGCTGCTCGACCAGCCCGGTCAGGAAGTCGAAATCGACCCCGCCCTCGCTGACGTGGGTCTGCATCCGCCCCTGGGCCAGCTTGGAGAGCTTGCCCACCATCCCGGCCACGACCACCATCGGGAACCCCAGCCGCCGCGCCTTACGGAGCGCGTAGCCCATATGATCCCCCACCTGCACGAAGCCAAGCGCGGGCCAATCGGCGTGATGGGCCATTGCATACTCCTCGCTGCGGCTCCCGGTGGTCAGCACGGCGTGGCGCAGGCCATCCTCGGCGGCCACGTTCAGCTCGAAGTAGATGCTGGCCCGATAGGCCGCCTTCGAGAACGGCTTGACGATCCCCGTCGTGCCCAGGATCGAGATACCGCCCACGATGCCCAGCCGCGGGTTGAGCGTCTCCTGGGCGATAGCCTCGCCGCCGGGCACCGTGATGGTGACCTGGAGCCCCTCCCCGCGCCCGGAGCGGCCCCGGTGCTCGTCGACCTCGTCAGTCACGGCCTCGGTGATCAGCCGGCGCGGGACGGGGTTGATGGCCGGCTGGCCGATCTCGACCGGGAGCCCCGGCTTGGTGACGACGCCGACACCCTCGCCGCCAAGCAGCGTCACGCCAGGCTCGTCAGTCCATTCGACCGTGGCCTGGATCTCGGTGTCGTCGGTGACGTCGGGATCGTCGCCGGCGTCTTTGATCGTGCCACAGGTCACGCGATCCGCCGAACGCTCGCAGCGCGTCATCTGGAACGTGACGCCGCTCTCCCCCGGCAGGTCGATGGTGACCTGACGCACGGCCCGCTCGCCGACGAGCGCCCGGGTCGCCGCCGCCGCGGCCGCCGTCGCGCAGGCGCCGGTGGTGTAGCCGTGCCGTAAGTTCGGCCGACGGTGATGGCGTCGTGGCTTACGCGCGTGAGCCGTCATCGTCCCCTTCCGCCAGCCGCAGCAGCGCGTTGACAATCGAAGCCGCCACCGTTGAGCCGCCCTTGCGACCGACCGCCGTGATCGTCGGCACGTCAACGTCTAAGTCTAGCAGCGCATCCTTCGATTCGACAGCGTTGACGAAGCCGACCGGCACGCCGACGATCAGCGCCGGGCGCACGTCCTCCTCTTGCACCAGGCGGATCACCTCCAGCAGCGCTGTGGGCGCGTTGCCAATCGCCACGATGCCGCCGTCGATGACCTCGACGTTGCGCCGCATCGCCAGCGTCGAGCGCGTGACGCCCAGCGCCGCGGCCTGCTCGCGCACCTCGGGGTGAGCGATGTCGCACGCCGTCCGCCCGCCCAGCGCGGCAAGTCGCCGCGAGGAGATGCCCACCTCGACCATCCGCACGTCGGTGACGACCGTGCAACCGCGCCGCAGCGCCGTCACGCCCGCCTCTACCGCCTGGGGATGGAAGCGCAGCGTATCCTGGAAATCGAAGTCAGCCGTGGCGTGGATCACGCGCACCGCCACCGCCAGCTCGCCCGCGGAAAAATCGTGGGCGTCCATCTCGTCGAGCACGATGTGAAAGCTCTCCCGCTCAATCTCGTGTGGTAACACGTTACCTCTCATTGCTCTAGGCGGACGTCCGTCCGCGCCTTAACCTCTGCCGCCAGCCAAAGGGCTACTCACCGTCCAGGGCATACTTACGATCGTACCCCCGCGGCGTCACCATCTTCCCATCGTGGACGAACGTGCGGCTGTTGCCCACGACGACCAGCGTCAGCATATCGACGTCAGCCTGGGGCAGCTCGGCCAGTCTGATGAGCTCGACTCGCTGACCGGCGCGATAGGCCGCTCGCACGATGCCCACCGGCGTCTCCGGCGCGCGGTGCTGCGCCAGCACCTCACAGGCCCGTTCGAAGGGCTCAGTCCGGCGGCGGCCCTTGGGGTTATAGAGGCAGACCACGAAGTCGGCCTGGGCCGCCAGAACGAGCCGCCGCAGAATCGTCTCCCGCGGGATCAGGTGATCGCTGAGGCTGACGACGGCGAAGTCGGTCATCAGCGGCGCGCCCAGCAGCGAGGCCGCCGCGTTCAGCGCCGAGACGCCGGGCACGACCTCGACCGACACGTCCTCGTCGCGCTCCCGCAACACCTCGTAGACCAGGCCTGCCATCCCGTAGACCCCGGCGTCGCCGCTGGAGACCAGGGCCACGCGCTGCCCCGAGCGTGCCAGCTCGACGGCGCGGTGGACGCGTTCGACTTCCTGGCCCATCCCGCTCGCTTCGCGCGGGACGCCCGGTGCCAGCGCCTCGATCAGCTCCAGGTACGTCCTGTAACCCAGGATCACGTCGGCGTGCTCGATGGCCTGCCGCGCCGCCGCCGTCATCTGCGCCGTCGCCCCCGGCCCGAGCCCCACCACAGTGATGGCGCCGCTCATTTGGCCTCCTCGCTGCGCAGCGCCAGGGCCACGGTCACGTTGCGAAACTTACGTTTCTCCACCAGCAGCGTCTCGGCCTCGGCCGCCAGCAACGCCGAAGGCTCCGCCACGCCCGGCACGCCCAGCACCCGCTCCGCCCAGACCGAAGGATTCGGCACCTCCTCGACCTGCGACACCGCCTCCCGGCTGAAGATCCGCAGCGACCAGCCGCGTGCCTCGCACGCTTCAATGAGGCCCTCCTCGTCGGCCTTGTCCTCGATGGTCGCCACGCAGCAGACGCTCGCCGCCGCCAGCCCGGCCTCGTCCAGCGTGCGGTCGATGCCGCCGAGAATCTCGTCGGCCGGCGTGTCCCGATTGCAGCCCACGCCCACGGCCAGGCAAGGCGGGCGGTAGATCACCGCGTGCGGCACGACGTCCAGCACGTCATTAGGCACATGGCGCGGCGTGATCAGCAAGGCCGCCGGCGGCGACGCCTCTCGTAGCGCATCCAGCGTCGCATAGCGGACGAGGTTCTCTGGCGTTGGATCGGGCCACCAGCTGGCGTCGCCGGCCTCCTGCACCACGCCGACCGGCTCGCCGTTGACCAGCGCGGCGCTGACGGCAGTCAGGTGCTCGTCGCGCTCGATCCTCCAGCCGTTCTCGCGCCCCAGCAGATCGACGGCGGGCAGCCCTTGCACGTCGCTGGCCGTGGTCAGGACGGGCGTGCCGCCCAGCACGTCGGCCACGCGCCAGGCCAGCCGGTTGGCGCCGCCTTGGTGTCCGCTCAGCAAGCTGATGGCGTGCTGCCCCCGCTCATCGACCACCACCACGGCCGGATCGGCCCGTTTGCTCTCCAGCAGCGACGCCAGCTGGCGCACGACGATGCCGCTTGCCATCACGGCGATCAGCGCGCCGTGCCGCCGGAAGGCCGATTGGAGCACCTGGCGCACCGAGGCCGTGTAGGCCATCACGCCGTCGGATAGCTCCGGGCCCACGAAGCGCCCCGGGGCGTAGAGCAGCGTCCCGGGCAGCCGGGCGTGGAGCCGTTCCCCCGTGCGCGTGCCGCCGCGGGTGAGCGTGACGATGGCTGTCGCGTCGTCGCCTTCCGGCGCGTCGAGCGCGGCGCCGTAGAGGTGCGAGCGCTGAGCCGCCCGCTTGGCGTCGGGCCGCAGCGCCGGGCTGATGATGATCAGCGCCTGGCGCGTGATCTCGGCCCGGCGCACGCGATCCACCACGTCCGCCAGCGTGCCGCGCACGATCCGCTCGTCGGGCCAGCTGGCCCGGTAGACGACGGCGACGGGCGTCCCGGCGTCGTAGCCGGCCGCGCGCAGCTCATCGACCACGCGGGCGATCATCCCGATGCTGAGGAAGATGACCAGGCTCGACCGGTGAGCGGCCAGGCGCTGGAGCGCCTCGCGCTCGGGGACCGGCGTGCGCCCCGCGAGACGTGTGAAGATGATCGTTTGCGTCTCCTCGGGGATGGTCAGCTCGACCGCCAGCGACGCGGCGGCGGCGAAGGCGGAGCTGACGCCGGGCACCACGCCGTAGGGTACATCGGCCTCGTCCAGCGCCTGCATCTGCTCCATCGTGGCGCCGTAGATCGCGGGATCACCGGTGTGGAGCCGGACCACGATCCGGCCCGTCGCCACCGCCTCGCGCATCAGGGCCACTTGCTGCTCCAGCTTCATCCCGGCGCTGTCGTGCGTCTCGGCGTCGGGGCAAGCGTAGCTCAGCACGTCGGGGTTGACCAGCGAGCCGGCGTAGATGATGACGTCGGCTGCAGCGATCAGGCGCTGCGCCTTCAGCGTCAGCAGCTCGGGATCGCCCGGCCCCGCGCCGACGAAGTAGACCTGGGCCGGGTGCTCAGTCGTGGTCATAGTGATGGTGGTGATGATGGTCGTGATCTGAACCGCCGTGCAGGTGGTGCGTGGTCTGCGGTTCGCCAACTTGATCTTCGTAGCTGGCCATCGGCCAGCGGTACTTGCAGATGTCGCAGACCATCGCGGCGGTGCCGTCGGCCGCCTCCTGGAAGCGCTGCGCCGCCACGTCCAGCAGCAGGGGATGGAGCCCCAGCGTCTCGGCGTGCACGACGCGCAGCGCCAGCTCGTCGGCTGCCTGATCGGCGACGCGCTTGATGCTCCGGTCGACCCGGCCGGTGAACAGCAGGTACGGCGCGACGACCAGCTGCTCCGCACCGAGCGCAGCGCAGCGCCGCACGGCCTCGGCGACCCTGGGGTGGGCCACGGCCTGGAAGCCGTACTCGACGGAGCGGTACGGGCGGCCCTCGAACAGCAGGTAGGCGCTCTTTGCCACGGCGCTGTTGCTGGTGGGGTCGCTGCTGCCGCGCCCCACGACGAGCACACGGGTCGCCTCCCGGGGCGCCGGATCGGACACCGCCTCCAGCGCCTGATCGACGCGCAGATCGAGCAGGTCGATCAGCTTGGCGTGCGGCCCCAGCGGCGTGCCGTAGCGAAAGTTGACGGCGGGGAACTGCTCGCGGGCCCACTGGACGCCGACGGCGACGTCGTTCTTCTGGTGCCCGCCGGCGCCGAGCACGAAGGGCAGCACGACCACGTCGCCGCCCGCGCCGACGCGCTCGGCGGCATCCGCGAGGCCGGTCGCCATATCCGGGTCGGCCAGCTCCAGGAAGCAATGGTGCACTGGTCGGTCAATGTGATCCGACAGCGCCTCGACGAAGCGACAGAACTGCGCGACGGCCTCCGGCACGCGGCTGCCGTGACCGACGACAAGATAAGTTGAATCTGACATAGATAGCTCCTGAGGATTGATATAAAAAAACCCCTTGCTCGCGAGCAAGGGGTTTTGTGTACAGAAGAGCCGCTGGAAACGGTCTTGTCCTCACCCCTTACGCGAGGGTGTGACAAATCGGAAGCTGAGCGGTCGACCTGGCTCCCGCCTGCATCATCACAGCGCGGTTACAGTTGCGCGACAGCGCCGGGCTTTCACCGGCTTCGCCTTTGGCCCGCCCATCCGGGGGTACGGGCACTCAGCTCGGTATATGAGGTTGTTAACGACGGCGATATTCTAGACGCTTTTTGGGACGCTGTCAAGCGCAGCTCATTCTCTGATTGACCTCCCGCCTGAGATCCTGTATACTGGCCTCATAATGGAACCAGCCGTTCGCCGGTTGCCTCACCGATCATTCTATTCGCTAACCGAGATATCCAAGATAGCAGGAGCGTGAGATGAACGAGAGCACTCAAGTACCGAACGTGGAGACGTTGCAGGCCCGGCTGGCGCTGAAGGAGCGCCAGCTCGAGATGGTGATGGCGATCGATCACGTCCGCGATACATCGCCCAAGCCAGCGGCGATGTTGGATGGTATCGCCAACGTGGTGGTCGATCAGTTCCAGGCCGATCTCTGCCTGCTCTGCCTCCTGGATCGCGAGACGGGCGAGGTGGCGCTGAAGGCGATCAACGAGCGCAGCGATCACGTCGATCTGGACCTGGACGCTGCCCGCGAGCTGGCCCGGCGCGTCCTCGAAGAAGGCGGCGTTTGCACGTGCCAGGGAAGCGATCTGCATGCGGCGCCAGAAGGGGAAGCCCTCCACCTCGCCGCTGTCCCGATCATCCTGGAGGACGACGAGCGGTTGGGGGCGCTGCTCCTGGCCCGGCTGAAGGGACCGTTCAGGCCAGGCGACGTCGCGCTGCTGGAGGCCGCCGAGAGCCAGATCGATTCCGCCGTGATCCAGGGCTACGCCCACCGCGAACTCCACCAGCGCAATAAAGAGCTGGAGACGATCTATCGGATCGACCACTTGCGCGACCTGCGGCTGCCGTTTGACGAATTGCTCAACAAGGTGCTCCAGGAGCTGCTGAACGCCATCCAGGCCGAGATGGGCTTCGTGATGCTCTACGACCAGTCGGAGCAGCAGCTCGAGCTGCGGGCCACCACGCACGATGATCTCTTCCACGCCTCTCCCTATCAGGAGATCGTGCGTCGGACGGCCAACGAGGCCCTCCATCAAGCCGCGATGGTAGGCCACAACGATCTGGACGGTCCACTCCAATCAATTTTATCCATTCCCCTGATTTTACAGGACGAGATCATCGGCGTGCTGGGCGTGGTCAACCGCTACGGCCCGACGGGCTTTCGGGCCGAGGATCGACGGCTGCTGCGGGCCATCGGCAGCCAGATGGACACCGCCATCTTCGAAAGTCAGGAGCGCCGCCGGCTGCGCCGCGTGTTGGGCCGCTCGGTCGGGCCGCGGGTGATGAACCAGCTGCTCGCCAACGCCGACGCTGCCTTCCTAGAGGGTAAACGGGCCTCGCTCAGCGTGCTCTACACCGATATGCGCAATTCCACCGACCTCTCGGAGCGCACCGATCCGGAGCTGTTGGTGGGTTTTATCAACGACTACCTAGAACGTATGACGGAGATCGTGCTGGCGCATGAGGGCACGCTCGATAAGTTCGTGGGCGACGCGGTGATGGCCCTTTTCAGCGCCCCGATCCCGCAACCAGATCACGCCTTGCGTGCCGTGCAGACCGGGCTGGCGATGCAAACCGCTCATCAGCGCGCGATGGAAAGGTGGCAAGCCCGCGGGATTGAGCCGGTACCCATCGGCGTGGGCATCGCCACCGGCGAACTGATCGTGGGCGAGATGGGCTGCGAGAAGCGCACCGATTACACCGCCATCGGGCGAGCGGCCAATCTCGGTTCGCGGCTCTGCAGCGTGGCGCGCGGCGGGCAGGTGATCGTCAGCGAGGCCACCTACGACGCGATTCGAGACCGCGTGGACGCGACGCCCCTCGATGGGCTGCGACTGAAAGGCGTGGGGCGCGAGGTCACGGCCTACCACGTGACGGCGCTCTTCGACTGACGGACAGATCGAAAGCCCCCTCAGCTGCAGCGCGTCAACATCCTGAATGATCAAGCGACTGCTCACCACCGCCTTCCGCTTCTTCCCCTGGCCCGTGCGTCCCGGCTTGCGGGCCGTCGGGGCGCCGGGGGCGGACGCGCCGGTGCTCCTCACCGGCAACTTCGCCCTGACCGTATCGCGGGTGAAGCGCGCTCTGCGCGGGCTGGACGCCTGGCTGCTCGTCGCCGATAGCGACGGCTTCAACGTCTGGTGCGCGGCGGCCGGCGGTCACCTGACCACGCAGGACATCAGCACGGCGCTCGAGACCTCTGGCGTAGCCGAGCGGGTCGACCACCACCGGGTGGTGCTCCCTCAGCTGGCGGCGACCGGCGTGGAGGCGGATGTGGTGGAGGAACGGACCGGCTGGAAGGCCGTGTGGGGCCCAGTCTACGCCGAGGCCCTCCCGGCGTTCCTGCGGAGAGATGTCACCCCGGCGATGCGCCGCGTCCGCTTCGACCTGAAGCAGCGGCTGGCGATGGCCGTGATGTGGGCCGCGCCGCTTTCGCTGCTGGCGCTGATCGTGCTCCCTTTCTGGTCGCGCGGCTTCTGGCCCCTCGTGGCTCTGATATGGGGCCTGTCGCTGGCCCTCTACGGGGCGTTCCCGCTGTACGAGGATTGGATGCGGAACGGCGGCTTCGCCGGCGTCGCGGCCCTCTGGGGCGGGCTGACCCTGCTCGGCGTGGCGCTGGCGGGCGCGGTGACGGGGCGGCTGGGGTGGCCCTTCCTGCTGCGCTGGGGCGGCCTGGGGCTGGCGCTGGCGTTGACGCTTGTCTTCGACCTGCCGGGAACCACGCCGCTATACAAGAGCTGGTCCCACGAGGAACAGGGCTATCGGGTGGCGCTGGACGAGGACGCGTGTACGGCGTGCGGGCGCTGCGAACGGGTCTGCCCGCGCGGTGTGTTTGCCGTGCGTGACGTCGCCGCCTTGCCGCGCATCGCCCGCTGCGAGCAATGCGGCGCGTGCGTGATCCAGTGCCCGGTCGACGCGCTCTGCTTCGTCACGCCCGCTGGAGAGCGGATACCGCCGGAGAAGATTCGACAGTACAAGCTGAACTTGATGGGCCAGCGAGAAGTTTTCAGCTGCTGATACCGACGAATCCGCCAGAAACCGATGAGGGTCACGTCGCCGACCAGAAGTCGGCGGGGCTCGTCGTCGTCCGTGCGCAGCAGGAGCGCGCCGTCCTCGTCCATCGACTCGGCCACGCCGGTGAAGGCCCCCTTGATCGCCGCGATCGTCACGCGCTGGTCCAGCGTCGTCAGGCGTGCGGCCCATTCGTCGCGCGGTCGATCTCACGCCCGCTTTCGGTCAGGATGCTCGTCGCGTGGATATCACCGCTCGGGCCAGTCTCCTGGTCGTGCCCCAAGCTCCAAAAGAAGGTTTCTCTTCTGAATCGATCAGAGATCAGCCAGAGCAGAGATGTGTAGAGTAGCCAAAGCCCGACTTACCAAGCACCATAGCCCGACTTACCAAGCACCATAGCTCGACTTACCAAGCATTATAGCTCGACTTACCAA
>CAYYTU010000002.1:133992-168231 GCA_964474655.1 uncultured Anaerolineales bacterium
CGACTTACCAAGCACCATAGCTCGACTTACCAAGCATTATAGCTCGACTTACCAAGCATCATAGCTCGACTTACCAAGCACCATGGGCCGACTTTCCAGGCACCCTAGCCCGGCGACTTGCTGGCACGGTCGGGAGGCCGACCAGAGCTTTAACCCGCTGGGGCGTATTCCAAAGATGCTTGCCTGGACCTGCTTAGCGATCCGCCAGCGTCACGTCGCCGGCCAGGAGTCGGCGGTGCTCGCCGTCGTCCGTGCGCAGCAGGAGCGCGCCGTCCTCGTCCACCGCCTCGGCCACGCCGGTGAACGTTCCCTCGGTCGCCGTGACCGTCACGCGCTCGTCCAGCGTCGTCAGGCGTGCGGCCCATTCGTCGCGCGGGCTCTCGCCGGCCTGCAGCCGCGCGTACCGCGACTCGACGCCCGCCAGAAGCGCCGCCAGCAGCTTCGCGCGGTCGACCTGGCGTCCGCTTTCGGCCAGGATGCTCGTCGCGTGGGGATCGAGCGCGGGCAACGCCTCCTCCGGCACGTTAACGTTGATGCCGATACCCACGACGACGAAGTCCAGAACGTCGCCCGTCAGCCCCGATTCCGTCAGGATACCCGCCAGCTTGCGCCAGGTTTGAGACCCGGACTTGACGATCAGGTCATTGGGCCACTTGAGAGCCACGTCCAGCCCGGCGACCGCCTGGATTGCATCGGCGGCCGCCATCGAGCAGAGCATCGTCAGGCGATGGGCCTGGGAGGGCAGCAGCTCGGGGCGAAAGAGGAGCGAGCACAGGAGGCACTTCCCCGGAGGCGCGACCCAGCGCCGCTCCAACCGCCCGCGCCCGGCCGTCTGCTCGTCGGCGACGACGACCGTCCCTTCCAACGCATCCTGCGCTGCCAGATGCTTCGCCACGTCGTTGGTCGAGCCTACGACGTCATAGTAGACCACGCGTCGGCCAAAAGTCTCCGTCGCCAGTGCACGCTCAACTCGCCTCTGATGCAGGTCGTCTGCTGGTCGCATATCGCCTCCTTTTTCAGTCGCCCAAACAATCATCATTCTACTCGCGGCAGCGTCCGGTGTCAATCCAATTGCCCCGCACGCCGATTTGGGGTACAATTTTAGCACGATGAGTCACCTATGGACCCCCTGGCGGATGTCGTACCTTCAAGGAGACGAAGATGTACCCGAGGGATGTCTCTTTTGCGTCAAGCCTCAGCAAGAAGACCCTCAGGCCCACATCGTCCATCGCGGCGAGCTGTGCTACGTGATCCTCAACCGCTTCCCCTACAACAACGGCCATCTGATGGTCGTGCCCTACGAACACGTGGGGTCGCTGGAGGATCTGGATGCGGCGAGCTCGGCTGAGATGATGGCGCTGGCTCAGCTGAGCCTGGCGGTGCTACGCGAGGCCTACGATCCCGAGGGCTTCAACGTCGGCGTCAACATCGGCGCGGCGGCCGGCGCCGGGATCGCCGAACACGTCCATATGCACATCGTGCCCCGGTGGGCCGGCGATACCAACTATATGACCACCGTGGGCCATACGCGCGTCATCCCGGAGTGGATGGATGCGACCTACGAGCGCCTACGCCCGCTGTTCGAGCAGCTGAGCGAATGAGCGAATCAGCGAGTGGGCGAGTATGGAGCAGGCAGGTAACGGACTTACACAGCGTCGCACAGAGAAGACACGGAGTTACACGGAGAAAGGGTATAATTGACTCCGTGTGACTCAGTGTAAGCGCATCAGACGACACTACCACCTTGAACAAGGAAGTCACAGTATGTCCAACAATTTTCACGAACCAGTTATTGTATCCGCGGTCCGTACACCTATCGGCAAGTTCAACGGCACGCTCACGCCGCTTTCGGCCTCTGAGCTGGGGGCGGTGGCGATCCAGGCTGCGGTAGAGCGGGCGGGCATCGACCCCGCCAAGGTTGCAATTGACGAGGTGCTGATGGGCAACGTAGTCCAGGCCGGGCAGGGCCAGGCCCCGGCCCGGCAGGCGAGCATCAAGGCCGGGCTGCCGCCCACCGTCGGCGCGACGACGGTCAACAAGATCTGCGGCTCTGGGCTCAAGACGGTGATGTTAGCCGCGGCGATGATCGCAGCCGGCGACGGCGAGCTCTTCGTCGCCGGCGGGATGGAGAGCATGAACAACGGACCGTATCTGCTGCAGAAGGCCCGCTTCGGCTACCGGCTGGGCAACGACGAGCTGGTCGACGCGATGGTCCACGACGGCCTCTGGTGCACGTTCGAGGATCATCATATGGGCCATTCGGCCGAGTGGATCGCCCGCGAGTATGAGCTGACACGGGAGGCGCTCGACGCTTTCGCCTATCAGAGCCATCGGAAGGCGATTGCGGCCATCGACGAAGGGCGCTTCGCGGACGAGATCGTGCCGGTGAAGGTGCCACAGCGGCGAGGCGAGCCGATTCGCTTTGACATCGACGAGTGTCCCCGGCGGGATACCTCGCCGGAGGCGCTGGCCCACCTGCGCCCGGCCTTCCAACCCGACGGCGTAGTGACCGCCGGCAACGCGCCGGGCATCACCGACGGCGCCGCCGCCACGGTGGTGATGAGTCGCTCCCGGGCAGAGGTGCTCGGCGTCGAGCCGCTGGCCCGCATCGTGGCCTACGACCAGGCTGCCGTCGAGCCGCTCAAGATCTTCACCGCGCCCATCTTCGCCACCCGCCGGCTGCTGGAGAAGACCGACACCACCGTCGACGACTACGATCTTTTCGAGGTCAACGAGGCCTTCGCAGCCCAGATGGTGGCTGATATTCAGGCCCTGGATCTGCCACGCGAAAAGGTCAACGTCAACGGGGGCGCCATCGCCCTGGGGCACCCGATCGGCTGTTCTGGCACGCGCGTGCTGGTCACGCTGATCCACGCGCTCAAACAGCGCGGCCTGAAGCACGGCCTGACCACGCTCTGCCTGGGCGGCGGCGAGGCGGTGGCGATGGCGATTGAGCTGGAGTGAGCGGCTCCACTGAGCATAGGCCCAGAGGATATTTACACGACACGCGTCACGAAACACCTGGTACGTGATGCGTGTTTCATATTGCGTAGTGCGAAAAGGGAGGTACTGATGGATATCGAACGTATCGCTGTGATCGGCGCCGGTACGATGGGCCACGGCATCGCGCAGGTCTGCGCCGCCAATGGCTACGACGTCACGCTGGTCGACATCGCGCCGGAGCAGCTGGAACGCGCTCTGAGCGCGATTGAAGCCTCGGTGGCGAAGCTCCACAGCAAGGGCCGCCTGACCGACGAGCAGCGCGATGCGGCGCTGACGTCTATTGCCACGACCACCAATCTGGAGAAGGCCGCCGACGCCGACTTCGTGATCGAAGCGGTGGTGGAGCAGATGGACGTCAAGACGACGATCTTCTCCGATCTGGACGAGACGATGCGGCCCGAGGTCATCCTCGCCAGCAACACCTCGTCCCTTTCCATCACCGAGCTGGGCGCTGCCACCAGCCGCCCCGAGCGCGTAATCGGGATGCATTTTATGAATCCGGCGCCGCTGATGGCGCTGGTCGAGGTGATCCGCGGGATGGATACCTCCGACGAGACGACGGCGACCGTGGTCGCGCTGGCGGAGGCGCTGGACAAGACGCCGGTCGAGGCGGAGGACTACCCGGGCTTCATCGGCAATCGCGTCCTCTGCCCGATGATCAACGAGGCGGTCTATGCGTTGATGGAGGGCGTCGGCTCGCGCGAGGCCATCGACACGGTGATGAAGCTGGGCATGAACCATCCGATGGGCCCGCTGGAGCTGGCCGATCTGATCGGGCTGGACGTGGTGCTGGAGGTGATGAACGTGCTCCACGAGGGGCTGGGCGACGATAAGTACCGGCCCTGCCCGCTGCTGAAGCGGATGGTCGCCGCCGGTCACCTGGGACGGAAGACGGGGAAAGGGTTTTACGAGTACGAGTAGCTGCTCGTATCGAATACGTACGAGAGCAGGAGATCCACGTATGCCCACGAATATTCTGGTCAACACCGCCATCGTCCAGGCCGCGCCGGTCCTCTTCGACCGCGAGGCGGCGGTCGAGAAGGCCCGCCATCTGATCCACGAGGCAGCCTCGCAGGGAGCGCAGTTCGTGCTCTTTCCGGAGGCTTTCATCCCCTGCTACCCGCGCGGCCTGAGCTTCGGAATGGTGGTCGGCAGCCGCAACCCAGAGGGGCGTGCTCTCTGGCAACGATACTGGGAGCAGAGCATCGAAATCCCCAGCCCCGCCACGGAGGCGCTGGGCGAGGCGGCCCGGGAGGCCGGCGTCTATCTCGCCATCGGCGTCACCGAGCGCGATGGCGCGTTCAGCCGCGGGACGCTCTACTGCACGCTGGTCTACTTCGGCCCGCACGGGCGCGTGCTGGGCAAGCACCGCAAGCTGAAGCCCACCGGCGCCGAGCGGTTGATCTGGGGCGAGGGCGATGGCAGCACCCTCACCGTACTCGATACGGCGCTGGGCAAGATCGGCGGGCTGATCTGCTGGGAGAACTATATGCCGCTGGCCCGCACAGCGCTCTACGGGAAGGGCGTCGAGTTCTACCTGGCGCCGACGGCCGACGCGCGCGAGACCTGGCAAGCCACGCTGCGCCACATCGCCTGCGAGGGCCGCTGCTTCGTGCTGGGCTGTAACCAGTTCGTGACGAAGGCGATGTACCCGGCTGATCTGCCGATGCGCGATGAGCTGGACGACCAACCGGAGGTGATGTGTCGCGGCGGAAGCGTGGTCGTCTCGCCGCTGGGCGAGGTGCTCGCCGGTCCGCTCTACGATCAGGAAGGCATCTTATACGCCACACTCGATCGGGATGAGATCATCAAGAGCAAGGTCGATTTCGACGTGGTGGGCCACTACGCTCGCCCCGACGTGCTCCAGCTGCGCGTCGACGAGCGGCCCAAGCACCCGATGCGCGATGCGTGAGTCGAAGGGCTCGCCGACGCCCTGGCTCTTCCTGGCGTTGACGGTCGGCGCGACGTGGCTCTGCTGGGTGCCGGCCGCGCTGGTCCGCTCGAGCGGCCCGGCCTGGTCGGCGACGCTGTTACACTACCTGGGCGGGGTGATGCCGCTGGCGGTGACGCTCGTCTTGCTTTACACCCACCACACAGCAGAGGAGCAGCGCGACTACTGGCGGCGCGTCATCGACTTCAACCGCATCGGCGGCCGGTGGTACGCTATCACCCTGCTCACCATGCCTCTTCTCTCCCTCCTCGCTGCCCTGCTGGACGTGATGCTGGGCGGCGGCGGGGGCATCCCCACGGGGCTGCTGCGCTTCCTGCCGCGTCCTCTGTCGATCGTACCTTTTGCCATTTTTATGCTACTCTTCGGCCCGTTACCGGAGGAACTGGCCTGGCGCGGCTATGGGCTCGACCGTCTGCGGGAGCGCCAATCGCCGCTGGTCGCCAGCCTGATTCTGGGCGCGGTCTGGACGGTATGGCATCTGCCGCTGTTCTTTATCAGGAGCACGTACCAACGCGGGCTTGGGTTAGGAACCCAGAGATTCTGGCTTTATATGCTGGACAAGATGCCGCAGTCAGTGCTGATGACGTGGATCTACAACAACACCCGGCGTAGCACGCTCTCGGCGATCCTGTTTCACTTCACCGTCAACTTCGTGGGCGAGCTCTTCGACCTGGCGCCGCAGGCCGAGCTGTTCTACATCGCGCTTTGGTACGTCGCGGCTGGCCTCGTCGCGGCTCTCTGGGGTGCTAGAACACCCCACCGGGAATAACGCCGCGTGGGGCCGATTCGAGGCCACGAACGAGGAGCCAGCTGAGCAGACCTCATGCGCGTCAACTTAAGCGTTGACGTGTAGAAGTTTTGCTCCAGTGGGCTGTAACCCCACTGCTTGACCAAATGGTGATGAGATCCTCGCGAACACCAAAAACACGGGTTACATGCAACGCATAGGCCACCAGTGGGTTATAACAGACGCAATCGCAAATGGCTCTCTGGGATTTCACACGGTCGGAGACTTGAGACTGCTCAGCGCGGGTTACAAACCCACTTCGAACACCACGGGAAGTCCCAGAGAACCTGGCAAATCCAGCGCACCATATTGTATGCCGATGCGCTGCTATTGATTCGAGGGGAGTATGGAAACCAAAATACCACAATCAGAAACGGCAACGCGACGAGAACGCTGGGCCTGGTACTTGTACGATTTCGGTAATTCGGCCTACGCGGCTGTGGTGCTGCTGGCGGTCTATTCGGCCTACTTCAAAGGCATCGTGGTCGGCAGTGCGGAGGGCTCGCGACTGTGGGGGATCGCCGTCGGCATCGCGATGTTCATAGTGGCGATCACCTCGCCAATTCTGGGCACCATCGCCGACTTTTCTGGGGCCAAAAAACGCTTCCTCTTCTTCTACACCGCTATGACTGTCATCTTTGGCGCGTTGCTCTTCTTCGTCCAGGAGGGCGACTGGTTCATCGGGATACTCTTCTTCATCCTGGCGGAAATCGGCTATCGCAGCGCCCAGGTCTTCTACAACGCGCTGCTGCCGGAGATCGCCGCTCCCGAAGACATCGGACGTATCTCCGGCAACGGGTGGGCTATCGGTTCCTTCGGCGGCATTCTCTGCTTGCTGATCGTACTGGCGCCGATTGTGCTGACCAATAGCAACCCACTAGTAGTGCGGCTTTCACTGGTCTTCACTTCGATCTACTTCGCGGTCTCCGCCCTTCCCATCTTCCTATGGTTGCGAGAACGCGCCGAACCCCGAGAGTTACCGGAAGACGAGAATTTTATCTCCCTGGCGTTCAAACGGCTGGGGCAAACATTTAAGATGATCAAGCGGTTCCAGGAATTCATCAAATTCATCATCGCTTTTCTGATCTACAACGATGGCATCCTTATGACGCTTAACTTCGCAGCCATCCTCGGCGCGGTGTTGCATGGAATGGAACAGCAAGAGCTGATCATCTTTATGATCATCGTGCAGCTGACGAGCGTGGCGGGCGCGTATCTCTTTGGATTGCTGGCCGATGACTTCGGCGGCAAGAGATCACTCATCATCGCCCTCCTCCTGATGATCATTCCGATAATATGGCTCTACTTCAGCTATTCTCGTCTCGAATTCTACTTCATCGGCGGGCTGGCCGGATTCGCGCTGACCGGCGTTCAATCCGTCAGCCGCGCGATGGTGGGAATGTTCAGTCCGCCAGGCAAAAGCGCCGAGTTTTATGGTTTCTTCGCGGTGACGGGGCGTATGTCGTCATTCGTCGGCCCCACTATCTTTGGGTTGATCGCCGCTGAGGCGACCCAATGGTATCAAGAGACGCAACAGATGAGCGCGCTGGTCGCGGAAGAGGCCGGGCACCGCCTGGCGCTCTTCTCTATCGTCGCCTTCCTGCTGGTCGGCCTGGTGATACTGCTGTGGGTCGATGAGGAAAAGGGACGCAAAGCAGCGAGGGTCGAACTACAATGATGGGAAAAAAGCACACCGACTACCCCTATCCCCGTCGGCGCTTGATCCGGATTCTACTGAGTCGAATAGCTCACACATCTCTGTCCTTGTTATCCGAGCTGCACGTAGAAGGCCGAGAGAATCTACCTCAGAGGGAGCCGCTGCTGGTGGTCGCCAACCACTTCAGCTTCATCGACCCGGTGGCAATGGTGGCGATAACGCCCTGGCCGCTGGAGTTCGTTGGTGGCTTCCAGATGCCCAACGCACCGGCCGTGGTGCGGTGGATTCCAAAGCTATGGGGCTACTACCCAGTCTATCGCGGCGCTGCTTCGCGGGACGCGCTGCGCGCCGCCGAGGCCGTGCTGGAGCAAGGCGGCGTGCTCGGCATCTTCCCGGAAGCGGGCAACTGGGCCACTGTGCTGCGTCCGGCCCGGCCCGGCGCAGCCTTCCTCTCCGCCCGCACCGGCGCGAGAATTCTCCCGATGGGCTTCGATGGGCTAAACGGGATCTTCCCCGCGCTGCGCCAGGGGCGGCGGGCCCGCGTCACCCTGCGCATCGGCAAGCCCTTCGGGCCTTTCTATGCCGAAGGCCACGGGCGCGAGCGACGACCGAAACTGGACGCTATCGGACATAAGATTATGGAGCACATCGCCGAGCTGATCCCACAAGAGAAGCGCGGTCACTACGCCGACGATCCGGCCATCCGCGCCGCTGCCCAGGGCACCGAGATCTACCCCTGGGATGAGAACCCCGAGGCCTGATCGCCCGGCCCGCAAGCCAGCAACAGAATGCACCAAAGCCCAGCCGTACCGGCCGGGCTTTGGTCTTTTTGCTACTATTCGCCGCTTATGAGCGCTAGAATTGCCGCCAGAGCTCTTCAATATCGAGCTCTGCGGCGCTTTCGGCCTGCAATTCCAGCAACTCGCTGTAACTCGCTTGCAGATTTGCCTTCATCGCCTCGGCCTCTTCGGGGTAGCGGGCTGTGAAAGCGGAGACGAGAACCACAATCATCGCCGCCAGGCCGGTGAAGGAGGGCACGTCAGTCTGAGTGGGGCCAGGGCAGACGATGGACGTCTCTGCCGCCAGAGCCGCCGCCGCCACCGGCGAGGCGCTGAAGACGAACGTCTGCGCGCCGCGCTGACGCGCAAATCGCACCGTGTCGGCCACGTTCAGATCCATCCCCGTGATGGAGAAGCCGATGACCACGTGACCGGGCCCCACCTCTTTGAGGTTGGTCGCCGCCTCCAGCGGATCAGCCGCGATAGCAACAGCCGGCAAGCCAATCTCCCGCAACGCACTGGCACAAAGGCCGGCCAGGTACGCTGCCTGTCCTTGCCCCGTAATCCAGATCCGGTGTGCTTCTAAAAGCGTGGGCAACAGGCTATTCACCGAGTCGCGTAACCGCCCCTGCGCCAACGTCAAGTTATGGCGCTCGTTCTCCAGCAAACTGCGGAACATCTCCGCGTCATCCGTGTTCTCCAAATCTGCGCTATACGAAGCTTTGAGCTCCGATCGCACAATACGTTGAATCTCATGGCTCAGCTCGCGAAACCCCGAATAATCCAGTTCCTGAGCAAAGCGCACAACCGTAGCCGCGTCCACATCCAGACGATTAGCCAGCTCCGTGGCCGTCATAAAAGCAGCATCCAGTTGATTCTGGAGCACAAAGTCGGCCAACTTACGGAAACTGGGCGTCAAGCCCTCATATTTCTCCTGTATTCTTTCCCGAAACATATCATCAACTCTCCTTTATCCCAAACTCTAACGCCCCGTCGCCGCCAGTCGCGGGAACGCCTCACCAAAAAGTCACCGTCACTCAAATGACTAGATACAAACAACTTTTCCCACACATTGGAAAGATCAACTATGATGATTTTCACAACAACTTATTCGTTGGTATATTTTACCACAAGTACAAAAAATTTGCCAGCACAATTGAGCCCCCTTTCCACAAAGCCTGCAGCATGCTTGACGATAACCCGCTCGTGCAATATACTGAAGCGCCGAGGGTCGGTGAGGAGTAAATTCGTTACGCGTCTTCCTGTTGATTGGGCGCGTATCTCGAAAGCGCTGAGAACGAACGCAACACTCAAATTAGGAGGAGATTATGGAGAAACCCTGGCTCGCTCATTATGAAGATGGTATGCCGGCCGAGGTCGATATACCAGACACCCCAATCACGCAGAACCTGATCAATGCCGCTCAACGGTATCCGCATCGCCCCGCACTGACCTTTGGCAGCGTCGTTGAACCACTCGACAACTTACTGCTGGACACCGAGATAGGGTATCCAGACTTGCTCGCTCTGACCCGCCGCTTCGCGGCAGCGCTCCAACAGATTGGGGTCGAAAAGGGAGATCGCGTGGCCATCTATCTACCGAACTGCCCGCAATTCATCATCAGCTATTACGGCACTCTGATGGCTGGCGGCATCGCCGTCCCATGCAACCCGCAATATGTGGCCCGCGAACTCCGCCATCAGCTGGGAGATTCCGGCGCCAAGGTGATCGTCACGCTGAAACGAACTTATCCCACCGTGGATCAGGTCCGAGCCGAGTCACCGCTCAAGCACGTGCTTGTGGCCGACATAAAGACGTACTTCCCGACCCTGCTCAAACTTCTCTCAGCGTTCGCGGGTGAGCGCCAGAAGGCCCCCGCGCCAGCGGTCGATGAGATCGCAAACACCCACAGGTTCCAGGAGCTGCTTGAAAGCGCGCCAGATGCGCCGGTCGAGGTGGCGCTGTCCCCGGAGGAGACCGCTGTGCTGATGTATACGGGCGGCACGACCGGGTTACCCAAAGGTGCCCAGCTGACCCACCGCAACCTCCAGGCCAACGCTGTCCAGGTGCGCTATATGTTCCACCGGCTAGAGGAAGGCCAGGAAGCTGTACTGGCTGCCCTGCCGCTGTTCCACAGTTATGGAATGACCACTTGTATGAACCTCTGCATCCGAACCGGCAGCACGATCATTCTGATTCCCAATCCGCGCAACATCGTCCATATCCTGAAGTCGATCAACAAACACCGCCCGTCGCTCTATCCCGGTGTCCCCGCGATGTATATCGCCATCAACGAGCACCCCGCCGTTGATAAGTTCGACATCCGATCGCTTAAAGCCGCCATCAGCGGCGCTGCGCCTCTGCCGGGCGAGGTACAACGCAAGTTCCAGCAGCTGACCGGGGGACGATTGGTGGAAGGCTACGGGCTCAGCGAGGCCTCGCCGGTCACACACGCCAATCCGGTCTTCTATGGCGATAACCGCATCGGAACCATCGGCCCGCCGCTATCCAGCACCGAGGCTAAGATCGTGGACGTCGAGACCGGGAGACGTGATCTGCCGCCCGGCGAAGTCGGTGAGCTGGTGGTACGCGGCCCCCAGGTGATGAAGGGATACTGGCAGCGCCCCGAGGAGACAGCCCAGGTCTTACGCGATGGATGGCTCCACACAGGCGACCTGGCCCGGATGGACGAGGACGGCTACTTCGAGATTGTGGATCGGAAGAAGGACATCATCCTCAGCACCAGCGGCTTCAAGGTCTATCCGCGCGAGGTGGAGGAGGTGTTGTATGAACATCCCAAGGTCAAAGAGTGCGCCGTGGTAGGCGTGCCGACGGAAGCCGAGGGAGAAGAGAGAGTCAAAGCATTCATCGTCCTCCAAGAGGGCCAAACGGCGACGGAGAAGGAGATTCGCGCCTTCTGCGAGGAGAATCTGACGTACTACAAACGGCCCAAATTCATCGAGTTCCGGGATCAGCTGCCGCAGACCTCAGTCGGCAAGGTCTTACGCCGCGCGCTGCGAGAAGAAGTTTCGCAAGCCTGAGCGTGAGAAAGCAAAAGGGCGGAGCTTTGCAGCTCCGCCCTCTCCACGTCCGTCTATGCCAACGCTACGCCGGCGCCGGTGCCGGCGGCATATCAAGCGTCGATTTTCCACGCTCAGGCAGCGAGGAATCGGACGCTTTCTCATTCTCATTAGCGGCGGCTGAAGGTTTACCCTGAGGAGCCTCGGAGGGCCCACTCCCATCCCGCCCCTCGAACAGGGCGGTGAACTCGTCAGCATCCAGCGTCTCGACCTCCACCAAGGTTTCGGCGATCCGGCCCAATGCCTCGCGGTGGTGAATCAGAATCTCGCGAGCCGTCTGGTGAGCCTCCTGCACGATGCGACGGACCTCCTCATCGATCTGCCGCGCCACAGACTCGCTGTAATCACGCTGCTCGCCGATCTCCTTGCCCAAAAAGACCATCTCTTCCTTCTGCCCGAAGGTCATCGGGCCCAGCTTATCGCTCATACCGTACCGCGTCACCATTGAACGAGCCAGCTTCGTGACCCGGTCCAGATCGTTGGCCGCTCCGGTCGTCACGTCACCAAAGACGATCTCCTCGGCTGTCCGCCCACCAAGCGCGAAGGCCAGATCGTCTTGATACTCTTCTTTGCTCTCCAGGTATTGATCTTCTTCCGGCAAAGCCATCGTATAGCCAGAAGCCATCCCACGCGCCACAATGGAGACCTTGTGAACCGGGTCACACTTGGGCAGCACGTGGCCCACGATGGCGTGACCAGCCTCGTGATAAGCCGTAATCCGCTTCTCCTCCTCGGACATCACACGGCTCTTCCGCTCTGGACCGGCAATCACGCGCTCGATTGAGACCTCAAACTCCTCCATCCCGATCACTTGTTTACCGCGACGGGCCGCCAGAATGGCCGCCTCGTTGATCAGATTCTCAATGTCGGCCCCCACAAACCCCGGCGTGGCTCTGGCCAGGGTCTCCAATTCCACATCTTCGGCCAGCGGCTTGCCACGCGCATGAACCTCCAAAATCTCCGTTCGCCCTCGAATGTCCGGTCGGTCGAGCACCACGCGCCGATCGAAGCGACCAGGGCGCAGCAGCGCCGGATCGAGGATATCCGGACGGTTGGTGGCCGCGATGATGATGATGTTCGTGTCGGTATCAAACCCGTCCATCTCGACCAGGATCTGGTTCAGGGTCTGCTCACGCTCATCGTGCGAGCCGCCCAGGCCAGCGCCACGATGACGGCCCACAGCGTCGATTTCGTCCAGGAAGATGATGCAGGGGCTATGCTTCTTGGCCTGCTCGAACAGGTCGCGCACGCGGGAGGCGCCGACGCCGACGAACATCTCCACAAACTCCGACCCGGAGATCGAGAAGAAAGGCACGCCGGCCTCGCCAGAGACGGCCTTGGCCAGAAGCGTCTTGCCAGTGCCGGGAGACCCCATCAGCAACACGCCTTTGGGAATCCGCGCTCCCAGCTGGATGAACTTTTCAGGCTCTTTGAGAAACTCGACGACCTCCTTCAAGCCTTCCTTGGCCTCTCGCACACCGCCCACGTCCTCGAAGGTGATAGAGGGCTGATCGCCGGAATACATTCGCGCCCGGCTTTGACCAAAGGAGAGAGCCCGATTGTTGGCTCCCTGGAATTGTCGCAACATCAGGTATCCACCCACGAGCATCGCTACCACCAGCAGGATGGAACCGCCGGCGCTCAGCAACGTCATCCAATCGGGCGGCTTCACCACTTCGATCTCCACCCCCGCCAGCTGCTCACTGGAGACGCCCAGATCCTGCAGCTGTTCCGTCAGGGTGGATTCACGACCTTTGTGCGAGACAACATCCGATCCGTCTTTCAGCTCCACCAGCAGCTTATCATCTTCCACGCGAATGTTGGACACGTTATTCTCTCGCACCTGAGCTGCCACTTCGGAGAACGTCATACTCTGAGTATCCTGGGCCCGCTGTGAGTAGAAGCTGTAGACTAAAAAGGCCACAGCGGCAAGGATAATCAGGTAGATAAATGGGCTACCTTTCGATTTACCGCTCACTTATTTCCTCCATCAGTTAACCAGACGTTCCTGATGTCAAAACGGAACGTCCCGGTAATTTACTCACTAAGTTTACATCAATTTACAAGATGATTATACCATAAATTAGTCCAGCCCGCCATTGGATATTCTCAAGGCCGCACCTCTATCTCTGCCACCAAGATGGTATCCGCCTCGGCGGTCGTCTGACCGGCGTCAATGACCCTCAGGCGTTCGCCAGATCGATCATACATCCCCACCCGCAGCTGGTACTCCCCCGCCGCTACGTCGCGCGGGATCGTGAGCCGATGGGGGTCGACCACCTCAACACCCGACACCCACTCACTCGTGGGGGGGCTGGGTTCTGTATCCTGCTGAGCGATCAGGCTGTTCGCCGGTTCGACTTCGGGATCAATAAGATGAACGAAGACGACGTAGTGCTTATCAATCGCCCGCTGTGCTCGCCACCGCAACGTGAGGACCATCAGATCATCTGGCTTGAAGACTTTCTGACGCAGCTCCGCCTCCTCCAATACAATCAGATCGTCCAGGTTGACCTGAAGCGGAATCGGGGCCTCTGCGCCAGCGCTTACGGTGAGGGTGACAGTCTCGCCCGCGCGAACTACGGCCTCCGGTTCCGGCGTCTGTGAGATGATCTGGCCCTCTTGCTCCGTATGCCACACCTCCTCGACCGCTACCTCCAAACCGTCCAATTCCAACCCGTCTTTAACCATACTCAGCGGATAGCCGACCACGTCTGGCATAGTGAGCTCCCGGCCAGGAGCACTCACGATCACGTAGACTGTGGTGCCCGTGCTCACCGCTTCGCCGGGCGCCGGCTCCTGCTCCAGCACGACGTTCGGCTTGGCGTCGGTCTCCTCGCGCTCCTCTTCCACCTCGAACACCAACCGCTCCCGTTCCACCATCCGCCGGGCGTCATCCACCGACTCATCCACCAGATTCGGGACGGAGACTGTGATCGGCTCCGGCGTTCGGGTAACGAGCGGCGTCGGCGTCCGGGAGACTCCAGACGGTAAGGCAGCATACGATTGGTAAACCAGCCACCACAAGGGTATAAGGCCCACCACGGCGATGAATGCCACAATGCCCAGCAACCAGGTGACCTCGGTCAAGCCCCGGTCCGCTGCGGTGAGCATCTCGGATTTGGGGGCCTCTTCCGCCCGTGAGAGCGCTTCTGCATTCCCTCGCGAGGTTGCCGGCTGCCAGCTCGTCGCTTGCTCGCCCAGGCGGTGGTACTCCTCCAGCACGCGGGCCATTTGAGAGGCGGTGCGATAACGCGCCGACGGTTCCTTGGAGAGCACGGTGTGGACGATCTTTTCCAGCTGGGATGGCACTTGAGGGTTCCGCACCGCCAGCGGCGCGGGGTCCTCCTGTAAGTGCATCATGGCCAGCGCGGTAGCGTTTTCGGCCTGGAAGGGAGGCGCACCGCTCAACATCTCGTACATGATGACGCCAATACTATAAACATCGGAGGCCGGCGACGGCGGAGCACCGGAGGCTTGCTCCGGCGAGAAATAGAGCGGACTGCCCCAAACCGTCTCCGACTCGGTGAGCCCAGATTCAGAAAGGGCGCGTGCGATGCCAAAATCGACCACCTTGGCGCGTCCGTCCTCGGTCAGCAACACGTTCTGCGGCTTGATGTCACAGTGGACCAGGCCGGCCCGGTGTGCATGCCCCACGCCCTCGCAGATCTGAATTGCTATCTCCAGAGTCTCATCGACGGTCATACGACCTTTGCGGCGTATCAACGTCTTCAGGTCCTGACCAGCGACGTACTCCATCACTATGTAGTGCCGCTCGCCGTCCTGCCCTACATCGTAGACCGTGACGATATTAGGATGGTCCAGATTCGCCGCCGATTGCGCCTCGCGCCGGAAGCGAGCCAGAAAGGCCGGGTCGCCCGCAAATCGCTCCCGCAAGATCTTCACCGCCACTTGCCGCTGAAGAAGCGTATCCACGCAGCGATAGACCACGGCCATCCCGCCAGACCCAATCCGCTCCAGCAAGCGATATCTGTCATTAAGCATCACAGGTTCCATAATTACCTCGTTTAATCACTCAGCACGTGCCAAGCTATTGTACTTGGAATCCAGGGCTTAAGCAAGAAATACCCCCCATTGAACCTGCCTACTCGTCACCATTAACTTTAGCCTGGAACCCGAGCCAAAAGTGGTTGACATACCTTGCCCCTATGCTATAATGCGCCCGCTTTGGCAAAATTTACGAATGATAAACATCTATCACGGCACCATTGGTTGAGGGAATGGCTGCCCATCATAGCCCTCACGGTGCTGGGCGGGGCTCTGCGCCTGATCGCGCTGAATCAGGTGCCGCCGGGGCTCTACCGCGACGAGGCCTTCAACGGATTAGATGCATTGCGGGTCCTATCGGGCCAGACGCCCCTTTACTTTACGGCCAACCGGGGCCGCGAACCACTCTTCATCTACCTCATCGCCGGCACCGTGGGGCTCCTGGGTCGCTCGCCTGGCGCGGTACGCCTGGCGGCGGCGCTCTGCGGCACGCTGACGATTCCCGTTACTTACTTAATGGTCCGCGCCTGGCTCGACCATCGCGTGGCCTTGCTGAGCACGGCCGTCCTGACGGTTACGCTGTGGCATATCCATCTTAGCCGGGTTGGATTTCGAGCCGTCACGCTACCACTCTTCATAGCGCTGACGCTATGGCTTGTAGGACGAGCGATCCATAAAAACACCCGCCTGGATTGGCTCCTGGGCGGCCTCGTCTATGGCGTGGGGTTCTACACCTACCTGCCAATCCGCTTCACCCCGCTGGCGCTGGTCGCAACCACCCTCTTCCTCATACTCACCGATCAAGCCAATCGCCTCTGGCCTGGCGCGCTCTATTTTGGACTCGGCACGCTGATCACGCTGGGACCGCTGGCGGGCTACACCGTCACACATTGGAAGGTGGTGATGGGCCGCCCGGGGCAGGTTTCGATCTTCAACCCCGCGCTCAACCAGGGCCGGCCCTGGGCCGTGCTGGGGCGCCAGCTGATCCAGACGCTGGGGATGTTCTTCATCCGCGGCGACACCATCCCGCGCCACAACCCGCCCGGCCGCCCTGTCTTCGATCCGCTGCTGGGAGCAGCTATGGCATGGGGCCTGGTGGAAGCCCTGCGCCGTCCCCAGAAGCACAACGATAGTCCCATCCTGGCCCTGCTCTGGACGGGGCTGATGTTGGCGCCGACTTGGCTGGCCTGGGACGCGCCACATTTTCTGCGGGCGGCGGGCGTGTTGCCCATCGTGACTGTCTTCCCGGCGATGGGGTTGGATGTGGCGCTACGCTGGCTGGAGCAGCGCCGCGGACGCATCTGGGCGACGGCGCTGGCGGTTGCGGTGCTGACCGCCAGCCTGGGCCAGACGGGGCACGACTACCTCCGCTACAGCGCCGAACCGGAGACGGGCTATGCCTTCGAGGCGGCGGCGACCGAGCTGGTCAGCGAGGTCAATTACTTCGCCGGAATAGGCTGGCAAGGCGGCCGGTTCGCGGTCCCGGACAAAGACAGCGTCGCTCAAGGGCGCGTTTACCTCGACAAACGGCTGCTGGACGCATGGAGGGCCATCGCCTTCCTAGTGCCAGAGAACAAGCGCGTGACGACGTTCGCCAAAGGGGAGACTCCCGTGCTGAGCTCAACCGAGCGGTCGCTCGTCCTAGTCTGGCCCTACGATGGCGTGGCGCCCTATCTGGAGGCCTTCCCGCGCGATGCGCTTATTAAGGCCCACGCTGGGTCATTGACGCGCGGCGACCTGGAGGAAAAGCCTTATCCAGCCTATGCTGCTTACATCGTCGAGCCGGCGACAGGTGGCGGGGAGCGTCCTTACCTGGCCCGCTTCGGCGAGCGCATCGCCCTGCTCGACTATAAGGTCGTGGCTCTGGACGAGACCTGGCACGTGCGATTGAGATGGCAAGCGATGGAAGCGCCCGCCCACGACTACACAGTCTTCGTGGCGCTGTGCGAGGGGACCTGTCAGGGTACGGGACTGGTGGCGCAGTGCGATGAGCAGCCAGGCGACGGTTACCTTCCCACCAGGCTCTGGCGCCCGGGCGACGTCATCGTCGATAAGTACACCCTGACGCTCCCCGACGACCGCTCCCTTGACGACCTGCGCCTATCCGTGGGGCTGTACGTCTGGCCCGCGATGGAGCGCCTGACAGCGTATGGACCGTCGGGATCTCGGATCGGCGATATGCTGACGCTGGACGGGTCCCCATGAACGGATCGCAAGCGAAGCATCTGCGCAAGATCGACAAGACCGATCGCCTCGTCTGCGTGGTGCTGTTCGTGGTGCTGTCGTCGCTCTACTTCGCCACAGCGTCCGGGATCACATCCAGTAACGATGGTAGCCACTACGCGCTGACCCGGGCCATCGTCGAGCAGGGAACCTTTTCCATCGACGCTTATGATCCCTATGCCGAGGGGAACGACCTCGCCCGACGCGATGGACGACTTTACAGCGACCGCCCGCCGGGCACGGCGCTGGTCGCCAGCCTCTTCTATGCCATCGGGCAACAGCTCCCCCAGCCTTCCGCCGCCTTACCCTCCCGCCACGACGCCGAAAACCCGCTCTTATTCTATGTGATGTTGCTCCCGGCCTGGGCCGGAGCTGGGACGGTGATTTTGCTCTACTGCCTCCTGCGAACGCTAGGCGTCTCGCGCTTCGGGGCGTTGACGGCCTGTTTCGCGCTGGGCCTGGGCACGGCCCATTGGAAGTACAGCAGTGTGCTCTTCTCGCACGCGCTATCTTCGCTCACCGTGATAGCATCGGTCTATCTGGCTATCCGAGCCGTGCACACAGAGGAACTCCCACCAGCGCAGTCGAGCCTGCTAGGCTTCGTCCTGGGCTACGCGGTGCTGGTCGAATACTCTAACGCGGTGCTGGTCGTTGCGGTCGCGCTCTACCTGCTGAGCCAGGTCCGACCGTTCACGGCGCAGTCCGTGCTCGCCAAAGCAGGGCGGCTTGCCCTGGGCGGGCTTCTCCCAGCGGCCTTCCTCGCCGCCTACAACACCACCAACTTCGGCGGGCCGTTCACGCTCTCCTACGAGTACGCCATCAACTACCCGTGGGCCGGTGACTTCGCCTCGACGTTCAACTTTCCGCTGGGCCGGGGGCTGCGCGGTATGCTCATCTGGGGCGCAGGCGGCGGCTGGTGCGACCCGACCTGTTATAATCAAGGCCTATTTATGCTCTCGCCGGTGCTGTTGCTCTCCTTGCCGGGACTGATCGTCTATCTTCGTCGCGCCCGTCGAGAGCTCGCACTGACCACCGGTCTCTTTGTAGCCTACCTGTTACTCTTCGCCAAACACCGCACCTTCCACGGCTTCACAGCCGACGGACGGTATCTGGTGCCGTTCCTGGGACTGTGGTGCCTGCCGCTGGGATTCTTGCTGGATCGACTAAAAGCGCTCAAACGGGACGTCTGGCAGGCCTTGCTCTATCCCGTCATCTATGGCACGCTTTTCCTATCGCTCCACAACATCTTCTTCCACATCGGACTATCGTATAACTATCAGCTCGATATCGACCAGTTCAACGCTCTGATCGCCAGTCCACACAACTGGTCCTATGCGCTGAATAGCGTCTTTCGCAACGTTCAAAACCTCCCTGTCTTCTGGCTGGTGGAGGGCTTAGGCCTCGCCGCCTGGTGGACCAACCGCAAATTACAACAGCGGTGACAGATCAAACCAACCCGATAAATCCTCCCCCCCGGTAACATTATCTTTTGACTTGACAGGCGTAACTACCTGATGGGCAAACGAAGTAGTTCCAAAGCACTCTAGACGCAGGCTCTCCTCAAAGTAGTGGGGTGCTGACACCGAATCTTGGTATGTGTCAAATTCGTTGACACATACCAGTGCGTTGCACCTTTGGTTCGAAAGTGATAAAGTCTTGCTCCGCCAAGTCTGCGCTTGACGCCGATTTCGTCCTCTGGTGTTTCCTCTTCTAGAATTTGGAGGGCTGCACGTCTAGTAAGCTTTTCCAAAGATAACGCGCTCTTCGGCTTCTTCGCCGCAGCGAATGCATCGTCCCGTCTCCGATTCTTGCTCCAGGGGGATGCAGCGAATGGTGGCTTTCGTCTCATCCTTGATCTGAGCCTCGCATTCTGCATCGCCGCACCACCACGAATAAGCGAAGCCCTCGTCGATCACGTCTGTGAACGCGTCGTAGTCTTTGGGATCGTAGGTGTGCTCCTCGCGGAAATCGAGTGCCTTTTGGTAAAGATCGGCCTGGATGGTGGCGAGCAGCTCCTGCACTGCATCGTTCAATCCCTCGCCGAGAGGGACAGTCTGCTTCCCCTCGCGGCCCCAGATGTCTCGGCGGGCCATCACCACCTGGTCCTGCTCGATATCTCGGGGGCCAATTTCGATGCGCAACGGTACGCCTCGCATCTCCCACTCGTTGAACTTCCAGCCTGGTGAGTAAGCGTCGCGAGCGTCTACTTTGACCCGCACATCCTCGCGCAGCTGGCCTTCCACGCGCTTGACGACCTCCATCACCTGGGATTGCTGCTCCTCGCTCTTCCAGATGGGCACGATCACGACCTGATGCGGCGCCAGGCGCGGCGGCAGAACCAGGCCCTGATCATCGCCGTGGACCATCACCACAGCGCCAACCATACGTGTGCTGACGCCCCAGCTGGTGGTCCAGGCGTATTGGAGCTCGTTGTGCTCGTCGAGGAACTGGATGTCGAACGCCCGAGCGAAGTTCTGTCCCAGGAAGTGGCTGGTGCCGGCCTGAAGGGCCCGGTAATCGCCCATCATCGCCTCAATCGTGTAGCTGGTCTCACCACCGGCGAACTTGTCACTTTCGCTCTTCCGTCCAGCGATGACGGGGATGGCCGCGTCCTCGACGGCGAAATCGACGTAGACGTTAAGCATACGAAGCGTCTCCTCCACCGCTTCTTGGCGGGTGGCGTGGGCCGTATGCCCCTCTTGCCAGAGAAATTCCGTCGTGCGGAGGAAAGGTCGGGTGCGCATTTCCCAGCGCACCACGTTGGCCCACTGATTGATCAGCACTGGCAGGTCGCGATAGGATTGGATCCACTTGGCGTACATATGTCCGATAATTGTCTCCGAGGTCGGACGCACGACCAGCGGCTCTTCCAGCTCTTTACCGCCCCCGTGCGTGACGACGGCCAGCTCTGGCGAGAAGCCTGCCACGTGCTGGCTTTCCTTCTCGATAAAATTCAGCGGTATCAGGAGCGGGAAGTAGGCGTTGACGTGACCGGTGGCCTTAAAGCGCCGGTCCAGTCCGCCTTTGATGTGCTCCCAGAGGGTGAAACCGTAGGGCTTGATCACCATACAACCCTTGACGGGGGCGTAGTCCGCCAGGTCTGCTTTCTGGATCACGTCCGTATACCAGCGGGAATAATCCTCGCTGCGGGGGGTAATCTTCTCAGCCATATCTCCTCCTCGTTATGTTAATGGATGATGGTGGACAGTATGCAAGAGTCACCGCCTGTGCTACGCTGGATGGTTCGCTCGCCCAGCGTGGGCAGATGGAGTTATCCTTGCTACCGTGCGATAATTGAATAAGAATCTCTCGATCACCAGGTGATGATGCGATAGGGATAGACGTTAACGACTTGGGTGTCCTCGTAACGCGTGCGTCGGGCGGTTGGGCCGTAGATGTGCTTGTGGCCGTGGAGCAAGTATCGCGGTCGGAAGCGTCTCATAACGTTTAGAAAGACTTTGAATCCACGGTGAGCGTTATCGTCACCGTCGTGAATGTAGCGCGGCGGTGAGTGCGTGATCAGAATGTCCAGGTAGCGGCTGTACCGGATGCGGTTCATCAACAAAGCGGGAACCATACGCCAGGTCTTGTAGACCATTTCCTGCTCTGTGTATTGGAAAGGCGCCTCGGGCTTGTAGCGGATTGAGCCTTCCAGTCCGCCTAGCAAGAGATTCTTGGCCTTTACCGTCCTCCCGTCCAGGTTGATCCATCCGCCTGGCTCGGTTAACGTGGTACCGTTCGATTTGTACTCTGGTCGGTCGTGGTTGCCATGTACGTAAAAGCACGGCACGTTTAGCATCGAGACAATGAATTCCAGATAAGAATAGGGCAGATCGCCGCACGAAAGCACCATCGCCACATCGTCGAAACGATCGCGGATCTGCTGACTGTAAATAGTCTCGTCCACTCGATCGCTAACGGCGAGGATTTTCACCGCCTACTCCCTGGACCATTCACGTTTGTAGTTTGCCGATAGCTTATCGAGCACCGCTTGCTCCAGATCAATCTCCATCAAATAGGCCATCTGGAGCAGGTAGAGCGTCACGTCGGCCAGCTCGCCCGCCAGCGCGGCCTTATCGTTGACGTGCTCATCCCACTGGAAATGTTCCAGCACCTCGGCAGCCTCCAGCGAGAGCGAGATGGCGACGTTACGCGGCGTCTGAGGGGCTGATGAAGCTTCATCGTACCACCCCTTCGCTTGCACGAAATGGTTCATTGCATTGGTGAGATCATCGATTGTTTTTGCCATTTACTACCTGCATTCGCAGCAACTTTTTGATGCTACACAAAAGCCAGCCCCCCACAACGTCTGGAGGGCTGGCCGATTTGCTCTTCAACGTGCGCTCACACGCCTAACCAGACCCTCGGTCTGGCGGCGTAGGGGTGGGCTGGCTTGTGCTCGTTAAAGTATGCACGGTCTCTATCCTCAGCAACTCACTTTCCGAAGGAAGTATACAATGAAAAATCTGAGATGTCAAAGTAGCTGGGTCTAGGGGCAAACGAAGCAGTTCCAAAGCACCCTAGACGCATTAGCTTGCCTACAGGTGCATTTACCGAGCGCGTATCAACCCAAGCTTCGTTTGCCTTGTTCGCATCTGAGCACACCCTGTGGCATTGAAGGCGCTTTCGCAGACGATTCGCCTCGAAAACTCTCTAGGACTTCGCGTGAATCTCAAAGCTTAGGGTTCATCTACAAATAACTTCCCGATTTGAGGGCATACGTCCCCTCGGAAAACGGGAGGTAATTTTTAGACGCTCCTTTAGCACGGCGGTTTCGCCGCGGACCCCCCATTGGGGGGAAACCACGTGCTACGACCGGCGAAGTCGGCCTATGCCAACTCCGAAGCCGCTGAAGAGTGGCTTCGCACGGGGTAGCCCGCGACTTATGAACTTTAAGAAAATAGTTGGTAATAGAGCTTGCGAGGGCACTTCTATCAAGCAGTGACTTCAGATAGGCCTCATCCCCCCCATAGGAGCGATGGCCCTATACTGCCCTGGCCCCCTTCTCCCAATACTGGGAGAAGGGGGAACACAGCATCCCTACGGGTATTGCCCCTTCCCTCTCCTAGGATTGGGAGAGGGAAGGGGTTGGGGATGGATGAGGGCTATTACCGGATTAAATTTTTAACCTTCATCAGTCGCTGGGCGATATTTGTGCAGACTCCTACACAAGAGCGAATTGAAAAGTGCAGAAGTCAAGTTTAGAAGAGACTCACTTCCTGGGTCAGGATGCGCTCGCGCATGCCATGGACGTTTGCCAGGTTCGCATCCAGCAAATCCTCCACGTCAGCGTAGACGCTCTTGGGCAAAGCCCCATCGGCCGAGCGAACCAGCGCCGTCGCCATCAACGGTTGATCCAACGGCGCGCCGATCTGCGAGAGCAAGTAGACGGTAGCCTCTTCGATCTCGGGCACTTTCTCTACGATCTCTTGCGCCGCCGCATAAGCCAGTACGTTGTAGACCTTGCCTACGTGTGAGATTGGGTTTTTGCCGCAAGGTGCCTCCAGGCTAGTTGAGCGGAAGGGCGCGATAACGCCGTTGACCCGATTGCCGCGCCCGACGGCTCCATCGTCCCCCATTTCCGCCGATGTGCCGGTGAGGGTGAGGTAGACTGCGTCTCCATCCACGTCGTCGGCAGTATTGACCATCACGTTGACCTTGCGGGGGTCGAGCTGGGCGGCGTACGTCTGGATCGCCTCCTGAGCAGCTTGACGGAGGTTCACATACGCTTTTTTGCTCTTGACCTGATGGGCCATAAAGGGTAGCGCCACCGTCAGCGTCAGCTCGCCGTCGCGGCGCATTCCCATCACCTTGATGTCCTCTCCCAGGGGGAGATCATCGATCAGCTCGTGGTTTATGTACTGGGCTGTTCGGTAGACCGAGCGTTCCAGCCCAGAACGAGGCCAGTAGCTGACGCCGAAGCTGGTGTCGTTAGCCGTCACTCGATCCACCACATACTGAAGCTCCTCCGCGCCACGCCCGGCGTAACTATCGATCACCATATGGCGGTTCGGGTCCAGATAACGCATCGTTTCTTGCACGTGCTTCTTGGCGGCCTCAATGGCAATATCGTCCAGGGGTATTTTACGGCCCTGGAACGTGGGTATTCCGCGTCCGGCAATCTGGATGCGGATTGGTTTGAGCATCTGCCCGCTGCCATATCCCACTTCGACCTCGCCAGCCACCAACTGTACCTTATCGAAGTTGTGGTGGAGGAGGACGCCGAGGTTCTCTTCGCACCAGCGCGTGTATTCCACCGAGATGCGCTCGGCGATACCGTCACAAAGGCTATCGGGGTGCCCGATGCCTTTGCGCTCCACAATCTCGACGGGTGTCTTCTCGATGGAAGGACCAGTCGCTTCTGTTACGACAATATTTCGTTTCGTCACTGGAATGCCTCCTGATCTGCTATCTAATGTTATCTCCAGCCCAGGCTGGTATCGACAACAAAAAACCCCCTTCTCGAAGACAGAAGGGGGCACATCCGCACTGCGTGTCCGCCTCTCATCTTCCAGAAACACCGTTCTGCCGGAATTGGCACCTTCCGCTTGACGAACGCCGCGCTCGCCAAAGGTGGTTGCCGAGGCTTCATCGGGCCGGTCCCTCCGCCTCTCTGGATAAGAGCAATGCCAGAATATCTAATTTGAGCGCAATGATACCACACGGCGGATGGATGTCAACTTGCGGTCTGTGGTATTCGGTGCTATAATCTGAGGACAGTCAGGGCGCGTAGCTCAGCTGGTCAGAGCGCTACACTCACATTGTAGAGGTCCGGGGTTCGAGTCCCTGCGCGCCCACTTTAATAGGCCGCGGTCGCGTGGAGGTGGGATACCCTCTCATGCCCGCGGCCTTGTTAGGTATCGACGTGTGAGGTTGTCGGTGCCTGGTACCTCTAGTGACCAGGATGAGAAACCCCCTATGCCTGCGCCCGGTAAACCCGATGGACGTTATCAGATCGATTGGCTGATCAGTAACTTGCGCTGGTTGTTATTGATCAGCGTGGCGCTCATCATCTCTCTGGATGCCTTGACCAGCTACGGCGGTAGCCTGGACTTCTCCCATTTTCTACCCCAGATCGCACTTTTTGTTATCGCCGTCTTTTACAATCTCGGTGTGATGCTCTTGCTCGCCTATAGCTCGTATTCGCACATCGTGCCGGTGATGTCGCTAGTGATCGACACGGCTTTATCTGTTGGGTTTATCGTCACGTCCGGCGGCTTGCAAAGTCAGTTCTTCTTCTTCACGTTGTTCCCGATCCTCACCGCGGCCCTGCGCTTCCAGTGGGAGATCAGCTTGCTGGTGGCGGTGGCCGTGATTGTGAGCGCTGGCTTTGCCAGCTATGCCCTTGCCCCCTTCGCCTTTGCCGCTTCGTTGGTCTCCTTCGCCGCGATCTCTCTCGTGCTATTGCTGGCCGCTCTGGTCAGCGGGCTGGTTGGAGATCGAATGAAACGCATCATAGCAAGGCGGCAGGCCGTGGAGCGAGAGAGGGAGCAGCGCCAGCTGCACGCCGCGCGTGAGCACACACGTTTGACTTTCGAACTCGCCAGCACGCTCAGCGCGACGCTGAACTACGATAAGGTGCTTCAAGCGATGCTGGAGGTGGGAGAGAAAGGGTTGCGAGAGCTATCCAACGGGCAGATCAAGCAGATCGGGGTGGTGATGCTGTTCAGTCGCAATCATCTGCGCATCGTGGCCTCGCGCCATCTGCCGGTGCGGGATCGCAACCTCGTTTTCGATAGCAAAAAGGGCATTCTGTCTGAAGCGCTTAATACCGCAGAGCCCGTGCTCACCGATGACCCGATCTCTGATCCGGAGTTGGGCAGGCTAATAGCGATGCATCAGTGCAAGCAGGCCATCGTCGTGCCGCTGCGGGCCGGGTTCGAGAGCTTTGGTGTGGTCGTCTTCGGCAGCTCCAGGCCCGATACTTATGACGAGGACCTCCAAGATATGTTGATGGCGATTAGCAACCAGGCTATCGTCGCGCTCCAGAATGCTCAGCTTTACCAGGATTTGCGTGAGGAGAAGGAGCGGATCGTGGCTGTGGAGGAGGATGCACGCAAGAAGCTAGCCCGCGATCTCCACGATGGTCCCACGCAGACGATTGCTTCTATCGCTATGAAGGTGAACTATGCCCGTATGTTGCTGCGGGAGCAATCGGATGTGGATAAGGCCACTGAGGAGCTCGAGCAAGTCGAGGACCTGGCGCGTCATACGACCAAGGAGATCCGTCACATGCTCTTCACGCTGCGTCCACTCATCCTGGAGACGCAGGGCTTGCGGGCGGCACTGGAGCAATACATCAGCAAGATGCAGGAGACCAAGGACCTTCCAGTTCACCTGGAGTCAAAGCCCGATGTTGACGATCTGCTCAGTCGCGATGATCAAGGGGTATTGTTCTACATCATCGAAGAGGCGATTGGCAACGCCCGTAAACATGCTCAGCCCGATAACGTCTGGGTGCGGCTTTACCTTGAAGATGAACAGACGCTGGTGGCGGAGGTGGAGGACGACGGTGAGGGGTTTGACGTTGAGACGGTGCAGGCAAGCTACGATCAACGCGGTAGCCTGGGGCTGGTCAATATGCACGAGCGAGCTGAAATGCTCGATGGCGAGGTCTCTATCTCCTCAGCGCCGGGCGAAGGCACCAAGATCACGTTGTCTATACCGTTAGACCGTCGATAGGCAGGCGATGTCTGACCCTTTGGCGCTTCTGGATGAACGTTGGCTTTGGCTGGGCGGCTCGCTGCTGCTGGGTATCCTCTGGTCTAACCTGAGCTGGCTATTCCATTCCGTCACGGATCTCAGACCAGAGCGCCATGCCAGCTCGGTAGACAGGTTCGTCGTTCGGCTAGTCTCCTGGCGTTTTTCTGCTGTTATTTTCAGGCTGTTAAGGCTGCTTTACTACGTCGGTATCCCGTTCGTTGCGCTCCTGTGGGGGCACGACGCTTTAGTGAGCCGTTTGATGGGCTTGCAGCGGTTTCTGGTGCCGGGCTCGGAGGCGACGGAGGTTGTCGCTGCGAACTGGCAGGATTGGGCTTACGACCTGGGATGGGCGGCGGCTTTGGGCTTTGCGACGTGGCTCTTATTTTTGTTGGGCGCTTGGACGTATCGAAAGGCCCTGGCGCGCGCTGGGGTAGAGGGGCCGCTCCTGCAGGTCGATACGTCGGCCTGGGTCGCATTGCGGGAAGCTGCCTACCACGAGGTCCATTTGGCCTTTTATCGCAATGCGCCCGCGGTGGCCCTTGGCCCCTACTGGGGTACCTGGATAGGGCTGGCCCTGGTGGCGTTGGAGGCCGTCCTGAATCCCACCTGGCGTGATGGCATAGATCATCCCCGCCAAGCCCCGGCCTTGTTGATGCAGGGCGGGCTGGCCGTCATCAGTAGCGTCCTATTTTTGCGCACGCAAAATATCTGGGTGACCTTGCTGTCACACTGGTTCGTCGCTTGGGGAGCGATCACGCTGTGGCGGAAGAGGTCACAAAGCGCGGGTGTCCAGGGCTAGAGATGTGAGCTGGGCGGCGAGTAGTAGGGACTTCCCTGACCTTGTTTAGCGAGGGGCATCCTGAGCAGCTCGAAGGCTGTTTCAAGCGGTTTTCATTGGCGGAGGTGGGGGGGCGAAAATGCCCTCTGGTGAAAGCTGCACTACGTCAATGTCAGAGCCAGCACGATCAATATCACCACCATCACCGCCGCAATTATGCCGATGCGCTTGAGCTCGGCTATTACGTAGTGGTATTCCTCATTCAATTCTCTCCCTGATTGTGACGCTGCTGCTGTTTCGGCTACTTTCTTCTTCTCCGCTTTTCCGGCTTCCTCCACCTGTGGCTCTCCGGGCAGAACCATCTGTGCCGGTGATAGATTGATGTCGCGATTTTTCTTCTTGGCCATTCTGTTCTTCTCCTTAAATATCTAACGTGGCGTAAATTCAGGCGATAGTGCGCAGTGGGACAGCTGCCTGTTGAGACTTTAGGGCATAGGGGAGAGCATCTCCAGTCGGTTCTAGCAGTGCGGTCTATGGTTGCAGCTTGCCGATTACCACGATGCGATGCGTATCGACGCCGTAGGGATAACACGAAATGAGCGTCAGGATCGGGCTGGAAGTATTCTCCATCACGCTCACTTCTGTCGGCTCGATAATACGGCTCTGAGTAACTTCGTAGCGGTAGCTCCGGCTGGCGGTGTGGACGAAAATCTCATCTCCAAGATCAAGGTCTGGCAGGTCGCGGAATATCTCCCCGAAGATGTCGTTGTGAGCCGAAAGGATGCAGTTGCCGCGCTCCCCCGGATTGGCGCTGCCGATATGATGGCCCACGCCCCGTTTGAGCGTCTCCCAGTCGTCGCCTTCTAGCACCGGCGCGTCGACGTCGATGGCTGGGATTCGGATGCGGGCGGCTTGCTCTGGCCCGCGTGTGGGGACAGGCACTGGTGTGACCTCGCTCACCAGATTGCGCAGGTGGGCTGGAATCTCGGCCGGGGCCGAGGCGCCGGAACCGTCCGGAGGCTTGTGGCCGCCCGGCAGCACCACCTGGATGGAGGGAGTGGGGGTAAGGGTGGGGACCGTTTGCGCCTGGCTGGACGTCTCGTTGACTTTGTGCAGGGTCGTCAGTGCCGCGATCAGGACAGCGACCAAGCCCAGCAACACGGTCACTTCGATCACCAACAGGCTTTTATCTCGCACCCAGTCCCATCGAATGCGGCGTCTCTTCTTCGGCCGGTTGGACGCTGCTTCTTGGTCGCCTTCGATCGCGTCCGCCTCGGCGTGCGCGCGGTATTGTGCTGTGGCCCCTTCGCCCTGGAACTTACGATGGTCCTGAGGCACGGGAGGCCTGCGTGGTTCGATGGGCTCCGGCGCTAGAGGGTCTATCGTCTGCTTTTGGCCCTTCTGGTTCAAGCCTCGTAACCGTTCGAGCCGGGCCTGCCGTTTGCGGAGGCGTAGGAGCTCTTCGAGCTCCTCGATAGTCAGCTCGTCAACCGTTCGGCGATCTTTCATCTCTTACTCGGCGCTCACTCGTTCGTCCCGTCCGCCCATGCCACGGCGAAGACCTCTCGCTCAAAGAACCAGCGAAACGGAGGCCAGTTGAACAGGGCGTGTCGCACAGCTCGAAAGAGCAGCCCCTCGCGTCGGTTCTGCGGTGGTGTATCCAGCCAGACCTCGGCCCGGAACCCCGCGCGTCTCAAGACGCGCCATAAACTTAGGGCGCTCTGCTCGTTGACATGCACGTCCAGGTTGGCCGGGATGATGGCACGAGGGTCCTTGGGGTAGCGCTTTCCTTCCCCCATCAACGTACGCACCAATCTTACCATCGGGTAGGCGTAGCGATCGTACCAGACATTAGGTGCAGTGTGGATGATCAATTTGCCGTCTGGGCGCAATATGCGCTTCGTCTCCGCCAATGCCTGGTCCAGCTCCCAGGGATGAAGGTGCTCCACCAAGTCGAACATCAACGCTCGATCGAAGGATCGATCCGGAAAGGGGAGGACCTTGGCGTCGGCCAGGTAGACCGCAACCGCGCTTTTCAACTCGCTATCGCTCAAGGTTGCTTTCCGCGCCATCTGAACCGCTACCGGCGCGTAGTCTATCCCATAGGCTTGAGCGCCCCGCTGGGCGCAGTGCCATAGGACCTCGCCGCGTCCACAACCGATGTCCAGGACGCGCATACCGGATGCGACATCGGCCACCTCGAAAGCCTGATTCAGCCGGCGCGAGAGATGCGTGCCTTCGCTGGCGATAAACTCCTCGTACCCCTCACAGGCATTCAAAAAGTACGTTTCGTCATATTGGTCTGGACTGACCGATGGTTGATTGTTGTCCAATGCTCTTCCTCAATACGTTAAAACCGACGTGCGGATTATAAGCTACCGCCTGGTCACCGTCAAGCGTCGAATCCACACGCGTGCGGCTTCTTCAAGCAGCGCCATCTCCTCCATACGGAGCATTATGGCCAATGCTCCGTAGGTTATAATGCCTATCAGACCAGCGCCGCCCACCAGCAGCGCCTCGCCCAGGATTCCCGCCGGTAAGGTGGTGGTTATGGTCTCTCTCACGAGCCAGACGGCCCCGCCCATTGCAGCCGAGGCGAGCGAAGCTTTGATTACCATTGATCCCAGGCCGTTGCCGCGCAGACTGCCCAAATCCTGTTGGAGCAGGATGAGCATCAGCAGGGCGTGCGCGGCCCACTTGAGCGAGTTAGCCAGGATCAGTCGGTTCAGCTCGAGCGGGACGAAGAGGGTCGGTCCCAGCGCCAGGATCACATAGAGAATTACCGTCGCCACGCCGACTAGGGCTGGCTTCCAGGTCTTCTTGCGGGCGTAGAACGCGAAGATGAGCGGCTGGTCTACAGCGGCGAAGATCAGACCAATCAGGTGGGCCCGGAGGGCCGCAGCTGTGGCCAGTGTATCGGCGACGGTGAAGCCGCCACGCTCGAAGACGAGCGCTACGATGGGATGCGCCAGAATCCACAACCCGACCGTGGCGGGGATCGTGAGCATCAGCACCAGCCGCAATCCTTGGGCCAGCGTGGATTTGAACGGCCCTGGCCTCCCGCTCGTGGCCTGGCGAGAGAGCGTGGGCAGGATGGCCACAGAGACGGCGAGGGAGACCAGGCCCAGCGGGAACTGGATCAGTGTGGCTGAGTATTGCATCCACGGTATGCTCTGGCTGCCGGTGCGCGAGGCCAGATTGTAGCTTAGCGCCACGCCCAGCGAGTCGACTATCAGGCCCAGCGAAACCGGCACATAGAGACGCCCGATGGCGCTCAGGGCTTCGTGGCCCAGGTTAAGCGTGAATCGCAGTCGCGCGTCGCGTAGTCCCGGGCATTGGAGCGCGACTTGGAGCGCCGATCCCACTAGCAAGCCCCAGGCCATACTCTTCACACCCGTCTTCGGTCCCAGCAGCAGGGCCAGGGCCACGGTGGCAGCGTTGAAGACGGCGGCGGTGAAGGCCGGCAGAGTGAACCGCTTCAGGGCATAGAGGGTGGCGGCGATAATGCCAGCTACGTTGAGCAGGACGACCGCTGGCAGCATCAGGCGCAGCAGCCGGATGGCCTGGGCCTGGAGCTCGCGGTCCAATCCTCCCGCCATCAGCCACACGACCTGAGGCGCCAGCAGCTCGCCCAGTAGCAGGGCGAGCGAGAGTACGACCACGACCAGGCTGAGCAGGATACTGACGAGTTGCCAGAGCTCGGAGCGATCGTCGGCGTCGGCGTAATCGGAAAGGACGGGGATCAGCGCGGAGTTTATCATCTGCCCTACCAAAAAGTCGTAGATCAGGGTCGGGACGCGCATAGCCACTTCCAGCGCGCTCACCGAACCGGTAGCGCCGAAGATGCCCGCCTTGACTGTCTCTCGCGCCAGTCCTAGCAGGCGGCTGGTGATGTTCCCTAGCGCGATGACGCTGGCGGCCTGCGCGACTTCTACTTTGGGTTCCTCTGACGAGGGAGATGATCTATCTTTCACCGTTACTTCTTTCAGAAGATTCTTGCACAGGAGATTCTTGTATCGATCGGACGTGTTCCGGTCTGCTATGATGCAGGCCATTCATTCTACCGCGATTTGCTTGCCTCTACAAACGACGGTTCAGGGAAACGGATTCGTTCTGAGGTAGTCCAGTAAGTATCTTTTTGGTCTCCCGACCGTGCCAGCAGCAGATCGAATTCACAAGTAACTTTTTTGGAGTTTAGGCTGGCCCGACGAAAGACTGGGAGGACTTGTCCCCAACTCGTAACGTTCTCCGCTCAAAACTTGCCCTTGAGGGCGTTGTGTGGTATAAAGCCTTTGTAAGCCCCCGTAGCTCAGATGGATAGAGCACCGGCCTCCGGAGCCGGTGGCCCGCGTTCGAGTCGCGGCGGGGGTATTAGCGACCAGAAACCGATCTAGTCCCCTTTGCAGGCCCGCCAAAGCAGTTCCTCGGCGGGCCTGTTTTTTTAGGCGCTAGCTAGCCACTATCACTCTGGGTTTCAGATCTATCGTCATGCCGAGCGCAGAGCTCCGAGCGGAGCGAGGGACGCGAAGTTGCCTGGGGTGAGCAGCGTCGAACCAAGGAATCTTGCCTATTGGTGTCTGCCAGCGAATTGCTTGATCTGAAGGCATCCTCCAGCGTGTGCTGGATCAAGGGCTGCAAGTGATGGGATGCGACGTCGGCACCATCCACCAGCTCGACGAATCGAGGACCGTGCTGGATCTCGCCGGGTCACGTGGTGTCCCATCGGATGTCTTGGCGCAGATTGTGTCAGCGCCAGTGGGCAAATGTGCCCTTTTTTGATCAAAAATGCGGCCTATATGTTCAATGGCCAACCGAATTCTAACTTTTCTTAACAAAACCCAAAGTCAATTCTCACATATCACATAAGAAAAACGCCCGATTCTCCAGTATACTATTAGCAGAGAAACGGAGACATTCAAAAAGCGTTTCGCATTCGCACCAGTATTCTTACACAGTTTAGCGACTCCAGACTTCGAAAGTCTACCGTCGAGGTTTTTGGATGCAGAATAATCCCGCTTTGCTTCCAAACTGGGTTCGCAAACCACATTTTGAGACTTTCGAAGTCCCTGCTCCTCAAAAATTTGAGAAGTGCAGGAGTCAAGTTACAGATTCGTATTAAGCAGCCAGAAGGGAGGTAAAGATGGCTATCAAATATCCGCTTGAGTATGAGCTCACGCCGAAGAATGTAGATACTGGGACGCGATGGGTCACACTCCATCTAAAGAATCTGGGCAATCAGAAACTAACCGGCCTGGACGTTCGGGTCAACTCGCTTGATGCCTACAGTATCAGTGTGCTGGGGACAGGAAGCTACATCGCCTCTCTTGATCCCACCGAGGAACGGGATATTCCATTCCAACTTTCGGCTAACCGGACAGGCAGCCTTTACATCACGATCGACGGTTGGAAAGATGGCAAGCGTTTCCACTGGGAGTCCCCCAGCATCACCATCGCCGTGGGCCGCGAGGTGGCCGAGATTACCAGTCTGTTCGCGATGACGGAGCCTTACTCCCTCATCGGCGAAAAGATTCGGTGCGAAGCCACCATCCGGGGACTGATCAAAAGCGAAGGGCTCGACCTGGAGTTTTGGGCCGACACGCCCAGCGGCGAGCTCAAGGAGCTCGCTATCGTGAAGACGAAGGATCTGGATGTAGGTGAGGAGGCCACTTACTCGGCCGAGATCACGCCAGAGCAAAAGGGGCTCTACACTATCTACGCTTACCTGTACGATGGCGTGCGGCGCATCGGCCGCGAGGTGGAGAACGTTTACGTGAGGGAGGCATAGTTCCAGCAAAATCAACAAAACGGGCCTTCTCCACGCTACAGCCGGAGAAGGCCCGTCTTTTCTATCACATTCTCATATTCCTGACTGTCGCTCAGGGCAGAGAGTGTGGTCATCCCTCCGAGGCCTTTCACGTTCCAATGGAGAAGCACAATGAGTCTCGGAGGTTCAGATCAGTGGAGATCGGCGGATTCCTACTCCGGGATCGTTCCCTTCACACCCTCAACGAGCCAGTCGAAGGAGAGCAAGGCCTCATCACTCATCGTTTCGCCCTCCTCTACACGCAGCTCGCCGTCCTGGTCCATAATCGGGCCGGTGAACGGATGGAGTTCACCACTGACGATCTGATCCTTGGCTGCTAAGACCTCTTCTTGCACGTCCTCGGGCACCATGTGGCCAAAAGAAGCCAGGTCCATAATGCCATCAGCCATATGGCCCCAGTATTGATGCGTCTCCCACTCGCCATTATAGGCCTGCTCGACGCTCTTCTCATAATAGACGCCCCAATCCCAAATCGGCGCGGTTAGCACCGCATCGGGTGCTACGTCCTCGGAGATCGCATTATAGCCGATGGCGTAGACGCCTTCCTCTTGAGCCATCTTATCTGGCTCTGTGGAGTCGCTCTCGCGGGCGATGACGTCAGCGCCGACATCGAGTAGCGCCTGGGCTGCCTCGCGCTCGGCCGGGGGATTGAACCAGTCCATAATCCAGACCGGATGGACCACTACGTCTGGGTTGACGGATTGAGCGCCCAACGTATAGGCGTTAAGGTTGCGCACCACCTCCGGAATCGGATAGGGCGCCACGTAGCCCAACACATTCGATTCAGTCATATGCCCGGCGGTGATGCCGGCCAGATACCAGCCCTCGTAGCCGCGACCATCGTAGGTGCTCACATTTTCCGCCGTCTTGTAGCCGGTGCAATGTTCGAACAAGACATCAGGGTGCTCCGCCGCCACATCCATCAGCGAGTCCATATAGCCAAAAGAGGTGGCGAAAACCATATCATAGCCCTGCTCAGCATACTGACGGATCACGCGCTCGACGTCGGGGCCCTCCGGCACGTTCTCACTATAGGCCGTCTCCACGTAGTCAAGCGCCTCCTCCAGATGCTGCCGCCCCTGATCGTGAGCGTAGCTCCAACCCAGATCGCCAACGGGGCCCACGTATACGAATGCAACCCTGAACGGCTCATCGGGTTGCGCCTCCTCGGCCGGGCCGCCACACTGAACGGTCACCAAGCTGAACGTGACCAGCAAGGCGACCAGTAACCAACGTTTCTTCTGATTCATCTTCAGCCTCCTGTTGATACGTAATCTAATCCAGAAACCAAACGAGCGGTAAAAAAGGTATTGAACGCCCCGATGCCTCCGGCAACAAAGCAAGCGAGAATTTAACACCACAAGTATATACCGAAAGGGTAGAGAATGCAACGCCGCGCACCCGAAACCAGGTTGGACATTCCGACTAAGCTCGTTATAATCTCCA
>CAYYTU010000003.1:0-127633 GCA_964474655.1 uncultured Anaerolineales bacterium
ACTTACCTTCTAACTTCAAAAATCTCCATCACTTGTCCGGCCCGATTGAAATTAGATACAAGATCGAAGTGATCGTGCAAGTAAGCGTAGAACTCATCAAAATCCCTCAGGTCTACAAGGTGATGGGGACCAGGATCTCCTCCAGACACATGCAAGACAACCATCACTACCCCGCGACTTTCGATTTCCTCGATCAGTTCAGCCCCAGTCACAAATCCTCCCCTAACCCTTCCGCCCGCGATGATAGAGGCCTGAGGCACTGAAGGACGCCGAGCATAGACGTTAAGAGCCGCATAATCAGCTAAGACAATATCATCAAGTTCAGTGTGAGAAGCTATGTATGAGGCCAACGACAATGTATCCTCCTCATACCGCCTGGCATATCGCAAAATCGTGGGGACCGATTGAGCCACACCTGCTCCCACAAGTAAAACCCCCGTCACGATGGTCAGCAGGTCCTTACCCACATCATAGCGCAAATTCACCTCTCTCAACAAGCGGTCCACCAGATATCCAAGCATCAAGCTAAATACAGGGATAAGATAAAGCCAGTATCGTGGGTAGATCGGTCGTGAGAGGATAAGATAAGCCAACCCGCTGGGCATCTGCCAAGTCAAAACACTTTCCCCAATTCTGTGGCTGGTTGCAAACCTGTGAAGTAAAGGTATGGCAAACAGGAAAACTAAATTATAGCCTAAAAATACAGTTATGAGGACCAATCCCTTCACAGGCCTATAAAGTAATCCTCTCTGAACACCAAGCTGCCAGTGCTGACCCAGGACAACTCCATAGTAAGTAGATCCTGGGGGATAAAAGGACAATAACCCTCCTACACTTATCAGGCTAAAAGGAACCAATAACCAAGCTGCTTGCCCCAAAAAGCGGGAGGCCGAAATACGAGCGGTCAAGACTCGGTAAACCAAAAAAAGCACACAGCCACCTAACGGCAATACCCCAAAAAGTTTACAAAGTGTCGCAACGCCATACGCCAGCCCAGAGAGCGGTAGACACCATTTACTGTTTCTTGTCTGTGCCAACACAAATAAACAGAGTCCCAGAACGCTAAACGCCAGCATCCAAGGATCCGGGCGAAAGAGACGTGCTTGCTCATAAACTAGATGATTGAGAAGATAAAATATTACCCCGAAGAAACCGACACGCGAGCTCCAAATCTCTCGCCCAATTAAGAAAATCAACCAGCCCGAGCCCAACACCATCGCTGCCGAGGCCCCGCGTAACACACTTATGTTGAAGCCCGACAAACGACCAAGCATAACTCCGCCGAGTAAAAAGACAGGAGGTTGTTCGGTAATCAGGTCTACTCCCGGCACATCTCCTTCACTGATGCGCCAAATTTCATACAAATCGGTTCCCTCATCATCCGCCACAAGCCAACCGTCTAAATTGTAGAGATATAACGAGGCCGCGAGAAGCATTATAAACACAGTAGCAAATAAGAAATAGCGCTCTTGAAAATTATTCATTGACGAATGCTCCTCTCCCACTTACCTGCGACCTCACTCGCTAGCTATATCATCAAGATCGAAAAGACAGACCCCAATTCCATCTATGCTGTGCTGATAGAGTACATCATACTGTGACTCAAACCATTCCAAAGCGTCTCGTTGAAAATCCACACTGTGTTCCAAAGCCACCACCACCCACAAACGCTCAAACTCCGGCGACAGATCATCCCGTTCAACTACTTCTCCTCCCCACGATTCGTAAACCGCCGTCGCCTTACGCGGGTCGGGGTCGCCAGCCAGTAAGTAACTTTCATCCGGGTGAGGGTACACAAGCGACGGAAGATAGGAACCATCGGATGTATGCAACACACCGTCGCCCGGCGAGAATCGCGCTTCTACCAGAGCAGCCACTTCCCGCATTGGAGGCTTCTGAAACCGACTATCGAAATAATACCCCTCCAGAGAAAACAGTAGAAGTGCCACCAATCCTATCCCTAGGTATGGAAGTGGTGTGCGCCGTCGCGTCCCAGCAATACCCCATGCGATGAGCAAGAGAAGTGCTGGAAGCCCCACTAACAACGTCCGTTCGGGCAAAAAAGTAGGCTGAATCAGCGCCCCAACAAACGGCACCAACAATACCAGCCCTCCAACCAATAAAAGTAATACCAATGATTGAGAAGAATCTATTCGAAGTCGAAGCGCTCGTCTTACTTCCATCAAGGTTATACCCAACACAGCGAGACTAACGAACAAGGCAACCGGCATCCACAGCGGAGGAATTGAATAGCCCATCAAGAGAATATGAGCTGCTGTGATTGGAAAGAACAAGCTTGGTCTATCCCGACTGACTAAAGGTCGTAATCCGCCAAATGCTTGCTGGCTATCGCTTAACAATCCAACCAGGTGAGGTACTACTACCGCCACCGCAACCAAGTTGACCAAAAACATGCAGATCAAGACTCTCTGTTCTCGATAGTAACACAAAGTATATAGACTCATAGCTGCCAGGAGAAAGATGGCAAAAAGATGAGTCATCATCGCCAAAACCATCACCGCGAGCGTCGCTAACCACCAAGCATAGGACCTCTCATTAATGGCCCGATAGAAGCAAAGTAACCCTGCGATCCCTAAAAAAACAACTTGTGCATACATCCGCGCTTCTTGCGAGTAAGCCACGTGGAAGGGCGCCAGAGTCAAAAACAATCCGGACACAAGACCTACTCGACGGTTAAAAAGATATTGCCCCAATAACGCAATCAACGGAATAGTCAAAGCGCCTAACAAAGCAGAGGGCAAACGAATCCATAGCTCAGCAGCTGCCCCCCACCTCAACCAGAAATGCAGCAATAGATAATACAGGCTAGGGTGACTAGATCTTCCGGTATTGGATAAAATCGCGGGGACAGAGGAACGGGCAATCAACACACTGATTGCTTCATCTAGCCAATAGCTATTGGCACCAATGCGATAGAATCGCAAAATCATTCCCAAAGAAGTCAAGCCCAGCAAGGCCCCGATCCATTGCCATCTCTTTCGATTATAAGCTATCCACATAACTTCTCTTCACCGTTGCCAGACCAACGCTTGTCTCATCCCTCGCCTCCCTCTCAGACTCCGGTCAGGTCTTCCGCGCATAGGCGGTGAAGAGATCACCCAGGTTGACCGGCACCGCCAGGCCGCGCAACCCCAGCTGCGTCACCAGCCACTCGGCCGGCCGGCCCACTGGCGGGAACAAAGCGCCCAGCCGGTTCGTCAGGTAGCCCAACCGCAAGAAGCGCCCCTGGGGCTTGTCGCTGATCACCTCGAAGTCGCACGCCGCGAGCATCTTCCGCAGCGTGTGCCGCGAGAAGTAATAGATGTGCATCTCCATCAACCAGGGCCAGCGCGGGCCCATCAGCCGGGCGAAGAGGCTGTCGATGTCGATGGTATGGATCACGACCAGCCCGCCCGGCTTCAACAGACGATGCGCTCGCTCCAGCGTGCCGCGCGGATCGGTCACGTGCTCGATCACGTCCCAAAGCGTCACCACGTCGAAATGCGCTTCCGGCAGCTCCGCCGTCTCCAGCGTCCCTTGTACCACGTGCAACCCTTTCGCCCGAGCTTGCCCAACGGCCCAGCGGGAGGGCTCCACGCCCCAGGCGTCCCACCCGTGCTGCCCCGCGATCTCCACGAAGACGCCCGTATACGCCCCCACGTCCAGCAGCGGCCGCCCGTCCGGCGGACCGGTGAGGCGCTCCAGCGGCTTCAGGTGATGCTCGAAGGTGAGTACGCGCCCCTCTCGCTCTTCGATGTACAACGGATCTTCGACCGCCTGATACGTCTCGGCGATGTCCTCACCATCGGGCCGGGGATCGGTGTAGACCAGGCCACATCGCTGGCACTGGACGATAGTGTGATGCCGCCCATAGCCGCTATTCGTGCAGCGAAAGGCCCGCCAATCGCCGTCGCCTTCCCGTTCGATAGTGTTGGGGTACCGCACGATGGCGTCGTCAGCCCCACACAGGTTACAGCGCACGTGTTCCATAGTACGTTAGCCAGTCTGAAAGTCTGCAAGTGGGCAAGTGGGTAAGCTGCAGGAGTTTTGCGAAGCCATCGATTAGCAAGCTAGCCCATCAGACGGGTTCGAGCCAGGCGGAGCACGGTCCAGACAGCTTTGAAGACCTCCTCCTGGCAGATCTTAGAGACCCCTTGCTGCCGGTTTTCGAACACAATAGGCACCTCGCCCACCCGCCAGCCACGGCCTTGCACGTGGTACAACATCTCGACCAAGAAGGAGTAGCCATCGGCCTTGATGGTATCCAGCCCCACGTCCTCCAAGACCTCGCGACGGTAGCAGCGGAACCCGGCCGTCGTATCGTGAGCGTGAAGGCCGAGCAGCACGCGGGCGAAGGCGTTAGCGCCCCAGCTGAGCAGCTTCCGCTTGAGCGTGCAACCGCTGGTTCCCCCGCCCGGCACGTAGCGCGACCCGATCACCAGATCGTGACCCTGCCCGATCGTTTCGATCATCGCCGGGATGTAGCGCGGATTGTGGGAGAAATCAGCGTCCATCGTGCAGATGAGCTCAGCGCCGTTGGACAATGCGCGGCGGAAGCCAGCGATGTAGGCCGTGCCCAGCCCGAGCTTGCCGGCGCGGTGAATGACGCTCAGCCGCCCGTTGCTTTCCTTCGCCAGACGGTCGGCGATCTCGCCGGTGCCGTCGGGCGAGTTATCGTCGACGACAATGACACGCACGTCGACCGGCAAGGCCAGCAGCTGCGTCGCCAGCGATTCCAGATTCTCCTTCTCGTTGTACGTTGGGACGATGACCGAAGTTCGCAACCTAAATCTATCCTTCCCTGCTCAGATGGGCAGCTGGCTTTCGTCGATCAGCAACGCCAGCGTCGCCAGCCATCCAAAACACCATCCAGTAGCAACACCAACGACGATCAGCGTGGGGCAGTAAAGACAAAAAAAGACAAACGCCCCGTCAACGTCTATTGTAACCGCGTTGAAGGCATCCGACAAATAACCTCCCACACCGGGCAAACGAAGCAGTTCCAAAGCATCCCGGACGCATTAGATTGCCTGCAAGCGCGTTTACCGAGTGTATCACCCCCAGATCTTTGCCTTGTTGCATCTGAGCACACTCTGTGGCATTGAAGGCGCTTTCGCAGACGATTCGCTAACCCCACACTTACCTTACACCAGACCCCACGGCGGTCAATAGGAACATCCTCCCACTTTCCCCTCCATCTGCGACTTTCGATTTTACCTGACTCGACCTACAATCAAACTGCAACTTTGCTCACACCACTGCGTATACAGTGCAGTATACTGTTATATCGTTGTTGGATCAGAAGTCAAAAGGGGGAATTGTCTTATGAAAAAACGAACGTCGTATGCACGTAACGTGATGCTCGTGGTCGGGCTGATGCTGCTGCTCGGCCTGCTCGCCGCGCCGGCCGTCCAGGCCTTCGAAGGCCGAGGCGGAGACGTGGTCACCATCGAAGCCGACGAGGTCATCGAGGATGATCTCTATGTCGCTGCCGGTGAGTTCACGCTGGACGGCACGGTCGAAGGCGACCTCGTCGTCACCGGAAACACGCTGACCATCAACGGTACCGTCGAGGGCGACCTGATCGCTGCCGGGCAGCACGTCATCATCAACGGCACCGTGGGGGACGACGTCCGCATCGCAGGCTACGCGATGACCATCGGCGGCGATATCGCGGACGACATCATCGGCGTCGGGTTCAGCCTGGAGGGAGAGGACGAATCCCGCGCCGGCGGCGATCTGATCTACATGGGGTACCAGGCGCTGCTCAACGGCGACATCGACGGCGAGGCCGACATCTCCGGGGGAGCCGTGGAGATCGCCGGGACGATTGGCGGGGACGCCACCATCGACGTCGGCGGCACCGACCCCGATGAGGATCTACCGCCGGGCTTCCCTTTCGTTCCCATGCTGCCCCAGGTACCCTCGGTGCCCGCCAGCCTGACGATCCGAGATAGCGCCGGCATCGGTGGCGACCTGGACTACACCGCCAATGTCAGGGCCTCCGTGCCCAGCGACGCGGTCGCTGGTGAGATCGCCTTCCGGGAGTACGTCCCGGCGGAGCCCGAGGCAGAGGCAAAGAAAGCGCCGCCATCGGCGCTTATGCTCGTGGGCAAATGGTTCTTACGTCAAGCCCGCCGCCTCTCCTCCTTCCTGCTCATCGGCCTGCTGATGATGTGGGCTGTGCCGGACTGGACGCGCAAGCTGGCCCGCAACGTGGAAAAAGAGCCGCTGCCCAGCCTGGGCTGGGGCGCGGTCTTCATCGCCGTCTTCGGCGTGCTGATGGTCACGCTCGTCATCGCTACCATCCTGCTGGCGATAGCCCTTGGCCTCGTCACGCTGGGCGAGCTGGTCGGACGAGTCGTCGCGCTGGGCGGTATCATCGCCAGCTCGGCTGGCTTCAGCTTCAGCCTGCTCTGGCAATACGTGACCACCATCGTCATCAGCGTCCTGCTGGGCCAGCTGATCTTTCGGCTCTTCAACTCCCCGGCTGAGGACAACCGCTGGTGGCCGATGGTGCTGGGCGTGGTGATCTTCGTCATCATCACCGCGATCCCGGTGCTGGGATGGCTGGCCAAGCTGGCGGCCGTGCTGCTGGGCTTTGGGGCGCTCTGGATCTGGGGCCGCGATTGGCTGCGCCGAACCCGCCAGACCACGTCGTCCCCGGCCGACACGGAGGCCCCCCGATTCCATCCGCAGGCCGGCTAGGCCGTAAGTAAGAAGCCCCATCAGTAGAGGCCTCCTCGCAATGAGGAGGCCTCTTTCACACATTGCCCCTCTCCCCCGCTTGCCCATTCGGCCCGAGTAAGGTATCCTTGCCAGCGTCACACGTTTGCAGACGTGAACCTGATCAGAAGACGAGGAGTTCCCCTATGACCAAGGCCGTCAACCGCGCCTACCGAAACGTGATCAATGCCTGGTGTATGTACGACTGGGCCAACAGTGCCTTCGCCACCACGATTATGGCCGCCGTGCTGCCCACCTTCTACAGCGAGGTGGCCGGGGCGACGCTGGAGCCGGTCCAGGCCAGCAGCTACTGGGGCTACACCAATACCATCGCTATGCTGCTGGTCGCCTTCGCCGCACCGATCCTGGGCGCCATCGCCGATCACAGCGGTGCCAAAAAGCGCTTCCTGGGTGGATTCGCCGGGCTGGGCATCCTGGCCACCGCCCTGTTGGTGCTGGTGACCACTGGGGACTGGCTGCTGGCCTCGATCTTCTACATCCTGGGACGGATCGGCTTCTCCGGCTCCATCATCTTCTACGACGCGCTGCTGCCGCACATCACCCGCTCCGACGACATCGATCAGGTCTCGACCAAGGGGTTCGCGCTGGGCTACCTGGGCGGCGGGATCCTGCTGGTCATCAACCTGGCCTGGATTATGAAGCCGGCCTGGTTCGGCCTGCCGAACGCCGAGGCAGCCTCCCGACTCTCGTTCCTGAGCGTCGCCATCTGGTGGGCCATCTTCTCGATTCCGCTCTTCCGCCGGGTAGATGAGCCGCCCTTCGTGCGCCGCGCGGGCGAAAGCCCCAATCCGATCCGGGCCGGCTTCCAGCGGCTGGCGCACACCTTCCGCGATATCCGGCACTACCGTGAGCTGTTCACTTTCCTGATCGCTTTCTGGTTCTACAACGACGGCATCGGCACCATCATCACGATGGCCGTCATCTTCGGCAAGGAGATCGGGTTGGGCACCACGGACCTGATCGGCGCCATCCTGGCGGTCCAGTTCATCGGCGTGCCCTTCTCCTTCGCCTTCGGGTGGCTGGCGCGGCGCCTGGGCACCAAGCGAGCGATCCTGCTGGCGCTGGGCGTCTACACGCTGATCGCCATCGGCGGCTACTTCGTCCAGACCAGCCTTCACTTTTGGGCGTTGGCCTTTATGGTAGCGACGGTACAAGGCGGCGCTCAAGGGCTCAGTCGTTCACTCTTCGGGCGGCTGGCGCCCCGGGCCAAGTCAGCCGAGTTCTTCGGCTTCTATGACGTCAGCTCCAAGTTCTCCGGCATCCTCGGCCCGGCCATCTTCGGCGTGGTGGGGCAGCTGACCGGCTCCAGCCGCCTGAGCATCATCTCGCTGGTCGTCTTCTTCGTCGGCGGAGGGGCTCTGCTGCTCAGCGTGGACGAACAGCACGGCATCCGCCTGGCAGAAGAAGAGGATCGGGCGATGGGCTTGGCCTGATCTTGCCAAAAGGCCCGTTCTTGCTATCATTGCCGCTATGCCCACAGATACCGAACAGCCCCTGATCCTGGTCACTAACGATGACGGCATCGACTCGCCCGGCCTGCTGGCCGCAGTCGAGGCGGTGATGCCGCTCGGCGAGCCGCTCGTCGTCGCCCCCGATCGCCAATGGTCCGGGGCCGCCCGCAGCATGCCCCTCGGGCTCGATGGACGGGGCACGCGCCGAATGTTAGAGATCAATGATCAGACCATCCCGGCCTACCAGGTGGACGCCTCGCCGGCCCTGGCCGTGCTACACGGTCTGCTCGAGCTGGCCCCGCGGCGACCGACACTCCTCGTCTCCGGCATCAACTACGGGGAGAACGTCGGCATCGACGTCACCATCTCAGGCACCGTGGGAGCCGCGCTGGAAGGCGCGGGCAACGGCCTGCCGGCTATGGCAGTCTCCCTCCAGACCCCCAAGGAGACGCACCACAACCTCTCCGATGCAATCGACTTCAGCGCCGCCATCCACTTCACCCGCCTCTTCGCCCAACGGCTGCTCACCACCCAGCTGCCCTTCGACGTGGATGTGCTGAAGCTGGACGTGCCATCGAACGCCACGCCGCAGACCCCCTGGCGCCTGACGCGCCTCTCACGGCGATCGTATTTCACCCCCGTCCCTCCCCAACGGAACGACTTGAAGGAACCGACGATCATCGACTACCAGCAGATGGACCACCCAGAGCGCGCGAACCCGTCTTCCGACGTCTACGCTGTGGCGGTCGATCGCGTCGTCTCGGTTACCCCACTAAGTCTCGACATGACCTCCCGCGTCGATCGAGGCCAGCTGGAAGAAGCGTTACGAGCCCGGGCAAACGAAGCAATTCTAGGGTAGCCCAGACATATTAGATTGCCTACAGTCACGTTTATCGAGCGCATCAACCCCGTTTTGCCTTGTTCGCGCCTAAGCACGTTCTGCGGCCTTGATGGCATTTTTGCTGGGCGACCTGCTTCGAAATCCCAGCCCCGGCTAACTTTTGCCCCTTCGGCGAGCGTGCTATAATGCGCAGCTCATAAAGCTACAAAAAGCTCGCTACTTTTACACGGGAGGCAAATCCCAACTTGAACAGAGATACAGCCCAACCTCTGATCGATCTTTCTGTCATCTTGCCGGTCTACAACGAGGCTGGGTCGCTGGCTAACCTCATCCCGGAGCTCTCGAAGGTGCTCCAGGAGCTGGATCGCTCCTACGAGATCATCGCTGTGGACGACGGGAGCGCCGACGAAAGCGTGGCTATGCTTCAGCAGCTGCAAGAGCACGAACCGAACCTGCGCATCGTCCAATTCCGCCGCAATTTTGGCCAGACAGCCGCCTTCGCCGCCGGCTTCGACTACGCCCGCGGAGAGATCGTGCTCACGATGGACGCCGACGGTCAGAACGATCCCCACGACATCCCCCGCCTGGTGGAGGTGATGGAGGAGGGCGATTACGACCTGGTCAACGGCTGGCGCAAGAAACGCAAGGAGCCCTTCCTGACCCGCAAATTGCCGTCGATGATCGCCAACTGGCTGATCGCCAACGCCAGCGACGTCCACCTGCACGACCGCGGCTGCTCGCTGAAGGCCTACCGGCACGACGTGGTGAAGCAGATGAACCTCTACGGCGAGATGCACCGCTTCATCCCAGAGGTGGCCAGCCTGATCGGCGTGCGCGTGGCCGAGGTGCCGGTCAACGACCGCCCGCGCGAGGTCGGCGAGTCGAAGTACGGCGCGCTCTCCCGCACCCCGCGCGTGATCCTGGACCTGCTCACCGTGACGTTCCTGCTCAGCTACTCCAAGCGCCCGATGCACCTCTTCGGGCTGGTGGGGCTGGCGAGCGGCGGCGCCGGCGGGCTGATCGGGCTCTACCTGGGCGGCGCCAAGGTCGCCCGCGGGCTGCTTTACGGACCAGAGGCGTTCCGCTCCTTCCGCATCGGCACCAGCCCGTGGCTGATGTTATCGGTGCTGCTGATCGTGCTGGGGGTTCAGTTCCTGATGATGGGCCTGCTGGGCGAGATTATCATCCGCACCTACCACGAGGCCCAGGGCAAGCCGATCTACGTCGTGCGCCGCGTGCTGGACGCCAGGGAGGATGTATGAGCCGCGTGTTAGTGATCGGCATCGACGGCGCCACCTTCGACCTGATCCGCCCCTGGGTGGAGGAGGGAAAGCTCCCCAACCTGGCCCGGCTGATGGACGAGGGGGTCCACGGACCGCTGGAATCGACTCTACCGCCGGTCACCTCGCCAGCGTGGCCCACGTTCGCCACCGGCAAGAACCCCGGCAAGCACGGCGTATTCGATTTTATCCGCCCGATGGGCGGTCGCTTTGAGCTGGTCAACGCCTCATCGCTGCGCACGCCGACGCTGTGGGAGCTGTTATCGGAGCGAGGCCGAAAGGTCGGCGTGATGAACGTCCCGGTCACCTACCCGCCTCAGCCGGTCAACGGATTCCTAATCGGCGGGATGTTATCGCCGATGGCGGGCGCGTTTACCTACCCGGACGACCTGCTCGACCAGTACACCGATCGTCTGCCACCTTACCGCATCGCGCCCAACGTCCAATACAAAGAAGGCAACGAGCAAGCGTTCACCGCCGACTTGCTGGAGCTGGTCGAACGGCGCGGCGAGTACGCTCTGCAGCTGATGGATGATTATCCCCACGACTTCCTGATGTTCCACTTCCAGGCCACCGATGTGCTCCAACACGCCCTCTGGAAGCTCGTGGCCCCGGACCATCCCCGCCACGATCCACAGGCAGCCGCCGCGTTCGGCCCCGCCTTCGAGCAGATCTACCGGCGCATCGACGATTACCTGGGCCGGATGATCGACCGGCTCCTATCACAAGGCAATGAGGCCACGGTGATCGTGATGTCCGATCACGGCTTCGGCTCTCTCCACAACGTGGTCAATATGAACCTCTTCCTGCTGGATCAAGGGCTGTTGAATCTGAAACGAGGTATGTGGACCCAGCTCAAAACCCGGCTCTTCCGCGCCGGGCTGACGCCAGCCTCGGTCTGGCACTTGATTGAACGGGTCGGGCTCCAGAATTACGTCTGGCAAGTCTCCAAATCGACACGCAACAAAGTGGTCAGCAAATTCCTCTCCTTCGACGATGTCGATTGGTCGCGCACGGTGGCCTACTCCATCGGGCACGTGGGGCAGATCTACGTCAACCTGAAGGGCCGCGAGCCGGAAGGTATCATCGAGCCCGGGGCGGCGTATGAAGAGGCCTGTGAGCGGGTGATCGACGCGCTACAAGAGCTGCGTCATCCCGAAACCGGGCAGCCGCTGGTGGACGAGGTGATTCGGGGCGATCAGGTGGTGCAGGGACCCTACGCCTCGCGCAGCGCGGATCTGCACGTGGTGCTCGACGGCTACCGCGCCATCGCGTTCCCGCTCTTCGCCACCGATAACCAGATCGTCACGCAACAGATCCGCGGCGACTCTGGCTCTCACCGGCGACACGGGGTCCTCATCGGCTGGGGGAACGGGGTAAAATCGGGCGAGACGGTCGAGGGCGCTCAGATTATGGACCTGGCGCCCACCATCCTCCACCTGATGGGCTTGCGCGTGCCGGACGATATGGACGGGCGCGTGTTGACCGAAACGCTCTCCCTCACCCGCGCCGTCGAGTACGAACAAGTAGCGGGGGCAGAGACGAAAGCCGAAGAGGGCCTCTCCGCCGAGGAAACGGCCGAAGTAGAGGAACGGCTGCGGTCGCTGGGGTATCTTGGGTAGTGTGCAGGTGAGCAAGGAGGGCAGCAGAAAGCCGGCAAACGCTTCACAACCTTACATGCTGGTCGGCATCCTCCTGATCACGTTGGTGCTGCGCCTGGCCCCGCTGGGCCGCTACGTCACCCCCGACGAACCAGCCTGGGTCTACCGTTCCATCCGCTTCGCCGACGCCATAGCCGCGCGAGATTGGGCCGCCATCCCGGATACCGGTCATCCGGGCGTGACCACGATGTGGCTGGGGACCGTCGGGGGGACCGTCCAACGGTGGCTGCATCCCGCTGAGAGCGCCCGTCACCTGAGCTGGCTCCGCAAGCTGGCCTGGCTGGCCCCGGATAATGGGATAGCCGCCCGCCGACTGGCCTACTTCCTGCCCGCCGGCCGGATTGCCGTTGCATCAGTCACCACGCTCTGCTTACTCCTCCTCTACCGGCTTACAGCCAACCTCTTCGATCAGCGCGTCGCGCTCCTGGCAATCGGGCTGTTGGCCTTCGACCCCTTCCTGATCGGCCACACGGGCCTGCTCCACACCGACGCCCTGCTGGCGACGTTCACGCTTCTCACCCTGACAGCCGCGCTCAACGGCCTGCAAGCGCCCCGCCGCGTCGGCTGGTGGCTACTGAGTGGTCTCTTTGGCGGCCTGGCGCTGCTGACCAAAACCCCCGCGGTCTTGGTAATTCCCTTTGTAGTGAGCCTCATCGCCTTACGTTTCACGTTTGACGTTTCACGTTCTACGCCTCATTCATCGTCCGAATATAGCATCAGGCACTCAGTGATCGCTAGTCTCTTTTTCCTCGCCACCAGCGGCCTGACGGTCTTCATCCTTCATCCTGGCTTATGGGTTGACCCGATCAGCACCCTGGAGACCGCGTTCTCCTTCACCGGTCAGCTGGCAGAAGCAGCGCCGCGCCCCATCTTCTTCGCCGGGGAGATGAGGTTAGACCCTGGCCTCGCCTTCTATCCGGTCGCTTTCCTCGTCCGGGTCTCGTCCCTCGCACTGATCGGTCTCATCGCCGGCGCGCTGATGGCAGGCCACTTCTCCCGCCAGCGTCGCTTCGCCTTTCTGGCCCTGATCGCCTTCGCCGTTCTCTTCGGCGCCGGGATCAGCCTGGGGGCCAAGAAGCACGATCGGTATCTGCTGCCAGCCCTCCTCCCGCTGGCCCTTAGCGCAGCCCTGGGGCTGGACGAGTGGCTCCGCCAGCATCAGATGAACGCCCCGGCGATCCCGTCGCTCCTGCTCTCCGCTCAGCTGATCGTAGCGCTTCTCTTCGCTGCCCATCCGCTGACCTACGCCAATCCGCTGGTCGGCGGCCCCCGAGTTGCCTCTCGCGCGCTCTCGCTGGACTGGGGCGAGGGGATGGGCCAGGCCGCCCGGCGGCTGAACCAGCACCCCAACGCCGAGCAGCTCACCGTAGCCACCGCCAACATTCCCTCATTCGCCTCCCTGTTCGCAGGGCATACCATCCCCATCGACGACTCATCGAACGCCCTCGCCGACTACACCGTCACTGCTGCCTCGCCCCCCTTCACGCTCCGCGCTGCAAACTTGCAGACTTGCAGACTTGCAAACTTGCAGACTTCCATCTACACCAATACCGCGCCCTTCGAGCAATCCGACTATCTGATCGCACGCGCTAAACCGGACCACTTGATCCTGACCAACGCCGACATCCCGCTCCTGCGGCGCTACACCGGGCCGGGGACAATAACGTCAGCCGCCGATATCGCAGAGGAGCCCACGCTCGCCAGCTGGCTCATCGAGACGCTCCCCGAGCACGAGACCGTCTGGCTGGTAGCCTCGGCGGGCGGCTCGCCCATCACGACCAAGCACCTGCACCGCCGGGTCAAAGCCCTCGCCGCGCCGGTGAGCACCGAGACCGTCGCCTCCGCCACCATTACGCAATACGTCAGTCGCTTATCGCCTATCGCTAATCGCCCATTGCCTTATTATCGAGCTTCATTTGGCGGGCAGTTGGCCTTGATCGACAGCGCGCTTCCCGAAACCGTCGCCTGGCCCGACGCCCTGGACTTCGTTCTACGCTGGCGCGCGCCGCAGGCCCTTCCCACCGACCATCAGGCGTTGGTGACGCTACGCGACGACGCCGGTCACGTCTGGAGCAGCGCCGAGCGCCCGGTGCTGAACGAGGTCTTCTTCCCCACCTCGGCCTGGGCGGCGGGCGAATGGACCGACGCCACGTACGATCTGAGCCTGCCAGCTGGCATCCCCCCCGACCGTTATCGCGTCGAGGTCAGTCTGTACGACAAAGCCACCGGCGCGATGTTGGGGGCAAACGACCCCGACGGTAGATTCCGAGGCACCCGGATACCTGTGGGCGAAGTGACCCTCGCCCCGCCGTCGCGCCAACCCGACACCGACGCGCTGAAGATCCCGGAACACCTGGAGGTCTCAGCCGGCCCCCTGACGCTGCTGGGATGGGACCCGCCTTCCGAAAAGATCTTGTCCGGCGATCACCTTTCGTTGGCGCTCTTCTGGCAGGCCGACGCCGCGCCCGATGCCGATTACCGCGTGCGCCTGCAAATGCTCGATGCTGACGGCGATGCGAGGCTGGAGACAATCGCTCCCCTCAGCCCCTACCCCACGTCCCGCTGGCGATCCGGCGACCGCTTCGAGAGCTGCCACACGCTCCACGTGTTGCCCCGGCTCCCCGCCGGAACCTATCAGCTGGCGCTCAACGTGCTCACCCCCCAGGACGAGTCCCTGTGGTCCCGGATCCACACACTGACCACCGTGGAGGTACTCCCTCGCGAGCGCTCCTTCACACTGCCGGAGGAGATACCGCATCCCCTGGAGCTGATCTTCGGGGAGAGGATTCGGCTGCATGGCTACGCCCTGGACGAGACTGAAGCCAGCCCCGGCGAGATGTTACCGTTGACGCTCTACTGGCAGGCGAACAGGCCGACCGAGCGCAGCTACACCCTCTTCGTCCATCTGCTGGGGCCGGAGGGGCAGCCGCGCGGTCAGGTCGACCGCATCCCCGGCGACGGCGCAGCGCCCACGACCAGCTGGGCCACCGATCAGACGTTGGTGGAGGAGATCGCCTTGCCGGTAGACGCCGATGCCCCGCCGGGCACCTACCGCATCGCCGTCGGCTTCTACGATCCCGCCTACGGCGAGCGGCTGCCCGCTACCGACGCCGATGGAGAGCGGTTCGCCGATGACCGGGCCATCTTACCGCTTGAGATCACCATTGTGGGAGACGAATCATGACGCTCAAGCGCGTACTGCCGTGGGTGACGCTCCTGCTGCTCTGCGCGGTGGCCGTGACGCCCCTTTTGCGCACGGGCAAGACGCCCTGCACCCACGATGGCGGCCTCCATTATTTCCGCGTCGCGGCGATGAAACACGCCTGGCAGCAGGGCATTCTCTTCACCCGCTGGCTGCCCGATCTGGCTTTCGGCTACGGCTTTCCCTTCTTCAACTACCGGGCCCCGACCTCCTATTACCTCCCCCTGGGGCTCCATCTAGTCGGCTTGCCGCTTCCCCTGGTGCTCAATCTGGTCTACGTGCTGAGCATCGTGGGCAGCGCGGCGGGAGCCTATCTGCTGGCGCGCGATCTCTTCGGCCCCCAGGCCGGGTTCGTCGCGGCGGCGGCCTACGCCTACGCGCCGTATCAGCTTCTCAACGCGCTGGTGCGGGGCAACGCCCCGGAGTCGCTGGCGCTGGCCCTGATGCCCTTCACGCTCTGGGCCTTTCGGCGCCTGGCGCTGGAGGGCCGACGGCGCTGGTTCCTGGCCTCCACTGGACTGCTGGCGACGCTCTACCTGACCCACAACATCTCCAGTCTGCTCTTCACCCCTTTGCTGATGGCCCATTTGGCTATGCTCTGGTGGGTCTATCGAAAGAGCGGTCATTGGCGCCCAGTCATACTGGCGCTGGCGCTGGCCCTGGGGATGACGGCCTTCTTCTGGCTGCCGGCGCTGGCGGAGAAGCGTTACGTCCAGCTCTCTCTGACCACGGCCAACCGGAACAACAACTTCCGCTATAATTTCCTGAGCCTGGCCGAAGTCTTCGCCCCGCCTAAGCCGTTCGACACCTCGCTGATGAACCCGCCGCCGCGCATACGTCTGGGATTGGTACAGACTGTATTAGCAATATCGGGATTAGTGGCGATAGGGTTGCAAGCCTGCAAGTCTGCAAGTGAGCAAGTGGGCAAGTCTGCAAGTGAACAAGTCTGTAAGTGGGCAAGTCTGCGGGAACGATGGGTAGCGTCGGGCTTTTTTGCCTTGACCGCTGGTCTGATGCTCTTTATGAGCACCCGTGCTTCGTTGTGGGTGTGGGAGCATACACCACTGTTGCCCTTCGTCCAATTCCCCTGGCGGTTCGTGGGACGCGCCGCGCTGCCCATTGCATTGCTCGTCGGCGCTTTTGCCCATTACGCTTTACGTTTTACGTGGTCCGTATTGCGCATTGTGTATTGCGTGATCATCGCCGCGATTGTTCTCGCAGCCTTCCCGGCTACGTATCCCCCCACTGGTTATTGTCCGGCGAAACATTATCCCACGATAACCGATGTTCACTGCTACGAGCGCAACAGCACTATGGTCGGCGTCGACCCGGTGGGGGCCTATTTTCCTCGCTGGGTGCAAAAGCGCCCGAGGGAATCGCCCCTGGAGGAGCAGTACGCAAACGGAGGCCCGGTCGCGCGCTTCGACAGCAGCGTGCTCCCAGAAGGGGCCCGCGTCTTGGAGGCCGACTATGGCCCCAACCGTGCTCGCCTGGTGGTGGAATCGCCACGAGCGTTCAAGGCTCGTTACCTGACCTTCCACTTCCCCGGCTGGCAGGTCATAGTCGATGGCGAGCGCGTGCCCATCACCCCGTCCGATCCCGAGGGGCTGATCACGTTCAATGTGCCGGCCGGACGCCACGCGCTGACCGTCCGCTTCGGCGAGACGCCGCTGCGCCTAGGCACCGATATCTTCTCGGCTCTGTGTCTTTTAGCCGCTCTCCTATACACACTACAACTCTCTCAAGCCAGAGAGGATATGCAATGAGAAGAAATCCCCATCTGCTCCTGGTAGCGATGATCGCCATAACCATCTTCCTTTCGCTCGCCATTGCACTCAACGTCGATCCCCGGCTGCGAGGACCGAATGAATGGCGCTGGCACTTTGGCATCCCCTCAAAGCCCATCCGGCACCTGATACCTATTTCTATCGTGGGCGCTTACGTCGCCATCACTTTGTTTTGGGAGAAGCGTCTAGACCAACAAAAGACAATCCAACGAGAACAACGGGCCTTTCTTCTCTTTATCGTCCTCAGCGTCCCCATCATCCAAGCCAGTCTTTACACCGTCGAAGACCCAGACATCCTGGAACAGCTATTTTATCGCACTGTTTCTCCAACTTCCAACGGCGTCTTCTCCGTGGGGAGTACAATCAACGATGTTGTAGACTACCTTCGGCGTTATCCCGAGCTAATGCCGACTTATCCTGCTCACCCGAAGCGTTACCCGCCCGGGTTACCGCTGCTTTTCTACGGCGCACGACGCCTGCTAGAACACATCCCCAAAGTCAGCGACGCTATTGCATCTCAGCTCCGCCTCTATCAATGCCACAACCTCATCCTGATGCGCCTGCCAAATGCCATCATCGCCTCGGCCACAGTCCAGATGGTCCTGCCCGTAATTTGTGGGCTGACCGTGCTGCCGATCTACGGCCTGGCACGTCAGATCAAAGGGAAGCGAGTGGCAATCTGGGCAGCGATGCTCTATCCATTGGTGCCTTCTTTCAGCCTCTGGTACGCACGCTGGGACGCTTTCTACGCTCTGCTGTCTGCTACGATCTGGTATCTGCTTTACGCGGGGCTGACAGAGTCTCTCTACGCTCACCTGACGGCGTCAGGGTTGTTGCTATCCGTGGCCTCTTTCCTTAGCCTCGGCAACCTGGCCATTCTCCTGCCTATGGGATGCTGGGCGGCATTGTGGCTCGTCACTCACCGCGCCGCCTGGGCCTGGGAGCAGACCGTCACTGAGGCACTCACTTTCGGCCTGAGTCTCATATCGCTCTGGGCTTTGTACCAAATAACCCTCGGCACTGGATTTCTTGATATCTGGCGCGTCTCCATGTCGTACCATTTAGGCCTGGGACGGAGTTACTGGCTTTGGCTGGGACATCATATTTACGATTTCTTCCTTTTCCTCGGCCTACCTTTAGCCCTTCTGGCTGGATTGGCCTGGGTGATGGGAGTGCGCGATTTCATACGGCGCCGAGAGGCGATCCTTCCCCTCGGCTTTGGCCTTGGTTTCCTCCTATTAGATCTATCCGGCATGGCCCAAGGGGAAGTGGCCCGTGTATGGCTCTTTCTGACACCGTTCGCCGTCATCACCGCTGCTTATGGTCTTTCTTATCTTCAAAAACATCATCTCAATCTTGTCTTGACTGCCTCCCTTCTCGCAGCACAACTTTTGACCTTCAACGCTTTCTTGCGCGTCGTGAATACCGGCCTGTATGACCCACCATCCCGCGAGCGCCTCTTTACGTCCCCCACTATCCCCCATCCACAAAACGCATATCTGGGAGACCACATCACGCTCCTGGGATACGATGTCGCCCCCAGACAAATCCATCCAGGCCAAACCATTAAGCTCACGCTCTACTGGCAGTCCACGAGCCCTATTTCCCATCCCTACACCGTGTTCACCCATTTGATCGGCCGAGATGAAGAATTAATAGCTCAGAAGGATAATATGCCCGTGAATGACACTGTGCCAACAACATGTTGGAGGCCCGGAGAGATCATCGTGGATCGATACGAGATCACCGTGCCCGCGGAGGCGCCGTCGGGCAATTATCGCCTTGAGACAGGCCTCTATCGTTGGCAGACCGGAGAAAGACTTCCCACGCAGGGAGAAGGCGCGATTACCGATGGTCGAGTTATACTGACCACAATTGCTGTCGGAGTGAGATGATATGTACAAAGATCGCTTGAAAGACAGATCCCTCTGGCTGCTTATCCTGGCCCTGGCCCTGATTGCCTTCAAGCTCGCTGTGGTCGATCGGGTCTACACACCTTTCCGGCGACCCCGGCTGCAAGCCGATGGCACGCTGCCAGGTGTGGAGCATGCGCTCGATCAGCGCTTCGCCGACGGGATGACGCTCATCGGTTACGACCAGAACGCGGAGCGACTTCCCGCGGACGCATTGCTGCGCGTCGATCTCTACTGGACCGTGCGCGAGCAACCCTCGCGCCGTTACCAGACCGTGGTCCATCTGGTGGGCCCCGACGGTCTTCGCTGGAGCCGGGCAGACAGATTCCGACCACGCAGGTTTCAAGACCCACCGCCCAGCACCACCTGGACGCCCGGTCGCTACGCGCTGGACAGCCACGAGATTGAGCCGCTGCCCGGCGCACCGCCCGGCACCTACGACCTGGGGCTGACTCTCTTCGATCGCGAGACGCTGGAGCCACTTTCGGCGACAAACGAACAAGGTCAACCAATCGCGCCGGAAATTGTGCTGGGGCAAGTCACGCTCGACCGCCCCGAAGCGCCTCCGCAAGCCGATGCGCTGGACATTCGCCACCAGCTAGACGCGCCGTTCGGTCCTCTCACGCTCCTCGGCGCTGATATCGACCGCGATCAGGCTGCGCCGGGCGATCCCGTCTTCGTCACCACCTTCTGGCGCGCTGAGGAAGCAGAGGAGCAGAATCTCATTGCGCGTTTGGACTTGCTCGCTCCGGACGGCTCGACGGCCGCCGAATATGAGTTCTCGCCGGTTGCATCCTGGCACCCCACCAGCGCCTGGCAGCCCGGCGACCTCTGGCGCGGTCAGCACCAGCTCCATCTTCCCGCTAACCTGGATACGGCTACATACACCTGGCGCCTCTCAATCCTCCATTCTCAATCCTCCGTTCTCCATCCAACCACCATGGCCGTCACCGCTCCCGACCGCACCTTCACCCCTCCGCCGGTGGATATCGAAACCAACACCCGTCTCGGCGACATCGCCACCCTCGTGGGCGCCAACCTGCAACCTGCCACCTCGAATCTAAAACCTGGAACCGACCTCACCACTACCCTCGTCTGGCACGCCGAAAAAGAGACCGACACCTCTTACCGCGCCTTCGTCCACCTTATCGGCCCCGATGGCACGCTGATCGCCCAATCCGACGCCATCCCCGCCGGCTGGAGCCGTCCCACCACTGGCTGGCTGCCCGGCGAGTACGTCACCGACGCACACACACTCGACGTCCCCGCCGACGCACCAGCAGGTGAATACACACTCCAAGCTGGCCTCTACGATCCCGGCGGCGAGCAGCTCAATAGCCCCGAGGGGGCGGACGCCGTCCCGCTGGGCATGTTTGAAGTTCCCTCACCATGATCTCAAATCGCCTCTCGTCGTTCGTCAAACGTCACGCATTATGGCTGGTGCTGCTTGCTTACGCCCTGCTCTCCATCGTGATGACCTGGCCGCTCCTCCCACGCCTGAGCACCCACGTGCCCGGCGGCACCAATGACCTCTGGACGCACCGCTGGACGTTCTGGTGGATCAAACAGTCGCTCGTAGAGGGACACAACCCCTTCTACACGCGCCTGTTATTCCATCCCCAGGGCACTCCGCTGACCTTACACAACATCGCCTGGGTCAACATCGCCTTCTGGCTGCCGTTGCAGGCCGTCCTGGGCGGCGACGTGGCCTACAGCGTGACCTTTCTCATCGTCTGCACCCTGAACGGCTTCGCGATGTATATGCTGCTGCACGAGATAGTCGATTCGCGACCGGCCGCCTTTGTCGGCGGGCTCACCTACGCCTACTGGCCCTTCCTGATGTCCCAATACGGCCATCCCAATATGAAGCTCGTATGCTGGGTCCCTCTGGCCCTACTCTATTTGCGACGGACGTTGAACGAGCGGCGCACGAAGGACGCTTTGCTGGCCGCGCTCTTCCTGGCCCTGATCGGCCTGACCCGCTGGCAGCAACTGATGATGGCCAGCATTGCCATCGGATTATACGTGATGCATCGAGGCCACCGAGATAGGATCTGGCGCAGTGGGCGAACGATGCGCCTGTTGCTGCTGAGCGGCATCGTATCGGCCGCCCTGATGGCCCCGCTGGCGACCCCGGTCGTGCGGGCGCTGCTCCGGCAAGACGACGTAGAGGAAGTTCTCTTCACCGAGACCACAGATAAACAGACGGACGTCCTGGCCTATGTGCTACCCACGCGCTATCACCCCCTGTGGGGCCCGGCTGCGGAAAAGATTTACGACAACTTCTTCCACAATAAAGTCTACGTCCCATTCCTGGGCTATACCGCCCTCGCTGTCGCTCTTTACGGCGCGCTCAAACGCTGGAGACAGGCCCGCTTCTGGCTGCTGGTGGCCGGCGTCTACGTGGCCCTGGCCCTGGGACCCGTCTTGCGGATCAACGGTCAGCTCTACCCGCAAATTCCGATGCCCTATCGGCTGGTGGCGGATCTCTTCCTCGTGCGCGCCGTGCGGGTGCCCAATCGCTTCAACCTCTTCCTGGCGCTGCCGATGGCGATGCTGGTCACTTTCGGCATGGCGGCGCTGATCCAGCGATGCGCTGCCCGATGGATGAAGGCCGTGTTCATAGTACTCGTAAGCGCCCTGATTCTGCGAGAGTACAGCCTCGTCCCCTACCACACCGAGGACCCTCACACCCCCAAGTGGTACGGGCAATTGGCCCAGGAGCCGGGCCAGTTCGCGGTGCTGGATCTGCCGATCGATCTCCAGACCTTCAACAAGCAGTATATGTTCTACCAGATCACGCACCGCAAGCCGCTGGTCGAGGGCAAGATCGCCCGTCCGCCGCGCGAGGTCTTCGCCTTCGTGGATAGCAACCCTTTCCTGAGCCAGCTGCACGAGCACAACATTATGGACCCGGCGATGGTCAACGTCTCTCACCATCTAAGCACGCTGTCGGAAGCTAACATCCGCTACGTTATCCTGCACGAGGGCTTCGCCACCGATGAGCAGATAACCGCGTGGCAAGATTGGCTGACTATCGAGCCGCTTCACGAGGACGAGGATCTGGTGGTCTATCCCACCGATCTGCGCCTGGGCCGCGACTTCACCTTTGAGCACGCTTTGAGTGACGATATTGGCCTCATCCGCGCCAGATTCACCCCCACCGAGACGATCCAGGGAACCGTGGTCGGCATCGACGCCCGCTGGGGCAGCAGCGGCGCCCCTGGGCGAGACTACGACGTCTGCTTGCACCTGCTCGATGACAACAGCGAGGTCGCTCATGTCGAATGCACACCGCTATCGACGTCCTGGCCCACCTCGCGCTGGGACGGGGACGAGGTGGTGCGCAGCCAGTATCGCCCACAAATCCCGCTCTCTTTGGAACCCGGAACCTACTCGCTGACGCTGGCGTTGACGGACGGCGCCAGCGCCGCGCCCGTCGGCGAACCGGTCACGCTGGGCCCGGTGCAGGTGGACGCGCTGGCGCCTGAGCATCCGTTGCAAATCACCTTCGGCGACATACTGCGCCTGCGGGGATACGATCTGCGGCAATCCGACGATATGCTGGCGCTGACACTCTACTGGCAAGCGCAGCGTGCGATGAACACCTCATACAAAATGTTCGTCCATCTGATCGATCCCGAAACCGGCGAGGTAATAGCCCAGGACGACGCCGTACCACGCCGCTGGGGTTACCCGACGGACCGCTGGGCGCAAAATGAGATTGTACAAGACACAATCCCGTTGCCTCTGAACGGCCTTCCATCCGGTCAGTATCGTCTCATAGTCGGCTGCTACGACCCGACCACGGGGAAGCGGCTTCCCCCCCGCGACGCTGACGGCGAGCATCTTCCGGACGACGCTGTGCCGCTGGACGGGATGGAGCACTTTCCGTAACCGCTGACCTTCAACTCGCTGAAGGCAGCCACCATCAGCGTCTTTGATCGCACTGCCGGGTTTCCGAAGCGAATTGTCTGCGAAAGCCTCTTCAATGCCACAGAATATGCCCAGATGCGAACAAGGCAAACGAAGCTGGGGTTGATACGCTCGATAAACGTGACTGTAGGCAATCTAATGTGTCTGGGCTACCCTAGAATCGCTTCGTTTGTGCCCTGCTCCAGTTTGTTATCAAGGGAGAATGCGGTAAAATACCTGACCAAACCTACAACGTCCCCTCAACCGAGAGGGGAATTTATTTTCAGATCAGTCAAAGCGCGATGGAGTAGCATGGCAGAAACTCATAAAGCTTCAAACTCCGGACCAACACTGGTGAGCAGACTGACCCTCTCAATCAACCGCCTATACACCTTTGCCCGACCCTTGCTGAAGGATAAAAAGGTCAGCGGAACACTCCAGCTTTTCCTGAGCGTGGGGCTGCTGATATGGCTGGGAAAACGAGTTGGCCTGGAGCAAATCGTCGATATCCTGAGCAGCGTTTCGTGGGCCTGGTACCTGCCCGTCTTCTTACTCTTTATCGTCAATGTGATGATCCGAGCCTACCGCTGGTACGTGCTGCTGGACGTCCTACAGAGTCAAGTTTCGTACATTCGCCTCGTCTATCTCTATTTCGTGGGCTTCTTCTTCGATAACTTCATCCCCTCAGGGTTCGGAGGCGATATCGTCAAGGTGCTTAGCCTACACCAGGGAGATAGCCGGGGGACCGACGCCCTCAGTTCCGTGCTCGCGGACCGCTTGACGGGATTTATTGGCTCTTCGTTTATCGCCCTGCTCGCTCTGATCTGGAACAGTATCTGGGAAAGAAGAGGCCAATCCGCAAGCCTCTCCTTGCCTCCGGTCATCCTCGTGAGCACCGCCCTGGTCAGCTTGGGCGTCCCGCTGGGGTTTCTGATCCTGCGCCAAAGCGATCCGTTGAGCCTCCTGGCCACACACTTACCCCTCGTCAAGCCGATTGTCGAACATGATAAGCTCCAACGCCTGGTCCAGACTATCCGTTGCTATCCATTTTCGACCTTGGGCCAGGCGCTTCTGATCAACCTTCCTTTCACAATCAACCTGGTCTTCATCAAATACGGTATCGCCAAAGCGCTCTCTGTCCAGGTACCCTTTCACCTATTCCCGCTATTTGTGCCCCTCATCTCTGTCATAAACGTGCTTCCCCTCTCCTTCAATGGATTGGGAATGCGCGAGGGCGCCTACCAGCTTCTGTTCGTGCCAGCCGGTGTATCCAGCGCGGGCGCCATCGCTATGTCGCTGGCTTTCTATTTCCTGCGCGTCGGCACAGGACTTATCGGGGGCCTGCTTTATGCCCTGGAAAGCATCCGCAACGTCACACAAGAAACACAAGCCAAGGAGTAAACAACATAAAGATGGAACGAAGAGTAGCCGTCTTTGGACTAGACGGAGTCACTTTTGACCTGCTACAACCCTGGCTGGACGAAGGACTGATGCCCAACTTAGCCCGCCTGATGGCCCAGGGAGCCAGTGGTCATCTACGCACGACCATTCCCCCCGTCTCAGCTTCGGCCTGGGCCTCCTTCGTCACCGGCACCAACCCTGGCAAACACGGTATGGTCGATTTCACCTACCCCGACCCAAACGGGTACAGGATTAACGTGTGTAACAGTCATACCCGATCAGCACCGGCGATCTGGAATATCGCCAGCGACGCCGGCAAGCGGGTGGGCGTCATCAGCATGCCAATGACTTATCCTCCAGAACCAGTCAACGGGTTTGTACTCTCCTCCTTCCTCACCCCGGATTCCCACACGACGTACACCTACCCCAAGGAACTAAAGGACGAACTGCTGGCCTCAGTGGGCTCTTTCCCGATGCATATGTCCGAGGAAGGCCGAGGCCGCGCCCCACAGAAATTCGTGCGCTCCGTCAAGCAGATGGAGATCGAACGCGCCCGCACCGTCTCCTATCTGCTAGAGCACAAACCCTGGGACCTCTTCCTTTACGTTTTCGAAACCACCGACAACCTGCAACACGAAGTCTGGTATTTGCTCGATCAATCCCACCCGCGGCACGACCCACAGTTAGCGGCGGAAACGCTGCCCGCCATCCGCGACTACTACCACACCATCGACCAGCTGCTGGGCGAGATGGTAGACCGGGTTCCCGACGACACCCTCGTCGTGGTTCTCTCCGACCACGGCTTTGGGCCTTTCCACAAATTCTTCCACATCAATAACTGGTTGGCTGAGATGGGGCTGCTCAAATTTCGACGCTCGCCCCTCGCTCTGCTGAAACGCCTGGCGTTCAAGCTGGGCGTCACGCCGCTCAACGCCCTCAAATGGGTCATACGATTGCGCTTGAACGAGATGCGTAAGAATGTCAAGCGTGGACGCGGGCGCAGTATGCTCAAGCGGCTCTTCCTTTCCTTCGACGACGTCGACTGGCGAAGAACTAAAGCCTTCTCAGTCGGCAACTTCGGCCAGGTCTACTTGAACGCCCATCCCCAACGACCACACGGCCCCATAGGCGCAGAAGAATACGAGACCCTGAGAGACCAAATAGCGGAAGCCGCCCTGGCGTTACGGGACCCTGAGGATAACAGCAAGGTCGTGCAAAAGGTCTACAAACGGGAAGAGATTTTCTCGGGCGAGCATCTAGAGCGCCTGCCAGATCTGATCTTACACACCGATCGGGCCAAATACGTCTCATTCGGCCACGCCGACTTCGGCTCCAACCAGATCATCGAGCCTAGCATCGGTCAGACCGGACACCATCATATGGTCGGGGTACTCACGATGGCCGGCCCAGGCGTGCCGGCGGGCCTGCAATTGAGCGAATCCAACATCCTCGACCTGGCCCCCACCATCCTCCATTATATGGGCCTTTCGGTGCCTGACCATATGGACGGCAAGGTGCTCAAACAAGCCTTTTCCAACGATTTCAACCACCACAACCCCATCCACAACAGCATAGGCACCCTAGGCCCCTCGGTCGACGATGCTATCTACACCTCAGAAGAAGAAGAGGCCGTAATCGCTAAGCTGCGGGATATGGGCTACGTGGCCTAGCAAGCTAGAGCCAACTCCTCTCCCCGCGCCCCTCTTCCCTACCGCGGCCAAGCGCATTTGCCATCTACCATCCCTTGGGTATAATCCAAGTACACATATCAATTATAGGGAGGACGTATGATTGAAGTTGAGATCGACAGCATTCGGGTGAGTCTGATGTCAGAGCACCGCGTGATCGTCCTCAAGGCCCTTGACGACGAGCGATACCTGCCCATCTGGATCGGTCCGTTCGAGGCCGAGGCCATCGCTATTCGACTAAAGGACGTAGACGTCGCACGCCCCTTGACCCACGATCTCCTCGGTAACGTCATCGAAGAGCTGGGCGGTGAAGTGGCCTATATCCTGGTGAACGCTCTTCGCAACGACACCTTCTACGCCCGCATCTTCGTCGACCTGCGTGGGCAACGTTTATCGATTGACTCGCGCCCCTCCGACGCGATGGCCCTGGCCGTCCGCATCGATGCCCCCATCTTCGTCGCCGAAGAAGTGATGGAAGAAGCCGGCATCACCCCCGAGGAGGACATCAGCGAGACCGCGGACAAAGGCGAGGACCTCTCCGCCTTCCGCGATTTCGTGGACAGCCTCGATCTGGACGATCTATCGTAAACCATCTCATCCCAAGGATCACGCATGGCAACCCCCGATAAGATGGCGCCGCACAACATCGAGGCCGAAGAGGCTGTTCTAGGCTCCCTCCTGATCGACCCAGAGGCTCTGTTTCGCGTCTCCTCCTTCCTGCAAGCCGAAGACTTCTACCTTCAGAAGAACGCCTGGATCTATGACGCCATTCTCGATCTCAACGAACGGCGGGAGCCGATCGACTTCGTCACCCTCTGCGACGAGATGGAGCGACGAGAACAGCTGGAAGCGATCGGCGGCGCGGCCTACGTCACTGACCTGATCAACGCCGTTCCCAGCGCCATCCACGTCGAAGCCTACGGCCACATCGTCGAACAAGCCGCCATCCGACGCCGCCTGATCAACGCCGCCAGCCGCATCGCCCAACTGGCTTATCAAGAGGACGAAAACGTCGACCAGATCGTCGATCGGGCCGAGCAAGCCCTCTTCAGCGTCTCCCAGCGCCGCATCCGCCGCGACTTGAGGCCGATCCACGACATCATCACCCACTACTACGAGCGCATCGAATACCTCTTCGACCATCAGGACGAGCCGCTGGGCGTGCCCAGTGGCTTCATCGACCTCGATCGTCTGCTGGGGGGCTTCCAGCGATCCGACCTGATCCTGGTCGCAGCGCGGCCCTCGGTCGGTAAGACCTCCCTCTGCCTCTCATTCGCAGAAAACGCCGCCAAGCTTGGGCAACACGTGGCCATCTTTAGCCTGGAGATGTCGGGGGAACAGATCGTACAGCGCTTCGTATCCGGCGAAACGGGTATCGACGCCCAGCGACTCAGGCTGGGCGATCTGCGGGAAAATGAGTGGCCGCGCTTCGCCGAGACCACCGGCAAGATGGCCGACCTCCCGATCTACATCGACGACACGCCCTCAATCTCGGTACTCCAAATGCGCACCAAGGCCCGGCGACTCCACGCCGAGCACGGCATCGACCTCATCCTGGTGGACTATTTGCAGCTGATGACCACCGATGCGCGGTCGGAGAACCGCGTGCAAGAGGTCTCCTACATCTCCCGCTCGCTCAAGGGCCTGGCCCGCGAGCTCGACGTACCCGTGGTGGCCGCCTCCCAGCTTTCACGCGCCGTCGAGCAGCGCAACGATAAGAGGCCCATCCTGGCCGACCTGCGGGCAAGCGGCAGCCTGGAACAGGATGCAGACGTGGTGATGTTCATCTACCGCGACGAGCTCTATAATCCCGAAACGGAGAAGAAGAACATCGCCGATATTATCATCGCCAAACACCGTAACGGCCCGACCGGCTCGATCCAGCTCTTCTTCCTGGAGCAGCTGGCGCAGTTCCGCGACGCCGAGACACAACGAGAGCCGGTCAACTTCTAGCCAACTTGAAACAACATTTGACCCCAAAGGATAAGCTAAGCAATGACTAAAGAATGTACTGTAGATTTCCAACCCCTTGGCCGCCGCGTGGACGTGGCTGAGGACAAAAGCCTGTTAGAAGCCGCCCAGCAAGCCGGCGTGGGGCTAAACGCCGTCTGCGGGGGCGCCGGCGTCTGCGGTACCTGTAAAGTCCGCATCGTCGAGGGCGACATCTCACCGGTAACCGATTCTGAGAGAAACTTTCTGGACCAGGACGCCATCGCAGAAGGCTATCGTCTGGCCTGCCGCACCCACGTCCAGGGCGACGTGCTAGTGGACGTGCCCTCAGAATCGATCAGCGCCCCGCAACGGGCCCAGATCGAAGGGCGCGAGCGCCCCGTCGAGATCGACCCGGCAGTGCACGCCTTCGACGTCGAGCCGACGCCTCCCGGCCTCCACGACCTGCGCTCCGACGAAGTACGCCTGCGAGAGGCCCTGCAGGAGCAACATGGCATCGCCTCCGTGCGCTTCGACCCGCAGGTCCTGGCCGAAATCCCACCGTTGTTGCGGGAACACGATTGGCACCTTCGGCTCTTCTTGCACGATGGCGAGGTCATCGGCGCGGCCCCGCCCGGAACGCCCCCCCTGGGCCTGGCCGTGGACATCGGCACCACCAAAGTCGCCGCTTACCTGGTAAACCTGGAAACTGGCGAAACACTGGGCGCCTCGGGCGAGATGAATCCCCAGATCGCCTACGGTGAGGACGTGATGGCCCGCATCACCTACGCGATGGAAGGCGAAGGCGATGAACACCTGGAAGAACTCCAGGACGCAATCATCGAGGGATTGAATGACCGCGCCAGCGAGCTATGCCAGGCGTCCGATATGAGCTGTGATGAAATCCTGGAGGCCGTCTTGGTGGGCAATACCTGTATGCACCATCTGGTGATGGGGTTATCAGTGGACCAACTGGGCGTCGCGCCCTACGTGCCGGCGCTCTCATCCCCATGCAACGTTAAAGCCCGTGACCTGGGACTGCGCCTGGCCACCGGCGCCAACGTCCATCTCCTGCCCAACATTGCCGGGTTTGTCGGCGCCGATCACGTTTCGATGGTGATGGCAAGTGGCATCCACGAGGCCGACGAGGTCACGCTTGGCCTGGACATCGGCACCAACACTGAGGTCAGCCTGGCGGCAAACGGGCAGTTACTGAGCTGCTCGACCGCCTCTGGACCGGCCTTTGAGGGCGCCACCATCCGCGACGGTATGCGAGCCGCGCCCGGGGCCATTGAATGGGTCAAGATGGTCGACGGTCAGATCGAATATCAGACCATCGACGGAGCCCCGCCAGTGGGCATCTGCGGGTCCGGCATCCTCGACAGCGTGGCCGAGCTGCGGCGCATTGGCGTCTTGCAGAAGAACGGCTCGATGAAGCGCAACAGCCATCCACGCGTCCAAGAGGCGGGAGATCGACCCGAGTTCGTGCTGGTGCAAGCCGGGGAACAGGACGCACCGCGTGACATTGTCGTCACCCGGAAGGACGTCAGCGAAATCCAGCTGGCCAAGGGCGCCATCCGGGCCGGCGTTGAGGTGCTCATCGACGAAGCCGGGCTGGAAATTGAAGACATCGACCGGGTCGTCGTGGCCGGGGCCTTCGGCACCTACCTGGATCTTGCCAGTGCGCGCGCGATTGGCATGTTCCCGCCGTTGCCGCTCAACCGCTTCGATCAGGTCGGTAACGCCGCCGGCATCGGAGCCAAGCTGGCCCTGCTTTCTCGTCACTGCCGTGACGTCGCCAAAGAGATCGCCGAGCGGGTGGAGTACATCGAGCTGACCACCGACGTGCGCTTCTCCGAAACCTATATGAGCTCAATGGACCTGCCCGATCCCAAAGAGTTCGAGCGCTAACCCGTTCCCCCAAGCAGCAAGAACCGCGCCAGATCCCCAACGCGAAAGGCGTCTCGCCTCCGTCCGGAAGAGGTGAGACGCCTTGAAGCGTTTGGAGCCCGCGCCAATTCTCAAAGAACCAACGTCTCTGGCTTCAGATAGAGCGCGTTCAGACCCACATTCTCAACCGTTGAGGGAGAATCTCAAAAGTCAGCTGGTGCCCCTCCGTACATAACACCTCGCCGTCTATGTGAGCGATCAGGTCATCCGGGGAGGAGACGGTGATTCGTTTAGCGCGCGTCATCGTGATCGGATCGCGCCCCACGTGAGTGCCGCGGAGAAAGTGGGGGATCATTCCCAAAATAGCCCAGCGACTCACGCGCTCCGCGATCAAGAGATCGAACATACCATCGTCCGGGCAAGCATCAGGCGCAATGAAGAACCCCCCGCCCTCCCGAGGTCCGTTGGCCACGCAGGTCATCATCATCTCCAACTCGCGCCTCTGTCCATCGTATTCGATCGCGACTTGTGGAGTCTCGAAGTGGAGAAAGACTGTCTTCAACACCGCCAACATATAGAGCGACAACCCGCGCAAGCGCTTGATCTTCAGCGTCTCCAGCAAGACCGCTCCGTCGAATCCAATGCCGACTACGTTGCTGAAGTAGCGCGGAGCTCGTCCCGGCATCGTGACCTTCCCCACATCCAGCGTCTTGACCTGGCCCTGAGCCAATCGGCGGACCACAGTATCCAGATCGGTAGAGATATTCGCAGCGTTGGCAAAATCGCTGCCCGAGCCGACCGGGATGACGCTCAACAAGCCTACGTGGCCGTTCTGCGAAGCTGCCATCAAGCCATTGAGCACCTCGTTGACCGTTCCATCGCCTCCGGCGGCTGCTACAATTCCAAAGCCATCGCTGGCCGCGCGTTCCGCCAAACTCCTGGCATGGCCAGGTTCGGCCGTACGCTCCAGATCGAAGTCAAGCCCCTCCGACGCCAACAGATGGCGTAGCTTAGGCTCCGCTCTAGCACCATACCCCCGACCAGCGACAGGGTTAAGAATTACTTTAATCGGTTCCATAATCTCCACTTTCAACTAATGATCCGAACGGGCATACAAAACTTGAGGGGAGTAAATAACAAGAACCACCGATTTCACGGATTGACACAGGTTTAAAGTTGAAAATCAGTGAAAATCGGTGTCATCTGTGGTAAAAATAAAAAATAGACAATCCCCAAACAGTAAATACACCCATCCGAACAAGCCAAAACTCGCCGCAGGCAGCCCATCCTACCCTCCAAACCACGAAAACGTATTAGCATGTCGGCAACCTACGTTTGACATCACTTTCGCTTCGGGTACAATAGGCTTATCTGTGTTCTATACGAAAAGGAGGTCTCCTATGATCGACCCTAACCACGATGACGCCAAAGTCCCAGCCGAGGAAGCATCCCACGTCGAATCAGCCTCGGATCTGAGCAGCGCCTCATCACTGCGAGCCGCCATCAATGCTTTCGAGGTCCATATGCACCAGGAAGGCTTCACGCAAAACACCATCAAAGCGTTCCGGTCCGACCTCAACATTATGACCGACTTCATTGGCACCTGGACGGCCATTGGAGAGATCTCCAGGGCCGATCTCCAACGCTTTACCGATTGGCTGGTGGACGAACGCGACGCTCCGTGTAGCCCCAAGTCACTGGCCCGTCGCATCACCACGCTCAAGGTCTTTTTCGGCTGGCTGGAGGAAGAAGAAGTGCTCCCTCGTGACCCGGCCGCTCCGCTGGTCCACAAGCCGGTGACCACACCCTTACCCGATATTCTCACCGGCGAACAAGTGGAGCGCATCCTGGATGCGACGCAAACCCTCCGCGAGGCCGAAAAGCCAGATGCCCGGCCGCACCTCCTGGTGACACTCCTGCTCCACACCGGGATCAAGAAGAGCGAGTGTATGAACATCGTCATGAACCACTTCGACTTCCAGGATCCCAAACGCCCCACATTATGGGTTCGGTACACCAATCCCGAGCGGCGTCATAAGGAACGCAAAATCCCCCTCCCGACGTGGTGGCCGTCGGTACTGGAGGAATACAAAGAACAATATCAGCCAGAGGAGACACTTTTCTCCTGTACCGCTCGCAACCTGGAATACGTCCTATCGGGCGTGGCAGAGAAAGCGGGACTGGAGCAGGGTATCTCCTTCGAGATGTTACGTTGGACTTGCGCCATGCGGGATTATAGGGCCGATATGCCGGCCCACAAGCTGCGCCGTAAGCTGGGGCTATCGAAGATCACCTGGCGCGAGACGAAGGTCAAGCTCGGCAAGCTGGCTGATCAAGCCTCCTAACCGCATCACGCCTTCGACCCTATTGCTGCTGGCTCACGGGGATGAAGATGCGGAACGGTAATATCTCATAGGCCTGCGTCAACCCCAGGTAGTCGCCGTTCCAGCCACCTATGGCATAAATGGTGGAATCAAATACTGCTACGCTGGGATGCCATTCCCCCACCAGCGGCGTTTCGACCGCCCCCCAGGCATCATCGGCCGGGTCATAACGCTCATTAAAGCCCAGGTAGCTGGTCCGCCCACCCCCTCCGATGGCGTAGAGCCAGCCCCCAAGCCCCACAAGACCAATGCCGCCCCGTCCCACGGACAGCGACGCACAAGTGTCCCAGGTGATGGTGGTCGGGTCGTAAACCTCGCACGAGGTCGTCTCACGCTCGCCCTCATATCCGCCGACGACGTAAATCCGCTCGCCTAGAGGAGCCGCGCCGGCGGAGCTCCTGGGCTCCCGCATTGAGGCCGTCTGATCCCAGGCATCCTCATCCGGATCATAAACGTAGACGGTGGCAATGGAACGCTCACCGTTCCATCCCCCAAAGAGATAGACTTTTTCCTCCCACACGGTCAGGGCATAAGCACAAAGCGGTTCCGGCAGGGGGCTAACCGTACGCCAGCTATCCTCCTCAGCGTCGTAGACCTCGACGCTTTCCATCGGATCGCCCTCGGCATCACAACCGCCGGGGATATAGACGCTAGAGCCCACCACAGCGCCCGCCACGTACATAGCCGGTGTAGGTTTCTCACGCCTCTGCATCCAGACGTCATGCCTGGGATCATACGCCTCCACCACGCCAGTGACGCCACCTGGCGTCCGTCCCCCGATGGCAAAGATAGAATCCCCTACCGTGGCCAGGGCCAGATAGGCCCGCCGAGTGGGCATCTGAGCCCGCTCGCTCCATGGCGATTCAGCCGCGCCTGTCGCGCGATTCGCAGAGGCTTGTCCCGAACGGAGCAAAGGTAGGCCCGATGTCTCCTCGCGCTGTGATTCGACCTGGGGCCACGTCAGTGCCAGGCTCACCGCCACGAGCAGCAAACCGGCCATCAAGGCTACCCGCTTACCCCAGGGAAGGGGCGGAGCCGGCGAGATCTTTGGCTGTTCGGCGGCAGCCTCATCGACTTCAACGTCCTCCCGGCGCTCTTCGTCATCATCGGCGACGGTGACCAAACCCTCCCGCACAGCGATGATCGTGGCTTCGGTGCGCGAATCGGCTCCCAGCTTGGTGTAAATATTACGCAGGTGTACCTTGACCGTGTTGACACTGATAAATAGACTCTGAGCCACCTCACGATTAGTGATCCCCTTGGCGACCTCCTGGAGGACTTCGACCTCGCGATCTGTCAGATCTTCACCATGTTCAGCCATCTTACGTTACACCACTCATATCAAGACTATGCACCACCTGTGGCATTGAAGGCGCTTTCGCAGACGATTCGCTTCGGAAACCCAGACTGACCGCAGAGTGACTCTTGGCTGGAGGATGTGTTTGTCTAATTGCAAGAAAGGCGCCGCCGAGGCAGTGGCAGCGTAAAACGTAGCGCTACATCACTCAGACATCCGGGGCGCGTGACTACGAAAGAAACCATCGGCAGCCGTACTGTCGATACGCTGCTCAGTCACCGGCACGTACTGCTCCGCACCGAGGCCCCAAAACACTGACCCCTTCGTACGGTCGATCCAAAGCGCCTGGTGTCTCCCCAGAGGAGCAAAAGACCCCTCCGGGGAGACACCTCCCACAAATAGCTGGTTACTATGAACCCAGAAAGAACCCTTACACCGCTGGGCTTAGCACCTCGAAGAACCTGAATCTTTAGCGCCGAGAGATCAGCTCAACCTTGCCGCCCCGACTCCCTGTGAGGGCGCCGATTGGGACAGATCCAAAATTACAGCCCGACCGGAATGGGCAGCCCCTCAGGGCAACCGGGAAGCTAAAAGGCCGTCGAATCGCCTGACTCTGGCTCTGAAGCCGATGGCGCCTCAGGTTCAGGCCGGTCCTCGGTCGTGGAGGTGCTTCCACGTCTCTCGACGCCCAATCGCACCGCTGTCCGTTCTTGTCCCTCGATTGTCACTTCGACAAACGAAGGAATGCAGATAATGTCGATTCCGTCGAGCTCAAGGTAACCACGCGCTATTGCCACCGCCTTGACCGCCTGGTTGACCGCTCCCGCACCAATAGCTTGTACATCTACTTCGTCTTGCTCTCGCATAACGCCGGCGATAGCTCCAGCCACCGATGTCGAACGAGAAGTGGACGCTACCTTGATGATGTCCATTGCATCCCTCCTTGCGTGTGTTGACCCTCGAATTTACAGAACTCCACCTAACCATCGGAATCTGCCTGTGCGGCGCATTACTTATGATATATCAAAAGAAGATATTGCACAAGTTAGGAGCTTTTGTGGGGTTGTCAGCGCACCACCTTGTGCACCGCTGTGATGGTCTTCTCAATTGCCTCGTCATCAATCCAGTAGTGTGTCACGGCGCGGAACCGACCGCTTCCCCGTCCCAACATCAGAATGCCGCGCTCTGCCAACGCCCGTTCGATCTCAGATGGCGTCTTCGTGATCGGAGCGGTCAGATCGAAGTAGACGATGTTAGTTGTCACCGGCGCGACATCGATGCCAGGAATCGCCGCCAGGCCGTCGGCCAGGCGCTGCGCCCGAGCGTGGTCCTCAACCAAGCGCTCGGTCATCTGCTCCAGGGCCACGATGCCAGCCGCCGCCAGGAAGCCGGCCTGGCGCATCCCGCCGCCCACGACCTTGCGCGAGCGTCGGGCCCGCGCGATGAAATCGGCGCTGCCGGCAAGCATTGAGCCGACCGGGGCACAAAGCCCTTTTGAGAGACAGAACATCACCGAATCGACCTCACGTACGATCTCGCGCACCTCCACCCCCAGCGCCGCGGCGGCGTTGAAAACCCGCGCTCCGTCCAGATGGACCTTCAAGCCGCAAGTATGAGCGAATTGCGCTGCCCCTGCCATATAATCGACGGTCAGCGGCGTGCCGTTGCATTTGTTGTGCGTGTTCTCCAGGCAGAGGAGCCGCGTGCGGGGAAAGTGAGGGTCGTCGGCCCGAACCGCATGCTCAACGTCAGCAAGATCTAACGTGCCGTCGGACTGGTTGGGAACCGGATAGGGCGTGATGCCGCCCAGTGAAGCCATCCCGCCCTGTTCATACAAGAACGTATGGCTACGGTCTCCCACGATCGCCTCGTCGCCTCGACCACAATGGGTGAGGAGCGCCACCAGGTTGCCCATCGTGCCGCTGGCGACGAAGAGCGCGGCCTCCTTGCCCAGCCGCTCGGCCGTCATCGCCTCCAGCCGATTGATGGTGGGGTCCTCGCCATAGACGTCGTCGCCCACCTCGGCGCGATAGATCGCCTCACGCATAGCTAGTGTGGGCCGCGTCACCGTATCGCTGCGTAGATCGATAGCCTTCATGCAATAACCTCCAATGCGTAAAACATCGTGTATCATCCGGTAAATCGCTTGGGTGTAGATTATAGCCTCGTTGTGGCTATGGTCAACACCTGCTTGACCTCCTCTTCATGTAGCCTATAATCAAGATAGCTACTACAATGAGAGTTCAACGAATTTGATCCCTTGATAGTCGTCCTGAGCCATTCGGCTGAGCTCACGCCGAAGCCTGTCGAAGGATGACGACTTGGCGAAAATCGCACCCTTCGACGTGCTCGTCAAGGTCTCGTTGTGGTACTAACGCACTTTGGTCACGAGCGCATTGGACGAGGAGAAGTTGCGTGGACGTCATACTGACCCACGAGAATGCCGATTTCGACGCTATCGCCAGCTTGCTGGGGGCGAAGAAACTCTTTCCAGCCGCCATTCCTGTCCTGCCACGCCGCATCAACCGCAATGGACGGGCCTTCCTGGCGCTCTACGGGGCCGAACTCCCCTTCGTCCATCCCGATGACCTCCCACACGAGGAGATCACCCGCGCTATCCTGGTCGATACTCAGCGCCTGACCACGCTCCAGGGAATGGAGGACGAGCTGCAAGTGGATATCATCGACCACCACGCGCTCGATCGGGAATTACCGATCGACTGGTCCTTTTCCGGTGAGCAGATAGGCGCTACCACCACTCTCTTGACCGAGGAGATTTCGGGCCGCTTCCTCGAGCTGTCCGAGCTCGAGGCCACGCTGTTACTGCTGGGCATCTACGAAGACACCGGCTCTCTGACCTACTCGGCCACGACGGTGCGCGACGTGCGAGCGGCGGCCTGGCTACTGGAACAGGGCGCCCGCCTGGAGGTAGTCAGTGAGTTCCTCCACCACCCGCTGGCCCCGGAGCAGCGCGAGCTCTACGAACGCTTGCTGGAGAAGAGCGAAACGCACGAGGTCGAAGGGCACACCATCATCATCGCCTGCGAGGAGGCACCTGGCTTCACGGAGGAGCTATCCACCCTGGCCCACAAACTGCGTGAACTGCTGGAGCCTTCGGCGCTATTTATGACCGTGGCCCTCAACGGACACGTCCAGCTCGTGGCCCGCAGCTCCACCGACGACATTGACGTCTCCACTGTAGCGAAGCGCTTCGGCGGAGGTGGGCACCAACGCGCTGCCGCGGCCCTCATTCGAGACCGAAAGATCGAAGCCGTGCGCCAAAAGTTGTTGGATATGTTACCGGAGATCGTCCATCCGGCGGTCACCGTGTGGGAAGTGATGTCCCTGGGGGTGAAGGTGCTTTCCCCTCAGGAGACGGTGACCGACGCAGCCAAGCATATGCGGCGCACCGGTCACGAGGGCTACCCGGTCGTACGCGATGGCGAGGTGATCGGGCTCTTGACCCGCCGGGCGGTCGATCGAGCGCTCCAATTCGAAATGGACGACGTTCCCGTCACCCAGGTGATGGATGCTGGCAACGTGACTGTCGACGTCGACGACTCGGTCGAGTATCTCCAGCAGCTGATGATTGAGAGCGGCTGGGGCCAGATCCCGGTCGTCGACGAGGGGGACATCATCGGCGTGGTGACGCGCACGGACCTGATCACGATGTGGGGCACGCCGTCGCCGCCCTCGCACCGGCTCCAGATGGCCTCGCGGCTGGAACGAGCGCTCTCCAACCCCGTGCTGGCACTGGTGCGCCGCATATCCCGCACGGCGCAAGCGATGGGCTTTGTGCCCTACTTCGTTGGGGGATTGGTGCGAGATCTGTTATTGGGGCAGCCCATCTTCGACCTCGATATGGTAATTGAAGGCAACGCCATCCCGCTGGCAGAGCGCCTGGCAGATGAGTTAGGAGGGCGGGTGACCACGCACAAACGCTTCGGCACCGCCAAATGGATCCTTTCATCACACGTCTGGCGCCAGGTCACGGAACATATTTCGTCCAAGGATGAGCTGCCGCCCAGCATCGACTTCGTCACCGCTCGCACCGAGTTCTACACGCACCCCACGGCCTTGCCCCAGGTGGAGCAAAGCTCGATCAAACAGGACCTCCATCGCCGCGACTTCACCATCAATACCCTGGCCATCCGACTCGACCCCGACCGCTGGGGGGAGCTGCTCGACTTTTACGGCGGCAAAGCCGATCTGGAGGAGGGCATCATCCGGGTCTTACACAGCCTCAGCTTCGTCGATGATCCCACGCGGATGTTGCGGGCCGCTCGGCTCGAATGCCGGCTGGACTTCCAGATCGATCCTCACAGCGAGGAGCTGATCGAAGACGCCCTCCCGCTGCTGGAACGAGTCAGCGGCGACCGCATCCGTCACGAGCTCGAGCTGATATTCCGCGAAGATGAGCCCGAATGTGCGATCTGCCGCCTGGAGGCGCTGGGGGTGCTGGAACACATCCATCCCGCCCTGCGCTGCGATGAGTGGCTCCGGTCCAGATACCACGCCCTGCGCCAAGACCTGGATCCTCAAACCTGGAACCTGAAAGAAGAGGACTGGACGTTTATCCATTTGGCCATCCTGGCATACCGATTTGATGAAGAGAGCCTGGAGGCGTTGAGCAAACGCCTGAAGGTAAAGCGCGACGACGAAGACGACTTACTCCTGGCGCACAACCTACAACAAGCTCTGCCGCAACTGATGGAAGAAGACCGTCCCAGCGCGATCTGTCGCCTGTTGGATCCCTATCCCGCCCGCGTGCTGGCCACAGTCTGGCTCACAACGGAGAACGAGGAAGTGGCCGAGCGCTTGCTGCGCTATCAAACCGAGTGGCGTCTGGTCGAGCCGACGCTTACGGGAGACGATCTGAAAGCCATAGGCCTGAAGCCCGGGCCCCTTTTCGGCCGCCTACTGAGGAGATTGCGCGACGCCCGGCTGGATGGCGACGTGAGCACCCGAACAGAAGAGGAAGCATTGCTGGAGCATTTGCTGAGGTTAGAAGAAGAGCGAACAGGTAACGCTGAAGGAGACACATATGAAGAAGCCCTTTAGGACCGAGATAATCGAAGGAGAGACGCTCCACCTCGCTGAGCGCGACCTGACGCCCCAGGTGCGCGTGGCGATGCACGTGAATCGCCAGGCGTTCGTGGGCGAGGATGACGTAAGCGGACACGGGTGGGGCTTCATCCATATGTGCCCCGTAGCGGTGATCGAGCGCCGAGACTCAAATGAGCAGCGCATCCCTATCCAGAACGAAACGTCCCAAAAGCTGACCAGAATGCTCGTGGCAGCTCTCGTCGTCCCTGGATTGGCTATGCTCATCATCGCCATCTGGCATGCATTGGTAAAGCTGGCGGCAAACGATACAATAAAAAGGCCCCGTTAGACTCCCGAGGTCTACAACAGCTCATTATGTTGAACTTGGGATAAAAATCAGGTCTAACTTCCCGAACCGAAAGCTGCAAAGTCTGGTTAAAAGGACAAAAGAGGCAGCTTTCAGATCGTTTCCAGTCAGTTTCATCGTATCTGAAAGCTTCCGGGAAGATTGTGCAGGATTTGTCCAAAGTCCAGATTATGACGTGTTTCTTTGCAGAGCTCGCCATTTGAGCTCCAAGACCGTTTTTACACACCAGAAGTAAAAGCTTCGGCTAAGAATACGAGTGTCAAACTGGAGGTTATGATGGAAAAGGAAATTCAGCAGCTGCTCGACACATTGAACGACCTCAGAGAAAAGGCCAACGTCAACGCCTGTTTTGGCGAACCGGTAACCATTGAGGGCCGCACCATCATACCCATCGCCAGCGTCGGTTGTGGGTTCGGCATGGGCGTGGGGCAAGGGCAAAGCGTTGAGCCCGGAGATGAAGAGACCGATCAGAGCGAAGAGCAAGCTGGAAGTGGCGGAGGCGGTGGAGGCGGGATGAGCGTACGCCCGTTGGGCGTCGTTGAAGTGACATCGAAGCGCACCCGCGTCGAACCGGTCGTCGACCAGCAAAAAGTCACGCTGGTCGGCATGCTGCTCACCGCCTGGATAACTTTCTGGGTCGCCAGCACAATAATCACCATCTTTGGACACCGGGAGTAGACCAACGGGCCTTAAGCCGCAACAACCGACATCCGTGAAATACGCGACGAATCCACACCGGTATTGCTTGGCCTGAAGATCGTGGTGATGATCGGCCTGATCGGGACGGCCCTGGAGTGGGCCACCACACCCAAGATAGCGATCTCAACCCCGGTCGCGCTGTCGTCGCCACAATAACACCGGCGCTGATCGGAGTGCTGCTTATCCTCATCGTGCCCTGGTAGGCGGTAGCGAAAAGAACCACATTTGGCATCGCTCCCTCCCCTATGGTATAATCTGGCGCACACTTAGCCTACCACGGAGGTAATATGAGACCACCTGTCGACCCAATTCTGATCCACTTCACCGAAAACTGGGGCGTCCATTGGTACGGACTGCTGATCGTCACTGGCGTGATGCTGGGCGCTCTCTACGCCGCCTGGCGCGCCCGACAAGACGGCGAAAACCCAGAACACGTATGGAACGCGCTGACCGTAGCCATCATCCTGGGCATCATCGGCGCCCGGCTTTACCACATCTTCTCAGACCCAGAAGGGGGAATGGTAGGCTGGAGATACTACCGCGAACACCCCATTGAAATTCTATACATCTGGCAAGGAGGGCTGGGCATCTACGGCGCGATCGTAGGAGGCATCCTGGGCGCCACTCTCTACACTTGGCGCGCCGGATTGCGCCCGTTACAATGGCTTGATTACGGCGCACCCGGCCTGGCGCTGGGGCAATTCATCGGGCGTTGGGGCAACTTCGTCAACCAAGAGCTCTACGGCCCCCCTACAGAACTCCCCTGGGGCGTAAAGATCGATCCAGCACATCGCATCATACCCTATAACAATCTCTCCACCTATCCTCCAGATACACTCTTTCACCCCACGTTTCTCTACGAATCACTCTGGTGCCTGGTGACTTTCATCGTGCTGGCGCTGGTGGCCCAAAAACTCAAGGACGAGCTGTTGGAGGGAGACATCCTGTTGGGCTATCTCGTACTCTACCCACTGGGACGCTTCTTGATCGAATACCTACGCCCCGACGCCTGGATGATTGGCCCGATCGCAGCGGCACAACTCTTCGCCGCCATCTGCGTGCTGGTATCTATAGCGCTGCTGATAGTGCGTCACGCCAGCACCCGAGGTGTCAGTACGTCCATCGCGAGCCAAGAAGCAGAATCAGACCCGACGCCGGAGCAAGAAGCATGATCCTGCATCGCCCCCCCACGTTGAAGACCGAATGCCCCAGGCTGGATGTCCATCCCAAAAGCCCGATGCCCCTGGCATCGGGCCTTTTCGCTACCGAATCGGAAGGAGTGACTTATGACGCGAGGAGAAGATCTTTACCACCTGCAGCAGATTGATAGCGAAAAGGACGCCAAAGAAAACCGCCGGGCAGAAGTAGAAGCTGCGCTGGGCGAAACCGAAACACTGCAACAAGCCCGTCGAGACGTGAAAAAGACCGAAAAGCGAGCGCGAGAATTAGCGCGCAAACAACGCGATCTCGAACTGGAGATTGAGAGCCTTTCCGAAAAAGCCTCTCGCTCCGAAGAAAGGCTTTACAGCGGCAAAGTCACAAACCCCGGCGAGTTAGAGGATCTGCAGCGAGAGATTTCCTCGCTCAAACGACGACGACGAAGGATGGAGGATGACCTCTTGGAGATGATGATCGAGCGAGAGGAAGCAGAGGACGCCCACGAAAATGCCGTCGCCCACCTCCAGGAGACGGAGTCCAGCTGGGAGAACCAGCAAGCAGCCCTTCGTGCAGAGCGTGAAGCGCTAGAATCACGATTGGCAGAACTGACGGAGGAACGAGAAGAGACACTCCCTGCCATCGACTCTGCTGATCTGACCACCTATCAGATGCTGAGAGAACATAAAGGCGGGCAAGCGGTAGCCTGCGTCCAAGATGGTGTCTGCAAAGGGTGCGGCGTCACCATAACATCCAACCTGGATTGGAAATTGCGCGAAGGTGAGCTGATGCGTTGCGATACCTGCGGACGTCTTCTGGTGCGCCTCTGAGACATAAAAAAAGCCATAGCCTCCCCGCTAAGGGAGGCTATGACAGCGAAAGGAGGGTAACCACCAACAACCTTCGATTAGGAGGTTTTTGGGGGACGGTTTTGACCGTCCCAAAGGCACCTCCAATTATATAAGAACCCTCCTACTTGTCAATAGTACAAAGGTACCACTACTTGATTATGGTCAGCACAATATTGACTTTACAATCCTGGCAATTCGATACATGGTCAGCTCTGATCGGTGCAGCGGTTGCCCTGCTGCTAATGGGCCTGGCCTATCGGTTCCGAGAGGAACTGCATCAAGGCTGGCAAGCAGTAACGTCGCCCGTCAATCGGCTGCAAAAGGCCCTGGAGACCGGCGCCGAGGAGCGCTACCGCGCGGACATAGCGACCTGGGCCAACGCTCAGCACACCCTGGCCCACGTCGTTGCGCTGGATGACCTCTTCGTCGAACCCCGGCTCCACTGCCCGCCCCCGCTTCCCGAATCCATTGCCGACGCCGAGGTCATCAGCCCGCGGACGCTGCCGCTGCATCAAACCCTGGGTGGACATTCGCGGCTGGCTATCGTGGGGCCGCTGGGGTCCGGGCGAACGACACTGCTCACTCACCTGGCTAGCGCGTGCGCCCGTCTGGAGGACGACGCCGCCCTGCCGGATGAAATACAGAACGCATTGCCCCTCTATCTTCCCCTTATCGCAATCAATTGGAAAGAGCCGACCAACATGGCTGCAGAAGCCGAAGAAGAAACCGACGAGCAAGGCGAAGAGAAAACTGAAGGGGAAATCGAGAAAGCGAGTGAAGAAAAGAAGAAAGGGGACACAGCAAAGAGAAAGCGTGACCCAGTGAAACAGTTGCTGGAAGTAGCGACCGTTCTGGTAAACGGGGGCAGCAGAATCAGGGATCTGTTACGCCAGGAGCTGGAAAGCGGCCAAGCTATCATCCTGATCGACAGCTGGGACCAGTTACCCCCAGAGGATCGTCTGCCAGCGACGGAGTGGGTGACCAGATTGATCGCCGCGCTCCCCGGCAACACATGGCTGATCGCCGCGGGCCCTCGCGGCTACGCGCCGCTGACCGAAACGGGATTTGTGCCCCTGCGCCTACAACCCTGGGAGAGCGATCAAATCACCACCTTCGCCCGACACCTCACCGAGGCCACTGTCCAGCTCGGGGAGGAGATGCCGCTATCGCCACAGAAGCTGGCGCTCGAGCTGCGCTTGGACAGGCGCATCAAGCCCACGCCACTGACACTGGCACTACGGGCGCTCCTCCACCTTTCCGAGCGTGAAATCCCCCAGGGGAGCGCTGAGCTATTCGACCAGGTACTAGACGTGCTCTCAACACAGGACGAGGCGGAAAACGACGCATGGCTGCGGACGACCAGCCGAGCAACATTGGGCCAGATAGCACTCACCCTCCAACGAGAGGGAGACGCCGTGGTCAGCCGTACAGAGATCCTGACCACGATTGAATCGACCCTGCCCCCCGAAGGCGAGCGTCCAGCGCGAGCGAGCCAGCGCGTCTTCCAGGCCCTGACCAAGCCAAGCGGGCTGCTGCGCAGCCTGGGCGACGATCAATACACATTCGTCCATCCGTTATGGCAGGCCTACTTCACAGCTCGTGAATTAGTCACCGCCGACCCAGAGGATCTGATCGAACGAATGGACGACCCCCGCTGGACAGACGTGCTGCGATTCTACGCCCACCTCGGCGATATGAAACCCCTGGTGGCGGCGTGGCTGAAGACCCCCGACGACCTCTTCCACACGCGACTGCACACCTTAAGCTCCTGGATCACAGCCGCGCCGCGGGACGAAGATTGGCGCGAAAAGGCGATGTCCATCCTGGTTCAGGCTATGCTCAAGCCGGGCCAGCTGGCCCAGACGCGCAGCTCATTAGCGGAGGCCCTGGCGGAGACGAAGATGGAAGGTTTGAGCTATTTCTTCAAGCAAACGCTCCAGCACAACAACGCCGACGTACGCCTCGCTGGCGTCAAGGGACTTGCCCAGGTGGCGGGTCCATCCGACCTGCCCGTGCTGGACGCCGCACTAGAAGACGAGGATCAGCGCGTGCGTACGGCGGCAGTGCGCGCGCTGGCAGCGATGGATAACAAAGCCGCAGAACGGCGTATGGAAAACCTGCTGCACGAAGCGGACGAAACTTTGCGAGCCGTAGCGGCCGAGGCTATGGCGCAGACGCGGGGGCAGGAGAGTGCCCCCATATTGCGAGAGATGGCCGAATCCGATGATATGATAGCCCGCCGGGCAGCCATCTTTGGATTGGCCGAGCTGGGCGCGAAAGACCTGCTGGTTCAGATGGTCCGTGAGGAAGAGCAGTGGATCGTACGCTCGGCAGCGGAAGTAGCCCTGGATATGTTGGAAGAAGAAGCAACGATCAGCGGCATCGAGCCTCAACCCCAGATCGATCAAACCCCCTGGCTCATCTCTTGGGCCGCGGCCCGGGGCGAAGGATTAGGTACCGGCGAAGCAGCCCGCCAGACGCTTTGGCAAGTTTTACAAGAGGGAGAATCGTCAGCACGACTGAGCGCAGCTCAACTGCTAAAGCGGATAGGCCGCCCAGAGGACATCGATCCGCTGCGGGCAGCGCTTGATGATCCAGACCCTGAAGTCGCTCGCGCGGCGGCCGAAGCGCTGGAGGAGATCAACCGACGCTACGCCCTGCGGATCAGATAGAGCGCTCCAGCCAGCGGCGTACATCGGCGGCGGAGACACACCTCACCCGCACCCGCTTCCAGCGCGAGGTGCGTCCAGACAGAACCTCCACATCCTGACGCGAAACGCCCAGCTGATGGGCCAGAAACTCACACAAGGCCTCGCTGGCCCGTCCCTCGATCGCCGGCTCTGTCACCCGCACCCGGACCGCATCTCCGTGCTTCCCGAGCACCTCGTCGCTTCCCCCATCCGGCGCGACGCGCACGTGGAAGGCGCAAGATTCGCCTTGCTCATCTACCGTCAGCCTCATAAAGTCAGGACAGGGTCAAGATCAACGTCCGCAATATCTGCTCCAAGACCGAAAGTAACAACAGAGCCACTATCGGGGTGAAATCGAGCCCGCCCATTGGGGGAATGAACTGACGCAGCGGCGCGAGTATGGGCTCGGTGATACGAATCAAAAATTGCATCACCGGATGATATGGGCTGATGCGAAACCAGGGCAACAGCGCCCGGGCCAGAATGGCAAATGAGTAAAGCGTAAAGACGATGTTAAGCAATGTAAGGATCGATTTGGTCATCACGTCTCCTGAAAAACCTGCTCGAAAGCCACACGTGCGGCAACGACAATCGGACTGCCTCGAAAGTTTATCCGCCCCGAGGGCCAAAAATGGCCCGGCCCACTCGAACGATGGTGGCCCCTTCTTCCACCGCGACTTCAAAGTCGTTGGTCATGCCCATTGAGAGATGAGGCCAGCTGTGATCGGAGAAATGCGCCCGCAATGCATCGCGCAATCCCCGCAGACTGGCGAAGAAGGGCCGCACATCCTCTGGATCGTCCAAGAACGGCGGCATCGTCATCAACCCTTCGATGCTCAAGCCAGGCAGGTCCAATATCTGCTTGACCGCCTCAAAGAAGCGCTCACGCTTCTGTTCATCTTGTTCCCAGCCGTGAAGATCGAACCCGTACTTTGAACCTTCGCCGGAGACGTTACACTCTAGCAGGACGGGGATAGTGCGTTTCTCCTCCTGGACATAACGGCTCAGGCGGTGGGCGATCTTTAGGCGATCGATGGAATGGACATAATCGTAGTGCCCTACAACCAGTTTCGCCTTTCGGCTCTGGATGTGACCTATCATGTGCCACGTCGGCTCCGGATCGGTCAAATAGGGCTGGAGGGTGTTGATCTTCCCCACCCCTTCGCGAACGCGATTCTCGCCGAAGTGACGTGCGCCAGCTTCGTAGGCATCCCGAATGACAGTCGCCGGAAAGGTCTTGGTCACCGCAACCAGCGTCACCGCGTCCGGCTCTCTCTGGGACCGTAACGCCGCCTCAGCGATCCGCTCTTCAACTTCCTTCAGGTTGTTTGCAATCTCAATATCGCTCATTCTCGCAATCCTATCACTATGCCAAAACGCCCGGTGCGTCCATTTTCGGCCCGGTGAGAGAAGAACTCGTCTACCCGACACGAGGTGCAGAGGTGAGCATGATCAATTTCTCTCACGCCTGCAGCGCAGAGTTGGGCCTTGGCCGCGGCGGGCAGGTCAGCGTGCCAGCGACTGTTGACGCGATGTAACACCTCGGCCTCGGGAGGACAGGCCCGCGCGATTTCGTCTCCTACGTCTCGGCCTACCTCGTAGCAACAGGGGCCAATCGTGGGGCCAATGCCGGCCCAAACGTCGCCAGACTCGGACCCCAGCCGAGTACACATCGTCCGCACGGCGGAGGGGATAACGCCAGCCACGATACCGCGCCAACCGGCATGGACCAGGCCCACTACGCGCTGCACGGGATCGAAGATCATCACCGGGGTACAATCTCCAAAACGCATCATCAAGGGCACGCCGGGCTCGGCGGTCAACAAAGCATCAGTTGCAGGGCAGACCGTGCCGCGATGCCGACGCCCCACGATCACAGCACGGTCCTCGTGGACTTGATGGGGGCTGACGACCTGGCCTGGATGGAGGCCCAACGACTCCAACACCCGCCGGTGATTCTCCTGTACCGCGGCGAAATCGTCGCCGACGGTATGTCCAAGGTTAAGGGTGGCGTACGGTCCCTGGCTCACGCCTCCAATACGGGTCAACACAGCGTGGACGACGTCGGCGGCATCATCCAGCCGCTGGAAGTGGTAGGTGAGCAAGCCATCGATCCTCACACGATGGATCATGTCCAGCCCAGCCGACGTTGCAGCGACGCTCTGACGTCGTCCATTGATTGCTGAACGTAGGGATAGGCCAGCCAAACCGTGGCCCCGCCGAACAGCGCGCCGGTGATGGTGCGGGCCAGAGGCGTCGTCTCGTGAGGCGGGAGGGAGATAGCGGGAAAGACGAGGGGCAGGATATAAGAGAGCAGCTGATAGCCGCCGTCGATCCCCATCGGCACGAGGCCAATGCCGATATAAGCCCACCAGGGCAACGGCTTTACCTCCCACCCCAGCGAGCGCAAGATTCCAAACAGAAGGCCGGCCAAAAATATAGTGCCGTAGATAGCAAAATCCCGCTGACAGAAGGCCATCTTGTACCCCAGATTCGGGTTGCCGACGAAGTCACCGGCCCACGGCCCATCCACGGCCTCCCCCGCCAGTTCCATTAACGCCGGTAGCCGATAGGACAATTTCTCTCCAAAGAGGAACCAGGAGCGTTGCGGGAGCTGATGACACAACGGTTTGTAGAGAGTGTAGATAAACGAGGCCGGCCCCTCGGCGCTCAGGTGCATCAAGACCGGAGCCAAGACTGGGAGGCCCGTGTAGAGGAACATCAGAGAATTGAACACAGCCAGCCAGCGCCCGGAAAGCCAGAAGATAAGCCGATCGAGGAAAGTGATGATACTCTGCAAGGCTCCTCGCTTGGAGCGACGGGAGGCCCGTTGACGGCGCCGGGCCTCTTCCAGTATCTCGACCGCGCTGGGTTGCTTGGGATTAGTCTCTTCATCCATAGTGACCTGGATTATACCACAAAGAGAGGCCCCGACAATGGATTACCCGCGCCGACGGAGCCGCAGCGCCTCACCGCCTCACCGCTCTTGGGCTTGCTGTTGCATTTCGTACAGCTTGTTGATCGCATCCAGGGGGGTCATCTCGGAGATATCGAGTGTGCGCAAAGTCTCCACCAGCGGATGTTCACCGGCGAACAAGACCGGCTGGTAGGGATCGGGGGTCTCGGTGCCGGGGCGGAACTCGCCGCTTTCCAGCTGCTCCAGCAGATCCTCGGCCCGATGGATGACGGGCTTGGGCACACCGGCCAGCTGCGCCACGTGGATGCCGTAGGAACGATCGGCACCCCCCGGCTCCACTTTGTGCAGGAAGACGATCTGCTTCCCCTCCTCCACGACCGCCAGGTTATAGTTGCGCACCGCCGGCAGGTGCTCCGACATCTCCGTCAGCTCGTGGTAGTGCGTCGCAAAGAGCGTCCGCGCCCGCCGTTCGGGGTGGTTGTGGAGGTATTCGACCACAGCCCAGGCGATAGAGAGCCCATCATAGGTGCTGGTACCGCGGCCTACCTCGTCCAAGATGAGCAAGCTGCGCGGCGTGGCGTGGTTCAGGATGTTGGCCGTCTCGACCATCTCGACCATAAAGGTCGATTGCCCGAACGCGACCTCGTCCTGAGCGCCGATACGGGTGAAAATCCGATCCACGAGGCCGATCCTGGCCTCTTGAGCCGGCACGAAGCTGCCGACCTGGGCCATCAGCGCGATCAGCGCCGCCTGACGAAGATAAACGCTCTTGCCGGCCATATTGGGCCCGGTGATGACCAAAATGCGCTCCTCGTCGTTCAGGTGCAAGTCGTTGGGCGTGAAAGGTTCGTCTTGTTGAATCTGCTCGACGACGGGGTGGCGCCCGTCGGTGATCTCCAACACGTCGTCGTCGGTCAGCTGGGGCCGGACGTAGCGGTTATGGACCGCAATCTCAGCCAGCGTCGAGGCAAGATCGACTCGCGCCAGCCCGTGCGCGGTCTTGAGCAAGGCCTCAGCCCGCGAGCCCACGCGCTGGCAGACCTCCTTAAAGAGCCGCCCTTCGATTTCAACCTGGCGTTCCTCAGCACTGAGGATCTTTGTCTCCACCTCCTTCAGCTCCGGGATGATGTAGCGTTCGGAGTTGGTCAGGGTCTGCTTGCGGGTGTAATCGTCGGGTACGGCGTCGATGTTCGCCTTGGTCACCTCGATATAGTAACCGTAGACCTTGTTGTGCCCCACCTTCAGGCTGTCGATGCCCGACCGTTCGCGCTCGCGCTTCTCCAGGCTGGTGAGCCATTCTCGCGCCTCGCGCACCGATTGGAGGAGATCGTCCAGCTCATCGGAGAAGCCCTGGCGGATGACGCCGCCCGACGACGTGTTGGCCGGCGGATCGTCCACGATGGCCGAGGCGATGAAAGCGGCGGTGTCGGCACAAGGATCGAGGGAATCGGCAAATTGTGCCTCGCAAACCGGAGATGGCGAGAGCACGTCCAGCAAATCGGGAATGGCTTCCAGGGCCTTGCGAATGCCCACCAGATCGCGCGGATTGGCCGAGCCACCCAACACGCGGTTGGTCAGTCGCTCCAGGTCGGGGATATCCTTCAGCAGCTCGCGCGTTTTGCCGCGCAGGATCGTCTCCTCGTAGAAAGCCTCCACCCGATCCAGTCGCTCCTCCAGCGCGTCGCACTCCAGCAAGGGCTGCGTGAGCCGCGTCCGCAGGAGCCGGCCGCCCATCGGGGTGAGCGTCTCGTCCAGCACCCCCAGGAGCGAACCACGCTTCTGGCGATCCCGAATCGTTTCGGTCAGCTCCAGGTTGCGACGCGTATTCGCATCGAGCTGCATAAAGCCCATGGTCGAATAGGTGCTGAGCCCGATGATCTGGGGCAGGGCGCCCTTCTGGGTCTCGCGGAGGTACTGCAAAATGGCGCCGGCCGCCCGGATCGCCAGCGGCTTCCCCGCGCAGCCGAAGCCGTCCAACGCTGCCACCCGAAAATGATCAAGCAGGGTTTGACGGGCCGCGCCGAGCTCGAAGCGGTAAGACGGCAGAGGCGTGATGTGGACGCCCGGAGCTACGGTTTCAAACGAGCGATCTGGGTCGTCCGCCTGGGTGTCGAGGGTAGGAACGAGGCACTCGCGCGGCTGCAGCCGGGCCAGCTCCTGATCGACCTCGGCGGCGGCGATTTGCGTGGTGGCGAACTCGCCGGTGGTGATGTCGACGTAAGCGATGCCAGCTCGATCCTCGTCACGGGCCACTGCGGCCAGGTAATTGGGCCGCTTCTCCTCCAGCAGCGCCGGCTCGACGACGGTGCCGGGCGTCACCACGCGCGATACCTCCCGCGCCACCAGCCCGCTGCTGGTCGTATCGTCCATCTGCTCGGCGATGGCAACGCGGTATCCCTTCTCGATCAACCGGGCGATATAGCCCTCGATGGCGTGATGGGGCACGCCGGCCATCGGAACGCGCTGATTCTTCGACACCGGGCGCGAGGTGAGGACGATATCGAGCTCACGAGCAGCGATCTCAGCGTCCTCATCGAAGGCCTCGTAGAAATCGCCCAGTCGGAAAAAGACGATAGCGTCTGGATGCTGCGACTTGATCTGCAAGTATTGTCGGCGAAGTGGGGTTACTTTAGTCATCATATCACGATATGGCTAAAACGGTTGATTGGATCCGCTCGTCGTTTCCGAGCGAACGTTCACGCATCCTCGCGCAACGCCAGGATTTCCGATGCGATCTCCTCAATCGGCTTGCCGGTCACTTCGATCACGGGCCACTGCTGACGCCGGAAAATGCCTTCTGCATACGCCACTTCCTGACGGACATGGCTCAGATCGACGTAGTCGCCGGTGGCCCCGCCCAGGTACTTATCCCGCGTCTCCCGCAGCTCCACCAGGCGAGCGGGGTCGATGGTAAGCCCAAAGACGCGCCCCCGGGGCAGAGCGAGGAGAGGTTCCGGCAGCTTCCGCTCCAATATGACCGGCACGTTGGCCACGAGCCATTCCTTGAACGCCAGGTAGACGCTGAGCGGGGTCTTGAACGTGCGCGAGACGCCCACCAGAACAATTTCGGCCTGCGGCAGTTCATAAACGCGGCGTCCATCGTCGTGATGGAGAGCGAATTCCATCGACTCGATGCGTCGGAAGTACTCCTCGTTCAGTTGTCGGAAGAGACCAGGCTTTTCGGCCGGCGAGACGGCAAGCTGTTGCGAAAGACGATCCAGGAGCGGGCCCAGTAGATCAATCGTTTCGACGTTGTGGGTCCGCCCAATCCGTACCATCGCATTGCGCAGGTCATCCAGCACCAGCGTATGGACGATGCACCCTCCCAGCTCGGCCGCTTCCTCCACCACCGCCTGCACGCGCTCTTCGGTGCGTACCTGGGGACGGCGCTCAACTCGCACCGCCGCATCGGCGAACTGAATCAGCGCTGCCTCCACAACCTGTTCCGCCGTGGCGCCGGTGCCGTCAGATACGACAAAGATATAGTACATAGCGTGCTCTTCCCAAAGATGAAAATATGTGGTCGGGAAAAAACGCAAGGCAGTCTCTTGCCTCGCGCCCGTAAGTATAGTCGATTGCGTAGGCTTGACAAGCACTCTTTCCAACGTATACTTACCAGCTACATGATCGAGGGAATGGAAGAGAGACAGGTCGCTGGGGATGAGACGGGGAACCAGGAACAACAAAACGCGCCGAAGCGATTGTGGAAACGCGTGGCTCCCCTATGGCGCTGGCTGCTTCGACCTGACGAGGCAGAAGAGCCGCTCACGTTGCAACCGCGCAGCGTGCGCCTCCTGGTAATGCTGATCCTGGGCAATTTGGCGGTCTTGATAGCGCTTACTGTGGCGCTGTACCAGGCTGCTCAATCACCCCTCGCGCCCCCTTCGCAACCCATGATCGCCACGCCCACGGCGGGGCCTTCTCCCACGCCCGGCCCCACGCCCACCCCGCTGGGCAGCGGCGGCGCCATCGCCTTCACACTCCGCCGAAACGGGAATGCCGATATCTATTCCCTTAACCAGGAGGCCAAGCAGCTGGTGCGATTGACCAATAACCCGGCAGAGGATCGTGATCCCGCCTGGTCGCCCGATGGCAATTACATCGCTTTCGCATCCAATCGAGCCGGCAACTGGGATATCTACCTGCTGGATCTGGTCAGCGGCGCCTTGATTCGTCTGACCCACGCCCCAGATTTCGACGGCAATCCAACTTGGTCACCGGATGGGCGTTGGATCGCCTTCGAATCTTACCGCAGCGGCAACCTGGATATTTATATGATGAGCACTGAAGGCGAACAGCTGCAGCGCGTGACCACCGATCCAGCACCGGACTACGCCCCGGCCTGGGCGCCAGATGGAGAGGCCATCGCCTTTACCTCGTTTCGCGATGGGAACAAGGACATCCATCTGCGTTCGCTGGACGACGATAGCGAGGAAGCGATCAACATCACGAACAGCCCTGATCTGGACGAAGATGAGGCCGCCTGGTCGCCCGGCGGCACGCGCCTGGCTTACGTCAGCGGGCCACACGGCAACCCGTCGGTTCAGGTCACTGCCTTCAATTGGGAAACGATGGAAGCCGATCAATCTCAAACCGAGCTCTTCGGCACCGGCTCCTCGCCGGCGTGGGCCCCGGACGGCACCACCCTGATCTACAAACACACACGGGCCGGCCACAGCTATCTGGTGGCAGCCAGCACGACCGGCTGGGCCCTGTTTCACGAGGTTTACACCATCGAAGGCCCGATGGAGGATCTGGCCTGGACCGAGACGGCGCTGGCCCCTCGTGTTATTGATCGCGCGCAAAAGGAGGATACCACCACGGATCCGCCGTTCTTCGTGGAGGTGGTGAGGCCAACGCCAACCGCCGGTGCCCCTCACCAGCTGGTCGCTCTGCCGGACGTGGAGGTGGATAGCGGTGAAGCGCTCCTTTCCGACCGCGTCAACGAGAGTTTCAACGCGCTGCGGCAGCGCGTCATCGAAGAGGCAGGATGGGACTACCTGAGCGAGCTCAACAGCGCCTGGCGCCCGATTACCTACACACCGCCCTCGGGCCACTCGCGGCGCACCTGGGATATCTGCGGGCGAGCGGTGAGGTTGGATCAAGGGCCCTACGAAAGCGACAACCCCCAGGTCGAGTTGATACGCGAAGATATGGGCAACGTGACGTACTGGCAGGTCTTCATCCGCACGGCCCAGCAGGACGGCAGTATGGGCGAGCCGCTGCGCGAAGTTCCCTGGGACCTTAACGCGCGCTACGACGGCGGGAGAGCCGAGGTAGAAGGAGGAGCCCCCAGAGAGAGCGTGCCATCCGGTTATTACATCGATTTCACCACCCTGGCCAGCGATTACGGATGGGATCGCGTGCCTTCCCTCTGGCGATGGCGCCACTTCTGGCCGGACATCCGCTGGTGGACGTTCCAAAAGACGGGCGACCTGGACTGGTGGGAGTGCATGCTGGAAGTCTTCGAACCGGAGAAGATCGAACCCGTGTTTGGCCCGATACCCGGGCAGGATAGCGAGTGATATGGCGCGTATTGTCGTCTTGACTGGTGAGCGTGGCATCGGAAAGAGCACGGTCTGCCGTGAGACAGTCACCCTGGCCCAAGGGCAGCGGTATGTCTGCGGGGGGATCATCACCCTCACTCGTCCCGATGGCACGCGCGAGATGGTAAGCATCCGTGACCGAAGAACGCGCCGTCTGACGGTGGGACCAGATGCGGATTCAGCCATCGTGCAAGGACGTTTCCACTTCGACCCGGAAACGCTCGATTGGGCGAACGGTATACTGATCCATAGTGTGCCCTGCGATCTATTCGTGGTCGATGAGTTAGGCCCGCTGGAAGTAGAGCGCGAGGCAGGGCTAAGAAGCGCCATCAACGTATTGAGAAGCGAGGAATTCGCGCTGGCGATCGTCGTCGTTCGCCCCGAGCTGGTGGTATCAGCCCAAGTCCAGCTCCCCACCTCCGCCACGACCGTGCTCACCGTGACGATTGAGTGCCGGGACAACTTGCCTTCCATTATGCTCAGGATGCTAAAGAGTGAGGTCCATCAAGAAGGCGGCAGCTTCTTGAGAAGAAAGTGAACCTCCAGTAACACCCATCAATTCAGCGTGAAATCCACGACCCAGGCCCTGCGAAAGATAGCACTATTCGACACCCTTCCCGATCACGCGCTCGCGCGAGTTGCCCAAACCGCCTCTCGCCACACCTACGCCCCCGATGAAATTATCATCGTCGAAGGGCTCCCCTGCAAGGCGGCCTATTTCATCGCCGAAGGAAAAGTCCGCGTCGTCCGCACGTCCGCCGAGGGAAGGGAGCAGGTACTGACACGCCTCGGCCCGGGTCAGAGCTTCAACACTGTGCCGCTCTTTCGCCCTGAGGGCGTCAATCACGCCACGGTCCAGGCCATCGACGAGACCACGCTCTACGCCGTCGCGGGCAATGCCCTCCGCCGCTTAACGCGCGAATGCCCCGACCTGGCACTGGCTCTCCTGGGAGATTTCGCCGAGCGATTGGACCACCTGACGGACCTGGTGGAAGATTTGTCGCTGCGCACGGTGCGAGGTCGGCTGGCGCGCTTCCTGGTGAAACACGCGGAGGGAGGCGAGGTGCGACACCAATGGACACAGGCAGAGATAGCAGCTCGCCTTGGCACTGTACGAGAGATGATCGGACGGACGTTGCGGAGCTTCGCCGATGAGGGACTGATACGCATCGAACGTCAGCGCATCGAGCTGTTGGACCGCGAGGGGCTGGTCGCCGAAGTCCACGGCTAACCAACGAGGAGGATATGACGAAATCCGTGTACCCAGATGCGTTCTCCTCGGTACCCTACTTCGCCGATCTGGAGCCTGGGGTTCTGCGCACCATCGCCGAGACCGCCCTGCGCCGGACGTACGAGGCCGATCAGGTCGTCTTCCTGGGAGGGGAACCCTGCGTCGGTCTCTACCTCGTCGAGGATGGCTGGCTCAAGGCAGTCAAGGTCTCGGCCGAAGGACGCGAGCAAGCCCTGCGCTTCATCGGGCCGGGCGAGGTCTTCAACGAGATCGGTGTCTTCGCCGATACCCATAATCCGGCCACCGTCGTCGCCCTGGAGCCGGCCACCGTCTGGCTCATCCGGCGCGAGAGCATGCTCCACCTCCTGGAAGAGCGGCCCGGCGTGGCCCGCCGCGTGATCCAGAACCTGGCGCAGCGCGTGTTCCACCTGGTCTCGCTGGTCGAGGACCTCTCGCTACGCACGGTGGAGGCGCGATTGGCGCGTCACCTGCTGGAGCGAGCGGAGGCCAGCGCTGTGCGGCGCGAGCACTGGGCCACCCAGGCCGAGATGGCGGCGCGGCTGGGCACGGTGCTGGACGTGCTCAACCGCGCGTTGCACAGCCTGGCCGACGAGGGCCTCATCAAAGTCGAGCGTCACCAGATCCAGATTCTCGACCGCGCGAGATTGCGAGAGAAGGCGATGCTGGAGAGCTGATCAAGAGAGACGTCAAAATCGACAGAAATCGACAAAAGTCGAAGACAAAGGATCGCTCAGGTGGTATGATGTAGACAGTAACCTGAGCGATTTTCGTTTTCTTAAGGAGGCCCGTGACTCAGAGAGACCATCCGGTGCCAATAATCGACTCGTCGCGCTGCGATGGCTGTGGGCGCTGCGTCCGCGTCTGCCCTACCGGGGCGCTGGCGATGAGCGATGGCAAGGCCATCGTGGCCCGGCCGGCAGCCTGTGACTACCACGGCCTCTGCGAGATGATCTGCTCCACACAAGCGCTCCAGCGACCATTTGAGATCGTGTTCGCAGCGCAACATACGTCGAAAATCGACAAAAGTCGAAGACATCCCCACGAAAACAGTGTATCATCTTAGAGCGTGTTTTGAAAATTCGAGAGGGAAATCTTGCGAAGGTTCACGAGATGCTTTTGTAGTGAGAATAGTTTGTCTTTGCACCCAGCCGGGGCTATTTGAGGCCGTTGTTCGCAACCTTCGCAAGGTTCAATCACTAAATGGTAAAAAGTAGACAAAGGAGGAGCACAAATGAAAATCATCAACGCATTGGAGGCACCTGAGGCCCCGAACCCGCATGGCGTCAGCGCCCGCGCGCTGCATAACTCGGAGCACGTCCAGGTCTCGATGGTCACCCTGCAGCCCGGCGAGGCGCTCAAGCGCCACGTCACGCCGGTGGACGTCTTCTTCTACGTGCTGGAGGGCGAGGGCATCGTCGAGATCGGCGACGAGCAGGAGCAGGTCTCCCGCGATATGCTGATCGACAGCCCGGCCCGCATCCCGCACCGTCTGCTCAACGAGGGCGATGCGGTCTTCCGCTTCTTGGTGGTCAAGACGCCGCGCCCCACCGAGTCCACCCGCGTGCTGTAGAGTAGACGAGAGACGAGGAGAATATGCCCAATCAAACGCTTAACCCATTGATTCTGGTCAAGTTCGTCCTGTGGATCGCCACCATCGTGGCCGCCACGGTGCTTTTGCGGCGGCGCAAAGCCACGTCGAAGGTGCGCTTGGCCTTTCTGGTCGGCGGGGTGCTGGTTTTCGGGCTCCTCTTCGGCCTTCTCCTCCCCGCCGAATTGAACCCGAACCCGGTCGCCTCGCTGCGCACGCTGCTCACCAGCATACTGGTGCGCGGAGAGTTCGCGCTGCCCATCGCCGCGATGCTGATCATCCTGCTGGTGGCGGTCTGGATCTCCAACAAATCGATCTGCGGCTGGGCCTGCCAGCTGGGGCTGTTGCAGGATCTGCTTCACCGCGTGAAGCTGCCCAAGTGGGAGCCGCCCTTCTGGCTCTCCAACAGTGTGCGCATCGTGGCCTTCGTGGGGTTGGTGGGCGGGCTGGTCGCGGCGGGGATGGATTGGATCGGCCTGATCGATCCCTTCCAGATCTTCTCCTTCAACCTCACCTGGGCGATCGGGCTCTTCTCCGCCGCCGTGCTCGTGGCCAGTCTGTTCGTCTACCGACCCTGGTGCCGCTTCCTCTGCCCGTTTGGGCTGCTCGGCTGGCTGGTGGAGCAGGTGAGCCTGATGCGCCCGCGCGTCGACCGCGAGGTGTGCAAGGAATGCCAGCTCTGCGTGCGGGCCTGTCCCTCGGGAGCGATGGCCGATTTATACGAAGGCAAGGCGTTTCACGCCGATTGCTTCGCCTGCGGCGCCTGCATCGAGGCCTGTCCCCAGGAGGAGGCGCTGGCCTGGCGGACGAAGGCATAGCCACCTAATTGTTACACGGACGGAGAGACGCAGAGGAAGAAAGTATCTTCTCAATGACTTTCCAACTGCACATAGCCTCAAAAAGCCCTCATCCCCCTGACCCCCTTCTCCCAATCCTAGGAGAAGGGGGAAAGACGGCGTGTTCCCCTTCCCTCTCCCGATCCCAGGAGAGGGAAGGGGCTAGGGGATGGGCGAGGGCTCCACTTCCCACCGACGAATGAATTGGGTGTGTTTCAAATGAGTTGGGGCGCGGTCGGGAGACCGGCCCCAGCGGGCGAAAAAGAGCGCTCTGGCCGGTCTCCGACCGCGCCACCGTGTGGGTGAACAATCAGCACCACTCGTTCTATTCACAATTAGTTGTAGCGATTAGCCCAAGGAGGAAAACCAGAATGGAAGAGAGAACCAAAGCCGGCGCCATCATCTCCCTGACCAGCGCTCTGATCGGCATCGTGGGCGTCGTCGCCGCCTTCCTGCTATCCTATCAGCCGATGATGAACGCCAAGATGAACGTGGGGCGGCCCGACGAGGCGCTCATCATCCGATACGCCATCCCTTTCCTGAGCGACATCGGGGTCACCGCCGGCGTCGTGTGGGCCGTGGCGGCCTACGGCTTCTTCAAAGAGCGTCAGTGGGCCTGGACGGTGGCCGTGATCGCGAACGTGATGAGTTTGCTGACCGGCTTCTTCAGCATGATCCCGGCCGTGGTGGAGGGATTCTTTCCCGCCTTCATCGTCGTCTTCGTCCCTAACCTGATCACCTACTTTCTGCTGCTGGCCTACGTACGCCGGGTGGACGCGCGGGTCATCGCTTTGAGCCTCTTTTCCGGTATGACGTACGTCATGTCATTTATGAACGGCGTGGCCAGCACGGATAAGATCATTCTCTCGGGAGATCCATTTATGATCGCCGTGCAGCGGCTCAACTGGGTGGCGGCGGCTGGCTGGGCCATCTTCACCGTGGGGCTGCTGAAGCGCAAGCCGTGGGCCAAGCCGGTCGGACTGGGCGCCGGTCTGATGACCCTGACGGCCGGCGTGCCGCTGTCCATCGTCTCGACCATCGAGGAGGGGCGCTTCTCGCTCTTCTCGCCCGCGCCGCTGCTGGCCCTTCTGCTGCTGATCGTCCTGCTGGCACCGGCCGGCAGCCGCATGGTGAACGAGTGGCTGAAGAGCAAACCCGCGCCAGGCCCGGCGGCCTGAAGAGGGGAGAGAACCAATGAGCGCACTGCGCCGACGCCTCGACTATCTGACCGGCTCCACCCGCGGCCTACTGCTGACGGTCACCGCCTGGGAGGCCCTGATCATCGCCCTGCTGGGGGTGATCTCTGCCCCGATGCAGGACATGCTCGGCTTCTCGGTCACCCTGCCGGAGGCGGAGCGCGTAGGGCGCATCGTCATGCTCTACCACGCGCTGGCGATCCCCTTCGTAGCCGCCGTCACTTACCTGATCCTGGATATGGTGCCCACGCCAGACCACCTGGCCCGCTCCGTCCGGCGCGTCATCACCCCCGGCTATATGTTGACCAGCTTCGGCGCGCTGGCCTTCGCCTACCTGGGGCGCAACTGGCTGTTCCACGGGCTGATGCTGCTGGGCCAATCGCTCGTCTTCTACGCCGGGGTGCTGCTGGCCGTCGGACTCTGGCCCGGGCGGCAGCCCAACACCGATCCCGCCTACGCCCATCTGGGCTCGATCTCGCTGGAGCGGGCGGCCTTCTTCGTGGTCGCTGTCTCCACCCTGATCTCGGCGCTGATCGGGGCCAGCGCCGGGGCCTTCTTCGGCAACGGCTTCGAGGCCGTGCTGGCCGAGGACATCGTGCGAGCGGAGCATGATCTCGGCGAACTGGCCGTCATCTCCCACCTGCACATTATGCTGGCCCTGATCGACGTGGCCATCTTCCTGCTGATCGTGCGCCGCTTCGATTTGAAGGGAGTTCTGCACAAGATCGCTATGCCGCTGACCATCGTGGGGACCGTGGTGATGGCCGCCGGCTGCTGGGGCGTGATGGTATGGGAGACCATCGCCCACTGGATCATCTACGCCGGCAGCAGCCTGGTGCTACTGGGGGCCCTGCTGATGACCATCGCCGGCATCGACCGCCTGATCAAGGATCAGTTGGCCGAGCAGGGAATCGCGCAGGCCAGCACCGGGCAGAAGATCAAGGCCCTGCTGCACGACCCGCTCACGTTCGGCCCCTTCTTCCAGATGATCTGGCTCCAGTTCGTGATGGTCTTCCCCGGCCTCTACACCGCCGTCAAGTTGGACGAGGTGTTCCGCACCTGGCCCTTCGAGGCCGAGCGGCGCATCCTGGTCGGCCATTGGCACGTGCTGGCCACCCTCTCGGCCACCATTATGCTCTTCCTGGTGGCGGACCGGCTGGACGTGCGCGGCTGGATGCGGCAACTGCTAGGCTGGGGCGTGCTCGTGGGCAGCGACCTGGCCTTCGCCTTCGGGGCTTTCTATCAGTTCATCCCGCCGGGCGCCGACCGGGACTGGACCATCCTCTACCTGGACCTCGGACTGGGCCTGACGCTGATCGTGATGGCGTTGTTCTTGGGCCGACGGCTGGTCGACCTGTTCGCACCGGAAGGCCGCTGGACGGATAGGGAGGCGATATGAGCGCGACGCGGACGAACTCCAAGGCGCTGCCGACCGCCAGCCTGGCGGACAAACTGCGCGGCTACTGGGCGCTGATCAAGAGCCGTCAGACGCTGCTCCTGCTGGCGACCGGCGTGGCCGGCTACCTGAGCGCCCGGCCCCACAGCGCCTCGCCGGCCGAGGCGACCTGGATGCTGCTCAGCCTCTTCGCTGCCGTCAGCGGCACCACCGCGCTCAACATGGTGCTCGACCGCGACATCGACGCGCGCATGCAGCGCACCGCCGACCGTCCGCTGCCCGGCGGCCTGCTCTCCCCGACCGAGGCGGCGCTCTTCGGCGGTGCGCTGATGGCGCTGGGGCTAGGCGTCGCCTTCTGGCTGGGCGCGGCCTTCGGCATCGTCATCGCCGCTGGCGTGATCTTCGATCTGCTCGTCTACACCGTCTGGCTCAAGCGGCGCTCGCCCTGGTCGATCATCTTCGGCGGCGTCTCGGGAGGGATGCCGATCCTGGCCGGACGGGCGCTGGGCATCGGGCGGGTGGACGGGCTGGGGCTGCTGCTGGCGCTCTCGGTGCTGACCTGGATCCCGGCCCACATCATGACGCTGGCCATCAAGTACGCCGACGACTACCGTCGGGCCGGCGTCCCCACCTGGCCCAACGTGTACGGCTTCGACTCGGCCCGCCGCTTCATCGCCGCGGCCAACGCGCTGCGGATTGTGGCGCTGATCGGGGCCGGCTGGCTGCTGCGCATCTGCCCCTACAGCCTGGGATTGCTGGGCTTTTCGGGGCTGGTGATGTTGGGACTCTCCCTCTGGTCGATCTGGCGGCCCTCGACCAAACTCAACTATGGGCTGTTCAAGTTCGCCTCGCTCCATATGCTCGGCTCGATGGTGCTGCTCACCCTGGGAGCGATGATGTAAAGCACGCGCCAGCAAGCCCGCCACCAGGGAATTAGCAAGATGCAGAGCCAAAGTGACTTTTGTCACAGACAAAGGGGCACCTTTCTGATATCTTTAATATTGGGAAGGTAGTTTTTGCTATGAGTAACTGGGCATTGCCTGAAATCAATCTGGAACGATGTGACCGGTGCGGCGTGTGTATTGAGCATTGCCCTACAGAGGCGGTGGATATGGGGTCCGAGGGGCCGTTTATCGCCCGGCCCAAGGATTGCACGTACTGCGCCGATTGTGAGGCCATATGCCCCCAGGACGCCATCTCGTGTGTGTTTGAGATCGTATGGGCCAAACCCAAATAAACGAAAGTAGGTCTCTAGGATTTCGCGTGGTTGGATCTGCCGGCTCCCCATATCTGGGCCGAATTCGCGCCTTACCCGCAGATATGGGGCGCGGGCGCCACGCTCGCTTTGAGCACCACGCGAAATCCCAAAGAGCCACGAAAGTATGAAGAACGAGGAGATAAACTAATGATGAACAAGAAAAAGATCACGTTGAAGGAAAAGGTAGAAAAATCACTGGCGACCGTCAGACCCGGATTACAGGCCGACGGCGGAGACGTCGAGCTGGTCGAGGTAAGCGACGACGGCGTGGTCTCGCTGCGGCTGACCGGCGCCTGCCGAGGTTGCCCGATGTCGACGATGACGCTGAAGATGGGCATTGAGCGCACGTTGCGCGAGCAGGTGCCGGAGGTCAAGCGCGTGGAAACGGTATGAGCGCCGAGCAAGCAACGGTCAAACGCCAGATCGTGCGCATCGACGAGGAACTATGCAACGGCTGCGGCGCTTGTGTGACGCCCTGCGCCGAGGGCGCCATCGAGATGGTGAATGGCAAGGCCCGCGTGATAAACGAGGAGCTGTGCGACGGCGCCGGATTCTGCATCGGCGTCTGTCCCACCGGAGCGCTGAGCATCAAGGTACGCGAGGCTCCGGCCTTCGACGAGCACGCCGCCGAGGCCAAGATGGCCCAGCGCAGCGAGACCTACATCGAGCAAACCTGCCACGTCTGCGGGGCGGGCGAGGATAGCCGCATGCTAATGCCCTGCCGCCGGGCCGGCGCCAGCCTCTGGGTCTGCACGCGCTGCCTGCCGCAACTGATCCACGGTTAAGCGAAAGGTGCACGAGATGGCCGAAAGATCAACCGAAACTCTCTTCATCATCAATGAGGAACCCTATGGCAACGAGCGGGCCTACAACGCATTGCGTCTGGCTATGAACCTGACGAGACAATCGGAGACCCACGTGAGGCTGTTTCTGATCGGCGATGGCGTCGCCTGCGCCAAGCGCGGGCAAAAGACGCCCGATGGATACTACAATGTGGAGCGCATGTTATCCTCCCTGGCCCGACGCGGCGAAGTGGCCGCCTGAGGTTCTTGCCTGACGGCCCGAGCCCGCGGGCCAGAGGACCTCATCGAGGGATTGCAGGGAGGCAGCATGGACCTGCTGGGAACGTGGACCTTGTCGGCCGATAAGGTGCTCGTATTTTGAGGAAGGAATGATGAAAGCAAGAACGATTAGAGAGGATATTCACTGGATGGGCGCTGTGGACTGGGATCGACGACTGTTCGATTCCCTGATCCCGCTGCCCGACGGCACCAGTTACAATGCTTACTTGATCGAGGGCAGCGAGAAAGTTGCCCTGTTGGACACTGTTGATCCCACGATGACCGACGTGCTGATGTTCCAACTGGAGAAGGTGCCGCGGATCGATTACGTCGTCGCGCACCACGCCGAGCAGGACCACGCCGGCTCGATCCCCGACGTGCTGGAGAAATACGAGGAGGCCCGGGTCATCACCACGCCCAAGGGCAAGGGGATGCTGATCGACCTCCTTCGCATTCCGGAGGAGCGCTTCATCACCGGGGACGATGGCGAGACGCTGTCGCTGGGCGACAGGACGCTGGAGTTCATCCACACCCCCTGGGTCCACTGGCCGGAGACGATGTCGACCTATCTGCAAGAGGAGAAGATCCTCTTCTCCTGTGACTTCTTCGGCTCGCACCTGGCCACGACGGACCTGTACGTGAGCGAGGAATGGCGCGTCTACGAGGCGGCCAAACGGTACTACGCCGAGATTATGATGCCCTTCCGGCGGGTCATCCAGAAGAACCTGGACAAAGTCGAGCAGCGCGAGATCGAGCTCATCGCGCCCAGCCATGGGCCGATGTACGACCGCCCCCGTTTCATCATCGACGCCTACCGCGATTGGGTCTCCGAGAAGCCGAAGAACGAGGTGGTGCTGCCCTACGTCTCGATGCACGGCGGCACCCAAAGGATGGTGGAGTACCTGGTCAGCGCCCTGGCCGAACGTGGTGTCAAGGTGCATCAGTTCAACCTGGCGGTGACCGACATCGGGAAGCTGGCTATCACCCTGGTGGATGCGGCCACCATCATCATCGGCACGCCGACGGTGCACGTCAGTCCCCATCCGCTCGTGGTCTACGCCACCCATCTGGCGAACATCTTGCGCCCCAAGGCCAGGTTCGCCTCGGTGATCGGCTCTTATGGCTGGAGCACACGCGTCGTCGAGCAGACCGCCGAGCTGATTCCCAACCTGAAGGTCGAGCTACTGGAACCGGTTCTCTGCGAGGGCCATCCGCGCGACGAGGACTTCGCGGCCCTGGATCGGCTGGCGGACGCCGTCGTGGCGCGACATCAGGAGGCAGGCCTCCTCGCTTGAGAGAGAAAAGGAGTAGCCTCAATGGTTTGGACTTTGGACGAATCTTGTTTGAACCTTCCCGAAAGCTTTCCAGTGTGATGAAACTGGCTGAGAATTGCTTGAAAGTGGGCCTTTCTGACCTTTTAGGCTGTTCTTTTCAGCTTTCGGGAAGGTTGTTGGCGAAAATCTGAGCTTTATCCAAAGTCCAGAATGGTAGAAGTCTATATACGGCAAGCTGCGCCACCACGCGCCCCAGACTCGCGCCAGCAGTGAGAGTATGGTGCAATTGGAGCCACAGCCGGGGAAGACGGTGAGAACAGTGTTGGAGCGGACGGGAATCTCGCCGGATGAGATTTATCACGTCTTCCTGAACGGAAGCATCCTCTCTACCCGCAATTCAATGGCGCCCTGGCTGCGCTACCAGCAAGCCCCCGACGGCTCTACGGGAAGACCGGCCACGGCGAAGGCCCTGGATACGCCCATCCACGACGGCGACCGGCTGGGGCTCTTCGCCCGTGATATGGCGCTATTGGTAGTATGAAGGGAGGACAAAATGAGTGAATACATCAACAATCATACAAACGCAAACAAGCTCTCAAGCGGGTCATTCAACAGTTGCACGAGGGCAAAACAGTCGAGGAAGTCCGGGAGGAGTTCTAGGCCCTGATGGTGGACGTGGGGCGACGGACATCGCCGAGATAGAGCAGGATCTGATCGAGGAGGGCATGCCGGAAACAGAGATCCAACGTCTGTGCGATGTCCACGTGGCGGTCTTCCGCGATTCCCTGGAAGGCGAGGAGAAGCCGGATACCGTGCCCGGTCATCCGGTCTACACCTTCCTGGCGGAGAACGCGGCCGCCGCGCGGGTGCTGGATTCGCTGGAGGAGGCGCTGAAGGCGCTCAAGGCCGAACCCACCAAAGAGCGGCTGACTCGAGCACGCGGTCGTTTGCAGGAATAGCTGAAGTACGAAAAGCATTATCTGCGCAAGGAGAACGTCCTATTCCCTTATCTGGAGAAGCACGGCTTCAGCGGGCCCTCCTCAGTGATGTGGGGCATCCACGACGAGGTGCGCGAGGGTTGGAAGGAGCTGGAGGGGTTACTGGACGAAGGTCCGGGTGACGATCCCACGGCCTTCAACATGCGTCTCGATGAGATTTTCGAGCCGTTAGCCACTGCCATCCGCGAGATGTTCTACAAGGAGGAAAACATCCTCTACCCCACCGCGTTGGAGAAGCTGAGCGGCGAGGAATGGTGGCAGATCCGCGTGCAGAGCCCCGATGTAGGCTACTGCTACGTGCAACCGGGCGATCAATGGCCGCCCGAGGAGACCGCGTTGGAGACCGTCGGGATGCTCGGCAAGAGCGAGGCGCCGCGTTCGGCGGAGGATCTGCTCCACTTGAACACCGGTACGCTCACACCAGAGGAAGTCAATCTGCTGCTGACGCACCTGCCGGTCGAGCTCAACTTCGTGGACGCCGACGATGAGGTGCGCTACTTCTCCCAGACGGGCGAACGGATCTTCACCCGCTCGCCGGCCATCATCGGACGCCAGGTGCAGAAGTGCCACCCGCCGGACAGCATCCATCGCGTGCAACGAATCCTGGACGACTTCCGCGCCGGGCAGCGGGACGAGGCCGAGTTCTGGATACAAATGGGGGAGCGCTTCATCCACATCCGTTACTTCGCCGTGCGCGACGAGCGGGGCGAATACCGCGGCACGCTGGAGGTAGTGCAGGACGTGACGCGCATCCGCGAGCTGGAGGGTGAGCGGCGTCTGCTGGAGGAAGGATAAGCTGCAATGGCCCAAAGGCCAATCCACCCATCTCGACGTCGCCACAGGCAGATTGTCTGCCCAACCAGGAGAAGATAGATAGGAGCCCCTCGTGCGCATCCTGACCATCATCACCGGCCAGTACGGCCAGCGACACGTGGACAATATACGCGCTCACGCGCCTTCCGAGTGGGAGATCGAGGTGTGGCGCGCCCCGGCGTTCTACCCGCCCGTCATCGACTATCCGGAGGACTTCCTGCCGGATTCGCTTCCGCAAGCCGAGCTGATTCTCTCGTTTGGCGAGCACAAGGGCGTGGCGGAGCTGTTGCCAGAGATCGTGCGGAGGACGGGGGCGCAGGCCGTCATCGCGCCGGTGGACCGGGAGGAATGGTTGCCGCGTGGACTAGCGCGCCAGATCCGACGCTGGCTGGGGGAGATGGATGTGGCATGCGTCACACCCAAGCCACTCTGCTCCCTGACCGAGACGGACTACAACGTCAGGCGCCACCGGCTGGCGTACGATGACCCGCTGATCGCCGAGTTTGCGCGGTACTTCGGGCGGCCCGAGTTCCGCATCGGCGTTGACCCCGAGACGCATGATATCGTCGAGATAAAGGTGATGCGCGACGCCGTATGCGGCTGCGCGCGCTACGTGGCTCAGGAGCTGCTGGGGGTACCAGCCCACGACGCCGAGCAGCTAGCGGGCTTACTTCACCATCACTACCCATGTTGGGCCAGTATGGGGAAGGACTCCGACTTCAACGACACCATCATGCACATCTCGGGAAATATCCTCAAGGCGGAGATCAAAGAAGAGGTGGCGGATTACAAAGAGGCACGCTACATCGTACCGGGCAAGAAGAGCGAATGAGCAAGCGAAGACGCCACGCCCCTCATGAACGGACGTGTTCCCTCACCCCAAATGGGGGACCTTGCAAAGGATGATCCGAAAGATCCGCTACTTGAAGCCATCGTCTGCAACCCTGGGATTTCGAAGCAGGGTCGCTCAGCAAAAGTGCCCTCAAGGCCACAGAGCGTCCTTAAAGCGTGAAGAGGGCAAACAAACACTCGATAAGCGTGACAGTGAGCAATCTAATGTGTCTGGGCTACCCTAGAATTGCTTCGTTTGCCCACCCTCGCAAGGTCCAATCAGGCTTGATCCAGTTTCAAATAACCCCTCAAATCACCGTGCCATCGGGAATGACGACGTTCTTGGGAAGGACTACGATACCATCTCGAATGGCATAGTTCTCGTTCTCCTCCATGGTCACCTCGGTGCCGGGATCGTGCGCCCGGATAGTGACGCCCCTGCCGACTCGAACGTTCTTATCGATGATGGCTCCCTCAATCGTACTTCCCTGCCCAATCCCTATGTCGGGCCGTTCCAGGGCGCTATTCTCGGTCTTCATAGCAGTCGTCTCATAGAGATCAGCGCCCATCATCACCGTTCGCATAATACGCACGTCCGGGCCGATCACGCTGCGCAATCCAATCACCGATTCGCGGATGTCCGAATCGTGCACCAGACACCCCTCCGCCAGCACCGAGCGCTCCAGATTACATCCATCGATCACACACGGCGGGAGGAAGCGGGGACGAGTGTAGATTGGATCGTCAGGATCATAGAAATCGAACGGCGGCTCCGATTCTGTGAGCGACAAATTGGCCTCGTAAAAGGCCTGGATCGTCCCGATATCTTCCCAGTAGCCCTCAAACGGGTAGGCGTAGACGCGTAGACGGTCGATGGTCGAGGGGATGACCTCCTTGCCAAAATCCTCGGCATCCGATTGCGACAGTACATCACACAACATATCGTTCCGAAAGAGATAGATTCCCATCGACGCCATATAGGGCCTATCGCTATCGGGCCGGCTCTCCAGACCCTGGAGTTCGTCAGGTTCGGGCTTCTCATGGAACGATACAATGCGTCCCTCTGAATTCGTCTTAAGGATGCCAAAGCGGGTAGCATCGCGAGCATTGACCGGCTGGACGGCTATCGTCACGTCGGCGCGCTCCTCCCGGTGGCGCTCGACAAAATTACTGTAGTCCATCCGATAGAGATGATCGCCGGAGAGGATCAAAATGTCATCGGCTCGCGCGTTGGCAAAGCGCGATAGCTGCTTACGCACAGCATCGGCCGTGCCCTGATACCAATCCATACCGCTGCGCGTCTCCTCGGCGGCCAGGATGCGGACATAACCACCGGAGAAGACATCGAACTTGTAAGTACGGTAAATGTGGCGGTGGAGCGAGGCAGAGAGAAACTGCGTCAACAGGTAGATCTTTTGAATACCGGAATTAAGACAGAGGCTGATGGGGATGTCGATCAAGCGATACTTGCCGCCGAGCGGCACCGCGGGTTTGGCTCTTAGCTTGGTCAGAGGGTAGAGGCGCGTACCTCTCCCTCCACCCAGAATGACAGCCAGCACATCTTGCATTGGCATAGCACTACCTCCCTTTGGGCTGATACCGAGTATCTCCGTTCTACAAATACCCGACGATGAATTGGAGTGGTCAAAAGCAGCCTACATATCTTACATTAACTTTCTGATTTATGCCAATTGAAGCGCTAAAGGGGCAATGATCTGCAGCCACGTCACCCTTGCCATCTGGGCCAGAACGGTAAAGAGAGGCTTGACACGCCCACACATAACATATAGAATGCTGTCAGGTTAATACTACAACGAGATTTCAACGAAGTTGATCCCTCGATAGTCATCCTTCGACAGGCTCGTCAAAGCCTCGTTGTAGTGTTAAGAAAGGCGTCATAAGAACCAGCTATGGAATACAAGGATTACTACGACATCCTGGGCGTAGATAAAAACGCCAGTGAGAAAGAGATCAAGCGCGCTTATCGCAGGTTAGCACGCCAATTCCACCCTGACGTCAACCCCGACCAAGAGGCTGAAGAGCGCTTCAAGGAAATCAACGAAGCCTATGAGGTGCTGGGCGATCCTGACAAACGCGCCAAGTATGACCGCCTCGGCAGCAGCTGGCAGCAATGGCAACGCCGCGGCGGTGATCCGGGACAGTTCGACTGGTCCCAGTGGTTCGGCGGCGCACCGGGCGGAGCTCACGTCGAGTGGGGCGGCGACCTAGACGATCTCTTCGGCCGAGGAGGACTCGGCGGAGACACCTTCTCCGACTTCTTCAGCGCCATTTTCGGCGGAGCGGGCGGCGCCAGGCGCGTGCGGACTGCCGAAGAATTCTTTGGGCGCACCGGAGGAGGCTACGCCAGGCGTCCAGCCGCGGGTCGGAGGCAGGATGCGGCGATACCGGTAGAAATATCGTTAGAAGAGGCCCTCACAGGCACCAGCCGCGTGCTGGAGCGCAGAGGGCATCACATTCGCGTCACGATCCCCCCGGGCGTCCAGACCGGGTCCAAAGTCAAGATAGCCGGTCAAGGCAACCCCAGCTACGGTGGACAGACATCCGGCGATCTCTATTTGGACATCACGGTCACCCCCCATCCCACCTTTGAGCGCCGGGGTGACGACCTGCGCTGCGAAATCGGTGTGAATCTCTACACTGCCGTGCTGGGCGGCCGGGTGCGCGTGCCGACGTTGAACGGCGACGTCTCGCTCAAAGTACCCCCCGGGACACACGGCGGGCAGACTTTCTTGCTGCGGGGCAAGGGAATGCCCAACCCACGTAACCCACAAAAACGGGGCAACCTGCTGGCTACCGTCCGAATCCAGGTTCCCGAGGACCTCAACTCGCGCGAACGCGATCTATTCGAAGAACTCGCTTCCATACGAGGAGGTAATTAAGACGATGAACCGACGCAGACGAATACCGTCACTACTGATTTTGATGCTCCTGATGCTGACTGCCCTGGCTTGTGGCGGCCAGGAGATTCTCTTTTCCCCCACGGCGACGCCAGCGTCGCCAGATACGACCGAGAACCCCTCGGCACCGGTCGAAACCCCCACCCCCATCCCCGACGAACTGATGGCTGAGCTCGATGCTCAAGACACTATGATGATTAACCTTTATCAGCGCGTCAACCCATCGGTGGTCTACATCGAAGTTTCGGCCGAAATGAGTGAATTTCAAAACGCCACAGGCAGCGGGTCGGGGTTCGTCATCGACCAGGAAGGCCATATCGTAACCAACGATCACGTGGTCGAGAATGCCGATGGAATAAAGGTCACCTTCGCCGATGGCACGGTGACTGAGGCCGAGCTCCTGGGGCTCGACCCCTACGCCGACCTGGCCGTGCTCAAGGTCGATGTCTCAGCCGATCGGCTGTCGCCGCTGGAGATGGGTGATTCAGCGGCCCTGCAAGTAGGCCAGCGCGTCATCGCCATCGGCAACCCCTTTGGCCTGGCCGGTACAATGACCAGTGGGATCATCAGCGCGTTGGGGCGCACGCTCCCCGCTCAGGTGGCACGGGATAGCGGTGTCTTCTCCAATCCAGAAATCATTCAAACCGATGCTGCTATCAACCCTGGCAACTCCGGAGGCCCCTTGCTCGATACCCGCGGGCGGGTAGTGGGCGTCAACACGGCCATCCGCTCCACCACCGGGGTCAACGCCGGGGTGGGATTTGCCGTGCCGATCAATACCGTAAAGCGCATCGTGCCCGACCTGATCGAAAAAGGCAGCTACGACTACCCATATCTGGGCATCACGTCCGATAATCGCTTCAGCGTGGCGGAGCTCGCAAAGCCGCTGGACCTGCCGGTGGACTACGGCGTGCTCATCTCCGAAGTCCAGCCCGGGATGGCCGCCGATAAGGCCGGTCTCCAGGGCGGCGACCGCGAGGTCGAAGTGATGGGTAGGACAATCCAGGCCGGCGGCGACATCATCATCGCCATCGACGGGCAAAGACTACAGACATTCGATGACTTGATCGCTTACCTGGTCAGCAGCACAGAGGTCGGACAAGAAGTGGTTCTGACGATCATGCGCGATGGGGAACGTATGGAAGTACCAGTAACACTGGGAGAGAGACCGTAGCCAGTTTGCACGCCGGAGGCTCACCCATGCGAATAGCAAAGGGACAGCCGCGCCCCTACCCAGGGCTCACGAGACCAAACGGATACCGGCGACCATCTTCCAATTGAGGTGATTAAATAGAAAGGGGAATCGAATGTTCAAACAAGAAGACTTGCGAGAATTGGCAACGTACCAGACCAAAACACCGGTTCTAAGCATCTACTTAAACGTGGATCCCACCGATCGCACCACAGACGAGTATCGATTGGCGCTCCAACAGCTGCTAAAGCAAGCAGACGGCCTTGCCTCTCAAGAAGACGTCGAAGCCGTAGAGCGATTCTTCGATCACGAGTACGATTGGTCAGGGCGAGGCGTGGTGGTCTTCTCCTGCCAAGAGGAGGACTTCTGGCGCACTTACTCGCTGGCCATTCCGGTAGATTCGGGAGTCACGGTGGCTCGCAAGCCCTATATCTGGCCCCTGGCAGGACTGGTGGATACTTACAGCACCTACGCAGTGGCCCAGGTCGACCGCCAGCAAACCCGACTCTTTTTCTTCGATCTGGGCGAGTTGCGAGCTAGTGATGAATTCGTGGGCGAAGAGGTGCGTAAATTGAAGCGTGGGCGTGGCTCCTCGCGAGGCCATGGACGCCGTGGCGGTGCTCCCATCTCCAGCCAGCACGAGGAGGAAGTCGTCAGACGGAATATGCGCGAGGCAGCTGAGAGCCTGAAGCAATTCTGTCAAAACCACGAGCCCCAACGCCTGATCCTCGCCGGCGCCGAGCGCACGCTCGCTATGTTCCGCGAGACGCTCCCCAAGCACCTGCAAGACAAAATCATCGGCACGTTCAAGGCCGACATGAACGCCCCAGATCTGGAGATTCGAGAGCGCTCACTGGAGATACTGGCCCAGGAAGAGGAAAGGCGCGAGAAAGCGATAGTAGACGCGGTCTTCACCGCAGCCGCCAAGGGCAGCAACGGCGTCATCCGCCTGGCTGATACCCTCGGCGCTGCCCACGAAGGGCGCATCCAGACCCTTCTGATCGCCCGCGACTACCACAAGCCGGGCTATCAGTGCCAGAACTGCAGATACATCACAGACCAGGCGCTGGAGGTCTGCCCATTCTGCGGCGGTGAGTTCGCCGAGATCCCCGACGCGGCCGAGGCACTGGTAACACGCGTGATTGAAGACGGCGGCAAAGTGGAGGTGGTGGACGAAAGCGACCATCCCCGAATCGCCGAGTTCGGCGTAGGAGCGCTGCTGAGGTATTAGCAGCAACCTTACGCCTTTCTGCTTCGAGATGGCAAAATCTGAATTTTATCCCAAGTCCAGCGCTGGAATCGGTCTCCAAAAGCCCCGTCACGAAGACGGGGCTTTTTCTTATGCCATTCCAACGCCATCCTATCGCCTTTCTAATAGAAAAACGCTATACTCGCTTTGAGTGAAAGAATTACGAGCCGGAGCGCCTGCATAGTTGAGCAGCGGCGCATACAACCTGGGGGTAGTAACAAGAACAGATTTCACAGATTGACACAGATTAGAAGTAAATACGCCCTTGAGCAATCGCTCTGGATATGTGTTGGTATAAATAAGTGATCGAATGTTCTGAACAGTTATGGACCTAAACAAATTTACTCAGAAAGCACAACAAGCAGTAGCTGAGGCCCAGTCGTTGGCGCGTAAGTACAACCACAGCCAGATTGAACCGATGCATGTGCTGCTGGCCCTCCTCCAACAATCCGATGGCATCGTCCCGCAGATCGTGAAGAAGCTAGAGGCGAGCCCGCAAGACCTGACGCGTTCGCTGGAGGACGAGCTGGAGAGTAAGCCCAAGATGTACGGTGCCACGGCCCAGGTGGGGCTGTCGCGCGAGCTGGGGCGCGCCTTCGACGAGGCAGAGAAAGCGGCCAAGCGGATGCACGATGAGTACATCAGCACCGAGCATCTGCTGCTGGCCCTGACCGGAACCCACGGCGGCGACGCAGCGCGCTTCCTGACAGCCCACGGCATTACAGAGGACGCCGTACTCCGGGCCCTGACGGCCATTCGCGGCAGCCAGCGCGTCACCAGCCAGCATCCCGAATCGACCTACCAGGCGCTGGAGAAGTACGGGCGCGATATGACCCAGCTGGCCCGCGAAGGGAAACTCGACCCCGTCATCGGGCGGGACGAGGAGATTCGGCGCGTGATGCAGATCCTCAACCGCCGGACAAAGAACAACCCGGTGCTGGTCGGCGACGCCGGCGTGGGCAAGACGGCCATCGCCGAGGGGTTGGCGCAGCGCATCGTGCGCGGCGACGTGCCAGAAGGCCTGAAGCGAAAGCGTATCATCGAGCTCGATATGGGCGCGCTGGTGGCCGGCGCGAAGTTCCGCGGCGAGTTCGAGGAGCGGCTCAAGGCCGTGCTCAAAGAGGTAACCGACGCCGCCGGCGAGGTGATCCTCTTCATCGACGAGCTCCACACCGTCGTGGGCGCGGGTGCCGCCGAAGGAGCGGTCGACGCCGGGAATATGCTCAAGCCCAAGCTGGCCCGCGGCGAGCTTCACGCCATCGGCGCGACGACAGTGGACGAGTACCGCCAGTACATCGAAAAAGACGCCGCGCTGGAACGGCGCTTCCAGCCGGTCTTCATAGACGAGCCCTCGGTCGAGGATACTGTCAGCATTTTGCGCGGCCTGAAGGAGCGATACGAGGTCCATCACGGCGTGCGCATCCAGGACTCCGCTTGCATCGCAGCGGCGACGCTGAGCGACCGTTACATCGCCGACCGCCAGCTGCCGGACAAGGCCATCGACCTGATCGACGAGGCCGCTTCCCGGCTCCGGATGGAGATCGACTCTAAACCCGCAGCGCTGGACGAAGTCGACCGGCGCATCATGCAGCTGGAGATTGAGCGCGAGGCGCTCAAGAAAGAGGACGACAAAGCCAGTCAGGAGCGGCTGGAGAAAATCGAAAAAGAGCTGGCCGATATCCAGGAGGAGAGCAAGGCCCTGCGTGCTCGCTGGGAGCAAGAAAAAGAAGCCATCCAGGCCCTCCGCGAGACGAAGGAAGCCATCGACCAGACGCGCCACCAGATTGAGGAGGCACAGCGCACGCAGAACTACGAACGCGCATCGGAGCTCCAGTATGGTCGGTTGACCGAGCTGCAGAAGCAGCTCCAGGAGCAGGAGGAACGGCTCCAGCGCCTGCAGGAGGACGAGGCGCTGCTCAAAGAGGAGGTCGGCTCCGAGGAGATCGCCGAGGTCGTTTCCGAGTGGACCGGCATCCCGGTCTCCAAGCTGATGGAGGGCGAGCGGGAGCGGTTGCTGCGTATGGAAGAGGCGCTCCATCGACGCGTGGTGGGCCAGGACGAGGCGGTCGAGGCCGTCTCCAACGCCGTGCGACGCGCTCGCGCCGGATTGCAGGACCCCAATCGCCCGATCGGAACCTTCATCTTCCTGGGGCCGACCGGCGTGGGCAAGACCGAGCTGGCTCGCACGCTGGCCGAGTTCCTCTTCGACACCGAGGAGGCGATGATTCGCATCGACATGAGCGAGTACCAGGAGCGCCACACCGTCTCACGCCTGATCGGCGCCCCGCCCGGCTACGTGGGCTACGATGAGGGCGGTCAGCTGACCGAGGCGGTACGGCGGCGGCCCTACAGCGTGGTCCTCTTCGACGAGATCGAGAAGGCTCACGCGGAAGTTTTCAACACGCTATTGCAGCTGCTGGACGAGGGCCGCCTTACCGACGGGCACGGGCGCACGGTCGATTTCCGCAACACGATCGTGATTATGACCAGCAACGTCGGCAGCCGCTGGATCAAGGAACTGGGCGTCGAGGAGGCCGAGGAGAAGGTGATGGAGGAGATGGACCGTATCTTCCGGCCCGAGTTTCTGAACCGGATCGACGACATCATCCTCTTCCGCAGCCTGACCAAAGAGGACTTGCAGGAGATCGTGGAGATTCAGATGCGACGCCTGCGCGGATTGCTGGACGAGCACAAGATGACGCTGGAGATGACCGAGGACGCCAAGGAGCACCTGGCCGAGGCGGGATACGACCCCGTTTACGGCGCTCGCCCGCTCAAGCGCGTCATTCAACAACAGGTGCAGGATCCGCTGGCGATGGCCCTGCTGCGCGGCGAGTTCAGCGAGGGCGATAAGGTGCTGCTGGATTCCCAGAACGGTCGTCTGACGTTCGAGAAGATGGAAAAATTGGCCACGGCTGCCTGAGCAGCATAAGATTGCACCCAAGTGGGCCAGGAGACGGCGTCGGAGCTGGTAAGCGCTCTAGTGCCGCCTTTTGTCCGTTACAAAAAATCGGAGTATAATCCCACAAACTATCAGATGTGAACGCTTGACCTCCCTACCAGGTCACAGAACAAGAGACAGGTAGGCTAGAGGGAGTATCAACCAATGATGAGATTGGATCGTTTTACCGAACGCGCACAGGCGGCGGCCCAGCGGGCCGTTCAGATTATGTCACGCTACGGGCACACCCAGGTCGATACCGAACATCTCCTACTGGCCCTGCTGGAGCAGCCCGATGGCGTGGTGCCAGAATTGATGACGCACCTGGGAGCAGACGTCGAAAGAATAAAGCAGCGTCTCAACGACGAGCTGGAGAGCAGCCCCAAAGCTAACGTCTATGGAGGTGGGGGGATGGGCCAAGTCTTCATCACCCCGCGAGTCAAGCGCGTGCTTGACCGGGCCAACGGCGAGGCCAACCGGCTAAAGGATGATTACATCTCCACCGAACACATCTTCCTGGCCATCGCCAGCGAGCGTGAGACAGCAGTGGCACACGTCCTGCACGAGATTGGGCTCTCCAGGGGCCGCATTCAGAAGGGCATTCAAGAGATTCGAGGCGGTAAGCGCGTGACCGATCGCAAAGCCGAATCCCGCTACCGCGTGCTGGAGAAGTTCAGCCGAAATCTAACCCAGATGGCGCGCGAAGGGAAACTGGATCCGGTCATCGCACGCGACGACGAAATCCTGCGCCTGATCCAGATCCTCTGCCGCCGCACCAAGAACAATCCGGCCCTGATCGGTGAGCCGGGCGTGGGCAAGACGGCCATCGTGGAAGGGCTGGCGCAGAAAGTGGCAGAAAACGACGTGCCGGAGATTCTGATGGGCCGCCAGGTGGTCCAGCTGGACCTGGCCGCTATGGTAGCCGGGTCACGCTTCCGGGGTGAATTCGAGGAGCGGTTGAAGGCTACTATTGAGGAGGTCCAAAGATCCGATGGCGAGATCATCCTCTTCATCGACGAGCTCCACAACGTCGTCGGCGCAGGATCGGGGATGGGAGCGCTCGACGCCTCCAGTATGATGAAGCCGGCGCTGGCCCGAGGCGAGCTCCAGTGCATCGGCGCCACGACTCTGGACGAGTATCGTAAGTACATCGAGCGCGACGGGGCCCTGGAGCGACGCTTTGCCCCAGTCTTCGTCGATGAGCCAACCGTCGAGAAGACGATTGAGATGTTGCAGGGGCTGCGGGATCGGTACGAAGCCCACCACAACATCCACATCTCCGACGAGGCAATCGAAGCGGCGGCACGCTTCTCACATCGCTACGTCAAGGAACGCCACCTGCCGGATAAGGCCATCGACCTGATGGATGAGGCCGCGGCCAAGCTGCGGGTGGCCCTCCACACGCTGCCTCCGGAGTTGAAAGAGATGCAGATAGAGCTCCACCGGTTACAGACGGAGATCGATGCATCCAGCGCGTTGGAGGATTACAAGCGAGCAGCCGAGTTGAAGACGAAACGCATCAATCTCCAAGCCGAATTCAGCCTGAAGCGCGACATGTGGCAGCAAGAGCACCAGCTCGACGAGACGATCAAGGAGAAGGACATCGCAGAGGTGGTGGCGAACTGGACCGGCATTCCGGTGGCGCGGATGATGGAGACCGAGGCGGAGAAGCTGTTGCGGATGGAAGATGCAGTACACGAGCGCATCATCGGGCAGAAGGAGGCGGTCGCCGCCGTGTCCGACGCCATCCGCCGCGCCCGCTCCGGCCTCAAGGATCCTGATCGACCGATCGGCAGCTTCATCTTCCTGGGCTCCTCCGGCGTGGGCAAGACCGAGCTGGCCAAGGTGCTGGCCTGGTTCCTCTTCGACGATGAGGACGCCTTGGTCCGCATCGATATGAGCGAGTACCGCGAGCGCCACACCGTCTCGCGGCTCTTCGGCGCCCCTCCTGGCTACGTGGGGTACGAGGAAGGCGGTCAGCTGACCGAGGCGGTGCGACGCCGGCCCTATCGCGTGGTCCTCTTCGATGAAATTGAGAAAGCCCACGCGGACGTCTGGAACGCGCTGCTACAGATCCTCGACGAAGGGCAATTGACCGACGGGCAGGGCCACGTGGTCGATTTCCGCAACACGGTCGTGATTATGACCTCCAACGTGGGCACGGATTACGCTCAGCAGGGCGGCGCACTGGGCTTTGTGCAGAGCGGCAGCGGCGACGAGAGTCAGCGCGAGATCAAGAAGGAGCTGAGGAAGACCTTCCGCCCCGAGTTCATTAACCGCGTGGACGAGATCATCATCTTCAACGATCTCACACTTGAGGACGTGGAGCAGATCGTCGAGCTCCAGATGGAGGAGGTCGCCGAGCGGTTAAGCGAGCAAGGGCTTGAGGTCCGGCTGACGGAGGAGAGCCGCCAATGGTTAGCTCGCAAGGGATTCGACCCCCAGTTCGGCGCCCGGCCTCTACGCCGCACGATCCAGCGGTGTGTGGAAAGTCCGCTGAGCATTAAACTGCTGCGGGGCGATTTTGAGAAGGACACGCTGGTAATCGTCGACGTCGACGAGAAGGAAGAGCTGACCTTCAAGCAGCGGACGGAGTGGAAAGAGCTGAGCGAGGAATTGACCACCGAGCCGGTCTCGGAGGACGTGGCAGTCGAATCTTAGGTTGCCCGACGAAGGGGTATAAGTACACAAAAGGGCCTGGGATATCCCAGGCCCTTTCTTATTCCTGCAAGCACTGTGCGGGAAAGAAGCTCACCCCGACAGTTCCCGGCCCAGAATGGACCGCCAGAGCCGGCGAGAGATCCGTCACGATCAGCTCCACGCACTCGAAGCGCTCCGTGACCATCGCTTTCAGGTCTTGCAGCTCCTCCCACGCGGTCACGTGCATAAAAGCAACTTTGATGGGCGCTTCTGAGCCGACCTGTCGCTGCATAAGGTCCACGATGCGGCGATAGGCTTTGAGTCGACTACGAGCCGTCCCCAGGGCCACAATCTCTCCATTCTCCATTCCAATCAACGGTTTGATATTGAGCAGCGACCCCACCAGATGCTGCGCCCTGCCAATCCGCCCGCCCAGGTGGAGATAGCGCAACGTATCGGCGGTCTGGATCATTTGGCCGCATTGAGCCACGTCCTGGGCCTGCTCTATGACCTGCTCAAAAGGAAGGCCCCTCAATCCTGCCCGGGCGGCCTCAATCGCCACCCAGCCCTGCGACATGGCCACCTGCAATGTATCGACCACCTCCACCCGCACGTCCGGGAACTGCTCTTGGAAGATGTCGACAGCTGCCAGGCACGATTGATAAGCGCCGCTTCCCTTCGAGGTCATTGTGAATGCAATGATCTCCTTCACCCGCTTGGCGAGGTGCCGCAACCCTCTCAGGTAGTCGCCTGGACCCGGGTTAGACGTCGCGGGCAGGCGATCCGTTTGAGATAGCCAACGGGCAAATTCGGTCGGCCTAACGTCCACCATATCGCGCAAGGTCTCCAGGCCACGGTGAACGTAGTAGGGAACGGTCTCAATCTTTAGCTTACGCCTCAAGCGCTCTGGAATACTGGCCGTTGTGTCCGTCAGTATACCGATCATCCTACTCGCCTCCTTTCTCCACTGTGCTCTCGATTAGCCTTTTCCGACTTTCCGACCGCCGCTTCCATTATAAGCTCCTGCACTGGTGACGTCAACAGGTGCGCTGACTTTTCCTCCATCGCCCCGGCGGGTTTGCAATCCTGCACTGATGGTCATCTTCGCGGAAGGCGCAGATTGTAAACCGACTCCGAGGGTTAATGTTACAAAGATCTTTGTAACACTTCAGTCTTGTGAACAGGCTCCACGTCACCGTCCCGGGGGCGCTTGAGGGCAGATTCATGTTGCATAAACCGCCCTCGAGACGAGGGCTGAGAGCGGTTGCTCACTAGACTAAACTGATACAGAAGCAGCACCGGAGCTTTTGGCTTGAGATTGCGATCATTTCAGCATCTGCCGGAGCAGCTCGACGTATTGGAGATGCCAGAGGTGACCATTAAAGTTAGGGTACATCCACAATACGCCCCAAAGGTGCATCAGCACACTCCAGGCGATCAGGGCCTTTCCTCCCCAATCCAGCTGACCGCCCGTGCCCAGCGCCACGAGCATCAGCGCCAGCGGCAGCCAATCCAGCGCAAAACGGTAGCCAAACTGGAAGGAACCAGTGTTGAAGTAGAGCAGCGAGGGAATAAGCACCAGTATGATGGAAAGCCACAGACCAATCTGCAACGGGTTATGGCGAGTATACCGTAAAGTACGTGACGCCAACAAGAGCGCGGGAGACGTCCATAACAAGCCCATACCCCAGGGATCGGGGGTGATGCGGAACGGCGCCATCGAGAAGTACGGCGGTCGGACCAAGAGCGTGTAGAGGTTTTCCGGCAAAAAGTGGAGACTGAACTGCCCCCACGCCGCCTGACGCCATATAAGCGCGGTGGGGCTGTTCATCCAGCGGTAGCCGAACTCCAGGGGGGTCCCGAAGCGGGCCCAGTTGTAGCCGGCCTGACTCACGAGTGCAGGCGCCAGCCCCAGGCCGAACAGCAGCAAGAAGCGGGCCGCCTTCCGCCAGCTCCGGTGTACCTTCAGCCCAGTCAGCAGCGCCGGCGGGAAGGCAAACAGGACCGGCGCCCGCGCCAGAAAGCCCAAGCCCAGCCATAAGCCCGCTAGAAACGGTCGATTCTGCCCCACAACCTCCAGCGCATAGAGGCACAGACATACCACTGCCACCACGTGGGCCGTGTACCAGACGGGTCCAAAGGCAGCGCAGTACCACAGCGGCGTCCCCAACCCCAACAGCAGGGATAACCAGAGATTGACGTCAGAACGCCACTCGGTCAGGCGACCGAGCAGAACGTAGACCAACGTGGGGGCACAAGCTCCCATCACCACGCTGAAAGCCACGTCGGAGACGGCCAATCCACCGACAGCGACCAACGGCATCAGCAACAGCGCCGGAAGCGGTGGGAAGGAGACATACCATCGCCCACCAAATGGGGTCAGATCGTAGGGTGGTACGGGCACGTGGATCAGATCGACGCGCCCCTGCAGAAATGATTCGGCCAGATAGACGAAATGTGGCGCCAGCGAGTGACGCCCCAGCGAGACCCCGGCGGTCAAACCATAGATGAGAAGGAAGCCGAACAGCAAGGTGATGAAGCGCGTGGGAGATTGGGACAGGCGACGAACCACAGGCCTACGATGGCGCCCCGCCGCCCATCACCAGGAAGACGACGAGCAACGCGACGATGACGAGAGCGGTCATTGCCAGGGCTATGATAAACATTGTACGCTCTTGTTGCTTGCGTTCCGCCTGGACCCGGGCCAGTTCTTGGCGTCGGCGATCCTCCTCGGCCCACATCGTCGCCAGACGCGCTCGAGATGCCTCTTCTTCTCGCAGATTGACGTCCTTCGCCGCTCGGCGCACCTGGCGCAGATGCCCCGCCGGGGTCTTCACCAGCCGGTCGAATATCGCGTCCAGCACCTCAAGGCGCTGACCACAGGCCAAGCATTCCAGAACGATAGCGGGGTTAAGTGCGCCACAGCTCGGGCATTCGCGTACCACATCGGCGCCACAAGCGGGACAGTGACGAGTACCGGGCTCATACTCCGCGCCGCAGACCGGACATGCGCGTTCGGCTGGCGCGTAGGCGCTGTGACAATACTCACAAAAGAGCGAGCCGTCAGCGTCGGCGAAGAAAGACGCGCTTCCGCAACCAGGACATCGAACGGGTGAAAAGAGAGTGGACTCCAACCTATCCCCCTTCACCACCGTGACCCTCCAGAACACGCTTTGGCTGCAATAGATGGTAGTAGAAGCCATTCATACAGATGTGCTCCACCGGGCGATAGTTCTGCCCGATGGCTTCCAGTACAGGAGGGGGGTAAAATTGCGCCCGGAAGACGACCAGATCGAAGGCCTGTTGGTCAATCTGCTCAATGATAGAGGACGTATCCAGCAAGCCATTGTTGTAGAGATTGAGCAGCTGCGTGGGATTGGTCACCACCGGCTTATCGGCCAAGAGGGAGAACATAGCCTCCTCGCTGAAGATGGGCCCCTCAGCGGCCTGGACGTAGGCCATAATGGTCTCTCCGGCAGCGTAATCCTCGGGCGTAAGGGGATGCCCCAGCTGCGTATAGCCCATACTATCATAATATGGAAAGATGGTACAATCCCCTTCTATGGTCTGATCGGCCACGCCAAGCACAGCCGCCAGTGGCCCAAAGACTGGCCCCGTCGTTGGAATATGGAGCATAAGAGGAGCCTGCGCCAGGTAAATGAGAGGGATCACAACCACGAGGGAGAGATGAGCCCATTTTCGCCTATGAGCGGCGCGCCAAACGCGCCCGATCGCCAGGCCAGAAGAGATACAGGCAGCAGCGATAGCGGTCGTGAAGTAGCCGAAGCCAGCGCCCCACTTCCCGCTCAAGGCCCCGACGCCCAAGGCAAAGAAGAACCAGAGTGAGTAAACGGACAGCCGATCCCAGAACAGCTCGTAGATCAAATAGCCCCCTGCCAGTAGGACGAAGAAGGCATGAATCCGAAACCACTGCTGGAAAAGAAAGACCGTCTGACCATAGTCGTATTTGTTGACATTAGCCTGAATGATATTGACCCACCATTGGCCCTTTGTAGCCACGTTTAGCGCCCCGAAGATGGATCCCGCGACAAGGGCCAGCGCCACACCGGCGATGAGCGACTTCTTGACATCACGCAGGAAGATGAACGAAAGCGCCGCCACCACGGTGAAGACAGCCGTCTGCTTGGTATAACCAGCGCAGAGTAACATTAAAAGGCCGATGATGAGATTGCGGTCACCGTGCCCCGGATGCTCAAAGCGAGCGATGAAAGCGATAGCCAGCAGCTCGAACATCACCAACGTCATATGCATCCGGCACAGCGGGCCGATCTGATAGACATAGTTGGATGCCAGGAACCCCAAGGCAGAAAGGAGAGGCACAAACCAGCCCCCCAACCAACTTCGCCCTCCTTGCTTGGCGGAAGTAAATTCTCGTCGCACGATGACAAAGATGACACCAGCAACAACGAGCGTGGCCCCAAACGACACCATCCGGCCGGAAATCAGACGTGGTCCAAAGATAGGCAGCAGCGGCACAATGAGCAAATGAAACAGCGGGGGATAGTTGGAGGCATAAAAAGGGAAAGTAGCGTTGTCCCGATAAGGCCACTCACCTTGACTGAACAAAATGGCATCGTAGAGCTCGAACCCTTCGCCCTGGTCATAATCGAAAGGCCAGCGAAAAAGCCCCACTGCGTAGTCGACGTAGATGATCAGATAACCAATATAAGCCACGATGACGAGGAGAACCAGAAAGACCCCCAGGCTCTTGACAACCTGCGTCGAGGGAAGAGAGGACATAGGCATCAAGCGGGCCGGTCGCCCAGGCGAACCAGAATCAGGCCCACCACAAGCGCCACGAAGCCAAGCCCCAGGCCAGTCTGCTGCAGAGGACCAAATCCTCCCCAACGCCCGACGCCCAGCAAATCCACCCCCACAAGGGCCAGGAGGCCCAAAAGCGTGACCACGATGACGAAGATACCGAGTTGACGTTTGGTAACCATAGTGGAGCGGATTATAGCATTGGCTCATTTGCTCGGCAAGAGATAAGCTGGAATCTAGTTACCTACCACTTTCACCAAGGAACTGAGTGTAAAGATCTCGTAACCGTTCAGGTAGCGGTCGATATAACCGCCGAGAACGCAGAGAGCGCAGAGAAACTGAAGGAAAAGCTTTGTCAATCTGGTCAAAATATTGAAAAATAGCCTGTCTCAGCGATCTCTGCGCCCTCCGCGGTGAAAAAAGCATAACCATCTGAACGGTTACAAGATCTCCAGTCTCTATCGCGTCATTCCGAGTGAGCGGACGAATCGAGGAATTTCGCTTTCACCATACTGCGATTATTTGACATTTGTCCCTCTCTACGGTAGCATGATGACGGTCGTGCTAGACGGGGAACTGGCGGTGCCCTGTACCCGCAAACCGCCATAGCGGGGTCGAAGTCCTTTCTGAGGGTTGAGCTTCTTGAGACTGCCTGAGTCAAGCGGTGTTGAAGATTGGGTCCTGCGCGGCAGGAGCCTCTGAACCCCGTCAGGTCCGGGAGGAAGCAGCGGTAAAGAGTTCCCTCCTGGGCGCCGCAGGGGTGCCTGGTCGGAGCCGAGTGGCCCAGGTAAGCCAAGATGCTCAATTCGACGAAAGGTGCACGACCATTTTCGTTCTATCTCAACAATCAGATGGAAACTGTTGGAATTGTTTCTCGGCAGAGTTGATCTGCTCATACGACCTCTGTGCCTAATGCGGCCTCTTAAGCGCTTACAACAACATACTTGGGCGGAGCCCGGGCGCATACAAACTTGGGAAAGCAAGTAACAAGGACCACAAATTTCACGTATTGACACCGATTTGAAGTGGAAAATCAGTGAGAATCGGTAAAGTCCCCCCAAGTAGTAAATACGCCGTAAGCGTTCACCTCCCCCGCTTAAAGGGGGTATCCCATATGCGTCAACTTAAGGCTCGTAGCGGAGTTACAAACCCCGCCAGAGCACTATCCTTGAACGCTTACAATACGCCCAGATGTTCTCCGCCCAAGAAGGTATCCAAGGGATAAGGTTGATGCCCATACCCGTCGAGGCCACACCGCGAGGGTGATTTGATCATAGAGAAGTGCAGCATCCTTATGCGCTTATGGAGATAACAGACGTTGTACCCCCCAGACGGATCGACATCCCAGCCGGGCTTGAGACCGTCATCTCATTGCTGATCATCGCCAGCGCGCTGGCTGCCGGCTACAGGGCCACTCTGAAACCAGTTACCCTGGTAGTGGATGGTCAGGTCAAGCGGATACTCACCCACCAGGAGACCGTCGGCGCTTTGCTGATGGACGTCGACTTGTCGCTCCACCCCAAAGATGTCGTGGCCCCAAATCCCAATGCATCGCTGGAGCGCGTCGAGACGGTGCAAGTGCGACGCGCGCAACCGGTACAGATCGTGGTCGACGATCGGGAGATCGAACTGCACACCCACGCTACCACCATCGACGAAGTGCTCGACGAAGCTGGCGTGAAGCTGGGGAGACACGACGAGCTGACCATCGAAGGCGAATTCCCCCAGGGCAACCCGGAGCCAGCTCGCATCCTCATTGACCGCGCCGTGCCCTTTACCCTCCACGAGGATGGACAGGCCTCCACCCTCTACACCACTGCCTCCACCGTGGGCGAGGCCTTGCGTCAATCCGATCTGACGCTCCATCTGGCAGACCACGTCCAGCCGTCGATGGGCCAGCAAATCTCGGCCGGAATGCACGTCTACATCAAACGATCGAAGCCCATAACAGTACGGGTTGATGGTCGGACGCTGCGAACGCGCACACACCGCGAATTTGTGGGCGACGTGCTGGCCGACCTGGGACTAGTGCTCAATGGGCAGGATTACGTCACGCCGACGCATAACGGACGTCTCCAGCCCGGCGATACACTCCGTGTCGTGCGGGTCAGCGAACGCTTCCTGATTCAACAAGAACCCATCCCCTTCGAATCGAAGTGGGAACCCGATCCAGACCTGGAGATCGACAATCAGCGGTTGCTGCAAGAAGGAGCACCCGGCGTCCGCGAGCGGCGCATCCGCGTACGCTACGAAGACGGGCACGAAGTCTCTCGCACGATTGAGGGGAACTACGTCGCCGTTCAACCCGAGGATAAGATTATGGGCTATGGTACCAAAATCGTCATTCGCACCCTGGACACACCCTCCGGCCCGGTCGAATACTGGCGCAAGATACGTATGCTGGCCACCTCCTATTCCGCGGGCACAGCTGGCACGCCCGAATCGAGCCCCTGGTACGGGCGCACTGCCACGGGGATGAAGATGCAAAAGGGCATTGTGGCCGTCGATCCAAACGTGATCAACATGGGTAGCGAGGTCTACGTGCCTAATTACGGCATCGGCCTCGCGGCCGATACCGGCAGCGCCATCAGAGGACAGCGCATTGATCTGGGCTTCGACGATAGCAACCTCGAGCTCTGGTACCGTTGGGTGGACGTCTATCTGCTGGCTCCACCTCCGCCTTCGGATGAGATCGACTACACCTTACCATAATCCGCCCGCAGCAGGGATGATATGGCGAAAATCTCCGATCTACTTCGGCAGCTAGGTTTGCGGCCCAAGCAGAAGCTGGGCCAGCACTTCCTGGTCGATCCCGTGATCCTCGACCGGATTGTCGAAGTGGCTGAGCTCACTCCCGACGACCTCGTGTTAGAAATCGGGGCGGGCACCGGCGAGCTGACGAAACGCCTCGCTCAAAAAGCCGGGCACGTGATCGCCGTCGAGCTCGATCAACAGATGATCCCCATCCTGGAAGAGACCCTGTCCGGCTACCACAACCTGACGTTGATCCAGGGCGATATCCTGACGTTCGATCCCGCCGAGCTGGTGTCTGAAGCCCCTACCTCCTTCTCCATCCCCGACGAGGCTTACAAAGTCGTCGCTAATCTGCCGTACTACATCACCTCGGCTGTGCTGCGACACCTGCTGGAGGCCCTCCACAAGCCCAAACGGATCGTCGTGACCGTCCAACGGGAAGTAGCGGAGCGCATCGTCGCAGAGCCGGGCGAGATGAGCACTCTCTCAGTGAGCGTCCAATTCTACGGAGATCCGGAGATATCATTCCGGATCAAGCCAGGCAGTTTCTATCCCGCGCCGAACGTAGAGTCGGCGGTGGTGAGGATTGACCTTCACAACGAGCTTCCGATCCCAAAAGAGGAGATAGACCGCTTCTTTCGCGTGGTACGAGCGGGTTTCTCCCAGCGTCGCAAGCAGATCCACAACGCGCTAAGCGCCGGGCTCGGGCGCAAAGCAACCAAACAAGAGGTGATTGACAGGCTTCAAGAGACGAACATTGATTCTCGACGCAGAGCGCAAACGCTCACCATCAACGAATGGATCGAGATCACGCAGGCGCTGGCTGATCTCGCCGAAGACGACCCGAGGTAACCAGTTGGGCCAAGGGAGGTAAAGATGCCATCGAACGGGGAAAGCAGTTGGAACGCACGATTAACCATCATCTTTACGATGAGCTTCGCTTTGTTGATCGGAGGGTGCATTCGTTTCACATACGACGAGACCCCAGGCGCGATTCCAGGGGAAGCCGCAGAGTCGACGCCCCTCCCCGACGAGAGCGAAGCCACCCCAAGCCCCACAGAAACGCCCGTCGTCGAAGGCCCCGTCACGCTCTATATGGAACCCTCGCTGCTCGATATGTCGACCGACCAGACGCGCGAAGTGGAAGTGATGCTCGATAACGTCGTGGATCTCCACACCATCGAACTACACATCAGCTTCGAGCCCCGCTATGTCTCCATCGAAGACGTCGATCCCAACACCGAGGGCGTCCAGATCGCCGCAGGCCCACTGCTGCCCTCAACACAAGTGATCCGGAACGAAGTAGAGAACGCCACTGGACTTATCATTTATCGGGCGCAATCGGGAAAAGGAGCCGGACAGGGCAGCGGAGTGGCAGCTTCCTTCAGAGTACGATCACTGACCCAAGGGGGTAGCCCACTGAGATTCAACGTAGCCGAGCTACAGGATACGGCAGGCAAACCGATCACGCTGGAGGAGCAGATTGATGGACTGGTCGTCATTGGAGCCGGAGATAAGCCAAGCGAAACTCCGGAGAGGCCATCGCCCACTGCGCCGGTTCCAGCCCCAACCGAACCGGCGACGGAGGCTTGCTATCACACCGTACAGGCGGGGGAGAACTTGTTCCGCATCGCACTGCGCTACGACACCACCGTGGAGGCCATCGCCCAAGCGAACGGCATCACCGATCCCACCACAGTCCAAGTGGGCCAGAAGCTGCTCATCCCGAACGGTCACGCCCCTCAAGAGACGTACATAGTCCAGCCGGGCGACACGCTTTACGCCATCGCGCGCCGGATGGGGATGAGCGTGGAAGAGATGGCAAGACTCAACGCCATCGCCCCGCCCTACACCATTGCGGCCGGACAGAGGTTGAAAGTCTCCCCGTAACGCTCAAGCGCAGCTTGCACAGATGTCGAGCCCCCAGGCCGCCGCGTCAACTGAGCAATCGGTCACAAATAATCGTTCTCACGGAACCAGGCCAAAGTATCCCGACACGTCTCCTCAAAGGGCCGCGGGGACGAGAGGTTCAGCGTCTCCTGGGCACGAGCAGCGTTGAGCGGCTGCCAATATTGGATCGTCCGAAGGTGTTGAGCCGTCGGCGAGCCCACCAGCTCCCCCATCGCTGCGACGGCCCGAACGAGCCAGCGGGGGACCTTGACCCGCGGGGGGGTTCGATCAGCAGCTTCGGCGGCGGTGGACAACATCTGACGAAACGTCATATTGTGTCCCCCGAGGATATAGCGCTCCCCGGGCTCGCCGCGCTCGGCAGCCGCGATCTGCCCCGCAGCCAGATCCCGCCCGTCGATCACGTTCAATTCACCCTCGACGTAGCCCGGCAAACGTCCTTGAGCAACCCACAGCAAGAGCTCACTGGTAGTCGGTTTGACATCGCCTGGGCCGATCACGGCGGTCGGTATCACGGTCACGACCGGCAGCCCCTGCGCTGTAGCCCGCATCGCCTCCATCTCCATCGCCCACTTGACCTCAAAATAAGGTGAGACCACAGAACCTGGCGTGTAGAGATCGCGCTCGTCAGCCAGCCGATCGGGGTCGGAAGAGGGCCCAACGGTGGAAAGCGCGCTGGTGTAGACCAGCCGCTTAACGCCGGCGGTGCTGGCGGTTGCCAGAACGTTCCTCATACCGGTCACGCCGTGACGCATGGCTTGCCAGACATCGCGGGTGCCGTGGGGATAGTAAGCTGCAGCGTGAAAGACGAGGGGGCACCCTCGCATCGCTGCTACCAGTGAAGCAGGGTCCGACAAGTCGCCCCTGACCCACTCAATATTCAGATCGCCAATCGCTCCCACGGCCTCCGGTCGGCGACGCAGGCCGCGCACGCGCCATCCCCGAGCGATAGCAGTGCGGGCGATCTGCCCGCCGATGAACCCGGTTGCTCCCAGAACGCAGCAGCGAATGTTGACCATTCTTCCTCCTTGAACATCTGCTGTTGATGCAGAAACTGCATAGCCTGACCACGCCACCCGTTGTCGGGCCTCGTCTATGAAGCCTCATCTCGAATCAGGGTTACTCCGTCGAAGCAGGCGTCTCACAAACAAAAGAGGCCGACTCTTGCGAGCCGACCTCTTGATCAGGTGGAGATGGCGGGAATCGAACCCGCGTCCGCGGAATTCGACCAGGTCCTTCTACAAGCTTAGTCGGCCCTTTTGCTTCTCTTCCAGGGAGACGCTGCCGACCGCGCTACACCTGGAATCAGCCGATGGGAACCGAAGTTCCCTCTTAGGCATTCGTATCGGCATCGGAACGCCGCACGTCAACTTTCTGTCGCCCGATCCTCGACCCGCTGACGAGGGGCCTAGGCGGACGTGATCGCTGTCACGATCAGCCCCTAAGGCTTAGCTACGCGACCATCGGGATGGCAGCGTGAGCCGCCTGCGGGGCAGGTACCCAAGTGTCATTCTCGGCACTTTGGAGTTTATGCTCCGTTGTTAACGAGGTCAGAGCGCCTCGGCTTGCCGTTCCTGATCAGCCTTCCACGTCGAAGCCTATCATCCCCACGGCGATAAATATTATACTGGGTATCTACGAAATTGTCAACTTACTTCTCAGCCCCAGGGTTTATCGTTCTCCAAATCAACAGGCGAGAAACGTCCAAACCAGAATGCATCGGCTTCCCAGCTAATGTTTTCGTAAGTGTGTTGCGCATCTGGTTCGAACATGATAAAGACGTGTGAAGCGCCCAAGATATGGGGGGGCGCTGACATGGAAAAAGCACCCTCGACAGGATTTGAACCTGTGACCTTCTGGTCCGCAACCAGACGCTCTATCCACTGAGCTACGAGGGCACGTTTATGCTGGCGGGGAGGCAGGGATTTGAACCCTGGGTAGAGCATTACCCCTACAACCGCTTAGCAGGCGGCCCCAATCAACCAGACTCTGGCACCTCCCCGCGATTATCATTTTTTGTTATGTGCTGCTGGCGGAGGGAGAGGGATTCGAACCCCCGGTGACCCGTAAAGGCCACAACGGTTTTCAAGACCGTCGCCTTCGTCCACTCGGCCATCCCTCCGGGTGACCCGGGGACTTACACACGAGTGCGCCTCCCCTCAGCGGGCTACATTCTACCACGAGAGGGGGAAACTGTCAATTATTCACCCCTCAATAACCTCAATCCCTCCCATCCAGGGACGCAGGATGTCTGGGACCACAATGGTACCATCGGGCTGCTGGTAGTTTTCGATGATGGCGATCATCACCCGCGGCAGCGCCAATCCAGATCCATTGAGAGTGTGCACGAAGCGCGGCTTGGCGTTTGGCTCCGGTCGGTAGCGGATGTTGGCCCGTCGAGCCTGGAAAGTTTCGCAATTGCTGACGCTGCTCACCTCCAGCCACTCCTGGCAGCCGGGGGCCCACATTTCGATGTCATACGTCTTGGTGGTGGTAAAGCCCAGATCGCCAGTGCAAATCTCCGCCACCCGATGCGGAACCTCCAGCCGTCGACAGATCTCAAGCGCGTCGTCCAGCATAGCCTCAAGCTCATCGTAGCTGGATTCTGGGGGGACGAACTTGTACATCTCCACTTTATCGAACTGGTGACCGCGCTTTATGCCCCGCACGTCGCGCCCAGCGCTCATCTTCTCACGGCGGAAACAGGCTGTGTAGGCCACGTAGTGACGTGGCAGATCGTCAAGGCCTAGCATCTCATCCCGATGCAAATTGGTAAGCGGAATCTCCGCCGTGCCGATAAGCCAGAGATCATCCTCGGCGTCGTGGTAGATGTTGTCACGGAATTTTGGGAGCTGACCAGCGCCCCACATACAGGCCTCTTTGACGACAAAGGGAGGGTAGATCTCAGTATAGCCATGCTCTTGCACGTGCACGTCCAACATCCAGGCGATGAGCGCCCGTTGCAAGCGCGCTCCAGCCCCGCGCAGCACGTAGAAACGACTGCCAGATAGCTTCACCCCACGTTCAAAGTCGATGATGCCCAGCTCCGGTCCCAGGACCCAGTGCGGTACCGGCTCGAAATCGAACTGGCGCGGCTGACCAAACTCACGCGTGATGACATTTTCCGTCTCGTCGGCGCCCACGGGCACACTTTCGTGCGGTATATTGGGCATCGTCATCATCAAGTGCTCCAGGTCCGCCTCTACTTGCTCCAACGGCTCCTCAAGCACGTCGATGCGATCGCCGACCTCCTTCATCTCCGCGATGAGGCGTTTTCTTTCTTGCTGATCCTTGAGCTGCCCAATTCTCTTCGATTCCCGGTTGCGCGTGGCTCTGAGCGTCTCGACCTCGGTAAGCAGTTCGCGACGCCGCTCATCCAGCGCCAGAATTTCATCGACGGGCGCTGGGTCTTTTTGGCGTTTTTCCAGCGCTGCTTTGACCTGTTCAGGATGTCCACGGACGAACGTCAAATCAAGCATAGGATAACCCCTATTATGTTAATCGCTATTGATGATACATAGAAAGTGCTGACGACAACACACTGCGCCCCCTCGTCTCTCGTAACAAGGGGGCGAAATGATACCTTGGTGATTATAGCATATGCTATTTGACTTTACAAACGATTTGTCTTGGGCTATAATTTTCTGCTGGGAAGATGTTCAATTTCGTATGTTAAGGTAACCTCACGGTGCAGTGAGGCGTTTCCTTCTTAAGGGATGATGACTGCTCCTGCATGCCGGTCAAAGACCTGGGCCTACCTGGCTTCATCGAGCGAGCATATCCGACGTTGCTGAAGCCAGCCTCTCCTCGGATGGCCAACGGGTCACGGGCTTGGTCTAGCGAGCAGATTCACATCCCCCTTTCTTCTCTACTGCACTTGGACAAATCTGGCACAATCTTCCCGAGAGCTTCCAGATACGATGAAACTGACTGGGAACGATCTGAAAGCAGACTCTTTTGACCTTTTAACCAACCCTGGCAGCTTTCGGGAAGATTACTGGCGAAGTTCTGATTTTTATCCAAGGTCCAATTCTCTATGACTGAATGGGAGTTTGGGTTATAGAAGCCACGTTCTTAGATCGCCCTGTCTCCCAGGACAGAGGCGGTTTTTTTGAAGGACTGGGTCACGTATGGACGAGGGTAACCGACTCTTTCCCCAGCAGGGTACGGCTTTTTAGAAAGCAAGGTGAATTTCGCTTATTACCGAGGATAGGCAGATGGATGAACAGCAAACATTCTTAACACAACAAGGTTACGATAACCTTAAAGAAGAACTGAATTACCTGCGCACAGTACGGCGGAAGGAGATAGCCAAACGGTTAGAGCTGGCGCTTGAAGAAGGTGAGTTGATTGAAAACGCCGAGCTCGAGGATGCGCTCAACGAGCAGGCTTTTGTCGAAGGGCGGATATTGACGCTCAAGCGAATGTTACATGACGTGGTAATCATCGAAGAGGAGGAAGGCCCCCACGATACAGTGCAGCTGGGCAGTCACGTCACGGTGACAGAAGGCGATGCACCACCAGAGACGTATCATGTCGTTGGCTCAGCGGAGGCCAACCCAACACGGGGAATGATCTCAAACGTCTCCCCCCTGGGGCAGGCGTTGATCGGACATAGCGTCGGCGAGGTGGTCCAGATCAAGGCCCCCGCCGGTGTGTTGGAATTTAAGATTGTAGACATTAAATAGCCTCTCTTACTAACCTCAAGCATACACACCCGCTTGCAGGGAGGGTGTAATCGGCTCTGTGAGCACTTTTTCAGCAGAATTATTCAGTGAGTTCAGTCATGCTGACAACGTACAGATGGCAGGAGGATCAATGGATCTGACGGATCTGGAGCAACAACGCGTAGAGAAGTTGGAAGCCCTCAAGTCCCAAGGCGTGGAACCTTACCCCAATCGGGTCAAGCGCACGCACACGGTGACCGAGGCGATTGCGGCTTTCGAAAGCGCCGAGGAGGCCGGGCAAGAAGAAGGTCCCGTGGTCGCTGTAACCGGTCGGCTGCGCAGTATACGGGTGATGGGGAAGTTGACTTTCGCGCACATCGAGGATGGAACCGGATCTATCCAGCTCTTCCTCCGCATCGACAATATGGATAAGAGGACCTATGAGCTGTTCACCGAGAACTTTGATCTGGGGGATTTCGTCAGCGCCACAGGCTCTCTGGTGCGTACTCGCACCGGCGAGATAAGCGTGCTTGCCAGCGAGGTGCGTCTGATCTGCAAGGCCATCAGTCCATTGCCGGTGATCAAGGAGCGAGAGGTCGATGGCGAGACCGTACGCTACACGACCTTCTCCGACGTCGAGGAGCGGTTTCGTCAACGGTATGCCGATCTGGCCAGCAATCCAGACGTACGCGACATCTTCCGCAAGCGCGCCAAGACAGTGAAAGCGATGCGCCACTTCCTCGACACCCACGACTTCCTGGAGGTGGAAACGCCCATCCTCCAACCCATCTACGGCGGGGCAGCAGCCCAACCTTTCATCACGCATCACGAACAGCTGCACCAGGATCTCTACCTGCGCATCTCCTTCGAGCTCTATCTCAAGCGATTACTGGTGGGTATGTACGAGCGCGTCTATGAGATCGGACGAGATTTCCGCAACGAGGGCGTCTCCCATAAGCATAACCCCGAGTTCACCCAGATGGAGTTCTACGCTGCTTATTGGGACTACCACGATGTGATGGATTTCTGTGAGCGGATGATCGCCTTTGTCGCCGAAGAGGTAACGGGCAGCCCGGTAATTGAGTACCAAGGGCACACGATCGATCTCAGACCACCCTGGCGGCGGGTAACGTTGCGCGATATCGCGTTAGAGGTGACAGGCATCGACTATCTGGAGCATTCTGAGGCCAATGAGTTGAACGTGGCAATGGAGGCCCACGGTCTGCCCACCAAGCCAGACGCTACCTGGGGATACCTGATCGACAAAGGGTTGCTCGATGCTGTGGAGCCGACGCTGATTCAACCGACGTTTGTGATGGACTATCCGCGTGACATTTCACCACTCGCCAAAACGAAACCCGACGATCCCACCCACGTCGAACGGTTTGAATTCTTCATCGGCGGACTAGAGATGGGTAACGCCTTCACCGAGCTAAACGATCCCTTTGACCAGGAGGAGCGATTTTTGGAAATGGGACGAATCTATGCCCCCGAAGATGAAGAGGCTCACCCGATGGACGAGGATTATCTACGGGCGATGAAGTACGGCATGCCCCCCAACGGAGGCTTTGGAGTCGGCGTAGACCGGCTGGTGATGTTGCTCACTGATCAGCCAAACATCCGCGAGGTCATTCTCTTCCCCCACTTACGCGCCAAGGAAGACTAACACCACGATTCAGAGACAAGTCGGGATGGAGGTTACGCGATGAGGGAAAACGGAGCCGACAGTAGAACGCAGCCCAACTTGCCTGTTACCCCTTTGCCTTACTAGATTCGCTTTCAGGTCCGTCCCTAGATCCGTCAGTCGTCGAGGATGATCGCTCTCTGTTAGCTCTTTATCCAAAAGGCCGTCTCCTATGCTCGCCGTGGGAGCCCACCCACTTTACAGAAAGCCTTCAGGAATCTGCCCGTCACCGGCAGAGAAGTTGCCCCCTCCACTTTTGAACGAGCAGGATAAGAGCAACACATTGGGAGTTCCGAACCACACCGGCTCGTTTCAGCAGCTGCATCGTTACAATAGACCACGCTCCAAGGGCCTTCGCCTGGACATCGGAGTGCCCACCTAAATGGACTTCGTCCGGGTAGTAACGTTATCAGATAGAACCCTGTATATCCCGTTCAATTTCTTTTATTTTCTAAAGATATGGTGTAGAATATCGGTTAAAGAGTTATCCCGAGAACGACCCTCTGAACGAATTCTAATTCTAAATAGTCTGACCATTCTAGGGCAGTGTCAGAAGGTAACCAAGTGACAAAGCAGGTTCGCTTTCTCTTACTTATAATTGTGGCGACTGCCTTGGTTCTGGGCAGCGTATGTAGCGCCTACCCCTCCCAAGCTGCTTCCTTCACGCCGCAGACAGGTGACTGTCGCTACTTTGATCAGACGGGCCATTACGTATGCAACGAATTCCTCCATTTCTTCGACGATCGCGGCGGGCTTGAAATCTTCGGTTATCCCATCACGGAGGCTTTCAAAGACCCTACGCACGGCGGCTTGCGGGTTCAATACTTCCAAAACTCTCGGATGGAGTTGCACCCCAACAACCCCACAGCCTATCGCGTGCTGCTGGGCCTGCTGGCGGATGAGTTAGGCTACAAGTTCCCTCCTGCTAGCCCCGAGCAAATACCAGCGACCAACAGCTCTCGTCACCACTATTTTCCCGAAACCCAGCACGTCGTCTCCTACGCCTTTCTCGATTATTTTCGCTCCCACGGGGGGATAGATATCTTCGGTTATCCCCGTTCCGAGTTTATGTACGAAGACGGCTATCTGGTTCAATACTTCCAGCGCGCTCGTATGGAGTGGCGCCCGGAAAATCCGCCAGATTCGCAGATAAGATTGACCAATCTAGGAGAACAGTACATTGAGCGCTTTGGGCTTCCGGGCCCCTACGATGAGCCGCAGCCTCCCCCGCCAGGGCCCGACGATGAGCCAGCAGTGACGCCTCAAGCACCTGTGACGCGATTGAACGTCACGGCCTCGGTGCGCTATGCCATCACGGGGCGGAGCGGAAAGCAGACTGTCTTCATCTACGTGAGTGACCAGCGTCAGAAGCCGGTGCAAGGAGCGGCAGTCGACGTGACAGCTAATTATCAGACCGGGGCTCAATACTATGAATGTGGCTCCACCAATGCCACTGGCTTCACCCGCTGTAGCTTCGAAATCATTCGCTCCCCCGTTGGCAAACGCGTCGTCATCGACGTCAGGGCGACCCACGGAGGACTGACGGGAACGACCCAAACCTCCTTCACCCCCTGGTGGTAGCGCCCAAAACCACACCGGGAAGAGCCGCTCAAACGGCACTCTTTGCTTCAAAAGCAGAAGACCCGCTTGAAGCGGGTCTTTTACGTGAACAGCCAGGCCGATAGGCCTTCGCGATGAGACACTATTGCGGCACGATGGTGATGGTGAATGGAAGGAGGGTGTAATCATTGCCGGAATCGGTCATCACGCGGTCACCCGGGTTGTCTGGATCGTAAAAACCAACTGCAATGGTGGCTTGCCCGGTATAATCCGTAGCTTCCGCCAAGAACGTGAGAGGATGCACATCTTCGATCACCTCCCCCGTCTCCCACTCCGTGGGGGGACGATTCCCCGGCAGGCCATCGTGTTGGGCAATGAGCCGTCCATCTGTCGAGAGAAGATGAGTGAAAACGATGTAATCGAGCGGGCTAGCGCCCTCAAGGGCCTGCCAATAGAGCGTCAGCGGCAGAGGTTGGGCGATCGTCACCTCGGTAGAGGGTAAGCTGTAGCCCATAAGCGCGGCAAAATCACCAAACCGAACCTGCACTTGGCCAGAAATGGCCTCCTCTGGTGCCTCGGTGGGCGTGGGCGTGAAAGTGGGTGTAGGAGACGCAGGGTCTTCTTCGGCGGGCGTGAGGAGCGGAGTGGGCGAAGGCATTTCCGTGCTCTCCGGCGACGCCGTCGGGGTGATTGGACTAAAAGTCGGCGCTGCCATCTCTGTGGGCGTAATCGTGGAGGTAGCCGCCGGCGTGAGCGGCTCCACTCCCGCTCGCGGGGTAGGGGTGAGCAAGGGATTCTCCGGGTTGTAGATCGACTCCTCCGGCAGCGCAAAATTCACCCCGGAGAAGATAGCAACCCCCACCACAATGAACATGAATACCATCGCCCACGCTTGCATGGCCATGATGGTAGCCGTCTCTTCCTCTAGTTTGAACATCGCCCGGCTTTGTTCGCGGTGCGCCATCAACGCTCGCATCACGTAGACGAGAACGCCAACCGCGCATCCGACGTAAAAAACCCAGACGTGATCAATCAGCCATCGGAGGAGAACGGTCATAACGCTTTCAGAACCCCTTGCACGACAGCTTCCAGACGCGGCGTCAACAGACGGCCGGCCTCCAATACTTCCTCGTGAGAAGTCTCAACGGTCGGCGCCCCCTCAAGGGGTAAGACGTTGCTGATGCCGGAAAGGCCCAACACGCGAGTGCCACCGTGACGAGCGACGGTCACCTCCGGCACCGTGGACATCCCGACAGCATCTACGCCGATCGTCCGCAGAAAGCGCAGATCGGCCGGGGTCTCGAAACTCGGGCCCGCCAGGCAGATGTAGACCCCTTCTTGAAGAGGGACATCCGCTTCAGCGGCCGCGGCCCGCGCCAGCTGGCCTAAATGAGCATCGTAGGCCTCCGACATATCGGGAAAGCGGGGGCCAAACGTATCTAAATTGGGACCCCGGAGGGGGTTCAGCCCGGCCATCCCGATCAGGTTGATGTGATCGGTGATGAGCATCACGTCACCAGCCTCAAACTGGGCGTTGAGACCACCGGCCGCATTCGTCACAATCAAGATCTCTACTCCCATCACCTGCATCACGCGCACGGGGAAGGTGATCTCCGCCATAGAATAGCCCTCATAGTAATGGGCCCGGCCTTGCATCACCATGACTGATTGCCCTGCGAGCTCGCCCAGCATCAACTGCCCAACATGTCCCTCCACCGTCGACTCGGGGAAATTCGGCAAGTCCCGGTAGGGAAGCACTGTGCCATCCGCGACACGCTCGGCCAGCGGACTAAGCCCAGACCCGAGCACTATGCCAACCCGGGGCTCCCTATCGCACTTGCTCTGTATCAGCCGAGCAACAGCTTCAAAATCCGATCGAGTAAAGAAATCAGACATCATATCCTCTCCTGAATTATTCAATCGTGCTATCTTTATCCAGTATTTGTCGCTTCTTCGCTTCAAACTCGGCCTCGGTAAAGACGCCGGCCGCACGTAGGTCCTCGAGCTCGGAGATTAGATCGTGCGAATCTCTGCCCCGCCTGTTCTGGACACCATGTCCAGCGAGCACGTCTTTCTGATCAAGCACGTCTTTCTTGAACCCAATCGGATCAGCGATGCAAGGGAAGACATCGATGCCACTATTGGAGCCAGAGATAATCTCCAGGCGACCGAAATTGAGTATGCGCCCTAGCGGCGATTGCTCCAGTATGATGTCATTGATCTTTTCCAGCGACGTATCGGATACGCGGGTATTGAACGTCCCCGCGAGCTGGATGATGCGTCGATTGGTTACGATGTAACGGCGATTCCACCATCCCGTCAGGCGAACGCCCAGATGCACAAGCGGCAAAAACACCAACAGCAGGCCTAGCAAAGACCAGGGTGTGGCGATCAGCACACTCGTCACCGAGAGCCCAACGATTATCACGATCAGAACAGCGTCGACTAAAACAGGAGCCAGCAAAACGACCCAATGATCGTGAGCCAGACGGATAATCTTTTCGCTACTTGCCAGAAGCCTATCCAGGTAGCTCATCAAACCTCACTTATGATATTGTATAGAAGGGACACTCATTGCACATTGTAATTATAACACGTCTTGCACAAACTTAAAACAGAATGATGGTTGGGACGGTAATTTGACGTCAAACGTGAGGGCTGGCTCAGAGTCAAGAGAGAGCGCGGTTCTGGATCAGGTTCGTCGCCGCCGACGCCAGGCCCACCACGAGCCAGAAGAGGGTAACCGAATGGTGGAAATCGAGGTTAAAAAAGTAGTGGTCGAAGATCCCGCCCGCCAGGGCCCCAACGATGCTGGCGTGTAACCCCCACCATAAGGGGCCAAGATCGGGCGCCTCTGCGGCTTGCTCCCTCGTATGCCAGAAGCGAACGAATAAAGTGCCCATAACGACGAGGAAACTGGACAGACCGATCAGCCCCATCTCCTCAGCGATGAGCAGATAGACGTTGGCCACGCCGATGTAGGTATCGATATCGGGCGAGCCGCCGAAGCCGACGCCGAGCCAGGGATAGCGCCGGATCAGAGTAAGCGCATCCCTGTATTCACCAAAGCGCATCTGAGTAGCCAGATCCTGGCCCCGAATGCCCGCGACGAAGTGGGAGATATAGTCCTGGGTCTGCGGCAGGATGAGCAGTAACATTAACGCCGCGAGTATAATGACCCACAACTTACGGTAACGAAGAGTAGCCAAGACAACCAAAGCAGCCCCTACCCCCGCCAGCGATCCACGACTGAAGGTCAACCCCAAGCAGAGCGCCATCACGCCCAAAATCGGGACCAGGTAACGGCGACGGATAATGGGACGGGAAGCGAAGAGCTGAGATACGGCGATGACCAACGTCAGGTTGAGCAAGCTGCCCAGGACGTTGGGATCGACCGAGGTAGACGTGGCGCGCATCATGAGCTCAGGATCATCGCGAATGTAGCGGAGCACGCCCGGGCCCGAAGGATAGCCGATCCGACTGAGCGATGAGAGGGCCTGGATAACGAACTGATCTGAGACCTGATCGGCGATGACGTAAAGGACTACGCCAAGTAGAGCGGCTGCAAAAGCCGCCAGAATCAGTGCCCGCACGATTCGCCGCAAGCGCCCCTCATCCCTCACGGTGTTGACTACCAGGAAGAAAAGCGCCACGCTGAGCATCACCTCCGCAAAATGGCGCAGTAGATAAGAGGTCAACGGGGCATGGGTCAGCCCAACGATGAACGAACCTATCGCCAGCAACATAAAGACGAGGATGGGCAGCCCTAAGGGAGTGCTGATAAACGCCTGCCGGGATCCGGTAACCAACTGGAGCCCCCAGACGAAGAAGAGTACCCCCATCACCGCATCAAGGAATGTGGGGGTGAAGCCAATATCGAACGGGAACGAAGCGAAGGGCAGCAAACAAGTCACTCCAATGACGCCTACGTAAGCGACCTCAATGTCGTGGAGCATCCAGATGCCCGCGAAGAAGGCCAGCAGCCCAGCGCCGGTGAGGAGCGGACCAAACTCCGCCAGCAGGTAGCCGACGCCCAGCGCCAGGATGGCACACAGCAGCAGTACTGCCAGCGCGGAAAGCCAGCGGTAACGCGAGGCAAAAATGCGATAAAGCCAATCGTCAGCAGTCATCGTCCCAATCCTATCTCACGTTAGCGAATAGTGATGGTGGTCGGCAGCTCGACCGAATCGCCTTCCCCATCCCGGCGCGGCAGACGCGCCAGCGTCTCCAGATCGTACATCCCGACCACCAGACGGTACTCGCCCGGCGGCAGGTCGGCGGGCAACACCATCGGATGCGGATCGACTACCGTCTCGCCCGCCGCCCACAGCGAGGTGGGATAATCGCCCCCTAACGGCGGGCCATCGGCCTGGGTCATTGGCTCAGGCTGCTCGCCGATCAGATGGACGAAGACCTGGTAATCGTCGGTGGGTGCCCGTTGGGCCTCCCAATGTAACGTCGCCGTGATCACTGCTCCGGGCTCGACGGTGGTTGACGAGAGATCATAGCCGCGCAGTATGACGCCATCCGCCAGGCCGACGGCGAGCGAATGCTCCGGCGCGGGCGATACAGCCGGCGGCGCCAGCTTGGCCTCGCCCACCTTCACGGTCCCCAGCGTCCGGTTAGTCTCTGGATGGTAGAATCCCACCTCCAGCCGAAGCCGGCTGGGGGCACGCGCAGCGTCGGCGACCGGGATGCGATAGGGGTCGCGCCAGACCTGACCCGGCTCCCAGCGATCAGTGGGTACCATGCCACAGGCCGGACGACGATTGACATGTCCGGCCAGCTCGTGCTCGCGCCCCAGCAGGCGGGCGAAGCTGACGTAATCGTTTCCATCGGACGCTATGGCCTCCCAATATACCACGACCTCCACATATTCGTAAGTTCCTTCGGGCCTTACAGACTGCGGTTCAAACGTCCAGCCCACCACACGCGCCACATCGCCCACCTCCAACGGGTCATCAAGGCGAGCGTGGTCAGGTACCTCGGATCGAGTGATGGGCTCCGGGGGGGCATAAGCCGGCATAATGGTGACGAAAGGAAGCAGAGCAGCGATCGTCAGCAACAGGACGGTGACGCTCAGGCTCAGCGCCGGGTGATAGGGCCCTGGGACCCATTGGCGCAGCCCCAACATCAGCAGGAGGCTGATCGCGCCGATGCCGGGAAAGATCAAGCGTCCCTGGAAGGCGGGCGAGATCAAGGTCCAGCGCAGCACCGAGGCGAAGAGAATCCCGACCCAGGCAATGGGTATCAGCTTGCGGAAGCCACGCTGAGAAAGCCGTCCGATCTCTATTCCGGCCCCAGCACGCCATCGACGCGCGGTCCAGAGCACAAATCCGGTCACACCAGCCAAGGATAGGAAATCGAAGAACCAATAGACCCAGCGCGGGGCCATCACGTTTACGCCTCCGAAAAGCCCCCAATAAGTCCAGCGGAAGGTGACAAATTCTCCCAGCCAATCTCGCAAGGTAGGCAAGTGTGCTCGCGTGCCCTGGATGGTGATGAAAGCGTTTAGGCCGGTCGGGTCGCCATAGAGCCGCCAGTTGCGGACGAACCACCAGCCGCTGATGGCGAACGCTACCAGCATAAGTAAAAAAGTGTGGAGCAGTATGGAAGCTAACCGCCGGGTAGGGGTTTCGTCACCGTTCGCACGCCAGATCCGGAAGGCGAGGACGGACAAGGCCAGCGGCACCAGGCCCAGCAGGCTCAATTTGGTCAAGAAACCTATTCCCAGCACCCCCCCCAGCCACAGGTGGCCTCCGATCAAAGCTTGAGGCGAGCGATCGGGCTTCTTCGCCATCCGGATCAGCATCAGCAGCGCTAAGTTTCCCACAAAGGCCGCCATAGCGTCATTGTTGACAGCGGCGCTGACGAAGAGGAACATCGGGTTGAAAGCCGTGAGCGCAGTAGCGCCAAAGGCAAGAGCCGGTTGCGCGGGGAGGAGCTCGCGGGCCAGGTAGTAGGTCAGAATCACCGTCCCGCCCCCAAATAACAGTGTCAGAAGCCGGCAGCTATGGATGGCTAACACGGACCCTTCCCAGGGGAACCGCTCCTGCGCCGGGCGGTGGATGATCAAGTTCTTGTTGCAGATCTGGGTGGGGTTGCCGATGAAGGCGTGCCAGTTCATTCGGCGCACGTCATATAGATCGGAGGTATCGATCCACGCAGTCGCCGCTGCCATCAGGGCGTAGTAGGCCGGCGGTTGCCCTCCAGTCTGTAGCCAGGGACAGTCGTCAGGGGACCGCAAGCATATCTCCGGCTCCAGCACAGGCAGCTCCCCTTGGGCCTGGATGTGTTGGACGTAGGGGTAATGCTTGAACTCATCGGAGGATTCCAACACCGGCGTGGCGAGACTATATACCACGCCCAGGAGCAGAAAGCATAAACAGAGAACGAAGATCCACCAACGATGGGCGATAATCGTCCGCAGCTTGGATGGCTGGATCATGGGATAGTCACACTCCCGGCGACGACGGTATCGTTGACAAAGCGCGTGCCCATACCATCGTAAGCAGGCAGACGCTCCTTAGTATCCGGATGATACATCCCCACCAGCAAGGTTCCCTGCCCCGAGGAAGCGGACTCATCGACGGTGAGCTGGTAATGATCCCGTATCACGTCTCCGGGCAACCAGTAAGAGGTGGGGTATTGACCGTTCACCGGCGGGTGATCCTGCTGAGCGATTAGGTCGCCGTTCTCGTCGAAGAGATGGACAAAAACGGTGTAATCCGTCGCCACACCTGCCTCCGCCCGCCAGACGAGGGTGACATTTAGGGTCTCGCCGGGATAGACGATATCGCTGGAAAGATTATAGCCCACCAGGGTGACGATATCGCCCAGATGGCCCTCTACAGAGTGGTCCACTTCATCGGAAAGCGGCTCGTCCGGCCTCACTGGCACAGCATCCAGAATGACTAGATCGAGCGGCGGTTGATCGGGATCGAGCTTGAGCGACAAGCGCCGCCGTCCCTCTTCCCCCCGCTGGTAGAGACCGGCATGTAACATCGCAACCGTCGGCAAGTCCATATCGGAGGCGATGGGGATGAGGTAGCGGTCGCGATAGATCACCCCCGGCTGCCAGAGCGGGGGGGGGAAGTTGCCTCGCCCGGGATAACAATCGACGCCGCCGACGGGCTCCAGCTCCCGCCCCAGGATCTGGATATAGGTGAAATAGCTCTCCTCAGGCTGGTCTTCTGCTTGCCAGTAGAGACTGACGGGGACGAGGTCCCCCGGCTGCGCCTCGTCCGTCTCGACGACGCCGCCGAGCAAGGTGACGGCAGAACCCTCGAAGATCACGTCGAGGCGTCTCATCTCTTCAGGGAGGTCACGCTCCGTCACTACTTTCGGCTTGGCATAGGCCGGGAGGATGTACAGGAAGAGGGATAGCAACGCCAGTGCGATGTGAAGCAGCCCCACCGTCTCCGCCAGATGACGCCGCCAACGCCGAGGCGCGAGACGGCCCAGCCCCAGCATCAGGAAAACACCAATAGGCGCTACGGCGGGCATCAAATAACGCCCCTGTGAGCCCAGCACGATCATAATGAAGCGCCAGACCGAGGCAAAGATGGATAAGAAAGCAGCCAGTAAAACGAATAGACCGCACTGCGCCTGTCCCGGCAGTTGGCGCGCGGTACGTTGATCAAGCAGCACCAGGATCAGCCCCACGAACGCCAGCGCCATCATCGCCCACCAGAAGCGATACATCCACGGAGAAACAGGGACGTTCAACCAGCCGAAGAGGGCCCAGAACGACATCACCAGCCCCTTTAGCTGGGGAATCACCTCAAAGAAGCCGATCGGTTCGTCCCGCACGGTAGCAGTATGGCTGAGCCAGGCGTCAACGCCCATTACTTGGCCGTAGAGCAGCGCGTTACGCCCGAACCACCAGCCGCAGAGGAGAATGGCGATTCCGAAAAGGATGAGGCCGTTTATTAACAGGCGTCGCAGCTGTTCGTTGCGAACCAAATTACCCCAGGTATACTGGGCCCCGCGTAACGTCTGCCGCTTGGTGCGCATACCATCAAGAAGGAGCGCCAGGCCAAGCGGGGCCGCCAGCACTACTCCGCTGAGCTTGGAGAGCGCGGCAAGGCCGAGCGCAGCACCGGTCAGCCCCAGGCCGCGCCGTGAGAGGCCTCGCACCGCCAGCCGCACGCCCCCCCAGATGGCGAGGGAGCCGAAAGCGGTCACCGCGGCGTCGTTACTCACTCGAGCGCAGGTGAAGATAAACATGGGGTTGAAGGCCACCAGGGCCGCAGAACCCGGCGCCAGCCACGTATGGAACGTATGACGGTCCGGCGGAAATAAGTCCCACACGAGGCCATAAGTCGCTATGATCGCCATCGCGCCCAGGGCCGTCGAGACCAATCGGGCGATGTGGACTGTCAGGGACGTGCCCCGCCAGGGGAATCGTTCGGCTGGGGTGTGGATCAAGAAATTTTTGTTGACTGTCCGATCGGCATCTCCCATTGTGACGTATGGGTTCTCCCAGGCCCAGGTATGGAAGTCGATGTCCTCAGTGTTCCAGAAGGTGAGCGCGGCGTTGAGGGCGTAGTACAGCGGCGGATGGCTGGCCACGTAGCCGGTGACCCGCTTGCCGGAGGGAGCACCCTGCACCGGCAGACCGCGGCCCTCTGTCAGCTCGTGGATGTAGGCGTAGTGCCCGCCGGCATCGGGGGTCTCAAAGATGGGGATCGTCGCGCCGTAGAGCACGGCGATGAGCAGGTAGAGGCTCAAGATGACCAGTAATCGGCGGTGTTTTCGCAAGGTGGTCATCATTCCACGTTTACCTCTTGTAAAATCACGTAACCGCCGGAGGCGAGTTCGCCGTTGACCCGGGTTTCTGGGCGATGTCCCGTCTTGGGGTCATAGAAGCCGGTCGAAAGCGTATACTCACCGGATGGTAAGTTGGTTAACGAGATAGTGTAGGGGTCGGTGATAACCTCGCCGGCACGCCAGCCGGTCGTGGGACGGGCCCAATCGACCGGCACGCCTCCGGCCTGGGCCAGCGGCGGCTGGTCGGGATCGCCCAGGTGGACGAAGACGTGGTAATTTTGCTCCAAGTTTCGCCTGGCCTGCCAGTAGAGCGTGACCGTCAACGCGTCCTCCGATTGCGCCAGGTCGTAGCCGCGCAGACGGACGCTGTCGCCGAGCTCGACGCTTTCCAGTCGATGGTCGACGTCGTCGGGCAGATCGGTTATCAGGGGCCAGGCTTCCACCTGCACAGTGTCGATCGTGAACCAGTCGCGAGTCCCATACCAGCGGCGGACGGGCACGACGCGCCCAGTTTCGGCTTCCACCAGGCCGATCTGCACCCGATAGCGCCCGTCTTTCAGATCGGCGGGAAGCGGCAGCGCCAGACGTCCGGCCACCTGGTCGCCGGCACGCCAGGCGCTGGTCGGGAAGCCGGCCGCGCTGGGCGCCATCTCGCCGACGGCGACTTCTTGGCCCCAAAAGTTGACGAGGCGTGCGCGAAGGCGCAGGTCGGCGTCGATCGGCGCATCGGCATGCCAGGTCAATGAGCCCACGATGGGATGACCGGCGCGGAACTTATCAGAATTCAGCATACTCTCCAGGAGATTGACGTTCCCACCGAAGCGAGCCTGCGGGCACGATGCCGTGTGGGTGGCAGGCCGCGTTACGCGCAGTTGTCCGATGGCCTGGGGTTGCCCCAGGCCAACCGGTTCCACCTCCACCTGGTAGGTGATGGGGGGCACATCATCGGGTAACGAAAGCCGGAATTCAGTATGTACGAATTCATCGGTAGACCAAGACGACACGGGAAAGAAAGGCAGGACTTGCTCCGTTCGCTCGTACCAGGTAGTTCCCTTCTGATCCGACAACCTGACGCTCAATGTGAGCGGCTGTTCGGGTAGGTCTTTATCGCCAACAGATTGCCAGTAGAGATCGAGCCAGGTATCTTGTCCTACAGTCGCATCTGGGATTTGGGAGCCGGCGAGGCGCAGTGTCTCCCACTCGACATCGAGGTGTTCAGCTGCGCTCGGCGGCGCGTCGAAGATCGGCGGCGCGTCGTCGTAAGCAGCCACACCCACGTAGGTCCACCAGGCCTCAAATTCCCGCTGGGCAACCTTGAAAAGATTAGCGTCGGCCCAATCAGGCAAAAACTCGTGGGGGAAGTACGTGGGCGGCGGCCCATAGAGGAACCAGATACGATCGTAGCGCCGGGACCAGTCTTGAAACTGCGCCAGGGCCTCTTCTGTATCTTCATGGTTCCCATAGCGCGGAATAGTGGTCTCAGGATAGGGCCTGTCGTAATAATAATCGAACGTCAAACGAATCACCGGATGGTGAAGCACGATAGCATCGCCGGGGCGTGCGTTCTCCTCGATGTACCGGACCGCGCTGCGTATATCGTCTTTCCAGAACCGGTGGGAAGTAAAGATTTCGTAATTCACCTGTCCACGGAGGAACAATACCAATCCCAACATCACAATCAGACCCGGCCAGAAGCGTCGCCGCAATGTGGTCAGGCCTTGAGCCATCACCAGCTCCCAGGCCGGGCTGACAACCATCAGGTGGCGCGGGTTCATGTAGCTCGGTTTGAAGAGTAGAAGCATGTATTGCGCTGCAATGGGTACGAAGAAACTCCCCAGGCCGAGCACCCAGGCTCGCCGACGATGTTTTGCGTCCAGCATCAGGGCGCCTGTGCCAAAGAGCGCCAGGAAAGGGGCAGTTCGCCACAACGGCTGGACGGCCAATCGGCTGGGCCCCAGGCTGAAAGAACTACTGACCTCCCGGAGAATAGCCGGTAAAGAACGATAGGTGAAGGCAAAGAGGTCAGGTATGCCCAATGTGCGTCTAAGGTAGGGCAACAGCGGGATGAGAACGAGAGCCAGCGTGGCGAGCGCCATCAACGGCTTGGGGGATCGGGCGTGTATATGGTACGCTGTATAAACCACAACCTCGAAGGCCAGGAGCAAGAAGCCCCCGTAGTGCATATACAGCATCGCGGAGGTGACCGCCACGAAGGCCAGATAATCGCGAGGGCGAGACTCCTTCTTCAAAAGCGGCATAAGGGTGTAGATCGACGCCAGGCTCAGTACCACCAGCCAGGTGTACATTCGCGCCTCTTGGGCGTACCAGAGGTAATACGGCGAGATTGCGGCCGACAGCGCGGCCCATAATCCCGTCTCGGCGCTCAAGAGCGAGCACCCCAAGGCGTAGATAAGCGGCAGGATCAAGGTAGCTGCCACCACCGAGGGGAAGCGCAAAGCAAACTCGCTCCGTCCAGCACCTTGTATCCAGGCTTGCATCAGCAAGAAATAGAGGGGAGGGTGGAGATCGGGCGTAGCAATAAAACCATCTTCATAGCCCGAATCGGCGTCCGCGAGCACCAGGGGCAAGTAGACGCGAAATGGCAACGACGATGGTTCGTCACCCGCTCCAGCGGCGTGGATCCCGTGATAGTCCGGCTTTGTAGGAACCAGATTCAGGTTCTGGAAGATCAAGGGAAGCGGCTGCTCAGCCCGGCGCAGGGTCAGCCCTTCATCGCTCCACAGGCTTTGGGCATCCAGATTATACAGGCGCAGAGCAAACGAAGCCACGCAGAGCACAACCAGAAGCCAGTTGGCCCAGCGAGTGTCAAGAGGGACGGTCAAGTTATTGGCCATAGGATACCCATTTTAGCGCATCTATGGGGAATCTCAAGGCGAATCAGAGCGAACGACGACGGTAGCGAGTGGCACGGCGTCCCCCTTGACGGTACCATCGGAGGCCAAGTGCTGAAGCCGCTCTCCGCTCTCCAAGAGATACATACCAGCAATCAACGGGTAATCACCGGGAGGCAGATTCTCGGGTAGCTGAAGCGTACGCGAATCTGTCACTACCTCACCGAGGTCCCAGAATGAGGTGGGGTAACGTCCATCTTTAGGTTGACCATCATCCTGGGCATAGGGGGGGGCCTCCGAGGCGGCTAAGTGCAGGAAGACAGTATAGTCAACCGAAAGAGGTGTTTGTGCTTGCCAGTAGAGCGTGAGAGCGAGGCTTTCTCCCGGCGCGAGCTCCAGCTGATCGGCCTCGTAACCGAGAAGCGTTATCTGGTCACCGAGGTTGGCGTCGATTTGGGTGGGCGCGGTGACGGTAGGGTACGCGCTGGGAGCGACCTTGACGCGATCTAATAACACCAGCTCGATCGGCGTGCCGTTGGGATCGAAGGCAGGCAGCCGCTCGTCGCTTTCCGGCTTGTGCCAGCCGACTTCGACGTCGTAGACGGCAGGGACGGGCGCCCAATCTTTCACCGATACGTCCAACACATCGCAGAAGCGATCACCGGGCTTCCAGCGGCTGGTGGGATAGCGGCTCAGTCCCGGATGCGTGTTGCGTGCCCCAACGATGGTCTCCTCCGGGCCGAGAAAGTGGACGAAGTAAGCGTAGTTATTCTCCATCGTTTCCAGCGCTTCCCAGCACAAGGTGACGGTGATCTCGCCACCGGGCTCAGCGCGGCGTCGATTCAGATCGTAGCCTATGAGGTGAATCGAATCGCCGAAGCGCAGATCGGCCGGGCGGGTGCGAGAGACCACCTGCTCTTCCGTGAGCATAGCAGGTGAAGCGTAGGCAGGCCGCAGTACGCCGACGAGGGCGAAGATCACCAACGCTAACATAGCGATCGAGAGCCCGACGGCAAGTCCCTGCTCGCATTGCCGAGGCAGCCAGTTACTCAACCCCAGTGCGTAAAGCGGGGCCAGGAAACCCAGCGAGACGAAGAGATAGCGACCAAAGTTAGCGGTATCGATCAGCGTCATGCGGGCGAAGACGACCAGGAAGGTCATGACAGGGGCGCTGGCCACGATTAGCCAGGCTATGAAGCGCCGCTCGCTCTCAGCACGTCCACGCCAGCGGCGTGCTGCAAAAAGAATAAGCCCCCCGATTGCCACCAAACTCAAGAGCCGCGTCAGTCCATTGATCCAGCGCGGCATCGGGATCTGTCCGTAGCCGAAGGCGCCCCAGAACGAATCGTGAAGGAATCCCAGTTCGCGAGCTGCGGCTACCAGGTCTGGCGCGTCCTCCCGCGTCCCGCCCCAGGCTTCTACCTGGCGGCCCATGCTGGTCGGCTCGCCATAAAGAATCTGATTACGTACTAGCCACCATCCGCCGACCAGTAGCGCCAGCACAGCTATGATGGCCCCCAGGCGCAATATCATTTGCCAGTCAGCACGCTCCTGATCGGTTAAGATGCGCCAGAGCAACGCCAACCCAACCGCGGGCAAGATCAGCAGACAGGTCAATTTAGTCAGAATTGCCAGGCCGGTCAGCAGCCCCAGGGCTATCGCTCGTCGAGTGGTCGCACCCCGGTTAAGCATCTTGGCAGTGACATACAATAAGGCCGCTGCCACCAGATTAGCCAGTGGGTCATCGTGTACTGAGCTGCTGATGAAAATAAACATCGGGTTGAAGGCCACCAGCACAGATGCAATCACTGCCAACGAGGGTCGATCGGGGGAGAGCTCCCGCGCGATCCAATAGATCAACAATACAGTCCCCAGGCCCATCAACAGTGAAAGCCCGCGCACTAGATGGACACCCAGCGCTACGTCGCGATAGGGGAAGCCTTCTAGCGCAGGGTCATGCAGATAGAGGCTCTTGTTGTCGACGCCGTACTCGCCCACCTCGTGAATCCAGAAAGGGTTGACACGCTCGGCGAGGGCGTCGAAGTTCTCGTTTGGCACCCAATTGGTAAGCAGGGCGCCCAGCGCGTAATAGAGCGGTGGGTGATGGGCCTTGGTAGGTTCGTCTGGTTCCAGCACGGGCAGCCGACGCTCCTCAACCAGGAAGCGGATGTTCTCGTAGTTCAAGGCCTCGTCGGGGCTCTCGAAGAGGGGGTTGACTGCGCTGTAGGCCACGCCCAGCGCCAGGTACAGCGCTAGGATGGCGAGAAGCAGCCGCTTCGCCGTCCGTTTATTCATGGCAGGTCTATCTCCGTCAGCAGGATGGCGTCATTGGGCAGACGTTCGCCCGCAGCGTCCACAGCAGACAATCGTTCACCGGTCTCCAGCAAGTACATCCCTACCTTCAGCTGATAGACTCCCGGCTCTAGTTCGCCAACATGAAGGGTGCGCTCGTCGACGATCAGCTCGCCGGAAGCCCAGTATGATGTCGGATAGTCGTCGTTGATGGGCGGGCCATCAGCCTGGGCCACCAGATCGCCATCGCTGTCGAGAAGATGGACGAAGATCACGTAATCCTCTGTCATCGGTGCCAAGCACGTCCAATGAAGCGCCAAGTGCAATGTACCGTTCGCCTGCTTCAGATCGTAGCCAGCCAAGGACACCATCTCGCCGAGTTGATAGTGGGTGAAAGTGGATGGCGGGGTTGGCTTCTCAGCGGGGGCCAGCTTCAGCCACCCAACCGTCGCCGAGTCGACCGGGTCGCCCGCCTCGTCTACCACTTTCAGGCGCCCGTTGCCGCGCTCGTAGAGCCCCACGTCCAGGCGCAGTAGACTGGGAGCGAGGCATCTGGAGCGATGGGGCACTTCGACGACCGGAAGATCCTCGGGAGCGACCTTGATCTTACCCAGCAACACCATCTCCCTGGGCACCCCGCTGGCATCGTAGGCCGGCAAGCGAGCATCAGTCTTGGGATCGTACCAGCCGATTTCGACGTCGTAGACAGCCTGAGGGGGCGTCCATTCCTCCACCGGAACGCGCACAGTATCGCAGAAAGCATCGCCTGGGGCCCACTGGCTGGTCGGAAAACGGCCCAATCCAGGGTAGGTGTTACGCCTCCCGACGATGCTCTCATCTGAACCGAGGAAATGAACGAAGTAGGCATATTCCGTGGACATTGTCTCTCTTGCTTCCCAGCAGAGTGTGACAGGAATCTCCTCCCCAGGGGGAGCACTACGCTTTTCCAGTTTATAGCCCACCAGGCTGATGCTATCGCCAAAGTGGACAGTGAAGGAGTGAAGTATGCGCTCAGCAATCCGCTCATCAGATAGGAGAGGTGGGCGAGCGTAGGCCGGCTTGATGATAACAGAGGGAGAGACAGCAGATACAAAAAAGAGCACAGCAGCAAGCCCGACGGGAGCGAAACGCGAAATATCAAGCATGAGCCTTCTAGCTTGAAACGCGAAGCGGGAAACGTGAGACACAAACTGAGCCAGCCCCCAGGTCAACAAAACAGCAACAGCGCCAATAGCGGGAAAGAGCAACCTTCCCAATTCTGCCTTGACGAGCTGCATCCAGCGCAGGAGAGCGACCAGCACCATCAGGAACCAAAGAGCCGATATGGCGAGCGACCATGCGCGTGGTCCTGGTCGTTGCCCCGACCGCCAGGCCCGTACGACCCACATCAGGAGCCCAAGGCCGGCAAGATACACAAGCAGTTGCATTATGACGTAGAACGCTCCGGGCAGGCGAATGTCACCCATCCCAAACGCAGCCCAGAAGGAGAACTCCACACCCGACAATTGATGCCACACTTGTGATGGATTCAATGCCTCTTTATGAGCCCACCAGCTATCCAGGTGCGTCTTAAGGCCAAGGGGATCGCGGTAGAGAACGGCGTTTCGCACGTACCACCATCCGCTGACGGCCCCAACCGTCAATCCGACTATGCTCCAACTTTTAACAGTGTCTACCAGGCGCCGCGGGGATGACAGACCACTTCCCCGGAACCAATTGTGGAGCCCGACAATAAAGAGAGCGAGTGGTAAAATAGCAAGGCTACTCACTTTGGAAAGGGCGGCCAGGCCGATTGCCAGGCCCAGCAAGGCGGAGCGACCAGGTGTGTACCCCCGGTACAACCCTCGCACGATCCGCCACAACGCCAGAGTTGAGAAGGCACTGACAGCAGCGTCGTTGTTGACCGCCGAGCTGATAAACAAGAACTGCGGCGTGAAGGCCACCGTCGCGGCCGCAGCGCTGGCGAGAATCTGATCGGAGAAAATATCGTACGCCAGCCAGTAAGTCGCTCCAACCGTCAGGCCTCCAAAGAGAATGTTAACCAGGCGAGCGATATGCACCTTTAGCACCGATCCCGACCAGGGAAAGGTTTCAAGATCGGTATGTAGAAGAGTGTTCTTGTTATCATTTATCGTGCCCGGCGCCTGATAATTGCCATAGTAACGATTAGGCGGCAGTGACAAACCCGTCTCATTGTCCCCCCAGTTTGTTACCAGGGCAGCAATAGCGTAGTAAAGAGGAGGTTGAGAGCTCTCGTGACCAGCTCCCGAGGTTTCTCCTCGTGGTGGCAGGCGCCCCTCGGAGGCCATATAACGCACGTAGGCGTAATGCTGTTGCTCGTCCGGAGCTTCAAAAACGGGCAGGGTGATCGAATAGAGCCCCCCTAACAAAAAATAGGCCACGATGATTATCGCCAATGGATGCCGAAACGCTCTCTTCATCCCTCTTCTTCCCCGTTTGAAAGTTCGTCTTTTTTCCCTCTCCCCGTCAGCACGATCACATCGTGAGGCCATCGGTTGCCTTCGCCATCGAAGGCCGGCAGCCGCTCCATCGTGTCCAGCTCATACATCCCCACCCTGATCTGATACTCTCCCACCTGTTTTTCTGGTGGAACAGAAAGTCGGTACTCATCCTCAATTATCTCCCTTGCCTGCCAAATGCTGGTCGGAGACAGGCCGTTTTTCGGCTGACGGTCTTCTTGAGCCACGAGTCGCTCGCTCTCGTCCAGTACGTGTACAAAGACTGTGTAATTTTTATCTATCGCAGTCAAAGCACGCCAATAAAGTGTGACCCCCACCTCGCCTTCCTCTTCAGGAAAAGTGGTGATCTCGTAACCTACCAAAGCGATCTGTTCTCCCAGTTTATAGTGAATTGGGTTTTTCACCTCAGGTTGTTCCTGTGATCTGATAACCAGATATCCCAGAACAACCTCTATCGGGTTCCCTTGGGAATCATAAGGCTTCAACGGAGGCAGGTCTGATCCCTGAAACGAGACTCTGATGTAAGCCTGGCTGGGCGTGGGGGCGTCGGGAGAGATAGAAATGTGATAAGTTTCGCGGAAGATGTTACCTTTTTCCCACAGGGAGGTGGGAAAGTTACCATAACCCGGGTGCAGGCGTAGCTCACCATAGATTTGAGCGTGCGGGCCGAGGATCTGGAGTATCAAAGGGTAGTTCTGTTCCATCTCATCCAGGCAATGCCAGTAAAGCGTTACCGCTGCTTTGTCCCCAATCGTTACGTCCCGGTTTTCAACCTCGTAGCCGAGCAACTCGATCTTATCGCCAAATTGGATGTGAACAGGATGTTCTAATCCCTGGACATCAGAGCGGGGAAGCAGACGCGGCCTGGCGTAGGCAGGACGAACATAACGAAACGGGACCAACACCGCGAAGGAGAGCAAAACCACTCCCATACCCATCACCAGCTTCCCTTCGAACCTATCGGGGACCAGATTCATTAAGCCCAGCGTGAGTAGAATGCTGAAGGAGGAGATGGCAGGAAGCACAAATCGACCTTGAAAGAGAAATACGTTCTTTTCGAAAAGTAGAGGGGAGCCGTTCTGTATGGAACTGATGACGGTGGGCCCTGCTCCACCTCCCCTCGCGACCAAAGTCCGATAGGCTGGCGCGGCCAAGAAAGCGAGCAAATGAAGCAAGAGAATCGCTATTCCAAACCTGGTAGTGCAGTTTGCCCGCTTGTTCACCAGGAAAGCGACCAAACCCAGGAGAGCGACAAAACAAATGAGGGCCATTAACCTATAAATCCAGGCTTCAACCCCTAGAGTTAGATGGCCAAAGGCAGCGAAGAAAGTGGCCAGGCAGAAATATAGGCTGCTGGGAAGACGATCCCAGTGAAGTTGTGTCATCTGTGCCGGATCCGAAAGTATGGAGAGGATACGCGAAATGTGACCCTGATACCTTCCCCTCAAGCTATCCCACCACCAGACCGAGACCAGCGCCACACCGGTCAAGACAAGAACCCCACCCCCCAGAAGCAGAAAGGATGTCACAGCACTCCGCTTCTTCTTAACGCCCACGAGCCTGACAGACACAACGATAAGTCCTACCAGCGCGAATGGTAAAAGAGCCAATCCGTTCCTCTTGGATAGCAGCCCGCCACACAGTGATAGCCCCAGACCCAATAAATTCAAGGGACTGGGGTTGTGGGCCAGGATCTTTGCCAAGAAAAGAAGAGCCAGCGAACCACACGCGATAATCATAACATCATTGGTGACCACACTGCTGAGAAATAACAGCTGAGGCCAGAATGCGTTGACAGCCATCGCTCCCAACGCCAGACCCCGTCTCGCTGGAAACAATGTGCGAGAAGTCACATAAGTAGCCCACACCGAGACGGCGCCAAGCAGCACCGACACCAGACGCGTAAGATGAGCAGCCAGCGCAGTGCCCCGATAAGGAAATTCTTCGTTTTCCAGATGAAGATGTAAATTTATTCCTCCTTCGCCCCCCTGATGCACGGAATACTCGTTTCTGACCAACTCTGGATTATCATCGGTATTGACCCAGAAGGTCGCTAAAGCGCCGAGAATGTAATAGAGCGGCGGTTGATGCGTCTCGTCGTTACGATCAGTGAGACGCTCACGAGGAAGCGCGCGTTCAGTGGCGATATATTCGACATATGGATAATGCCCCCACTCGTCATAGCTTTCCCAGAGAGGAGTGACGACGCTATAAAGCCCCCCTAACAAGAGATAGGCAACCAGGATAGCGACCGCCAGCCAGCTTCTACCGCTATAACTGTTCACCGATTTGTTTTTCCCCTCGAACATGTACCTCACTGCTCACCATCCCAAGAAACGGTCCCCAACGACAACCGTCGATCCGGGATGGTCTCTCCCTGCACCGCTACGGGCAACCGCTGCCCCTCTGGCTCGTAAAACCCAACGTAAAGGTGATAATCCTCCTCAGGCAGATCAGAAGGCACAGAAAGATTGTGCGCGTCGATGACAATTTCGCCTTCCCGCCATGTCGTGGTCGGCCTCAGCCACTCCACCGGGATGCCGTCGGCCTGAGCCACCACTCTCTCGGATTCATCGACCATATGCACGAACACGAGATAGGATTTATCCAGCGGCGCTTCAACCTGCCAGTATAAGGTAAGGGACAGCTGCTCTCCGGGTTTGGGTCGCTCCTCCCAATCATATCCCAGCAAACGCACGGAGTTTCCAAACACTCCCTCAGATTCACACTCCATCGGCGGTGGCTCGGTCACGAACGGCCAAGAAGCAACCTCTACGCGTCCGACCACAACCCATTCTTTGGAACGCAGCCCCCAGGCCTGCTTTCCAGGCAAAGGCTCCTGGGTCTTCGCATCGACCAGACGGATAGACAGCTGATACCTTCCTCCCTCCATTTCGGGCGGCAGAGGAATGACGATTTTTCCTTGAGCTAAGTCCCCCGCTTCCCATTTCGATGTGGGGAAAGCGGGCCTCGAAGGGGCTCCACTCGTTTCGGCTAACACCGTACCATCACGATCCAACAAACGCACCTGAACCTCGTAATCTGTCGTGAGAGACGTCTCCGCTGACCAGCTGAACCAGACAGGCAAAGGGTGACCAGGCCGCGGAGGAGCCTCCGGCGGGCTATACCCCAGAAGCCGTATCTGTCCCCCAAAAGAGACGCTCTTACGACGCTCAAAGTCGACGGCACGAGGCCCATAAGGTTCCGAGGAACGGGAGATGGTAGTCTGCTCCAGGACAACTTGAGGCTCGTCTTCAGCTAGCACAGGGGCGCCTGCACTTATCACTTGAGCCTTCAACCGATACGAGAGCGGCGGGAGATCAGGTGGAAGTTCCATCTCGACCTGCTGGGCCACCACGCTCCCTACTGACCACATCGTGGTGGGAAAATTTGATCTAATGCCCAGAGCAACCATCGGAATCCCGTGCATCAGAGAGATCATAGAGGAAGATTCCTCAAGCGCCACCCGCCCATCGGGGTCTATTAACCGGATCTTCAGCCGGGAAGGAGTTTTCTGTGCTCGCTCGGCTTTCCAAAAGAGCGTCAATCGCGCTTCCTGACCAACGACGGGGGGCGCTTGCCACGCATAGCCCAGCAGACGGAGACCATTCTCCCAGCGCAAGTCGATCTCGTTGACCAACGAGAGATTGGAAGCGGAGGTAGACTTTGGATAGACCACCGTGCGCCAGCGCCTCGTTTCTGCGTCATAGTGCATAACGCTTACGTCATCCCCGAACATCTCCAGAACTCGCTGGGGCGTGGCCCAATGACTGATCGTCCACACCCGGTCATAATCATCCGGTCGAAACTCGCCAGGGGGGATGATGGGATCTCGCACGTGCGCCTGGACCTCCAGCGTACGCGAATCAATCAGATCCGCGTAATCCCTTCCCACACCAGCAAACTGGAACCGCCCCCCTTGTTTCCATCCTCCAATGGCATCGGCTGCCCCACGGTAATAGTATCGGAAAGGCGTCCAATTCCAATAAGGCGCCACAAACAAAACATCCTCGGAGCCTATCCGATCTTCCATAGCCTCGACAGCGTCGGGGATGGTGGATTTGTAACGCTCGAAATAATGCGGATACAAATTTACAGACGCCACTACTATCAGCCCAACGCATACTCCCCACCGCAACAGACGAGGCCGGAGAGAGACCAAGCCAGCTCCAACCATCAATGCAAAACAACCCAACGCCATCTGAAAGCCCCTCACCTGCCAGACAGCGTTGTTCAACAGGGCCGAATAACCATAGACGAAAAGGGGCGGAAAGAGAAAACACACACCCAACAACAGGGGAATCCAGACAGAGGCCAACTTCGAGCCCCCATTGCCTTGGGATGCCAATCCTTTGTCCCCACTCAATAAACCAAGCAGCGCCAGTAACGTAGTCACTGTAGCGGCCGGCCTAGCCATCACTTTTATCAACGACCCTGATGTGAGCCCCGGCGTCGAGAATCCCGCAAATCCTGCTCCGAAAGCTTCGAAAAGCCCTGCAACTTCACGCCACGTGGCGACTCCCGTCGAGCCGACCGACATTTGCATCTGGGTTAAGAGAGGAGGGATCATAGGAGCGTATAATCCAGCAAATACCCCCCACCCCAAAGCAGAACCCCAGATCAGTTGTGATTCCCGCGCCCGGACCAGCAAGCACAGCGTCCACAGCCCTTGAGCCGCCACGAGCAGGAGGCCATAATTGTGGCTATGAGCCGTAGCGGCGGCGGTCAAGCCGAAGAGTAGCCAGTTCAGCCTCCCATTTCGGAAAACCCCCCGATATAGGAAAAGGATAGAAGCCAAACCAAACAGCGAGAGAGCGGCGTACATCCGGGCTTCCTGGGAATAAACCACGTGGAACGGCGAAACTGCCAGCCACAGAGCGGCCAAAAGTCCCACCCATCGCTCCTCGAACATCTGCTGACCGGCTTTGTAGACCAGCGCCACGGTCAACGTGCCCATCACAGCCGACGGGAAACGAACCAAAAACTCCGCGTCTCCCAGCAAATGTACCACCGGATAAAGAATCATCCAATAAAGAACAGGATGATTATCCCGATAGACCCAATTCACCACCCCGGGTAGCGCGTGGCGAGCCACAGCAATACTGTAGATTTCATCGGACCACACCGGCTGGTCGCCGAGCTGAAAAAAGCGCAAGAAAAAGGCCAATAACATCAGGGTAACTGGCCATCCGAATCGAACGAATGTGTTGTTCCGCCTCTGACACATCAGAGACATCTGTCACCCGTCTCCCTATTTATCGACGATAACATAGACCAGCGCAACAAACATTCCCGCTCTATCGTGACGATTCAGAACCCTGCTCCTCCCTCAGCTGCCCCAAACGATCCAGAGCTTTCGCCACGCGCCTCTGATTCGCCGGCCGGTTGAGCCAGATGTTGACCCCACTGGGATGAGGCAAGGGCACGATCCGGCGTCCATCCTCTTTTGCCACATTACCCACCACATCGGTCAGTCGCACACGTCCCAGGAAATGCTGCACCGCCAAACTCCCCACCGGCACGATAACCTCCGGCTGCACCAGTTCCAGCTCCCGTTGTAAGAAAGGAGCACAAAGGGCCTGTTCGCTGCGCGTAGGAACGCGGTCCCCTTTTCCGTTGGTCGATTTGCCTGGATAACATTTGGTGATGGCGGTCATATACTGCTCGGTGCGGAAAGTGGCTTCATCCCAACCAGAGACTGCCAACCACTCGAAAAGCCGCTGGCCCGAGGCCCCGTTGAAAGGACGGCCGGTATCAGACTCAGTGACGCCTGGAGCTTGCCCCACCACCATCACCCGCGCGGAGACAGGACCAGCTACGACCGCTCCAGGTTCAACCGAAAAGCCCGCCTCCAAGCAGCGGCGGCAGGCTCTCATCGCCTTGTGAAGCGCCCTTAACGCGGCCTCACTGGATCCCGACGATCTCAAACGCAATCTCCCTTCCGGGCGCTTCCACCGTCACACGGTCGCCCACGCGATGCCCGATCAGGGCCTCGCCCATCGGCGACTTGTGGGAGACCTTCCCGTTGACCGGGTCGGCCTCAACCGACCCGACGATGTGGAACATTTCGGGCTCACCACGCCCATCCTCGACTACCGTGACGCGGCTGCCCAACGACACCTCTTCCCCTTCGCCGTCATCCTCAATAATCTCGGCGTTGCGCAGCATCATCTCAATCTCCTGGATACGCCCCTCCAGGAAAGACTGCTCCTCCTTGGCTGCCTTATAATTGGCATTCTCGGAAAGATCGCCCTGCTCAATGGCCTTGCGCAATCGCTCCGCCAGCGCTGGGCGCTTAACTTTGACCAAATGATCCAACTCCGCCTGCAAGTCCTCTTTCCCCTTCGGGGTTAGATAGACAGTTTGTTGTCTGTTCATAATAAGCCTCCTCCAATCCACTACTAATCACTAATACACATACCACACAACAATGGTATCAGGATAAACTCAATGCTAACTTACTCCAAAGCGGGGGGCCTAACACCAACAACCCCACGATGATCGACGTCATAGCCGCCAGAAGCACTGCTCCTGCCATCACATCCTTGGCAACCTTGGCCAGTGGATGATACTTTGGACTGATCAGATCGACCACCGCCTCCAGGGCGGTGTTAACCAGCTCGCTAACGAGCACAAAACCGATAGTCAAAACCAGCACCGCCCATCGGTCAGACGGAAGCCGCAACCACACCCCCAGCAGAACAACAGCCCCGGCTATACCCAGATGAATATGGCTATTCTGCTCCGTGCGCAAAACGTACCACACGCCGCGAAAGGCAAACTGGAAACTCCTCAACACATTATGGTCACGCATCAGTGTAGGGTGGTGCAAGATGCCTCTCTAAAGCGAGGGGAGATTAACGTCCACGTCCAACGACTGGAGCACGTCCTGCTGAGCTTGCCACATCCGCGCCCGGCTGGAGGCCTCTTGATCATCACACCCCAGCAGGTGCAAAACACCGTGAACGACCAAAAGCTGCAACTCAACGGACAGATTATGACCCGCCTCCGCAGCCTGGCTCTGGGCCCGTGGCAGCGAAATAATCACATCGCCCAGATAGCGTGGCTGCCCCGGCGCGTCGACAAACGGCCCTCGTGTCTGATTGGGAAACGCCAACACATCAGTCGGCGCGTCCACACCACGATGGCGCCGATTGAGCGCATGCAAATCCCGATCGCCCGTCACAACCACGGCCAGCTCACACACCTCTGCCACCCGCTGATGCGCCAAAGTCGCCTCGGCGGCAAGGCGCAATGAATCGGCCTGAACCCCATCAGGCTGCTTGTACGGCGCTTGAATCTGAACGTTTATAGTGTGATCGGTCATGCGTCTCTCCCATCACCTTTCTGTGCAGCTTTCACCTTCTGCTTCGTCTGCACGGCTTCTTCTGGCTGCTCCTGCTCTTCCTGCTCATCATCCGATGGATACTGGATACGCGGATGGAAAGTCCCCTTCAAGGCGGAAACGAAAACCTCCCGCACAATCGCAAGGTCGCGCAAGGTCAAATCACACTCGTCGAACTGATCGTTCTCCACCCGCTGATCGATGATATTGTTGACAATCTTCGCCACTACCTCGGCATCCTCCGGGCGCGCCGAGCGAACAGCCGCCTCACAGCCATCGGCCAACATCACCAGCGCCGTCTCTCTGCTCTGCGGCTTAAGGCCATGATAACGGAATTTCTCCTCATCGACCAGTGAGGGATCGCCCGCCAGCTCCACGGCCTTCTGGTAGAGGAAGCTGACCCGATTATCCCCGTGATGCTCCGGGATAAAAGCACGAATCTGGCTGGGCAGACGATACCGCTTCGCCAGCTTGATGCCATCAGTGACGTGACTGATGATCACCTCGGCGCTCGTCTGAGGATCAAGCCGATCATGGGGATTGATACCATCGGCCTGATTCTCGGTGAAGAAGTAAGGGCGAGCGAGCTTGCCCACATCGTGATAATAAGCCCCCACGCGCGTCAGGAGCGCGTTGGCCCCGATACTCTCGGCCGCCTGCTCGGCCAGATTGGCCACCATCAAACTGTGATGGTACGTAGCCGGTGCCTCGCGCAGCAGACGTTGTAGGAGCGGATGCTCCGGGCGACTGAGCTCGATCAACCGCATCGTGGTCACAATATCGAACAAAGGCCCCACGAGAAACAACCCCCCGAGGGCCAGACTGGCCGAAACACCGCCGTTGAGCGCCCCAGAAAACACCGAGGCCGCCACGTTAGCCGGCTGGGTGAAGTCCTGAGGAGCGTTGAAAACCGCGAATACACTCACGTGGACCAGCGAGACAAACAAACCAGCGCGGAAGAGCTCGCCGATCTGCTCGACCCGGCCCAGAGCCAAGGCGGCGATTATCCCGCCCAGACCAGCATACATCGTCATCTCCAGCGAGTTATCGGCAATCACGCCGGTGACGCCGCCCAGAAACACAGCCGCAGCCACGCCGGTCTCCCGCCCCAGGGTAGCCGTCGTCAACATCGCCAGCGCCGACGCCGGCGCGAGGTACCGCACCACCGGCCCACTGGGCACCATCAAGCCGATCACCAGCACGAAGACGATATTCAATAATACCAACAATAACATCTGCTGCCCACGCCACAATACACTCGATTGGAAACGGGCCAGGTACAAATAGAGGATCGTCACCCCCAGCAGAGCCAAGACGCCAGAGCGCAGGAAATCGGTCCACTGCACACGGGACTGACGCAACCCCAGCTCGTCCAAGGCCTCAATATCCAGCGCCGTCACGCGCTCCCCCTCACGCACGATGATTTCCCCGTCCTCGAAGGTGCGCAGGGCCGGAGGCACCTCCTCCCTGGCAGTCTGCCGCGCTTCCTCCGTCGCCTCCTGGGCCAAAAAAGCGTTGGGGACGAGAAAAGCCTGCGCCAATGCGGTTGCAACACTAGCCTCCTCGCTGGAGAGATCCAGGCTCACCAGCCGCGGCACACGCTTTCGCATACTCGCGACGTCACCTTCCCGGATCTCCTCGCGCATCGCCTGACCGATCACGGCCAGCGTCTCCAGCTGGACTCGATCCCAACTCTCGTTGGAAAGCGCGAGCAATTTCTCGACCATCTCCAGCGAAAGATTCTCCAGCTCAGGAACAGCCAATACCCAAGATCGCTTCCGAGCCGTGGAAGCCAACGAATCGGCCCGCACCGAGCCCAAATAATCGAGTACCTCACGAGCCCGATCGAGCTGTTGACGCGCCAGCGCCGGGTCCGGCGTTGTATAGATCGACGCGACCTCCGCAGCAGCCCTATCCTGCGCCTGCTCGCGCAAGATATCACTCTCATACGTCAGACGGCGGGGCGCTCGGATATGTTCGGTGGCCACGTCGCCTTCCTCCAGCTGCACCTGCCCGGTCGGCAACAGCGGATGCGCCATCACCACACCGGTCACCGCCGTCAGCACGAGCCCCAGCACGATCACACGCAGCCATGCTACCCAGCTGCGCTTATCTTGATCTTTGGTGGATGCCTTATTCACATTCATCATCATAACAAAGACAACAAAAGGGAGCACCAGGGGCGCTCCCTTTCAACACATCATTAGACGTCCTTTTTAACGCGTCCGGCTCAGCCAGATCCAGCCAGTAGCTCACGCACTACTTCGTTTACCACGTGTCCATCGACTTGCCCCTTGAGCCTGGCCATCAACTGCCCCATCACCGGCCCCATCTGACGCATACTGGTCGCCCCAACATCCTCAATGACTTGTCGCGCCTCCGCGACAATCTCCTCTCGTGAGAGCTGTTTGGGCAGGTAATCTTCCAGAATCGCCAGCTCGGCCCGTTCTTGGGCCAACAACTCGGGCCGCTCGGCCTTCTCCAGCTCGGCGATCGCCTCACGCCGCTGCTTGGCCGCCTTTTGCAATATCCGCGCCATCTCCGCCTCATCGAGCTCGGATTCGCCGCTCTCCATCCCGTGCTCGATCTCGGCAGTATTGATCGCGGATAGCGCCATCCGGATCACGTTCTTGCGGGTCTCGTCGTGGCTGCGAAGAGCTTCCTTGAGATCCCCCTGCAACTTTTGCTTCAGATTCATAGTCACTTTAGAATGCTAGAAGCGCTGCTGATCCTTGAGCGTCTGCTGGCGGCTCTTGCGCAGCTTGGCCGCTCGCTTACGCTTCCGGATCACGCTTGGCTTTTCGAAGAAACGACGTCGGCGTGCCTCCCACAACACGCGATCAGAGTGTACTTGCTTGTTGAACCGCTTCAAGAGCGATTCAAAGGATTCCCCAGACTGAAGTTCTACTTTGGTCATTTACTCTCTCCTGAAAGAAATTTTAGCTGCGATCTATTATAATCGCGCACTGAACGGCTGTCAAGCATTCGCATTCACTTTTTCCAACATTACCCCGGAGGCCAGCTGAACGACCGCCCGCCCAGCAGGTGCATATGGAGATGGAAGACCGATTGACCAGCCTCTCGTCCGGTGTTGACCACCAATCGGTAGCTGGATAACCCCTGCCCTTCCGCCACCCGCCGGGCGACGACGAAGAGCCGACCCATCAGCGCAGCGTCGTCCGATTTCACCTGATTCACGTCGCGCAGGTGACGATTGGGCACGATCAGAATATGCGTCGGCGCTTGAGGGTTGCGGTCGTGAAAGGCAGTCACGTCCTCATCCTGATACACGAGGCGAGCCGGTGCCCTGCCCTCCACGATGCGACAAAAGACACAACGCGACTCACTCATAAATAACCTCCCCCTCCATATAATTGTGATGAAGCACACTGAGCCGCGTCTTGGTGACCCGATTATAAAGAGACTCGGCGGCGGTGACGACGCGGATGTAATTATCCGTCCAGCCGGTCCAGCGACCATCGCGCCATTGCTTCTCCCACAGTACCTCCAGCGTGCGCCCCACGAAACGCTCGCGGAAGCGGCGGCGTTGTGTGGCGCCCAGCTCGCGCATATGGCTCGCCCGTTCGTCACGTACGGCCTGCGGTACACGATCCGACAACCGCACTGCGGGCGTACCAGGCCGCGGTGAGTAGGGGAAGACGTGGAGCTTGGCGAACGCCATGCGCTCCACAAAGTCGTAACTGGCCCGGAAAGCCGTCTCGTCCTCACCGGGGAAGCCGACCAGCACGTCGGTGGTCACGGCCAGGCCCGGGATGGCGGCGCGGGCGGCCTTCACCAGCCGGGCGAACGCTTCCGTGGTGATCGGACGGCCCATCCGGCGCAGCGTCGCGTCGCAGCCGGCCTGCAGCGGCAAGTGGAGCTGGCGACACAACCGCGGGTCCTCCCATAGATCGAAGAAGGGCTCATCAACATCCCACGGCTCCAGCGACGAAAGCCGTAGCCGCGCTACATCTGTATGCACCAGGAGCGATTCGATCAGAGCGCGCAACCCGTCGGGCTGACCCAGGTCGCGCCCATAGGAGCCGAGATTCACGCCGGTCAGCACCACCTCCTGACAATCAACTTCGACGAGGCCCCGAACCTCCGCCACCACGTCACCCAGCGGGCGACTGCGCCCCGGCCCGCGCAGCTCGCGGATGATGCAGTAGGTGCAGTGATTGTCACAGCCGTCCTGCACCTTGACGAAGGCCCGGGTGCGGAGAGGTGGCTTGTGGATTGTCGATTGTAGATCGCGAATCGCCGATGGCTCCGCACAGATGGATTCGACCGTCCGGGCCTTTTCGGCGTTGGGCACCACCCACTCGACGCCCGCGAACTCTGTGCTCCTTTCTGGCCGCAGCGTGGGGTAGCATCCGATGACAGCGATGCGCGCGTCTGGATTATCGCGGTGGAACGAGCGGATCTGGTGACGCGTCTTCCGCTCCGCCTGAGCGGTGACAGCGCAGGTATTGACGATGATCACGTCGGCTCCTTCCGGATCTGACGCAACCTTGTGCCCCGCAGCAGTGAACTGCTGAGCCAGACTCTCGATCTCGCTCCAGTTCAGGCGGCAGCCGATGCTATCCAGGTAGATCCGCATAGAGGCGCTTGACTACGGCGTCGGCGCCGTTACTTCCAGGTTGTCGAAGTGGATCTCGACTCCCGGCTCGAAGAACGTCCCGGCGTAGAGCCCGATATCACCTCGGCGATACGTCTCGTCCTCGACCTGGACCACCGTCTCGTCGTTGACCAGGAACGTCATCGTCGTCGCCTGGCAGATGACCACCAGCCGGTTCGTCGCTGCGCCCTGCTTGATGGCCTCGGACGGCTGCCAGTCGCCGGTCAGCTCCTCCCACGACTCACCGTCGTACTTGGCGATCTGGTAGTAGCCGTCGCCGCTGATCGAAAAGCGGTAGAAGTGATCGGCGTCCTCCATCCGCACCAGCACGCCATACTCGTTGTCGTTGGGGCCGGCGACCTGTTCTGCCTCGACGGTGAGCTGAAAATCGGCGTATTCACGCCCGGCCGAGGCCCAGGCGAGCCGATTGGGGGCCTCAATCAGAACGCGCATCGCACCATCTTGATAATCGACCTGAGCTGACGCGTCCGATTCGACCTGCCAGCCGCTCTGCGGATCAGTGAAATCTTCGCTCCAGGGCAACTGCTCCTCTGGTCGGCCCTCCCCACCATCGCCGCATGCCACCAGCGTCAGCGCCAGGACCATCAGCGTGATCATAAAACGCTTCCACATCTGTGCCTCCTTCGCGGATCGTCGCTTTTGTAACCACTGTGATTATAGCATGGGCCCGATCTTTCTGAAAGATGATCAGTACAAAGGCAAACGAAGCGATTCTAGGGTAGCCCAGACGCATTAGATTGCCTACAGTCACGTTTATCGAGCGCATCAACCCCAGCTTCGTTTGCCTTGTTCGCGCCTAAGCAAGTTCTGCGGTCTTGAGGGCATTTTTCCTGGGCGATCCTGCTTCGAAATCCCCACAAGGGCAAACGAAGCAGTTCCAAAGCACCCTAGATGCATTAGATTGCCCACAGACGCGTTTACCGAGCGTATTACCAGATTCGTTTGCCTTGTTCGCATCTGAGCATACTCTGTGGCATTGAAGGCAGTTTTGCAGACGATTCGCTTCGAAAACCTACGCAGAGCAGCGCCAGATGTGCTATAATCCCGTAGCGTCTCCGACGCCGATCCCATCCCAGTCAAGCCCCGGTCAATAACGCGAAGATAACGAAGAGGAAGAACGCCACGATGCTTTCACTCGAACGACAAGAGGAGTACCGACGCCGCTACGCCGCGATGCGGCCCGATTGGCAGCCCAGCAGCCACGTCTACCAGGAGCTGGTGACGGCGCACTTGCAGCCCAAAGCCTGCGTGCTGGATCTGGGCTGCGGGCGCGGCGGTGTAATGGAGCGGCTTCACCGCCAGGCCGGCTTCGTCGCTGGGCTCGACCCCGACCTTCAGTCACTGCGTGAGCACCGGACCTCCACGATGGCGCTCGCCGGCGGGCTCTCCGAGAGACTGCCCTATCCCGCCGACGCTTTCGATCTCGTATGCTGCTCTTGGGTACTGGAACACCTGCCGACTCCAACGCACACCTTCGCAGAGATAAGCCGCGTGCTCGCCCCCGGCGGACACTTCATCTTCGTCACGCCCAATGCGCGTCATCCGCTGCTGGTGCTCAATCGAGCCCTAAGCTGGACCAAGGGCCGTCTGGTCGACCGGCTCTACGGACGCGACGAGCCTGACATCTTCCCCGCGCACTATCGCGCCAACACGCCCCCGCAGATCGAACGGCTGGCGCAGTCCATCGGCCTGCGACGCGTGACGCTGCGCCTGGTCGGCGACCCGACCTACCTGGCGTTCAACGAGCCGCTGTTTCGGCTGTCGTGCCTGCTGGAGCGCATCACACCGCGCTCGCTGCGCGTCCATCTGGTCGGCGCGTATCGAGGCGGAGGCGTCGACTTCGCCAAGCGTATGCCGTGGAGGATCCAGACGTCGTCTACTAGGTAGGCGTGCTGGTGATCAGTGACGCGCAGGACCGCCCGTTGCCCTTTCCCAAACACCGAATTCCACCCGCGCGATCGGCGTCTACTCCGCCAATCCCTGCCAGGGGAAGCGATGGGGCACGTTTACCAAGCGTATCATCCCCGGCTTCGTTTGCCTTGTTCGCATCTGAGCACAGGGTGTATGCAAAACTTGGGGGGGCAGGAGTGCCAAGACTTCGGAAGTCTACGAGAACGATATGCGCAGGGCTTCAAAATTGTTCTTCTCGGCATAATTTGATAAGCAGAGCAGTATTTGAGACTTCCGAAGTCTGTCCTCCCCCAACTTGTAAATACGCCCATGGCATTGAAGGCGCTTTCGCAGACGATTCGCTTCGGAAATCCCCTGGGGCAATCCCTTGCCGAACCTTGGGGGGACTAGTATAATGAGAGACGAGTTTTGGATTTGAGATCAGAGAGAGGATGCTATCTATGAAGCCGATTTTTGCAGCTGTCGTGACCGTCAGCGACAAAGGCTACGCCGGCGAGCGCGAGGACATCAGCGGGCCGGTCCTGGCCGAGCTGCTGCGCGAGATGGGCGCCGAGGTGGTCCGTCAGGAGGTGGTGCCGGACGAGCGCGATCAGATCGAGCAGCTGTTGATCGAGCTGGTCGACGAGACGGGGGTCGATCTGGTGATGACCACCGGCGGCACCGGCGCCACCCCGCGCGACGTCACGCCGGAGGCCACGCGGGCCGTGATCGAGCGAGAGATGCCGGGGCTGGCCGAGGCAGTGCGTTTCACCGGCTATCGGAGCACGCCCCTGGCCGTGCTCTCGCGGGGCACTTCGGGACTTCGTGGCCGCACGCTGATCGTCAACCTGCCCGGCAGCCCCAACGCGGTCCGCGATGGGATGGAAACACTGGCGCCGATTCTACCTCACGCGGTTCGGATGACCCGCGGCAAGCATACCGAACATCATCATCACGAGCACGAGGAGGAGAGTTACCATGCGTAACCAGAAGCGCCCGGTACTGAACGTCGAGGAAGCCCAAGAGCACATCCTTTCCAGCGTGGAGGTGCTGGAGCCGGAGCTGGTGGAGGTGCTGGAGGCCGCCGAGCGCGTGCTGGCCGAGGAGGTCGCTGCCGACCGGGACATCCCGCCGGTGACCAACGCCGCCATGGACGGCTACGCCGTGCGCGGCGCCGATATGCGCGGTGACACCGTGCGCTTGCGCGTGGTGGGCGAGGTAGCGGCCGGTCACATGCCAGAGCGCAGCGTCGGCCGGGGCGAGGCGATGCGCATCATGACCGGCGCGCCGGTGCCCGCGGGCGCCGACACAGTGGTGCGGTTCGAGCGCACGAGGTCAGATGGCGACTGGGTGGAGGTATTGAAGCCGCCCTCGCCCGGTAAGAACGTCCGGCAGGCCGGCGAGGACGTGCGCCAGGGCCAGGTCGTGTTGCGGCCGGGCCAGGTGCTGCGCCCGCAGGAGATCGGCATGCTGGCCGCGCTGGGCCACCTGGAGGTGGCCGTGATCCGGCGGCCGCGCGTGGCAATCCTCGGCACCGGCGACGAGGTGGTCCCGCCCGAGCAGACGCCCGCCCCCGGCCAGATCCGCGACGCCAACTCCTACACCGTCGCGGCCCAGGTGCAGCGTTACGGCGGCCTCCCGCTGCTTTTGGGCGTGGCTCACGACGAAGAAGCGTTGGTGCGCGAGGGCGTGCGCAAGGCACTGGATCAAGGGGCCGATTTCATCATCACCTCCGGCGGCGTCTCCGTGGGCGACTTCGACCTGGTCAAGCAGGTGATGAACGCCGAGGGCCAGATGCATTTCTGGTCGCTGAATATGAAGCCGGGCCGCCCGATGGCGTTCGGCGATATCGGCCCTTCGACAGGCTCAGGACGCCGCGTCCCCTTACTGGGCCTGCCGGGCAATCCGGTCGCGGCCATGGTCAGCACCGCGCTCTACGCCCGCCCGGCGCTACTGAAGATGGAGGGCTTCACCAACTGGTCGTGGCCCACGGTCACGGCGCGGCTGAGCGAGCCGATCGGGCGCAAGGATGGCCGCCGTCACTACCTGCGGGTGATGTTACGCGAGACCGACGCCGGCTACGAGGCGACGCTGACCGGCGACCAGGGCTCCGGCATCCTCAACTCGCTGGTGCAGGCCGACGGCCTGGCCGTGATTCCGGAGGACGCCCGGCACCTGCCAGCCGGTTCTCAGGTCGAGGTGCTCTTGCTGGAGTGAGTGGTGGTAGGTTGGTAGGCTGGTAGATTGGTAAATTGGTAGTTGGTACGTCATTATAGGGAGGTCGAAATAGGGAGATCGAATATGCTTGGCAGTGTGGGGGTTGTGGAATTATTGCTCGTGATGATCTTCGCTCTTATCAGCCTGTTGATTCCGGTTGCAACGCTGGTAATCGTGCTTCTCATCTACGGGAAGGTCAATCGCATCGAACAGTCGTTGACCCAGCGTGAGTAGCACGCAATGCGTTTTATCTCGCCAATATAAGGAAAGGTCCATATTTACCCAATGAATTCACAACAACCTGATCGCATTCTCGCCATCGACGTCGGCGCTGGCACCCAGGACGTGCTGCTCTGGGAGGCCGATCAGCCGATGGAGAACAACGTCAAGCTGATCCTGCCCTCGTGGACGACCGTGCTGGCCCGGCGGGTCAAGCGGGCCACGCGGGAAGGCCGACCGATTTTCTTGAACGGCAACCTGATGGGCGGCGGTCCGATCGTGAGCGCGATGAAGCGCCACCTGCGGGCCGGCTACCCCGTCTACACCACGCCGCGCGCCGCATTGACCATTCGCGATAACCTGGATCAGGTGCGCGAGCGCGGCTACACCATCCTGGAGGAAGGCGAGGGGCCGCCCGCCGCGCCCGATCTGCTTACGCTCCACACCCGCGACGTCGATCTGGACGCGCTGGCTGATGCGCTGGCGCCCTACGACATCACCATCCCAAAGACGGTGGCCGTCGCGGTGCAGGATCACGGCCAGTGCCTGGAGGGCTCCAACCGCCAGTTCCGCTTCCAGCTCTGGCGCCAGTTCGTGGAGGGTGGTGGCCGCATGCTCGACCTGGCCTACGAGGAGCCGCCGGCGCACTACACCCGTATGCTGGCCGTGCAGCGCGATGCGCCCGGCGCGATCCTGATGGACACCGGCCCGGCGGCGCTGTGGGGCATCCTGGAGGACGAACGGGCCGCGGCCCATCAGGACGAGGGCTTCATCCTGGTCAACGTGGGCAATCAGCACACGCTGGGCGTGCTGCTGCGCGGCGAGCGCATGCTGGGCCTCTTCGAGCACCATACAGTGCTGATGGACCCGCAGAAGCTGTCTCGGCTGGTCGATGATCTGCGCGCCGGGACGCTGACCAACGAGGCGGTCTACGCCGACCACGGCCACGGGGCCTACGCCCACCCCGATTACGTCCCGGGCGAGGGGTTCGACTTCGTGGCGGTGACCGGCCCGCAGCGCCACCTGGCCGAGGAGCTAGGCTATTACCCCGCCGCGCCTCACGGCGACATGATGCTGACCGGCTGCTTCGGCCTGGTGAGCGCCACGCGGCGGCTGCTGGGCGAAGCGTCGTAGCGAGCGCTTGGCAGAATGCAGGTAATGCTGTACAAGCTGTTGCAAATCTGACCGAGACTGACCTCCTATATTGACCCCAAATAAAACGTGTTTTAAATCAAGCGAGTCTGGCTAAAGTGAGTTGGAAGCGACTCGAGTTAGTTCTGGAGAAATTGTGGAAGGTGTCTCCCGAGTGGCAATGGCCCCTACGGGACATTGTCTGACGCCGATTTCGCCCTCTGGCGTAGTCCCGTAGGAATCATTTCTCTCGCAATTTCCATCGTCAAGGGGGCTCGAAATGAGTGAAGATAAACGAGAGCGAGATATGATAGGGGCGTATTTACAAGTTGGGGGAGGAC
>CAYYTU010000004.1:0-92951 GCA_964474655.1 uncultured Anaerolineales bacterium
TCAGCGGTCTTTCCAAACTCACCACGTCGGCATGCGGAAATGTTTCCTAATTTTGTATTGTGACATAAATTGGAGATATGTCACGCACGCCTGGCGAGCAAGCTACATTGTAAACAAAGGCGACAACCGCCGATTAAATTTATAAAAATAGCGGAAAGTAAAGTCCTGTAAACTTCGGTTTTCTAAGCGCCCTCACCTTCCATATGTGATTTTCCTGGAAAGCTGCGAATCAAAACTTGACGAGTTCAGCGCTTAGGAGTATAATATCCTCTGCAAAGATTCCTCGGTAGCTCAATGGTAGAGCGGCCGGCTGTTAACCGGTAGGCTGAAGGTTCGAATCCTTCCCGAGGAGCCAGATGCGTAAAGGGGAAGCGAGAGCTTCCCTTTTTTGTTTTCGATCCCCCCATAGGCTGGTGCCGATGCAATTCGACGGACGAACCTTCCTCAAGAACCTGCCTCCAAGACTGCTCAAGACCCTGCGCCGCATTCGGCTGGCTCACGTGCTCCGATTGGCAGTGGCGCTGTTCATCCTCTTGGCCGTGCACCCGCCGCAGGTACTGGTCGTACTCGATCCGCCGCAGACGGTGACGACGACCAATCCGCTTGCCGGCATCCATACCCGCCTGACCGACGAGGTGGAGCCGTGGAAGGTCCAACGCACGCTGCGCATGGTGCGCGAGATGGGCACGCCCTGGATCGTGGAATTCTTTCCCTGGCCTTACATCGAACCGGAGGAGGGAATCTTATCCTGGGAGCACAGCGATATGGTGATCGAGCACGCCGAGAACCAGGGGCTGACCGTGATCGCCCGGCTGGGCTGGACGCCCGATTGGGCCCGTCCCGACGCCGACGAACGTGAAACCACGCTCACGTACCTGGACGCCGACCGTTACGAGGCCTTCGCTGACTTCGCGGCTGCGTTCGTCGCCCGCTATGAAGGCCGGGTGCGTCACATCGTCATCTGGAACGAGCCGAACCTGAGCTTCGAGTGGGGGTATCGCACCGTGGATCCCGAAGGCTACACGGCGCTTTTGCAGGCGGTCTATCCTCGGGTGCGCGCCGCCAACCCCGAGGTCGTCGTGCTGGCTGGTGCTCTGGCCCCCACGCTGGAGCCGGAGAGCAGCGCTACCGGTATGAATGATCTGACCTATCTCCGGCGTATGTACGAGGCGGGCGCGGAGGCCTACTTCGACGCGCTGGCGGCGCACGCCTATGGACAGACGGTAGCGCCGGAGGAGCCGCCGGCACCGGACGCGCTGAACTTCCGGCGGGTGGAGCTGCTGCGGGAGATTATGGTCGCGTATGGCGACGGCGACAAGCCGATCTACGTGACCGAGGCCGGCTGGAACGATCACCCCCGCTGGACCGGCGCCGTGAGCCCAGCCCAACGCATTGCGTACACCATCGGGGCCTACGAGTGGGCCAAGGAGCATTGGCCCTGGTGCAGGTGTGTGGCGATGTGGGCCTTCCGGTATCCGGCGTCGACGCTGAGCTATCAGGACTACTATTCGTTCGTGACCCCGGATTTCGAGCCGAAGGTGATCTATCTGGAGGTGCAGTCGTACACGCAGCCCGCCGCGTCTGCGCCTTGACGCGCGTAAGAGGAAGTTACAGTCGACGTGCGGAGACTTTCTCGATCTGTCCCGCCCGCCATTGGAGCCGTTGAACTGCGCGGCGTTCTTGGTCAGGCGGAATCAGCCGGTCGAGCAGCTTCCCGAAGGCGCCTGGGTCCCCGCTGGTGCAGAAGCGGTGGTGCCCCGTGCGCGTCTGAGCGGCTGCTAGCCCTCGCCGAGCCAGCACGCGCCCCGTCTGGCGAGCGACGGCGGGCGCCGGGTCGATGATCGCGATGTTGTCGCTCACCACCCGTTGAATGGTCGGACGCAGGAAGGGGTAGTGTGTGCAGCCCAGGACGAGCTGATCGATGCCCGCCTCGACCAGCGGCGTCAGGCATGTCTGCAGTAGTGCCTCGGTCTCTGGCGCGTCGAGTGCCCCGCTCTCCACCGCATCCACCAATCCTGGGCAGACTTGGGTGAGCACGTCCACGTCGCTGGCGTAACGCTCCAGGAGGCTGGCGAAGAGCTCGCCCTGGAAGGTGGCCTCGGTGGCAATCACGCCCACGATCCCGTTCTGCGAGCGCTCCGCGGCTGGCTTGACCGCCGGCTCCATCCCCACGAAGGGTACTTCAGGGAAGATGCGTCGCAAGTCGTGGAGCGCCGCGGCCGAGGCCGTGTTGCAGGCAATGACGATGATCTTCGCGCCCTGAGCGATCAGGAAGCGCGTGATGCCCTCGGCGAAGGCCCGCACTTCGTCCAACGAGCGGACGCCATAGGGCACGTGGCGCTGATCGGCCAGGTAGAGGGTGTCCTCGTGGGGGAGGTGCCGGACGACCTCCCGCCAGACGCTCAGGCCGCCCACGCCAGAATCAAACACGCCGATGAAGCCAGAGTCGTTCATATCAGCAGCTGCGAGCGCCTAAACCGAGCTAGATTGCCCGTCTTTTCCACCGCGCCGCAGCACCAGGGAAAGCCCCAGCAGCAGAGCGAGCCCTTGTAGCACAGTGACCGGGCCCAGCAGGCCAGTGCGCCCATCATCGTCTGACGATGGAGATAAGAGGTCCGCAGTTTCATCTTCTCTCTCCACTGTCGGCGACGGAAGGGGCGTCCAGGTTGGAAAGGGCGTCGGGGAACCAGGCGTGGCAGTGTCCGGCTCTGGCGTGACCGAAGGAGCTACCATCGACGACGTAGCGGAAGGTGTGGCAAGGGGAGTTGCAGGCGGAGCGGTTGTTGTGGACGGAGGAGCAGTTGATTCAGGAGTAGCCGAGGGCGCGGTGGTCTCCATCCCCGCCAAGGGAGTTGGAGTCGGAGGCGTGCCCTCGCCCAGATAGATGGTGTCGGCGGAGATGGCTGTACGTCCGGCAGCATCACGGAACTGAACGTAGACCGTATGCTCGCCCACCTCATCCGGCAAGGTCCAGGAGACGAACGTGGACCACGAGCGCCACGATGCATTCTCAAACTCGGGATCATCGCTGATGCGGATCTCAATCGCCTGGCCCATTTTGCTGGCCCCCTCGCCCGAGGGGCGGGCGTTTTCGTTGGTGAGATGAATGGCGACCTCCGGATCGTCGGTGGTCTCAGCGCCGTCGTTGACGAAGATCGGCAACACGTTCGGGCGGGCGCCAAAAGTGAGCACGTAAAATTGACGTCCGTCGTCACCGGTGGCGACGCCCACGCCAACTTCTCGATACCGTTCGCTGAGGATATTCGCGCGGTGTACCGGGTCGTCCAAAAAGAAGGCCAGCGCGTCCTCCGGGTCCCCAGCGCCGGCCCAGAGGTTCTCGTCCACGATTGTTGATTCGTCGTTACGGGTCCAGGCCGCGTAACCAGCCTCCTCGATGCGTTCGTGTTCGTAGCTCCCATCGGAGCCCAGATGGGGATCATCGGGATCGGCAAAGCCATTCGCCGCCAGATCATCAGCGTGACGCTGAGCTGCTTTGCTCAACAACGAGGAGAGGTTGTAGGGCGCCAGGCCTTCATCAAGGCGGGTCTCGTTCACCAGCGAAAGCCAGGTAACGACGGGCCCTGGCGATTGAGCCTTGCTGGGGATATTCAGCAGGGTAGCGAGACAGGCGAGGAGGCTGACGACGCGCAGAACGTTTCGCATAGGTAAAATTTTAACACACAGGTGAAAAGGCGCAAGCATCCTCACACCAAGGTCACTGGGGCAGAGCGATGAATTCCTGCTGCCAGCAATCCAAAACCGCTTGAGTGGCACGGAAAGCGAGGGGCGGAAGGCTTCCCGGCGCGAAGAACGCGACACGCTCGACTTCGGGGCCCGGAGCTATCTGCCCACCGACCGGGCGGGCGCGATAGGCGATAACGATGCTGGCTCCGGCCTCGTGTTCCCGCCCGCCGACGATGTCACACAAAGCGACGATTTCCACCTCTAGCCCGGTCTCCTCGCAACACTCGCGCACAGCTGCCTCCGCGGGGGCCTCGTCGAAGTCGACAAACCCGCCGGGGAAAGTCCAGAGACCGCGCCCAGGGTTGATTTTCCGACGTACCAGGAGAATCTCGCCCTCGTGCTCGACCAGGACGCCCGCAGCGATCTTATGTTCGCGGAAGACGATCCGTTCACAGCGGGGGCAGAAGCGACGCTTGCGCCCAAAGGCCACGCGATCCTCCAAGGGATGGGCGCAGCGAGGGCAATAGTTCAGTTCCAGAGGCTTCGACAAGCAAGGTCTCCTTATCGACGGGTCCGCCAGGCACGGATGGTAACCAGCATCAGGATGATAGATGTCAGGCCGAGCGTGACTTCCAGCGCGCGCCAGAGCACTATCGGCGGACGATCAACGCGATCAGAGGCTGCTTCTTCAGTCGTTTCCTCTGGCGCATCTTCCAGCAGCGGCGATGGTGTGACTTCTTCCCTTTCCTCCGCCACCGGAGGAGACGTGGGCAGTGGGGAAGCGCCAGCTCCGGGCGGCGCTGCTGTCTTCCTGGCCTCAATTGAATCGGCGTCTTGTTCTTCTTCCGTCTTTTCCGCCTCCTCCTCCTCATCCGGGCTCTCCTGGACAGCGGCCACCGGTGCTTTCTCGGTCGGCGTTACGACGGTCCGTTCGGCTTCGGCCTCAGCGGGCCCCTCGACGGGGGCCGTTTCCATCGCCATCCGCGGCTCCTCCTGCACCGCCGGGGCGGAAGCCGCCCCTCCCCAACCGATGCCGCCCAGCAGCAGATCGCTGGCGAGGACGACGATGAAGAGCAAGCTCACAGTGGCGGTGACGGCCGTCAGAATCGGCGCGGTCCAGCCCAACGTCTGCGTTTCTCGTGCCACTGGATGGGGTTGTTCGACCATCGACGGCGAGAGGATGAAGTTACGCGGCGCCGAGACGGTCGGCAGGTCGCGCGTCATTGTCACGGTGCGACGCAGCGCCTCCAGCTCGCGCTGCAACACGGCATCGCTCGTCACACGTGCCTCCAGGAGCTCCCGCTCTTGGTCGCTCAGCTCATCATCCAGGTAGGCGGAAAGCAATTCATCGCGCATCTCTTGATCTTTCCTTGCCTGAGAAAACAAATCCCTCATCACCCTATCTCTATTTCCTTACCTACACTACCTTTCACATATACTCAATCAATTCACCGTCTCATCATTTAGACGGTAACCAGCCGGTAAAAGTTCCCCTCGCGAGCGAAGATAATCGCGCAGTTTGCCCCGTGCCCGCGCCAGGCGCGATTTCACCGTGCCTAGCGGGGCATCGGTTATCTCGGCGATCTCCTCGTAGCTGTGGCCCTGGACGTCGCAGAGGATCAACGTAATACGCTGGCTGGGGGGCAACGTTTGGATGCCAGCCTGAAGCGCCTGGGCCATCTCCTGGCGCTCAGCGTATGCCTCTGGATCTTCGTGCTCACTGGTCAAAGCCACGTTTGCCTCTGGTTCCACCTCGAAGTCCTCAAAGGAGGAGGTGGGGTGGCGTTTACGACGGCGCAGCTCATCGTAGCAGGTATTGGAGACGATGCGCATCAGCCAGGAGCGAAACGAGCCCGGGCGTTCGCCGCGGAAGCTGTCGATGTTCTGATAGGCGGATATAAAGGCCTCTTGCGTGGCATCGGACGCCGCGGCCGGATCGCCCATAATGCGATAGGCGAGGTTGTAGACCTGATCCTGGTAGGAGAGCACTAGTTCATTGAAGGCATCTAGCTTCCCTGCTTGGGCGGCTGCAATCAGGCTTTCTTCGTCCATAGTGCCTGAATTATACATCAAGCATGCCCACCGTCAACGCATCTAACGCGATTCTGTTCGCTCTTTATGGCAAGCGTGTTATAATTAAGTGTTGCTTTTGTGATTGCTCGGTCGCGCCCGACGACCGAGACCAAAGAGCAGTGGTTATACTTTTCGAGCAGGGGACGAACATGAACTTATTTTCTAATCTTTTTGATCCCAACAGGCTCATCACACTGATGATCTTATTCCTGACCAGTATGCCAATCCACGAATGGGCCCACGCCTGGGCCGCTTACCAGCTGGGCGACGATACGGCCGCGTTACAGGGCCGTCTGACCATCAATCCTCTGGCCCACTTGGACCCGATGGGGACGCTGGCGCTGGTCTTCTTTGGCTTCGGCTGGGGAAAACCGGTGCCTGTCAGCTCCTACCGGCTGGAAGGGGATATGCGTCGCAGCATGGCGCTGGTGAGCGTAGCAGGTCCTTTTTCCAACCTTGTATTGGCTATGCTGGCAGCTATCCCCTTCCGGCTTGGCTGGTTGAGCCTCTCCGGCAACACATCGCCGCTCTTCAGTCCGCAAAGCATTCTGTTCCATTTCATCACGCTCAATCTGGCCTTGATGCTGTTCAATATGATCCCACTACCGCCGCTAGACGGCTCACGCCTCTTCGCCTGGCTTTTGCCGAGGCAATGGGCCAGCAGACTGGATCAGCTGGAACGGTTCGGCGGGCCCGCCCTGATGTTGGTGCTTTACCTGCTGTCGCGATTGGGCGTCCTGGGCGCTGTGATCAGCCCGCTGATGAACTTCATGTTTCGCGCACTGCTCGTCTACTGAGCCGGGATGGAGACGATACGGTATCGCGTGGGGCAGTTCCTCCGCGCGGTCACTGCGCGACGTTCGCTTTCGCAGGAAAGCGACAAAATTGAGCAGATGCTCGACGTCTTGCCCCCTGCAGGGCGCGAATTGTTCTATCGGCAAGCCCCCCAGGACCAACGCCACGCGCTTGACGTGAGCGAAGCGCTTCAGCGGGCCGGATACACCAGCCCAGACCTCATGGCAGCTGCGTTGCTGCACGACGTGGGAAAGGCCGCCGCGCAACTGCCAGCCTGGATGCGAGGGGTGTTCGTCCTCTCAGAGCAGCTGGCGCCCGAGATGCTGGGCGATCAATTGCAGGCCCACGAGCCGTTTGACGCTTATGTCGAACACGCCGAGATCGGCGCCGATTGGGCGGAGGAGGCCGGCTGCTCTCCGCTCACCGTAGATCTGATCCGCCGGCATCAAGAAGACCTGATCAATCCCCACGGCGAGGAGGAGCGATTGCTGGCAGCTCTACAGGCAGCCGACCGCCAATGTTAGCTCGCGCCGTTAACACTACAACGAGATTTGGAGCTAAACCAGACTTCCGGAATCTGCTTGCTGGGTCACAAATCGACCCAGGACCTTCTCTTGGATTGAATAGATAGCCAACTGAATGCAAATTTAGAGACTTCGGAAGTCCATCAGGCCGAAACTTCGTTGTAGTATTAGAAAGCGCCAGAAGAACCAGGAGTTATGATATGAGCATCAATCAAGTGACGATTATTGAGACTACTCCGTTCAGTGTCTCCATCGCACTGAAGCTAAAGGAGGAGCATGAAGACCTGACGATCGTGGGGTATAGCGCCGAAGCCGCGGCGGGTGACCTGGTCCGCGCCCAGGGCGTGTTCGATCGCGTGGAACGAGAGCCAGGCCGGGCCTGTGAGGAAGCCGACATGGTCATTGTGACCACGCCCCTTGAGGCGATTCGAGAGATGTTCGGTGCTATCGCACCGCACCTCCGACCCGGCTGCCTGATCACAGACACCGCCGCGCTTAAGGCCCCTGTGGCGCGCTGGGCTGAGGAGATTCTTCCTCAGAACGCCGAGTTCGTCGGCGGACACGTCCTGCTCAATCCGGTCACCGCCGACCGTTCCAGCTCCTCAGAGGAACCAGGCCCGGCCCGCGCCGATCTGCTGAAGCACGCGCTCTACTGCTTCACCCCTCTGCCAGAGACCTCCGCTGCCGCGCTCGATACCTGCTCCAACCTGGCCTGGACGCTGGAAGCCTACCCTTTCTTCATCGACGTCACCGAGCACGATGGTCTGGAGGCCGTTAAGGGCTTGACCGAACTGGCAGCGGTGGCGTTGCTACGCTCCACCGTGGACTCCCCGGGTTGGCAAGAGATGCGAAAGTTCGCCGGCGAGCACTTCGCGACCACGACGGCCACGGTCGAGCGAGCCCGCGAGCGCCAGCAGGCGATCCTCCTCAACCGCGAGCATATCGCCCAGCGCATCGACGTGCTTGTGGAGGAGCTGATGCGCTTGCGGTCTCTGCTCGTCAGCAACGAGGCCGAGAAGCTGGCCGATGTCCTGCTCCAGGCCGCCGAGGGGCGCGAGCGCTGGGTCCAGGCGCGCCAACAAGGAATGTGGGGCGATAAAGAGGCTTTCGATATGGAGAACGCGCCAGGTATGGGCGAAAGGTTTACCCGGATGGTCTTCGGCGGCCTCGGCGCCCGTCTGAAAAAAGCCGCCGGCCGCGATCAGGACGACTAGCGTCCCTTCATCGGTTCGATCAAGCGCCTTGAGCAAGATATACCGCATCTTGATGATCGCTCCTACGTCCTTCTTTCTGGATTATGGCTGTCACGTCCGCATCCTGGAGGAGGCACGAGCACTCCAGAAGCTGGGCCATCGAGTGACTATCATCACCTACTATCAGGGCCGCGACCTGCCGGATCTGGAGATCGTGCGCACCCGCCCCACGCCCTGGCGAGCCGACTACGAGGTGGGGTCCTCGCTCCACAAGATTGCCTTCGACATCCTGCTCTCCTGGACCGGGATGAAAACCGTCCTGCGACATCGCTTCGACATTGTGCACGGTCATCTACACGAGGGTGCGCTCATCGGCTACGCGCTGAGCCAACTCCGGGGCCTACCGCTGGTGGCGGATTTCCAGGGCAGTATGACCAGCGAGATGGTCGACCACCACTTCCTTGATCCTGACGGGCTGTGGTACTACTGGGCGCGGCTGCTGGAGCTGCGCATTGCACAAATGCCGGACGTAATCCTGACCAGCACGCAGATGGCCGCCCATATGCTGGACCAGGAGTTCAACTGCAACGCTCAACAGATCCATCCGCTGCCCGATTGCGTCAATCTGGACTTCTTCCACCCTCAAGCATCCAGTTCCCAGACGATAACCACGTACCGACGCGCCTTGAAAATCCCCCCGGGCAGACCGATAGTGGCTTATTTGGGGCTCCTGGCCGATTATCAGGGCACGCCGCTGCTGGTGGAAGCAGCGCAAATCTTGAAGCAGCGTGGGCTGGACGTGCACTTTCTGATTATGGGATTCCCCGGCGTCTCGCACTACCAGGCCCTGGCCGCCGAGCTGGGCGTGGTCGACCGGGTCACGTTCACGGGAAAAGTGCCGTATGAAGAAGCCCCGGCCCACCTGGCGCTGGGCGACATCGCCGTAGCGCCCAAGATATCGGAAACTGAGGGCGCCGGCAAGATCCTCAACTACATGGCGATGGAGCTGCCTACCGTTGCCTTCGACACGCCGGTCAGCCGGGAGTATCTGGGCAGCCTGGGCACCTACGCCGCGCCGGCAGGCGATTCGGAGGCGTTGGCCGACGCCATCGCCAGCCTTCTGGAGGACCCACAACGCTGCATCGACCTGGGCCGACGGTTGCGCCAGCGCGTCAGCCGGCACTTCTCCTGGGACCGGGCCGGACGGCACCTTTTGAAGATCTATCAAACGATTCTCAACTAAAACTACAACGAGACTTTGACGAGCCTGTCGGAGGGTGCGATTTTCGCCAGTCGTCATCCTTCGACAGGCTTCGGCGTGAGCTCGGCCGAACGGTTCAGGATGACTATCGAAGGATCAACGTCGTTGAGATCTCATTGTAGATTGACTTCTCTGCACTTTTTAAATTCTTGAGGAGCAGGGGCAAACGGAGCGATTCTAGGGTAGCCCAGACACATTAGATTGCCTACAGTCACGTTTATCGAGCGTATCAACCCCAGCTTCGTTTGCCTTGTTCACGCTTTAAGGACGCTCTGTGGTCTTGAGGGCATTTTTGCTGAGCGACTTGCTTCGAAATCCCAGCAGAGACTTCGGAAGTCTTAAGATGTGTGGTTTGCGAACCCAATTTGGAAGCAAAGTGGGGTTATTTTGCATCCAAAATCCTCGACGGTAGACTTCCAAAGTCTGGAGTCGCTAACGTGACCTTTGACCGCCGGCCAACAAATCGCTTAATTGAATGTCGGGTACGGTTTCTTAAGCAGAATTGAGAGCAAAATGCCTATTCTAAGCCCTGAGAGGCACGTAGAGCCGCCGAGAACTTTTGTTCTATACAGTTTTTGACGTATTTCTGTCAGCGTGCCCCACAGAACGCGAAATTACAATTATGTATTTTGCTGAGAAGCGGTCAAACCTAATGCTAAACTGCGAGAGTTAAGTTGTAATACTAACTGGGAGGAGCGTTTTCTGTGAAGATAGTCCAACACCTGAAAGAGATTTGGCAATATCGAGAGCTGGTCCGTAATCTAGTCGCGCGGGATCTCAAGGTCCGCTACCGCAACTCCGTGCTAGGCGTAGTCTGGTCGTGGGCCAATCCGCTGCTGATGATGGTGGTTTACACCTTGGTCTTCAATTTCCTGGCCGGGAACGCGAATTTGTCCCACTATCATGTCTTTATCCTGTGTGCCTTGCTGCCCTGGAACTTCTTCTCCCAGTCAGTGATGGGCGCCATCGGCAGCATCGTCGGCAACGCCCATCTGGTTAAAAAGGTCTATTTCCCCCGGGAGGTGCTTCCCCTCTCGATCATCTTGTCGAACCTGGTCAATTTTCTGATCGGACTGCCGGTCTTTTTTGGACTGGCTCTGATATCCGGCGCTCCGCTCACGCGCTGGGCGCTGCTACTGCCGATTCCGATCCTGGTGCAGGTCATCTTCAGCATCGGCATCTGCCTGATCCTCTCCACGCTCAATGTCTTCTACCGCGATACCCAGATCATTATGGAAGTCTTGATGATGGCCTGGTTCTTCGTCACGCCCATCTTCTATCCCATCACGCGCGTGCCTCAAGAGGCGGCCATTCGGGGCATCACCTTCAACGCCCGCCTCTGGCTGCGTCGCTTAAATCCAATGGCCTCTATCATCGCCTCCTACCGCGACTTACTCTACTGGGGGGCGCCAACAGGGCTCGACTTCTTGCTGCGGACCGCCATCACCGCGTTGATCGTACTGGTCGTGGGCTACCTTATCTTCCTACGCTATAGCCCTCGCTTTGGAGAAGAGGTGTAGACCAGGTTGCCAGTGAGCACACCCACAAGCGAATCTGGAAGAAGGGAGCGCCGATTCGCCGAGGTGATCGTCTTCTCGCCGGCCAAGGCATCGGAGAAGAAACCAGCCTTCACGTACCATATCCCGGACGATCTGAGGAGCCAGCTGGAGGTCGGTTCGCTCGTCGTAGTGCCCTTTGGGCCGCGACGACTCTACGGACTCGTGGTCGCCCTGGGCGACGAATCACCCGTGCCAGAGACGCGTCCGGTCGGCTCACTGGTCGATCCTCAGCCTGTCCTCACACAGGAACAAATCGCGCTGGCCCGTTGGATAGCGCACGAATACCTGGCCCCGCTCCACGAATGCTTGGAATTGATGCTGCCGCCGGGATTGGTGGGCCACGCTGACGTACGGGTCAGTCTCCAGCACGACCGGCTGGAGGAGGCCGCCAACACCGAGGCCCAGGCCAGATTGCTGGCGGTGCTCCAGCGACGCGGGCCGCTGCGCGGCGCTCAGCTCGATCGCGCTCTGTCCGATATCGACTGGCGCCCGGCTTCCGAGCAGCTGGCTCGCCGGGGGATCGTCAGCCGCGAATCATTCCTGGCTCCGCCCAACGCCTCCCCCAAGCGCGTGCGCACCGTCCAGCTCGTTCCCTCGGTCGACGAGCAATCTGCGCTGGAAGGCCTGCGCAGCGATCGCTACCCACTCATTCTTGATATGTTACGGGTCGCCGATGGGCCGGTGGCCGTCAAGCGGGTCTACGAGGAGACCGACGCCAGCCGCTACCACCTGAACAAGCTGGAGGAGCGCGGTGTGGTCACCTTCGGCAGCCAGGAGGTCTGGCGTGATCCGCTTTCCGATGTCTTCTTCGTGCCCACGGACCCGCCGCCGCTCACGCCAGACCAGGAGGTGGTCTGGACGGCCATTCGCTCCGCTGTAAAAGAGCCGGAAAGGAAGCCTGTGCCCTTTCTGCTCCACGGCGTGACCGGCTCCGGCAAGACTGAGATCTACCTCCGCGCCGTGGCCGAGGTTCTGGAGCAGGGCCAGAAGGCAATCGTACTTGTGCCGGAGATATCGCTGACGCCGCAGACCGTGGCGCGTTTCGCCGGGCGCTTCCCAGATCGCGTCGCCGTCCTCCACAGCGCTCTCACCGACGGAGAACGTTATGACACCTGGCGTCGCGCCCGAGCTGGCTTGGTCGATATCGTCGTTGGACCGCGCTCGGCGCTCTTCGCCCCGCTCTCGCCGCTAGGGCTGATCGTGTTGGACGAAGAGCATGACGACAGCTACAAGCAAGAGGCCCCGCGCCCCCGCTACCACGCCCGCGACACGGCGGTCGAGATGGCTCGCCTGAGCGACGCGACCGTCATCCTGGGTTCCGCCACGCCCAGCCTGGAATCATACCACCGGGCTCGAGAAGAGAAATTTACCTTGCTGGAGATGCCACGCCGCATTATGGGTCACACCCGCCGTCTGCAAGAGCTCCAGGCCCGTCACCACCTGGCTCATTCGCGCTACCGAGCGCTGACCGAGGGGGCTGCCGAGGCGCGTTACCTGCCCCTGCCGCCGGTGAAAATCGTCGATCTGCGTGCCGAGCTCCACGCTGGCAATCGCTCTATCTTCAGCCGCGCCCTCCAGAAGAAGATGGACCAGGCGCTGGAACGAGGGGAACAGGCGATCCTTTTCCTCAACCGGCGGGGGAGCGCCACCTTCATCCTCTGCCGTGATTGTGGGCACGTGATGGAATGTCCCCGCTGCGACACGCCGCTGACCTATCACGGTCACCAGGACCGTCTGGTCTGCCATCACTGCAACCACCGTGAGCCTCAACCCAAGCGTTGCCCATCGTGCGGCAGCCGACGCATTCGCTACTTTGGCCTGGGCACTGAGCAGCTGGAAGACGCCGTGCGGAAGCGTTGGCCCGAGGCGCGTCTGTTGCGCTGGGATAGAGATACGGCCCACACCCACGAGGCTCATACCAATATCATGAATCGCTTCGCCAGCGGCGCGGCCGACGTGCTCGTGGGGACGCAGATGATCACCAAGGGGCTGGATCTGCCGTTGGTGACCGTGGTGGGTGTCATCTCGGCCGACACGGCGCTCAATTTGCCGGACTTCCGCGCCAGCGAGCGCACGTTCCAGCTGTTGGCCCAGGTAGCGGGCCGCGCCGGGCGCGGCCTGTTGGGCGGGCACGTTATCATCCAGACGTACCACCCCGATCATTACGCCGTCGAGGCCGCTGCCGAGCACGACTACGAGGCCTTTGCCCAGGAAGAGCTGGCTTTCCGCCGCGCGCAAGGCTATCCTCCCTATCGCCGGCTGGCCAAGCTGGTCTACGAAGATACCGACTTTCACCGCGCCCAGGCCCGCGCCGAGGCACTGGCCCAGGATTTGAGCAAGTTGCTGACGCAACGCCATCTTCCCGCCACGGACCTGATGGGGCCTGTGCCGCCTTTCTTCGCCCGGCTGCGGGGACGCTACCGCTGGCAGATCTTGCTGCGACACCCAGATCCCCCAGCGCTCCTTGAGGCAGTCGATATTCCGCCGGGCTGGCACGTGGAAGTCGACCCAGTCAGCGTCCTGTAGCGTGGTAGACACAATATGCGTAAGCCTCAGTCCAACTTTGCGTTGGAGATCCCCACTCTCATCGGGGGAAGGGAAAGAGGCCGCCAGCTCAGCAGTGGCGCCTGAGATTGACATCACGGAGCGATCAAGGTATGCTTCCCCTCATCTTAATACGATCAGCCTTTGACGCTTGGATCCCTGGAGGGACGAGGGTGAGAATTAAATTCGACAGACGACGTTGGCCCGGCAACGCTCGCAACTGGACGATGTTGAGTGCGCTGCTGGTCACTTTGGTAGCAGGTAGCTGCTTGCTCGCCAAGCCGGTGCTAGGGCGCTGGGAAGTGCCCGCAACTAATGGCATTGGCGATCAATCTCACTCCTCGGCCCAGAAGGCCATCAGCCTCACGTCGACGCCCACGCCTGTCGCCCGACCGGAGGCAGCGGAGGTCCCGATTCTGATGTACCATTATGTCTCTGATCTGCCGGCAGACGCCAACACGTATCGACGCGATCTTACCGTCTCGCCGGAGGCTTTCCGGGCACAGTTGGAGTACCTCAAGGAAGCCGATTACCGCACGATCACCCTCACCGATCTCCACCTTCACCTGACAGAGAGCTATCCCCTGCCAGAGAAACCCGTCATCCTCACCTTTGACGACGGCTACCGCGACGCTTACGAGGTGGTATTTCCGTTATTGTTGGATTATGGGTTCACCGGCACATTTTTCGTGCTCTCCACGCCAGCTCATCACGAGTCACCGGAGTATTTGACCTGGGATCAGATGAACGAAATGGCCCGAGCCGGTATGTCGATCCAGTCACACGGACGGGACCACGTCGATCTGCGGAATCGTTCCTACGAGTACCTGGTTTACCAGACGCTGGGTATCCAGGAGGCGATCGAACAACATACAGATATCAAACCGCGCTTCTTCTGCTATCCTGGGGGAAAACGGGACGCCAACGTGATTAAGGTGTTGGAGTCGGCCGGCTATTGGGGAGCGGTGACGACTGAATGGGGTCAGACACACACGCGAGAAGACTTCTACGAAATGCCCCGCCTGCGCGTCCGAGGAACGGGAACGCTGGAGAGCTTCATCAAGATGCTGGAAGGCGACTGAACGCCGCTGCACCACATATGTAAAAGGCCCGGAGGAATACTCCGGGCCTTTCCGTGTTTGCTAGCGCTCCGGCTCGCAAATGATGATCCTATCGCCCGAACGATCGGTGTGGATATTATACTCTTCTCCCCCTGCCGCAAGAAGCAAGCGATAACCGGGGGTAATGACCTGGGCATACATCTCTCCCTCTTGAGGGCAGCCTAAGCTGGCATCCGACCACTCGACCGCTTCCATCTCAAGCACCTCAATCTCTTGCGGGGAGGCGTCGATCTCAGCCGCCAAGTAAGATACGGCCGCTTCCTCGATCTCCGTGCTCGATTCCGAGCCTGGCACCAATGGGGACACGGGACTGACATCTGTCTGTGGCACGGGACTTTCTCCTCTGGTGACAGGGGGCGTGAGATCGATCTCCAGAGAGGTCTCCTCCACTCCTTCACAGGCGACCAGTGCTAATCCGAGCACCAATAACGTCGTCAACATCAAGTGTCTAGCCTTCATCTTTACCTCCTTGATTTTATGTACTTTTTTACTGATCCATACACGACTCACTAACGGTCCCGGCACGCTCTATGGAGCGCTTAAATCTGCCTGGACAATTTTACTTAACTCCTGCAGTTTAGCGACTTCAGACTTCTGCTCCTCAAAAATTTGAAAAGTGCAGGAGTCAAGTTATTACTACAACGGGATTTCAACGGAGTTGATCTCTCGATAGTGATCCTGAACTTATCGAAGGATCACGACTTGGCGAAGATCGTACCTTTCGACAGGCTCGTCAGAGTCTCGTTGTAGTATTATGGTCAAGATCAGTAAGACACTGATTAGACGCTGATCGACCGGCTTTTGTTCCGCAAGGCGGTTAAATCCCTCGCTCAAGAGGGACAAGAAAAAGACGAACGCGCAAAGGAGGCGCCAGATGAGCAGCGCGAACCTCAGGAGCGCCAGTCAGGACGCTGTGCTGAGTTACATCAAGCAGGTTCGTCTTCGTCTGCTTCGCTCTCCAAAGGTTCCTCAAAGGGCTCAATGGACTCAGCAGGCCCGGCTGCATGGGTCTCCGTGGGAGGCGGGGGTGGGGTTGGCTCAGGCGGCCTGGCAGGGGAACGATGCAACTGTCCAGGGGTGTAAGGTCTCGTGCCAAACCGGGTGAGCGCCACAGCACCCAGCCCCAAGAGAATCAAGGCGGTGGTCAACAGCCAGCCCAATGGCGCCAGGCATAAGGCTGCACTCAAGCCCAGGCTGAGCACAGTAATAAGCAATGTGCCCAGGCCAGCTGCCCACATCGGCTCCAGGTCGGTGGACGAGGAGCGAAGCGAGCGCAGTAGGCGTCTCCCAACTTCGGCGCCGACGGCGACCCAGCCAAACAGGCCGGCCACCCCGACGGCGAGAGCCAACAGTAGGGCCACTGGAGAGAGGCAGATCGTAATCGCCAACGTGACTACCAGGGCCAGCGCAGCGATCGCAGTCAACAAGCCGATCCCGGCGCTAGGCAGCGGGTCACTGAAGACCGTCTCTCCAACCCGATCTAACTCGCGCGGCCAGATCAGGGCCACTAGCCCCCCCATCACGGAGATGACCAGGGCCGTGAACACCCCGCGGATCAGCCTAAGCATCCACTCAAAAGCCCTGCGTACCCCAGAAACGTAGAATGGAACCGGCGACGGCGTTGGTTCTGGAGGTCCATTCTCAAAGCGGAAACCACGGAAAGGTAATCCTTCAATGATATCTCCTTCAACGCGCGCTCCCGACTTCCGCTCAAGATCGCAGTTCAGACCACATACGACGTCGCCGTAGATGTGAGCAGTCTCGTCCAGGCTGATATTGCCGCTCATAACGACCAGATCTGCCTGGATCTGGCCATGGACGTTAGCATCGCCGTTCCATATCACGGTGGAACCTTGAACCCAGCTATCGGCTTCCAGGGTGACATCGCCGTTGAAGACGACCAGATCACCACCTACCTCTTCGCCTTCCTCCAGCTTATAATCTTCATTCCAAACCACCGTGCCGTCATCGGGCGGAGGTGAGGCATCCGCTTTTACGGAGAGCGCCGGGAAGAGCAACGCCCCTCCGACCAACAGTAAGACCACAAATGCAGGCAATAATCTTCTCGTGTTATTCATACCTCCTCCATAAAATCAGAATAGCGGCTAACCTCGTCTCTCAATCGCCAAACACGTCGCTTAAGCGGCAAACGAAGCGATTCTAGGGTAGCCCAGACGCATTAGATTGCCTACAGTCACGTTTATCGAGCGCATCAACCCCAGCTTCGTTTGCCTTGTTCGCGCCTAAGCACGTTCTGTGGCCTTGAGGGCATTTTTGCTGGGCGACCTGCTTCGAAATCCCTTAAGCACACCGCAAGACCCTGATCCAGAGTCCATTGAGCGCCAGGGCCATCAGCGTGCAAGCCAAAAACAACAGCGTCAATGGCAAGGTAAGCGGTCCAATGGAAATGACCAGAGCACGCCCCAGCGTATTCAAGAAAGAGATCCCCCGACTGACCATCACCGGGCCAGCGCTCACGAGAGCCGGGATGATGCCCAACGGCTCCAGCAAGCTCCTGATAGCGCCAGGCAGTACGAGCGACGCCAAAGCAATTGTGCCCAGTGCTAATCCCAGGCTGCCGATGATGGCTCGACTGGTCCGATGGCGATGGCGCTCGAGGCGGGTCATCACGCGGACGTGTAGATCAGCCGGCGCCATCGCCATCGGAGCAGTATGGAACAGGCGGTCCACGACTTCCAACTTTTGCCACCGGGCGCGACAATCAGCGCACATTCGCAGATGGTCATCCAATTCCAACTGAGCCATCTCACAGAGGCAACCATCAAGTCGCCTCGACATCATCTTATCGGCTTCTTCACAACGCATCGGCTAGATCTCCTTCCAGCAGCTGCGCCAACGAGCGGCGGGCACGATAGAGCCTCGATTTGACTGCGCTGACCGTCAAATCCAACACCTGCGCGATCTCCTTATAAGAATGATCGTACCAGTAATGGAGCAAGACAGCTGCCCGATCGGTGGGTGAAAGGGTACTCAGCATTCGTTCTATTCTGGCCTCCCGCTCACGTCGCGTCACCACAGACTCTGGGTTGGGGCTAGCGTTCGTCAGGCGTCCAGGCCGGGCGATCTCTTCTTTGAGCGGGAGCAACGTCATATGGCGACGTCTCAGCTGGTCAATGCAGTAATGAGACGTGATGGATAGCAACCAGGTGCTGAAAGAGCGTTGCGGATCGTAGCTCTTGAGATGCATATAGGCTCGTATGAAAGCCTCCTGCGCTGCCTCCTCGGCTTCATCCCCATTGCCCAGCATGCGATAAGCCAAGTTGTAGACGGGGTTCTGGTAGGTCTCCACCAGGCGACCAAACGCATCCTGGTCACCAGCGCAAGCTGCTTCAACCCACTTCTCCTCGTCAGTTACCATATCTTCCAGGCTCTTTGGGATTTCGCGTGGTCGATAGCTTGAGATTCCTCAGCGGGGTGTGCCCCCGCATCTGTGTTCGAAGTAATCCTAAACCAGATATGAGACGCGGGTTACAACCCCGATTTGAACACCAAGTAAAGTCCCAGAGAACCATCTTCCATAAAGCGGCGCCACAATGTTTCCTCAGCCTGACATGTTGTTATACGCATTATAATGGATAAAGTTGCAATGGAAAGCGATCATTTCTCCATCGGGTGCGATCTGGAAACCTGCCCAGGCTCTGGTATAATTAAAGTGAAAAGCAATCGAAAGAACGGGAAGTGGAATAATGACAATCCTTATCGGTACCAGTGGCTTCAGCTTCAACGACTGGGTGGGCCCGGTCTACCCTGAGGGCTTGCCGAAGCGTGAGTGGCTTTCCTTTTACGCTCAGGAATTCTCGACTTGCGAGTTGAATTTCAGCTACTACCGCATCCCCGACGCCAAAACGCTGAGTCAGATAGCGACCAAGGTGCCGCCGGATTTCCTTTTCTCAATCAAAGCCTTTCGTGGCATCACCCACGAGCGAGAGAATCCAGAACCACTCATAAAAGCGTTTCGAGAAGCCCTTACACCTCTGATCGAGCAAGATAAATTGGCCTGCGTGCTAGCCCAGTTCCCCTACTCCTTCCACGCCACCGACGAGAACCGCATCTATCTCAAGCGAGTGCGGGAGGGCTTCGGCGACCTGCCGGTCGTGGTCGAGTTCCGCTCCCGCGAGTGGATCACCGAGCGCACCTTCGAGGGGCTGCGCAAGCTCGGCTTAGGCTATTGCTGCGTGGACCAACCGCGGTTCAAGAACCTGGTGCCGCCGATAGCCGTCGCCACCGGGCCAGTGGCCTACGTTCGCTTCCACGGTCGGAACCGCGAAAAGTGGTGGCAACATGACGAAGCCTGGGAACGGTATAATTACAGCTACTCCGACGAGGAACTACTGGAGTGGACGCCCAAGATTAAGGAATTGGCCGACGAGACGTCGCTCACGCTGGTCTATATGAACAATCATTGGCAAGGACAAGCGGTGGGTTCCGCCCGCCAGCTGAAATCGTTGATGGCGAATCAATAGCCAGTACTCCTCCACCACTGGTTTACTTGCGATGTACGGTAAACAATCTATAATTGAACTACCCTTATGCTAAATCGTGGTGAGCAAAAATGACCGCTGCTACGAGAAAACTAGAACGGGGTGATAACTATGGATAAGTTAATGAAATACTTTACGAACGCAGCAAGACGTGTTTTGAAGTTAGCCCAACAAGAGGCTAAGCGGATGCATCACGTCGAAATTGGAACCGAACACCTCCTATTGGGCCTTTTACACGAGGACACAGGGGCGGCAAGTCAGGTTTTGCAGCAGCTTGGCTTACAATCAGGCGATATACAGCATTGGGTTGAAAGACTTAGCACCATCCGACAACGCTCATCATTGATCAATACCGATCCTCAGCTGACTTCCCGCACGCAAAAAGTGCTTGAGATGGCCAAAGAGGAAGCGCATCAGCGAGGAGATAGACGGATCGACACGCACCACATCCTGCTGGGCCTCATTCGGCAGGACGAAGGGACGGCGATTGAGATTCTCAGCCATCTGGGCGTCACCGATAACCAGGTACGCCGCTACACGGACCAGGCCCTGCAGCGGCAACCAGTGCTTGCCGGGAGTAAACAACGCCAAACATCGGAAACGCCGACTACCAATAAACTGACCATTGATCTGACCGCCTGGGCGCAAGAAGACAAACTGGACCCCGTGATCGGACGCCAGCAAGAGATAGAGCGCGTCATTCAGATCCTGGCCCGCCGGACGAAGAACAACCCCGCTCTGATCGGGGAACCAGGGGTGGGCAAGACAGCCATCGTCGAGGGGTTAGCACAGCGAATCATCACCGGCGAGGTCCCCGAGCCCCTGCTGGACAAACGTCTGCTCCAGTTCGATATCGGCTCGCTGGTGGCCGGGACGATGTATCGGGGGCAGTTTGAGGAGCGGCTCAAAAAGGTGATTGAGGAGCTCAAAGAGAGCAATAGCATCCTTTTCATCGACGAGGTTCATATGCTTGTCGGCGCCGGATCGGCTGGCTCATCAATGGACGCCGCCAATATCCTCAAGCCGGCCCTCGCACGAGGTCAGCTCCAGTGCATCGGCGCGACCACAATGGCCGAGTACCGCAAACACATCGAATCCGACGCCGCTCTGGAGCGGCGGTTCCAACCGATCACAGTTGACGAACCCACGGTCGAGGAGACAATCAAGATCCTGCGCGGCATCCGGGTACCATACGAGCGGCACCACCAACTACACATCAGCGATGAAGCGCTAGAGGCCGCCGCCAGGCTATCGGATCGTTATATCACGGGCCGCTACCTGCCGGATAAAGCGATCGACCTGATGGACGAAGCCGCGTCCCGCGTGCGAATGTACAAGACCCCTCAGGCCAAAAGCCTGCGCAGCATATTTGCCGATCTCAAAGAGGTACAGAAGGCCAAAGAGAAAGCCATCAAAGAAAAACAGTACGAAGAAGCTTCTGTACTGCGCGACCAGGAGCTCGATCTCCAGGATGAGCTGCGCACCCTCCGCACCGATAAAGAGGGCCGATTCTTCGAGAATGGCGGCACTGTCGAATCGGAGGATATCGCAGAAGTGGTCTCTATGTGGACGGGTATCCCTGTGACACAGATGCACGCCGACGAGCAATCGCGGCTCCTGGAGATGGAAGACGCCATCCACGAGCGGATCGTCGGGCAGGACGAGGCCATCTCGGCCATCGCCAAGGCTGTGCGCCGCGCTCGGGCCGGTCTGAAGGATCCCCGGCGCCCGATCGGCTCCTTCATCTTCCTTGGGCCCACTGGAGTCGGCAAGACGGAGCTCTCCAAGGCCCTGGCCGAGTTTATGTTCGGCAGCGAGGACGCATTGCTCCAGCTGGATATGTCCGAGTTTATGGAGCGCCACACGGTATCCCGCCTGGTCGGTGCTCCGCCCGGTTACGTGGGCTACGATGACGCTGGACAGCTGACTGAGACTATTCGACGTCGCCCCTACACTATTGTCGTCTTCGACGAAATCGAAAAAGCTCACCAAGAGGCCTTCAATATGTTGTTGCAGATTATGGAAGAAGGTCACCTCTCCGACGCTCGTGGGCGAAAAGTGGACTTTTCCAACGCGATCATCATTATGACCTCAAACGTCGGCGCGGAGATGATTAAACGGAGCACCAGCCTGGGCTTCGCCGCTCCGTCTGGCGATGAGACCGCCCAACGTGATTACGAGGCGATGCGAGAAAACCTGCTTGAGCAGCTCAAGCGCACCTTCCGCCCCGAGTTCCTGAACCGCGTGGATAACATCGTCGTCTTCCATTCCCTCAGCAAAGAGGACATCGCCAACATCGTCGATCTAGAGATGGACAAAGTGCGCGAACGGTTGCACGAATCCGATCTACGGATGGAAATGACCGAGGCCACCAAGGACCTGCTGGCTCAAGAAGGCTACAGCGAAGAATACGGCGCCCGTCCACTGCGCCGTGTGATCCAGGATCGAATTGAGGATGCACTGTCCGATGCTATCTTAACCGGCGAGTTTACCGAGGGCGATACGGTGCTGGTCGACGTGGAGGAGGACGAGTTCGTGCTCCGTCCGGTGGAAAAGAAAGAAGCGGAAGAAGAGGGGAAAACCGAAGAAAGCGAAGGAGCGTTGGCGCTCGCCTGAACGCTATCTTTGAAGGATCAATCCCGACAAGTTAGCATAACAGCAGAAGAGAGAGAAGCCGCCGGTGCATTCGGCGGCTTCTTTTCGTCTCTTTACCATACCGACGTCCCTCATAGCAACTCCGCGTAAACATGCTCCACCTGGGGCACGATAACCCCCCAATCATAACGCTGCTCGACAAACAAACGTGCACGTCTACCCAGAGCGGCCCGTCGATCTGGTGCTCCCAGCAGCGAGACGACGGCCTCAGCAAACTCAACCGGCGTATCCGCCAGCAGTAGCTCCTGCCCGTCGCTCACTGGATACCCCTCCGCCCCCAGGCGCGTGGCGACCACAGGTCGCTCCATCGCCATCGCCTCCAGAAGCTTGAGCCGCGTCCCGCCTCCCACCCGCAGCGGTGCCACATAGACCGTCGCCCGCGCGATGTGGGGCTGGACTTTCTCTACCCAGCCCGTCAGGGTCACCGCTGGGTCATCCCGCAGCGGGTCCAGGCGGCGATGAGGACGCTGGCCCACGACGACGAACCGCACGTCGGGTACTTCGGCCTGGATGCGTGGGAGCACGCGCTGGGCAAACCAGAGCACCGCGTCGACGTTGGGGCGAAAGTCCATCGTGCCGGTGAACACGAGCGTCGGATGAGCACCCGAGGCTACCTGACGAGGGCGATAGACCCGCGTGTCGATGCCGTTGGGGACGATGGTGACCTCAAGGCCCGGGAGCAGCTGTTCAATCGCCGCGGCGTCCGCCTTGGAGACCGCCAGCACGTGATGGGCGCGGCGGCAGATGTGTGTCTCATACCGTCGCAGCCGCCGCCATTGGACCAACGAGTAGGCCGCTTGAGGCCAACGGCCCGGCATCCGCAGATCGGTCAAAAAGGCCCGCTTCTGGAGCAAGTACTCACAGTTATGATCATCGAAGACCACGAACGGAGACGGATGGACGCACGCAACCAGATCCAGGTATGGTCCCATCTCAATACCCTCGATCTGTAACACGTCGAAGCGCTCTTGCCGCAACCAGTCCACCAGGCGACTTGCATAGCCATCCGATGCCAGCCGTAACGCCATATCGGGTTTGCCGGTGAGAACCATATCGCGCAAGCGATCACGCCGGGTCCGCGTCGGCTGAGCCACCAGATCAACCCGCTCACAGGCGTCCAGAAGCGGCGCTTGCGGCTGCGCATTCTGCCCTGCCGCCCGGAACGAAAGCAAGCTCACCTGATGTCTGGGAGCAAGTCCCTCGATCAAGCCCCAGTTCCTCAACGCAGTTCCCTTATGCGGAGGATAGGGCACCTGAGGGGTCAGAAATAAGACTTTCATCCGCACGCTTCCTTACTCGCCCGCGAGTTCCCGGTAGACGTTCAGCGTCTCCTGCGCCGTGCGGCTCCAGGAGAAGCGTGCCGCTTGCGACAGCCCTTCCTCTCGCATCTCAGCTCGCAAAGCTACATCGGTCAAGGCGCGGGTCAGGGCCTGGGCGATATCGTCTGGATCCTCGGGATCGACCAGCAGGCCAGCCTCGCCCACTACCTCCGGCAGCGAGGCCCGATTGGCGACCACGACTGGCGTGCCACAGGCCATCGCCTCCAGCGCCGGCAGCCCGAACCCCTCATAGAACGAGGGCGTCGTCAATACACTGGCGGCATTGTAGAGAGCGGGTAGATCCTCGTCAGGCACCTGATGCAAGAATCGCAGGTGGTCGTGTAGCGACAACTGATCTACGTACTCGAAGATCTCGTCATACAGCCAGCCCTTGCCACCGATCAGAACCAGGGGAGGAGGCGTCACCTCGCCATCAAGCAGCGTTCGATAGGCCCTCAACAGACCAGGCACATTCTTGCGCGGCTCCAACGTACCCAGGAAGAGCAGAAAGTCAGCCTCCAGATCGTAACGAGAGGCTACTGGTTGACATTTCTCCTCCGGCAAGGGGCGAAAGGCCGAATCGGCGGCCAGGTGGACGACTGAAATCTTCTCCTCCGGCATCCTTAGCAGATGAACGAGGTCAGACTTGGTGGCGTAAGAATCCGCCAGAATATAGTGCGTATGCTCCACAGCCCACTCGATCTGCTCGTTGTAATAACGGTGGCTCTCGTCGGTCAAAAACTGAGGGTAGTATAGGAAGTTCAGATCGTGAATGGTGATGACAGAGCGGCGATAGCCAAAGGCTGGGGGGATAAAATCGGGGCTATGGAGCACGTCGAGCCCCAGACGGGCGATCTCCACGCTTAACGCCCAGCGTTCCAGCCGATGGTGGCAGGGTGTCCAGCAAGCCACGGGATGGAAGTTGGGGCCCGGCAGCGGAGGGTCATCGTCCTTGCGACTGTGGAGTACGTAATAATCCGTATCGGCGTCTAACGCGGCCAGAGCATCAAGTAGGTGCTTGACGTAATTGCTGATACCACCGCGGGTATAATGGTCGATGCGGGCATCGATGCCTATTCGCATAGCTGGCCCCGTTAGGTGTAATGTCTCAAAGAGCGGGAGCTCCACCGCTGTGAGGCTGTCGGCGTTGCGACGCCACGCTCACACGTCCAGGTTGCGTACCTGTTTGGCGTGGGTCTGGATGAAGTGGCGTCGAGGCGGCACGCTGGAACCCATCAGCATGCTGAAGGTCCGATCGGCCGCTGCAGCGTCTTCGATTGTCACGCGCAACAGCGTGCGATTCTCCGGGTTCATCGTCGTCTCCCAAAGCTGCTCCGGATTCATCTCACCCAACCCCTTGTAACGCTGGAGCGAGACCCGCCGTCCGTCTAGCTCCTGCAAAATTCTCGCCCGCTCCGCCTCCGAGTATGCATAATGCTCCTCGCGCCCAGCCTTGATCAAGTAAAGGGGAGGCTGTGCGATGTACAGGTGTCCTTCCTCAATGAGCGGCTGCATATAGCGATAGAAGAAGGTTAGAAGCAACGTGCGAATGTGAGCGCCGTCGATGTCGGCATCGGTCAGCAGAATCACCCGCCCGTAGCGCAGGCCGTCCAGGCTGAACTGCCCGCCGACGCTGGTGCCCAGGGCGGAGATTAGCGCCTGCACCTCCTTGTTCTTGAGGATGCGGTTCAGCCCCGCTCGCTCCGTGTTTAGGATCTTGCCGCGCAGGGGCAAGATGGCCTGGAAATGCCGATCGCGTCCTTGCTTGGCACTGCCGCCGGCGCTATCTCCCTCCACGATGAAGAGTTCCGAACGCGCCGCTTCCTGCTCCGAGCAATCGGCCAGCTTGCCCGGCAGGGTCAAGCTTTCCAGCGTGCTCTTGCGGATCACCAGATCACGAGCCTTACGGGCCGCTGCCCGCGCGCGGAAAGAGGTGAGACACTTGCGGATGATGTTCCGCGCGGCCGCCGACTCTCGCTCCAGAAACTCGGAGAGCGCCCGGGTGACCACCGATTCGACCATCCCTCGTACCTCGGCGTTCATCAGCTTCACCTTCGTCTGGCTCTCGAACTGGGGGTCCGGGTGCTTGACGCTGACGATGGCCGTCAACCCCTCGCGCACATCCTCGCCGGAGAAGTTAGGGTCTCTGTCTCTGAGCTTGCCCGTCTTGCGAGCATACTCGTTCATCGTGCGAGTCAATCCAGAACGGAGCCCCGTCAGGTGTGAACCGCCGTCCACAGTGTGGATCGTGTTGGCGAAGGCATAGATGGACTCGGCGTAAGATTCAGTGTACTGGAGTGCAACCTCAATCCCCACCCCGTCCTCATCCGACTGGATATAGATCACCTCATCGTGAAGCACCTCGCGGTTGCGATTAAGATAGCGCACGAATGAAGCGATCCCCCCCTCAAAGTAGAAGGTCATATCCCGCGGGAAAGGCTGCTCTCGCTCATCGACCAGTCGGATAGAAACCTCGCTGGTGACGAAGGCCATCTCCCGCAATCTTTGCATCAGCGTATCGTAATCAAAATCCACGTCCTCGAAAATCGTACGGTCAAAGCGGAACGTGACGCGCGTGCCGCGCCCCTCAGCAGCGCCGATATCCTCTACCGGCGTGACGGGGGTTCCCTTTTCGTACCGCTGGCGGTAGCGGCGACCATCACGGGGGTTATCGATCACCACCTCCAACCACTCGGAGAGCGCATTGACAGCCGCCACACCCACACCGTGCAGTCCGCCGGAGACCTTGTAGCCGTCTCCACCGAACTTCGCTCCGGAATGGAGGCTCGTCATCACCAGCTCCAGGGTTGAGATGCCCTTTTCTGGATGGCGGGCGGTGGGAATGCCACGCCCATTATCCGCCACCGTGACCGAGGAATCGGCATGGATGATAATTTCGATGCTGTCACAGAGCCCCACCAGGGCCTCGTCAATCGCGTTGTCGACCACCTCGTATACCAGGTGGTGCAACGCCCGCAGATCCGTGCCGCCGACGTACATACCGGGCCGGCGGCGGACGGCTTCCAGTCCCTCCAATACCTGAACGTCATCCGCTTCGTAACGGCCAATCTGACTCATAGCCCTATGCATCACAATCACACATCCCCATCAGTAACTGACGCACGTCCAATCGCGTCCACCAACCTGTCGCGATAAAACATAAAAATCGCTGCCAATACGCCGCCTGCAATGGCGCCGTTGCCCAGGATACCAACCAACAACAACCACGAATCGCCGTCCGGGAGCGACCAAGCGTAGCCCAGGCCCTTGTAAATCACCAATCCCAATCCCACCAACCCTAGCACTGAGGGCAGTTGCGCGTGGCTTAACACCACACTTTCCCAGACCGCTTGCACCAGACCGCGCCCCCCGATCAGAATGCTGGGAATCACGAATATCAGGTGGAGCGCCAGGTAGATGGTCAACGCCACCCCCATTACCCAAACCAACACTCCGATCGGCTCCGCGATCAGCATGGCAATTCCCATCAGCAAAAACCAAAACAAAGCGAATATCGCCCAGATCAGAAGCAGGCCTACCTCGAATAGTAAGAGGCGAAGTATCTTCCACAGGCCCCTATGCATCCCCCGCGCTTCCTCTGGTCGCTCGGGCTTTTTCTGGCCAATCAACCCTTCGGCGATCGCCATCCGACTGGCTAACTCGTTGAGGTAGAACCCTCCCAGCACCAGCCCTGCCAAAAGCAATCCCAGCCACCAGGGGATAAAAGTCAAGACGCTCGTGATGGAGAAGACACGCGGAGAGCTCAGCGGTGAGACCGGGCCAATATGGTATTGCGCCAGCAGACTGGGCACTTGTACCATCGGTAAGCTGCCCAGAAGCGAGACCAGGTTAAACTGCTGTCCAAACTCCTCCAACAGCCGAACGGCTTGCGCGGCCTGTTGGGCCATATCTGGATTGGCGGATGCCTGCGCCTCAAACAGAGCGGAAAATCGCTGCAATAATGGAGCCACCGACAGCCTCGGGCCCAACCAGAGCAAGAGATCCAACAAAGCCGGTACCGCCGCCAGATCCAGGTTTCGACTCAAAACCTCAAATCCAGCCGTCAAACAACCGATCACCCCGCGGGGAGCGCTCGTCTCTTCTGCTCTTCTTAATTTCATACGAGCCTATATTATACCACGACTTGAAAGGGCGGTAAACCTGTCGGTGCTTTGGAACTGCTCCGTTTGCCCCCAATCAGATTGACTTTACCGCGTAGACATCTTGGCGTATAATATCGCCTTGCATAGATCATGCAACTTATGACTACAACGAGGCTTTGACGAGCCTCTCGAAGGGTGCGATTTTCGCCAAGTCGTCATCCTTCGACAGGCTTCGGCGTGAGCTCAGCCGAATGGATCAGGATGACTATCGATTGGACTTTGGACAAAGCTCGCAAGACCTTCCCGAAAGCTTTCAGAAGTGGTGAAGCTAGCCGAAAACTTTTTAGACTGTTCGTTTCAACTTTCGGGAAGGTTCTCAGCAGAGATCTAAGTTTTATCCAAAGTCCAGTATTGAGAGTCAACTTTGTTGAAACCTCGTTGTAGCATTATGAGATGGTACTAAGGAGGTTATGTTGATGGATCTGTTCGAGAAGTGTCGGGCCTTTACCGAGGCGCGAGAGGCACAAGAGACGGGCATCTACCCATATTTCATCCCCTTGACCGATAGTGAGGGCACAGAAGTTACCGTGGGCGATCATCGCCTGATTATGATCGGCTCCAACAACTACCTGGGGCTGACCACTCACCCCAAAGTTCGGCAAGCTGCGATCAAAGCCACCGAAGAATACGGCACCAGCTGTACCGGGTCGCGGTTCCTCAACGGCACGCTGGAGTTCCACCTGGAGCTGGAGCGCAATCTGGCAGATTTTATGGGCACAGAAGCGGCGCTGGTCTTCCCCACCGGCTACCAGACTAACGTAGGCACCATCTCGTCCCTGGTGGGCCGGCACGATGTCGTGATCACAGACAAGGACGACCACGCCAGTATCGTAGACGGCTGCAAGATGTCCTACGGGACCGTACGACGTTTCAATCACAACGATATGGACCACCTGGAGCGTGTGCTGGCCCACCTGGATGACGACGTGGGCAAGCTGGTCGTCGTGGATGGCGTCTTCAGCATGGGCGGCGACCTTGCCCCCCTGCCGGAGATCGTATCACTATGCCAGAAGTACGACGCCCGTCTGATGGTGGACGATGCCCACGCTGTGGGCGTTGTGGGGGGCGGACGGGGCACGGCCGCCCACTTTGGCCTCGTCAACGAGGTGGACCTGATTATGGGTACCTTCAGCAAGTCCTTCGCCAGCCTGGGCGGATTCATCGCCGGCGCCGACGACGTGGTTCATTACGTCCAGCACCACGCTCGTTCCCTGATCTTCAGCGCCAGCATGTCGCCCTCCAACACCGCGGCGGCCCTGGCAGCGCTGGAGGTGATGCAAGAGGAGCCAGAGCGCATCGAGCGGGTCAACGACATCGCCGAGTACATGCGCACCGAGTACCGCCGGATGGGCTTCAACGTCGGCAACAGCCAGACCCCTATCATTCCCATCATCATCGGCGACAACGACCTTACCTTTATGACGTGGAAAACACTCTACGAGGCCGGACTCTACACTAACCCTGTCATCTCCCCGGCGGTGCCCCCGGAGATGTCGCTGCTGCGCACCAGCTACATGGCCACCCACACCGACGAACATCTGGAGCGTGTGTTGGCGACGTTCAAACAAGTAGGCGACGCTCTGGGTCTGATCTAGCGAATCATCAGGAGGATATGATGCCGCTTTACGAATACAAATGTTCCGATTGTGAGACGAAGTTCGACGCCCTGCGGGATATGTCCGAGGCCGATGCCCCGATTGCCTGTCCCCACTGCGGCAGCGAGGAGACGCAGCGGGCCGTCTCGCTCTTCTCCGCCATCGGCAGCGAGGGCGTTGTGATCGGCGACAATTCTTGCGCCTCCTGCTCGCCGTCGGCATCCTGCGCCACATGTGGAGCCCGCTCGTCGCATTAGGTGGAAAGAACCAGCCCTCGATATGCGAGGCAAGGTGAACCATCTCGATGACTGATCAGACCATAACATCGGTCTTCCCGTTTACGGCGATTGTGAACCAGGCGCGTATGAAACGCGCCCTGATCCTGAACGCGATCCACCCCAAAATCGGCGGCGTGCTGATCCGCGGCGAGCGCGGCACGGCTAAATCCACCGCGGCCCGGGCGCTGGCGGCCCTATTGCCAGAAATCGAAGTGGTCGCCGATTGCTCCTTCGGTTGCGACCCCGATCGCCCTTCCACCTGGTGCACCGAATGTCAGGATCGCAGCCAGGGTGAGAACCCGTTACCACGCGCTCGCCGCCGCACCCAATTCGTGGATCTCCCCGTCAGCGCGACCGAGGACCGGGTCGTGGGCACGCTGGATATCGAGCGGGCCATCCAGGAGGGCGAGCGACACTTCGAGCCGGGCGTGCTCGCCGCCGCCAATCGCGGCGTGCTCTACGTGGACGAGGTCAACCTGCTGGACGATCACGTCGTCGATCTGCTGCTCGACGCGGCCGCGATGGGCGTCAACGTGGTGGAGCGCGAGGGCATCTCCTTCAGCCATCCGGCCCGCTTCATCCTCATCGGCACGATGAACCCGGAGGAGGGCGATCTGCGCCCGCAGCTGCTCGACCGCTTCGCGCTCTGCGTCGACATTCGGGGTATTCGCGATCCCGACGCGCGAATGCTGATTATGGAGCGGAACCTGGCCTTTGATGCGGACCCACAGGCCTTTCGCGCGGCCTGGGCCGGGCGCGAGCAGGAACTCTCCCGTGAGATCGCGCGGGCCCGGCAGCTGCTACCTGAGATGCAGCACACACGCTCGGATCTGGCTACCATCGCGACGATGATGGCCGATCTGGGCGTCGATGGGCATCGCGCCGATTTGGTGGTGCTCAAGGCCGCTCGGACGCACGCAGCGTTCGATGGGCGTCGGCACCTGACCGATACCGATATCCTGCTGGCGGCTGAACTGGCGTTGCCGCACCGGCTGAAGCGCCACCCGCTGGAGGAGACGGAGGTCACGCTAGATGATCTCTCTGAGCGGCTGAACGAAGTCCGCGCCCAGGCCCAGCGTAGCGAGCCGCACGAGGCAGAGAACAGTGAGCCGGTCGAGGTCGCCGGTAAAAAAAAAGCATAGCGGCCGATGACGCCGAGCAGGAGCCCTCGGCCGAACCCGAGCGGCCGATGCAAAGTCCAGCCCAGCAGATCATCCCCCAGTGGCCGTCGTCGGGGCGTTGGTGGGAAGGCGGCGAGCAGACTGCCTTCGGCGAGCCCTTCGATCCTCGTCACCTGGAGACGCCCCTCGACCGCCTGACCCGCTCCACCGGCGGGCGCCGCAGCGAGACTCGCACCGATCGCAAACGCGGGCGCTACGTCCAATCGCGCCCCTCGCCGGACGATGCCAGCGACTTGGCCTTCGACGCCACGCTCCGCGCCGCCGCGCCCCACCAGAAAACACGCCAGGAAGATGGCGGCCCGGCCCTGGTGCTGTACCCCGCCGACTTTCGCCGCAAGGTGCGCGTGAGCCGCGCGGCCAATCTGATCCTCTTCGTCGTCGATGCCTCCTGGTCGATGGCCGTGGCGGAGCGAATGGAGGCCACGAAAGGCGCCGTCGTCTCGCTGCTGACCGACGCCTACCAGCGGCGCGACCGGGTGGGGCTGGTTGTCTTTCAGAAGAACGATGCGCTCGTGGTGCTGCCGCCCACCAATAGCGTCGCGCTGGCCAAGCGGACGCTGAACGATATCCCCATCGGCGGGAAGACGCCGCTTTCCGCTGGACTAAAAACCTCGTACGAGCTCATCACCCGCGAGATCCGTCAACATCCCGATCTCAAGCCGCTGATGGTGCTGCTCACCGACGGAGCGGGCAATGTCTCAATGACAAACCGCCCGCCGCAGGAAGAGGCTTATCGCATGGCGGAGCTCTTCCCACAGGCCGACATCCGTTCGCTGGTGATCAATATGGAGAACGAGGCCTTCGATCAGGGGCTAGCGCAGACGTTGGCCGATCATCTGGAGGCGCCGTGCTACACGCTGGCCGACTTGCGGGCTGAGTCGCTGCTGTGGACGGTGCGCGGGGCGCTCGATGAGGGTTAAGAGCGGCGCGTGTGAGGAGAGCTGGGTGGTCTGATAACTCCAAAAAAGATCCTTGCGAAATCGAGCCGCTGCTGGTGCGGTCGGGAGACCGGACAGAGCACTTCCTGGGCGTTGTTTGTAGTGCGCGCTTCAGCGCGCTTCTACGGCGATAAATCGCCTACTACGAACACGCCGCCATCTGAGGTGATACACCCCCGTCTGATTGGGGGCTTTTTCAAAATAGTGGGGTAATGTGATAGCAACGCCGTGGACCCACTTAGAGCAGGTCGTAATTCCGTATCAGGATCTGCTCGAAGAGCCGGTCGGGCACGATATCCTTGAGCGCGGCGGCCAACTTCTGATCGAAGGAACCGACGCGATAGCGGATCTTGGGCGAGGGATGCTCGATGATGCGCTCCAGTAGCCGGGCTACGCGCTCTGGCGGGACGCCGTTGCGTTCGTCCTCTTCGATGATGGTCATCATTCGCTCGCAGCTCTCCTCGTAAACGGAGCCTCGGGCGCCGGCAACCCGGTGGCGGTTGTCGACGAAGGGGGTGCTGATATCGCCCGGTTCGAGCAGCACCACGTCGATGCCGAACGGACGAACCTCCATCCGCATCGCATCGGTCATCCCCTCCACGGCGAACTTAGTGGCGCTATAGAATGCCTGGAAGGGCAGGGCAATCAACCCGCCGATCGAGCTGACATTCACGATGAGCCCGCTCCTCCGGGCTCGCATCGCCGGCAGCACGGCCCTACAGACCCGTAGCACGCCGAAGAAATTCGTCTCGAACAAGGCCTTGGCCTCCTCCACGGTCGTATCCTCCACCGCCCCGGCGATCCCATATCCGGCGTTGTTCACCACCACGTCCAGAACTCCCGCTTCTTGCAGGATGAAGTCCACGCCACGCCGGACTGATTCATCGTGATTGACGTCCATCTGGAGCATCGCGACGGAGCCGGGTGTGGATATCTCTGGCGGGAAGGGTGCGCGTCGGCTTGTCCCGAATACCTGATAGCCTTGCCGGGCCAGATGCTGGGCGCACGCTTTGCCAATCCCGGAGGACGCGCCGGTGATCAGGATCACTTGGTCACAGGAGTCACTCATCGGTTTGCCTCCGATCTAGGTTCTCTTAACAAGCGACGGGCCGTGCATCCCGAGCTGCGTTGGGATGCACGGCCCGATTGTCGCTCACGACTTACTTACGCCACGTCAATCATGGCGCTATGCAGCGAAACGGTCTACTGCCCCTTCGCTAGAAGTCGAAGCTCTGTCCCAATGCGACGACGTTGGTCGCTCGCAAGCCCTTGGGGCCCTCCTCCACGTTGAACTCGACGCGCTGACCTTCGTTCAACGTCCGGAAGCCCGAACCTTCGATCGCGGAGTAATGGACGAAGACATCGTCCCCCCCTTCGCGCGAGATAAAGCCATAGCCTTTATCATTGCTGAACCACTTGACGGTTCCCGTTTCTTTTTCTGCCATCAGAAACATACTCCTTTAACTAAAATGGTTTTATGGGCTGGAGCGGCTAAGAGGGCAGCTACAAAACTACCCAGGTGATGCCAAGCCCAGGTAGCTTCACCACCACAACACTTACCGCTTCCTGCAATAAAACTTTACCATGTGACGCTTCAGATGTCAAGCTAATTTCTTGAGGCGAGAGAGGAAACGATTGGCAGTGCGCGGTTCGTCAGGTATAATCTGCTTGATGGGTATCTCGGTCGTCGCCACGGTGTTGAACGAAGCGCGAAGCTTACCCCGCTTGCTGGACAGCTTATCCGCCCAGATCCGCCAGCCGGACGAGGTGGTCATCTGTGACGGCGGCTCTACTGACGGCACGCTAGCGTTGCTGGAGGCCGAGGATCGCTTCCCGTTGCGTCTCATCAGCCGACCCGGGGCCAACATCTCACAGGGTCGCAACGCAGCCATCGCGGCTGCCAAAGGCGAGCTGATCGCAGTGACTGACGCCGGTGTGCGCCTAAGCTCCAACTGGCTGGACGCTCTCGTGACTCCGCTGGAAAATGACCAGGCGCAAGTGGTGGCCGGCTTCTTCCGGCCCGATCCGCATACCGTCTTTGAGGTCGCCATGGGGGCCACCGTGCTCCCCGAGATGCGCGATATTCGCCCGGAGCACTTCCTGCCCTCTAGTCGCTCCGTCGCTTTCCGGAAGGCCGCCTGGGTGGCCGTCGGCGGCTATCCTGAGTGGCTCGATTATTGCGAGGATCTGATCTTCGATTTCCGCCTGCGCGATTGTTGCGGCCCCTTCGCCTTCGCGCCGGAAGCGTTGGCCTATTTCCGCCCCCGGCCCAGCCTGCGGGCATTCTTCGTCCAGTATTATCGCTACGCCCGCGGTGACGGCAAGGCCGATCTATGGCGCAAGCGTCATGCCATCCGCTACCTGACGTACCTGATCGCCACCCCGCTGATCGCCCTCGCCGGCCTGTTGAGGCACCCCGGGTGGTGGGCGCTCTATCTGATCGCCATTCCCGGTATGCTCTGGGTGCCCTGGCGGCGTCTGACGGGTCTCTGGGATGCTCTTCCTTCTGCGCAAAAGCTAAAGGCGGCGCTGTGGGTACCCGTGATCCGGGTCACGGGCGATGTAGCCAAGATGATCGGCTATCCGGCTGGTCTATGGTGGCGCTGGCGCCATCGGGACCAGGTGCCAGATTGGCGCGAGCTCTGACGGTGAGCTGCTCGCTGAGCGAGCCAGAGGGGCCTATTTTGGTCAGCGCCTGCTTGTTGGGCATTCCGACGGCCTACAATGGCAGCGCTAACCTTTGCCAGCGCCTGCTGGATCCAGCAGCCCAAGGGCGTATCCTACCGATCTGCCCCGAGGTAGCCGGTGGATTGTCGACGCCTCGTCCACCGGCCGAAATCGTCGGCGGTGACGGCGGTGACGTCCTGGATGGACGCGCCCGCGTGGTGACGATCGACGGAGTAGATATGACCGCAGCCTACGTGGAGGGAGCCCACATAGCGCTCGCAACGACGCAGAGGTACAGCATACAGATGGCCATTCTCAAGCAGCGTAGCCCCTCGTGCGGCAGCTCGCACATCTACGACGGCACCCACAGCGATCGTCTGGTGCCTGGTCAGGGCGTCGCGGCTGCGCTCTTGCGACGATACGGTGTGACCGTGAAGGGTGGGGATGGCGTGAGGTATCACCCCCGCTCCGGTTCCAGCGGCAATGAGATGTAGAAAGTCGTCCTTCGCTCACTTTACTTTCCCCCCAGATTCCCCTCCTGGTGGTCTTCAACGATCTTCTTGACGATCACCAGGCCTAGCCCCGTGCTCTCTTCGCCGCCGGTGCTTTTCACGCTGGTCGTCTCGAAAGGATGAAAGAGAGCTTGGTCTCATCTTCGGGAATGCCCAGCCCAGTATCCGCCACCACCAGAAGCACCCGCCCATCGCGCTGCGTGGCCTTGACGGTGACCGTGCTCCTGGAGTGTGGGATATTAACTCCAGCGTCAAGGTCTCGCCTACCCCCGTGGGGCACTTCAATCTCCCGACCACACGAAAACCCAAAGAGCCGTCGAAGCCCAAACGTGCTCTAATGTCGTACTAATGCCACTCTTATGTTTTTCTGATATACGCACTGTATACTGTGTCCAGTTGAGTGAGGCATGAGACACGACGATATCTACGTCTGTCGCGTTAGTTGACAGTAGAGCAGATTGCAATTGAAATTGTAGTTAGAGAAACGGATAGGAGGAATCAGATGGGTAAAATTATTGGCATTGATCTAGGCACGACAAACTCGGTCGCTTCCGTGATGGAAGGTGGCGAACCGACGGTTATACCGACTGCCGAGGGTGGACGTCTCTGTCCCTCGATTGTCGCTTTTTCTGAAGATGGCGAGCGGCTTGTGGGCCAGGTCGCCAAACGACAGGCCATCGTCAACTCCGATAACACCATTTTCTCGATCAAGCGTCTGATGGGCCGCCGCTACGACGATCCAGAGGTTGAGAAGGCGCGCGAGGTGCTGCCTTACGAGATCGTACGCGGGGAATCGAACGACGCGCGAGTCTACATCCCCCGGAAGGACAAGGACTACACTCCCCAGGAGATCTCGGCTATGATCCTGCAGAAGCTGAAGAAAGACGCCGAGGCCTATCTGGGCGAGGAGGTCAAAGAAGCCGTCATCACCGTGCCGGCCTACTTCAACGACAGCCAGCGCCAAGCGACCAAGGACGCCGGTAAGATCGCCGGACTGGACGTCAAGCGCATCATTAACGAGCCGACGGCCGCCAGCTTGGCCTACGGTATGGATAAGGAAAAGGATGAGACGATTCTCGTCTTCGACCTGGGTGGCGGCACGTTTGACGTCTCTATCCTGGACGTCGGCGAGGGTGTGGTCGAGGTTCGCTCCACCAGCGGCGATACGTTCCTGGGCGGTGACGATTGGGACCAGCGCATCACGGATTACGTCGCCGATCAATTCAAGAAGGAACAGGGCATTGACCTGCGCGAGGATCGGCAGGCGCTCCAGCGCCTGAAGGAAGCCGCAGAGCAGGCCAAGATCGAGCTTTCCACCGTGCTGGAGACGGAGATCAACCTGCCGTTCATCACCGCCGACGCCTCTGGTCCCAAGCATCTTCAGATGAAGTTGACGCGAGCCAAACTGGAGCAGTTGACCGAGGACCTGGTGCAGCGTTGCCGCGAGCCCTTCGAGCAGGCCCTGGAGGACGCCGATCTGGGCGCGGGCGAGCTGGATGAGGTGATCCTAGTCGGCGGCGCTACCCGCATGCCGATGATTCAGGATCTGGCCCGTGACCTGACTGGCGGCAAGGATCCGCACAAGGGCGTCAACCCCGACGAGGTCGTTTCCGTCGGCGCGGCGATCCAGGCCGGTGTGCTGGGCGGCGAGGTGGATGACGTACTCTTGCTCGATGTGACGCCGCTCACGCTCGGCGTGGAGACGCTCGGTGGCGTGATGACGCCGATCATTGAGCGCAACACCACCATCCCTGTGCGCAAGAGCGAGACTTTCTCCACCGCTGAGGATGGACAGACCGCGGTGACCATCCACGTCTTGCAGGGCGAGCGCCCGATGGCGGCCGACAATATGAGCCTTGGGCGGTTCAACCTGGAGGGCATCCCGCCCGCGCCGCGCGGCGTGCCGCAGATCAAGGTGACGTTCGATATCGATGCCGACGGCATCCTGAACGTTTCGGCCGAGGACAAGGCGACCGGCAAGGAGCAGAAGGTCACCATCGAGGCCACCACTAACCTGGACGAGGACGATGTAGAGCGTATGGTCAAGGAGGCGAAGCGCCACCAGGCCGAGGACGAGCGCCGCAAGGAGCTGATCCAGGCCCGTAACGAGGCCGACCAGCTGATCTACCAGATGGAGAAGACGCTGCGTGAGCTGGGCGATGATGTATCTGCGTCCGATCGTAACCGCGTCGAGGAGGTCATCGAGGACCTCAAGCAAGCCAAGGAGAGCGATGATGCCTCCCGCATCCGCAGCCTGATCGAGCAGCTGAAGCAGGCCAGCCAGGCCATCGGGCAGGCGATGTACGCCAAGCAGCAGGCCGCTGCTGGCGGTCCGCAGGCCGGAGCGGCCGGGCCAGGGGCGGGAATGGGTCCGCAAGGACCTCAAGCCGGACCCGCCGGGCCGAGCGCGGAAGGCGAAGATGAGGACGTCGTCGAAGGCGAATTCCACGAGGTATAAGCCCACTCTTAGATATAAGCCTTCCGAAGGCGTAACGCCTTCGGGAGGCTTCTCACCCAAGAGCCATGATGAACAAACGAGTGAAAATACCGATTAAAGTGCGCGGAAAGGCAGCTGTTTCTGATCCGGAAGGAATGGAAGAAGAGATAATCGCTGAAGCTGAACCGCCGGTCGTAGAATGCGAGCCCGTAGAGATGGATGGAGCCTCACCATCAACGCCACAGCCGTCTTCCCCCGAAATGAACAAGGGGGAAGAGGAAAACGGTGAGAAGGGAGAGCAGGAGAAACATCTACAAGAGTGGCGAGATCGGGCGATGCGGCTCCAGGCCGAACAAGAGAACTTCCGCAAACGCCAGCGTCGTCTGGCCGAGGAGCGCGTGGAGGCCGATCGCGGGCGCCTGCTGCGTGATTTCTTGCAAGTGATGGATAACCTGGAGCGAGCGCTGAACGCTGAAAACTCCGACTTCGATAATCTACGTGAAGGCGTCGAGGTGACACAGCGGTCGTTGCATCAGCTGCTCAAGCATGAAGGCGTCAAACCGATCAAGGCCAAAGGGCAAAAATTCGATCCCTTCTGGCACGAAGCAGTGAGCACCGTCTCGCACGAGGCCGTCGATACCGAGCCTAACACCATCATTGAGGTAGTGCAGCCGGGCTATCGTATGGACGGCAAGCTGCTGCGCCCGGCCCGGGTCGTCGTCGCTGCTTGAGCGGTCGAGATTCGGTAGGATGTCAGCGCCTTTCGGCGATCAAGTAATGCGAAGGACAAAGTATGGAGTATAAGGACTATTACGACGTCTTGGGAGTGAGCAAGGACGCCAGCCAGGATGAAATTCGGCGCGCCTTTCGCAGGTTGGCACGCAAACACCATCCGGACGTCAATCCGGGCGATGGCGAGGCCGAAGAGCGCTTCAAGGAGATTAACGAAGCCTACGAGGTGCTCTCCGATCCTCAGAAGCGCAGCAAATACGACCGGCTTGGGTCCGACTGGCGCCGCTATCAGCAGGCCGGTGGCCGTCCGGGCGGGTTCAATTGGGGCCAATGGACGACTGCCTCACCCGGCAGCGGGCCTCAACGCGTCCACGTCCGTCACGGTACGCCGGAGGATCTGGAGGATCTATTCGGCGGCGGGAGCCCCTTCTCGGACTTCTTCAGCCAGATTTTCGGTGGCATGGGCGTCGATGCTGCAGCCAGAGGCGGCGCGCGGAGCGGCGCACAAGGCGCCGCCGGACCGAGTGGGTTCCAGTACCAGACACGCCCACGACGGGGCCGAGACTACGAGCAGGAGGTCGAGATCAGCCTGCGAGAGGCCTATCAAGGCACCACGCGCATGATCCAGAGAAACGGCCGTCGGCTGGAAGTAGAGATTCCCCCAGGCGCGCGTACGGGCACTCGCGTGCGCATCAGCGGCGAGGGGGGGAACGGCGCAGCCGGTGGCGAACCGGGCGACCTGTATCTACGTGTCAAAGTGCGCCCTGACGATCGCTTCGAGCGGGAGGGCGATGATCTGCGCGTGACGGTGCCGGTGGACCTGTACACAGCTGTGCTGGGCGGAGAAGTACACGTGCCTACGATCAACGGTTCCGTTATGCTGAACATTCCCCCCGGCACACAAAACGGACAGGTCTTCCGTCTGCGCGGTAAGGGGATGCCCTGTCTGCGCCATCCGGACCAGCACGGCGATCTGTACGCCGAGATCGACGTAACCCTTCCCACGGACCTCACCCCTCGCCAGCGGGAGCTGTTCGAGGATCTACGGAGCATCGCATAGGAAAGCGTAGGGAGGAGCGACTGCGCATGGATGAGCGGAAAGAGCTACGTTCGAGGCAAATCAAGCAAGTTGCCCGGCGGGCTGGCGTGGAAGCGAAGGTTGTGCGCTACTGCGTCGAGGTGGGGTTGGTGGAAGAGACGTTAAACGAGGATGATCTGTGCGAACTGCGTCGCATCCGCCGCCTGAAAACGCTAGGCGTCAATATGGCCGGGGCGGAGATCATCCTGCGGATGCGCCGCAAGATCGTAGCCCTGCAAACCGAACTGGCGCGCTTGCGCGCTTCACGTTAGCCGGCTGCACGCAGGATGAACAACGACGTCGGCTGAGACCAGGAGAGAAGATGGATATGAGGCGAGAAGAAGACAGATCGAGCAGAAGACGATTGATCGGCGTGATCACGGCAGTCCTGGTGTTGGTGACGATGTTGAGCTGCCAGCTCTCGTCCGATCTGTTGCACGCCACACCGACGCCCTCTCCGCCGCCGACGCCGACGGCTGGCTCGCCTCGGACGGGCCCCACGCCAGTGCCGGCCGAGCCGGCCAATGTCCTGGAGGCCCAGGTCGAGGCCGTCTACGATGAGGTCAGTTCAGCCGTGGTCAACATTACCAGCGTCACATATGCCTACGACTTTTTCTTCAACCCGGTGCCGCAGGAGGGAGCTGGCTCCGGCTTCGTCTACGACCAGGACGGTCACATCATCACCAACTATCACGTGGTGGAAGACGCCGAAGAATTGTCGGTTACGCTGGCCGACGGCGAAAGTTACCCGGCCGAAATCGTCGGCCAGGACCCGGCCAATGACCTGGCGGTCATCAAGATTGATGCCGAGACGATACCCCCGCCGATCCCGGTGGGCGATTCGGACGGCTTGCGCGTGGGGCAGTTCGTGGTCGCCATCGGCAACCCCTTTGGGCTGGAACGGACTCTGACGGTTGGCGTGGTCAGCTCGCTGGGACGGGTGATCGAAGGGCCTGATGGGCGATTCATCGGCGAGGTGATCCAGACCGATGCGGCTATCAACCCCGGCAACTCCGGCGGGCCCCTGCTGGATCTATCGGGGAACGTCATCGGGGTTAACTCCAAGATCGTCAGCCCCAGCCAAGCCAACGCGGGCATTGGCTTCGCAGTGCCGTCTAACACCATACGGCGCGTGGTGCCCCAGCTGATTGAGCAGGGGTATTATCCTCATCCCTGGCTTGGTATCCAGTCTCTCTCATTATCGGCTGAGCGAGTGGAGGCATTCCGGGAGGCCGGGATGGAGGTGCCGGTGGAGCGCGGCGTGCTGGTCGTAGAAGTGATGAGTGAAGGCCCTGCCGCCGAGGCCGGATTGCGGGGCGGCGATAAAATAGTACGGTTTGGCAACTATCGCGTCCCTGTGGGGGGCGATATCATCACCGCCCTCGACGGCGAACCGGTGGCGGATTTTCAAGACCTCACCGTCTACCTGGAGACCCAGAAGCGCGTGGGGGATACCATTGAGGTGACCATCATCCGGGACGGTGAGGAGCAGGTGGTGACGGCGACGCTGGAGGAGCGCCCGGAAAGGTGACCGTCGCACGTCTTGGCGGGGGGAGGGCAAAGTGCATCCGACGTCTGAAGACCGGTCGGTAGAAGTCTGGCTGGCTTTTTTCTTGACGTCGCCATCCCTTTCGCTATAATATCCTCCGGTATGCAAGCGGCCCCATAGGGGGCCGCCTTTGTTTAGGATAGGAGCTATGCTGGAAAAGCTAGAACAAGTCGAAGAGCGATACGAAGAGCTGACCCGTCTGATGGCCGATCCTGAGATCGCGCAGGACTATGAGCGCGTGGCAGAGTATGCCAAAGAACGATCTGACCTGGAGGATATCGTCTCAACGTACCGGACATATAAGGACGTATCCCAGGAGTTAGAAGACACGGAAGCGCTACTCAATGAGGACGTCGAGCCTGATTTCCGCGAGCTGGTCGAAATGGAGGTCGTCCAGCTGGAAGAGCAGCAAGAGAGCCTGGAGGAGAAACTGAAGCACCTGTTGTTGCCGAAGGACCCCCGCGATTCCAAGGACGTGATTATTGAGATCCGAGCTGGGGCCGGCGGCGACGAGGCGGGGCTCTTTGCGGCCGATCTCTACCGTATGTACACGCACTATGCGGAGGAGCAGGGCTGGAAGACGGAGCTGCTGAGCGAGCATCCCACGGGCATCGGGGGCTACAAGGAGGTAATCTTCGGCGTGAAAGGACGCGGAGCCTTCTCTCATCTTAAGTTCGAAAGTGGCGTTCATCGCGTCCAGCGCGTGCCGGTGACCGAATCGTCTGGACGTATCCATACCTCCACCGCGACTGTGGCTGTTCTCCCAGAGATGGACGCGGTAGAAGTAGATATCAACCCCAGCGATCTGGAATTCGAGGCCTACGGGGCCTCCGGGCCCGGCGGTCAGCACATGCAGAAGAACGCCACTGCCATTCGCCTCACCCACCACCCCACGGGCATCGTCGTGGCGTGCGAATCGGAGCGCTCGCAATCCCAGAACAAGGAACGGGCCCTCTCCATCCTCCGGGCGCGACTGTATGAACAGGAACGTAGGAAACGGGAGCGAGAGCGAGCTGAAGCCCGTAGATCTCAGGTCGGCAGCGGCGACCGCAGTGAGAAGATTCGCACCTATAACTTCCCTCAGAATCGAGTGACCGACCACCGCACCGGCACCAGCGTCCACCAGCTGTCAGAAGTCCTGGACGGCGACCTGGAAGAATTTATTGAGGACTTGCAAGCACAAGAACAAGCAGAGCAGCTGGAGGCCCTGAGTGAAGCCGACTGATACCCGCGCTATCTCCAACTGGCCCAATGATTTGGTCTGAACATTCCCAAGAACGAACGACGTTGCTCAAAGTGGATAACGACGAGGATCGCCCTCCACAAACCTCAGTGCTTGATCACAGGCCGACCAAAAGCACGGTCAGGCAGGCTTTGCGGCCGGCCGCTGCGCGTCTCCGTCCCATCACGAAAACACCTCGCCTTGAGGCCGAAGTGCTTCTGACACACGTTCTAGACACGGCCCGATCCACGCTTTTGGCCCACCCCGAACGGGATCTTTATCCCGATCAGGTGGCACAGTATCGCGATCTCGTGGCCCGTCGAGCCTCAAACTACCCTTTGCCTTATCTGACCGGGACATGTGAATTCTACGGTATGGACTTCGAGGTCACGCCGGAGGTGATGATCCCGCGTCCGGAGACGGAGACGTTGGTAGAGATGGCCCTGGAGCGCGAACCGGCATCCATCATCGACGTGGGCACTGGCTCTGGTTGCATCGCCATCGCTCTGGCAGCCAATCTGCCCACTGCCAGCATCTACGCCATCGATATTTCCTCCGCAGCGCTTGCCGTCGCGCGCCGCAACGCGGAGCAGTATGGAGTCGAGGATCGCGTGCGGCTGATCGTGGGCGATGTGCTCACGCCGCGCCCCAGCTCGGTCGATCTGATCGTCTCGAATCCCCCTTATGTCTCTGCCAACGAGTGGTCGACGCTGCCGGATTCGGTGCTCCATCACGAACCACGCCTGGCGCTCGACGGCGGCCCTGATGGACTATCCATCATCCGGCAGCTGTTGCTGGAAGCGCAGGGAACGTTGAAGTCCAACGGCAGCTTGTTGATCGAGATCGGCGCCCAGCAGGGTCAAGCAGCGAGGCAACTGGCTCACACCTACTTCCCCCAGGCCGAGATAGACATCCATCCCGACTTAGCCGGCCGCGATCGAGTGCTGGAGGTGGAGACGTGATCCAGCTGGTAGCGCTTGATCTGGACGGCACGCTGATCGGTGATCAATTCACGATCTCCGACAACGTGTGCCAGGCCGTCGCCGAGGCGCAAGCACACGGTGTCACTGTCACGCTGGCCACGGGCAGGATGTTCGAATCCACGGTCCCTTTCGCCCGCCGGTTGAACATCACCGCCCCGCTAATTTGTTATCAGGGTGGATTGATCCAGGCGCCGGCAGCCGAAGGACCGCTCTACCAGGCCACGATGGACCCCGCGCTGGTGCGAGAGGCGCTGGCCTGGCAGATGGAGCGGGGCTGGCACATCGTCATCTATGCCGATGATGCCCTCTTCGCCGCCGAACGCCGATATCCAGAGGACTTCTACCGCGAGCTGCTGGGGCAGAACTTCCACTGGGTCGACGACTGGGCCGATGTGTTGGAGCAACGCCAACCGGTCAAGTTCCTCTTCGTGGCCGAACCATCCGAGGCCGACGTTATTGAGGCTGCGATGCGAGAGCGGTTCGAGGGGCAGATGGAGATCGTGCGTTCCCACGCGATGTTCGTCGAGGGAAATCCGCTGGGCGTGTCCAAAGGCGAAGCGCTGCGACGGCTGGCCGATCACCTCGATGTTCCTCAAAGCCAAGTGATGGCGGTCGGCGATCAGGGCAACGACGTGACGATGATCGAGTGGGCCGGCGTTGGCGTGGCGATGGAGAATGGGAGCGCGGCGGTCAAAGCGGTGGCCGATTGGGTCGCCCCGCCGCTGAAGGAAGATGGTGCGGCGACAGCTATTCGGCAGTTCGTGCTGGACAGCTGACATAGCCCCAGCCCGATATGCTGAGCAGGCTCATCGTTGTCCTCGGGTAACCCCTCAGGCTTTCTTTTCCACAATCAGAAGATGTGAGAGGCCAAAGAGACGTAACGGCGTGTGCTCCAGGCTATGGGTGATGGTGCGCAGCAGGCGGCCCAGAGCACCTGTACGGGCGATGATGTTATCGTATCCGGGGTAAACCTGGGTATGGTGGAGGACGTGGACAGCGAGGCCATCGAAGAGCTGCCGGAGGCCGCTCACTGTGTAGGCCCGTACGTGTGGCGCCAACCGGTTCCGCAGTTGCGCGGGGAGCCAGTTGACCAGCGGCGCGTTGCCAAAGTGGTACTCCCCTCGCCAGAATATGCCGTGCGTCTCGAAGGGATAGAGGCGATTGGGGACGAAGACCACAATCCGCCCGCCGAGGCGCGTCACCCGCACCATCTCCTCGACGCAGGCCCGGTCATCAGCGACATGCTCCAGCACCTCGTGGGAGAAGACGACATCGAAGGTTCTATTTGGGAAGGGGATCTGCTCTCCCAACGCCTCCACCACGCCAGCGGCGCGCCCCAACGCCTCTTGCGCCCGGTCGTGTTCAATCTCTACCCCGTAGACGTGAGGCGTCTCACGTTGAAAGGCATCGGTGTACATTCCGACGCCGCAACCCACGTCCAGCACGCGCCGGTCAATCAGCTTGACCCAGCGCCGCACCAGCTGGAAGCGCCGCTCTTGCCCCGCTCGCCAGACGTAGGAGGGGTGCCCACGCGTAGCGGCCTTATCGTTGACCGAATTTGTCTCTTCTCGGCCGCTCATATCAGTTAGCGAGGCTATGCGCTTATGCGCTCTTGGGGGCCGACGAGGCCGCTGCGTCCACCGCCTCCGCTTCTCCCCAGCGTGTGTAAAGCTGGTTGTCAATCCCCAGACGCGCCAATACTCGCCCGACGGTGGCGTCGATCAGATCGGCGATGGACTGAGGCTGTCCGTAAAGGGCTGGAATCGGCGGGAAGATGACCGCGCCGATCTCAGCAGCGCGCGCCATCAGACGCAGATGGCCCAGGTGGAGCGGGGTTTCACGCACGAGCAGCACCAGGGGACGGCCTTCCTTGAGCGTGACGTCGGCGGCGCGGCTGATCAAGTCGGCGGCGTAGGAATTCGCCACGGCTGAGAGCGTCTTGATCGAGCAGGGGGCAATGACCATACCGGCGGTAGCAAAGGAGCCACTGGCGATGGCAGCGACCAGATCGTCGGGGGCGTGTGCGTGATCGGCCAAGGCCTCGACTTGTTCCGCTGCCCAGCTGGTCTCGTAGGCGATGGTGAGCCGGGCGGGCGCGCTGATGACGAGATGCGTCTCTACTTCCGGCCGCTCGGCCAGAAGCTCCACCATTCGCACGCCGTAGATGGCCCCGCTGGCCCCAGATATACCGACCACCAATCGTCTGGATGGCATATCTCAGCGCTGACCGACGTGGAGCATAATGCTACCCAGGACCAACATCTGGTAGCGCACGTTTTGCCATCCGGCTTGTTCCATAGTCGCTTTCATCCCCTCTGGCGTCTGGAAGCTCTGTACAGAGCGAGGCAGGTAGCGATAGGCCGCCGGCTGCCCACTCAGCAGCCCCGTGATACGCGGCATAACGTCGGCGAAGTAGAAACGGAATAGCGTGCGGAAGACGGGGATGCGGGGCCAGGTCATCTCCAGGCAGACCACACGCCCTCCTCGACGGACTACGCGGTGCTGCTCGGTCAGGGAGGCTGGCACATCGGGCACGTTCCGCATCACGAAAGCGCTCACCGCCATGTCGAAGTATTCCTCGGGGAATGGAAGACGAGTGCCGTCGCCTTGCATCCATCGAATCATCTCGCCGCCCGGTTTCTCCCGGCCCAGGCTCATCATCGCTGTCGTGGGGTCAAGCCCGACGATGTTAGCATCGGGCCAGCGCTCTAACAGGGCTAGCGCCATATCGCCGGTGCCGACGCCCACATCGAGCACTCGCCCCTCCGGCGGCAACTGGGCCGCCTCGGCGGCGACCTGACGCCAACGCCGATCTTGCCCTAGCGACATCAATCGCCCCAGCGCATCATAATGATCAGCGATATGCCGAAACAGCCGCGGGGTATCGGAGGGATCGGTATATTCAACCCCTTGTGACCGGGAGCTCACGCCCCACGCTTCCTTTCCGTCGGGGTATCAACACCAGTGGTCTGGATCAGTGACAACTGCAATCGCAATCCTTTTCGTCGCCGTGACAATCGCAGGCCTCCACGATAGCCTCAATCTCGACCCGGCCTCCCAGCGGGAGCGCGGCGACCTCCACCGCCGACCGCGCTGGCGGGCGCTCTGAGAAGAACTCGGCATAAACGGCGTTCATACGGGGAAACTCGTCCATATCCTGCAAAAAGACGGTGACCTTGACCACGTGTTCCAGGCAAGATCCGCTGGCTTCGATCACGCCTTTCAGGTTTTCCAACGCCTGACGAGTCTGGCTCTCGATATCTGGCCCAGCGAAATCCTTTGTACCAGGGATTAGTCCCAACTGCCCGGCGCTGAAGACTAGGCTGCCCAGACGTACGCCTTGTGAATAGGGACCAACCGCAGCCGGGGCTTTATCGGTGGCGATGATCTCTTTTTCCATCAATGCCTCCTGTTTGAGTCTCAAGTCTGCACCAAAGCGAAAACGTTTTGTGGAGCTGCGGGGATTATAGCCCGCTCGATTTACAGCGTCAACCGCAAACGGCTCGCTAATAATTTTGTACCAGACCTGCTCACGGCTGGACCTGCACCACCTTAAACCGTTGACCAAGTGAAGTGGAAGAAACGAGTTTTCGGACAGCCCCGTATTTGGTCAGCGTGTTAGGCATCGCCCCCCCCACAGCTGGAGGCGTGGACTGTCGTCCACGCCGAGCACCACACGAAGTCCCAAGCCATACTTACTTGGACTTAGGGTGCCTGGGAACTGCTTCGTTTACCCAGAAACGGGGCCTTATTTGACCGCTTCTATCTCTTAAGGTATAATTTACATTCCGACTGTTGAATTTATGCGAGCGTCTATCCGGGTGTGATCGGGCTCCCACGCCGTTCGAGTTATGGGCGTGGGAGTACATCTGTTAGCTACCGGGTAGCCGTGAGCCTGTTGAGAGTATGGGGAGGAGAAAATGCCTAAGCGAACATACCAACCCAAGAAACGGAAACGCAAACGAAAACACGGCTTTCGAGCACGTCAGTCGACCAAAAGCGGACGCAAAATCATCAAGCGTCGACGCAAAAAAGGGCGAAAGCGACTGGCTGTCGGTAAGCGCCAGGCGAAGAAGTGGAACTGGAAGGAGAAGTAATCCCTTGCCGCTGCTTTATGCCGATAAAGGGGTAAAGCAGCGGTCAGCTCAGAGAGCGCCACTCGCGCTAAATCGGGTGCGGTACGTCCAGATTGAATGGAGCGACGAATTCGGCTACGGCGGGCGGGCGATGTCCAGCAGGTGTACGAGGAGGGCCATTCTTGGGCTCACCCGTTGCTGGTGCTCATCGCTCGTCCCAGTGAACTCGAGTTCAGCCGCGTGGGCGTCACGGCCAGCCGAAAGGTAGGAAATGCTGTGGAACGTAATCGAGCTAAACGCCTTCTGCGTGAGGCAGCACGTCATCTTTATCCGCAGTTTGAAGCTGCTGGACAAGATATCGTGTTGATAGCGCGGCCTCAAATCGTGGGGGTAAAGGAACCAGCAGTTGAAGAAGCACTCTCCACCTTGCTGGATCGAGCTGGATTGTGCGCCTAGTATGTTGAACTGGAAAAGATCAGGCGAAACGGGATTGAACCTCAACGGTAGCCTCCACGCAACTGACAAGGACCCCACACAAGATTATAGAGGGCCGAAAGCCATTCTGCTGGGGGTCATTCGTCTCTACCAGATAACCCTGTCGCGTCTGCTCCCTCCGGCGTGTCGCTTTACCCCTTCCTGTTCTCAATATAGTTACGAGGCCATCGCCCGCCACGGCGCTATACGTGGCATAGGGCTGGCCATCAAACGAATTACTCGCTGCCATCCGTTTAACCCGGGTGGCTATGACCCTGTGCCTGACTTGGAGGAGGATACGTAATTGAATCGTCTTTGGACGCGACGCTGGCCCCCCTTACTGACGGTGTTGGCCGCGCTACTTTTCGTCACCAGTGGCTGTGCTGGAGGCGCTGCCAGAGCCTCGAGCTGGACCGGTATGACCATTGCAGGAGAGATGATCTACGCTGCAGATTTGCAACAGGTCATCGCGCTGGATACAGAGGACGGCCAGCCGGTCTGGACATTCCCCAACAACCAACAAGATGACGACCGTGGCATGTTTTACGTCACGCCGACCGTGGGCGAAGGGCTGGTGATTGGAGCTTCTCAGCTATCCTCGGGCGGTATCATCAGCCAACAAGATGATATTATTTGGGCGTTGGATATAGAGACTGGCGAAGAGGTCTGGCGTTTCGAGGATGCCTCGGGGCGCTACGTCGAGGGCGGTGTTTTGAGCGACGGGCTCTTCGTCATTGGCAATGATGATGGCAACATCTACGCGCTGGACGTCGAAAGCGGAACGCTCAGATGGACCTTCAAAACCGGTAACAGCGTATGGGCCACCCCTCTCATTGCCGATGACACCGTCTACGTGGGCTCAATGGATAGACGTTTCTACGCCCTTACGCTGGACGACGGACAAAAAAAGTGGGATTTCGCCACTAAAGGCGCTTTCGCTGGAACGCCGGCCTTGCTCGACGGGACGCTTTACATCGGCGCCTTCGACGACACCCTATACGCCTTGGATGCGGCCACCGGGGAAGAAGAATGGCAGATCCAAGGTGCTAACTGGTTCTGGGGTAGCCCCGCGATTGACGACGACACAATCTACGCCGTCGACGTGGATGGCAACGTCTACGCTCTCGCTGCAACAAGTGGCGAGGAACGCTGGCGAGAAGCCCTTGAGACGCCAGTGCGGGCCGGAGCAGTGTTGTCCGACGATGGAAGTCGTCTGTTCATAGGCTCCGAAGACGGCACGCTCTACACGCTGGATGCCGCCAACGGCTCTCTGATGTGGCGAAACGAGAGTGAGGGGCGCGTCCTTTCGAGCCCGGTCGTGAGCGGTTCGACAGTTTACAAACCGCTTATCTATGGGCCACATCGCATCATTGCGCTCCATATCGACAATGGTCGCGAGCTGTGGGCCTATCCACAGGTAGAGGAAGAGCAGGAGTAGAAACCACCAGTGTTTGATTTTATAGCCTATCCCTTAGCTAACTTGTTGCTTCTTTTTTACAACTTTCTGGGCCACCAAACGGTCGTCGCCATCGCCGTGCTGACGATTCTGATCCGACTTCTCATCTTGCCCTTGACGCTAGGCCAACAACGATCAGCACAGAAGATGCGCGAGCTACAACCAGAGATCGACAAACTGCGCGAAAAATATAGCGACAATCAGGAGAAACTGGCCGAGGAGCAAATGAAACTCTGGCGAGAGGCCGGGGTAAACCCAGCGGGTGGGTGCCTGCCAGTCCTGATCCAGCTACCGATTATGATCGGACTCTATCGGGCCATCACTTACTGCGTGCCATCCACCCCTTTGCAGCTGTTCCAATTCTCCCAAAATATCTACAAATGGCTACCGGGCATCGAAGGGTTGGTACCGTTGCAAAGCACATTCCTGGGCGTAGACCTGGGCCAGCCGCCCAGCCCCGACCAATGGTGGTCATACGCGCTACCGTTGCTGGCCTTCGTCACCTCCTGGCTACAGCAAAAGATGTTGAGCCCCACGATGTCCGGAGGCTCCGGCGATGGACAGTCGCAGACAGAGATGATGACCCAACAGATGCAGATTATGATGCCCTTGATGTTCGGGTTCATCGCCCTCCAATATGCAACCGGGCTCTCCTTTTACTTCATCATCTCCAACCTGGTGGGGATAGCGCAATACTACTTCATCAATAACTCACAAGAGGAAAGCCCTTCTGATCCAAAACCGCAGCGGCGAAAGCCTCCCAAGCAATAGATCACTCCCCGAAACGGCCCCCAGCCTCGCAGGGAGCTAACCCAGTTCGCTCGGGGGCCTCAGCTGAAAGATTTTTTCGGCAATAGATTCATTATTGATTCGCGTTGAGCGATTGTCGGAGGAGAACAGTCGATGGTAAACAAAGAACGAGTGATAGAGACAGCGGGTAAAGACGTAGAATCGGCAATCAGCACCGGCCTGGCACAGCTTGGCGTTGAGCGCGATGACGTCGAGATCGAAGTGCTGGATGAGGGCCGGCAAGGTATGTTCGGCATCGGGGCCCGGGCGGCCCGCGTGCGCCTGACGACCACGGTTTCCAAAGAGCCCAAGTCAGAGCCGTCCCCTATGCCGGAAGAGCCGGAACCCCCAGCAGAGCCCAAGAAGCCCAAGAAGCCAAAGAAACCGCCGGAACCGACGAAGACGAAGCCGCCAGAACCGGAGCCGGAGCCAGCGCCGAGCGGACCAGAAGAGGTCGAGGAGATCGAACCCGCGCCCCACAAACCAGAAAAACCGGTCCAGCCAGCTTCCCAGCCCGAACCTTCTGTCTCCGATGCCGTGGAACGCGAGGTGGTCTATGGCGTGACGGAAGATCTACTAGCGATTATGGATATGGAAAACGCGCAGATCCACGTTGAGCGCGCCGAGCCCGGCCCCAACGACAGCAAGGTGCCACCGTGGGAGATCGACGTGCGCGGCTCCGGCACCGACGCGCTGATCGGCCACCACGGTGAGACACTCGACGCTTTCCAGCGCATCATACGGCTGATCGTCGGGCGCGAGATGAGATCGTGGGTCCACCTCGTCGTGGACGTGCAGGGGTACAAAGAGGAGCGAGCCGAAAAGCTACGCGCCCTCGCCTATCGGATGGCGAACCAGGCCGTCGATAGCGAGCGCACTGTGGTGCTGGAACCTATGCCGCCCCACGAGCGCCGGGTGATCCATGTCGCGCTGTACGACGATTCCCGGGTGACCACCGAGAGCATCGGCGAGGGCGATCGACGTCGCGTCACCATCACCTCCAAGCGATGAGCGCACAGACCGTGACGGGGGCGAGCAATCTTTATGGTCGCGTTAGACTACCTTGTCATTGGTCACATCACGAAAGACATTGAAGCCCTGGATTCGAGGAAACGGTGGGCTGACTCCAGGGCTAAAGCCGGATCGAAGCCTCCCGCCCGCGTGACTACTTTCAAGGGGCTCGGCGGGACTGCTTTGTACGCTGCCCGAACCGCGCACGCTTTGGGATGCCGCGTCGGCGTCATCACCAGCGCCCGTCCCGAGCTCGATCTGCGGGCAACGTTGAACGAGGCGCTGGTCGTCTGCGTCCCCGCCGCCGAAACAACCATCTTCGAGAACCGCTACACCGACAGCGGTCGACGCCAGCTCCTGCACAGCGTCGCAGAAACACTGACGCCGGCTGCAGTGCCGGTCGATTGGAATCCCACCATCGTCCATCTGGGCCCGGTGGCCCGGGAGTGCGACCCGTCACTCATTGAGGCTTTCGCGGACGCCTTTCTCGGCCTCACACTCCAGGGCTGGCTGCGCCACTGGGATCAGGACGGACACATCTATCCGCACGAGGAGGAGGCGGCGGTGGAAAAGATGCTCCCACAAGCCGACGCCGTAGTGGTGAGCGAGGAAGACGTGGACGGCGATCGGGCGATGGTTGAGCGCTACGCCTCACAGACACATCTCCTGGTCCTGACTCAGGGGGAGAGAGGCTGCACGGTCTACACCGCCGGTCAAAAGCATAACATACCCGTCTCGCGCGTAGAAGAGGCCAATCCGACCGGTGCCGGTGACATTTTCGCCGCTGCTTTCTTCGTCAAAATGGAGCGCGGGGGAGATCCCTGGCAAGCTGCACGCTTCGCCAACTGCATTGCTTCGCGCTCAGTGACCCGTTGGGGGCCGCTGGCAAGCCCCCCCAGACACGAAGAGATCGCTCGCTGCGAGCAAATCGCCGAAGAGAAAGCCTATGCCCCATATTTACGCACTGGCTAACCAAAAAGGCGGCGTCGGTAAGACGACCACCGCGATCAACGTGGGGGCCTATCTGGCCGAATGGGGCTCGCGGGTCCTGCTGATCGACATCGACCCTCAGGCCAATGCCACATCCTCTCTCGGCATCGACAAGCGAGCAGTCTCGTCCTCCATCTACGACGTGCTAGTGCAGGAGCTACCACTCAAGCGCATCGTGCAACCAACCGAGCAAGCGCTTCTGGACATCGCCCCCTCCACGCCAGAGCTGGCCGGAGCCACCGTCGAGATGGTCGATCTGCCCGACCGCGAGTATCGCCTCCACCAAGCCCTGGAGGATCTGGGACCAGGTTACGACTACGTATTGATCGATTGCCCCCCCAGCCTGGGCATTCTGACGGTGAACGGCCTCACAGCGGCCCAGAGCGGCGTGATTATCCCGGTCCAATGTGAGTATCTGGCATTGGAGGGGCTTTCTCAGCTGGCGCGTACGATCCGCTTGGTGCGCCAGTCCCTCAACCCCGATCTGAAATTGCGTGGGCTGGTGATGACGATGTACGACGCGCGCACGAACCTCTCACAACAGGTAGTCGAGGAAGCACAGCGGTACTTCCCCGATCGTGTCTTCGAGACCATCATTCCGCGCAACGTGCGGCTGAGCGAAGCGCCCAGCTTCGGCGTACCGGTGATGGTCCACGCCCCCAGTTCGACGGGCGCCCAGGCCTACGCCGAGCTGGCCCGCGAGCTGGTAGATAGCGAAGAAGCATCCCAGCATCAACACGAGGGGCAACATGTCGCCACGTAAGAGAGGTTTGGGTAGAGGGCTGGAGTCACTGATCCCCGCCGAGGACGGCGAGACGTCTCGTGGTGTGTTGGAGGTCGCTCTTGCCTCGATCGCGCCTAACCCCCACCAGCCGCGTTCCCCGATTCGAGAACAGGATCTGCTCGAGCTGGCGGCCTCGATCGAGGAGCATGGCATCATACAGCCCCTCGTAGTCACCGAGGCGCCCGATGGCTACCAATTGATCGCTGGCGAACGACGTTGGCGAGCGGCGCGGGTAGCCGGTCTATCCACCGTGCCAGTGCTGGTGAAAGACGTCGCCCCCAGCGAGATGTTGGAGCTGGCCCTGGTGGAGAACCTCCAGCGCTCTGACCTCAACCCGCTGGAGGAGGCGATGGCCTACGAGCAGCTCGCTGACGAGTTTGGCCTCACGCAGAAGGAGATCGCGCAACGGGTGAGCAAAAGCCGCACGGCGATCACCAACACGCTGCGCCTTCTGAAGGCGGCCCGGCCCGTGCGCGAGGCCTTGCTGGAAGAGAGAATCAGCGAGGGACACGCACGGGCAATCCTGGGCCTGGAACAGCCGGAGGCCCAGGCGGCAGCGCTCAAGACGGTGCTCAAACGAAACCTGAACGTGCGCCAGACGGAGGCGCTGGTCCGTAAACTTCTGGGCCGCCAGCAGGAGAAGCAGAAACGCACCCCCCAGCGCTCGCCGGAGGTTGAAGCGCTGGAGAACCGCTTCCGCGAGTCACTGGGCACCAAGGTGCGACTAAAGCGAAAGGATAAGGGCGGACGGCTGGTCATCTACTTTTATTCCGACGAGGAGTTAGAAGCGCTTTACGACCAGATTGTTGGCGATGAGCTATGAGTGGAGGAGAGAATCTGATGGAGAAGATCAAGCGCTACGAGGACGTCGTCGCCGCTATTCAAGAACGGTCGCGGGAGGGGAAGCTGCGTTGCGGCAACGCCTTCCGCGTCGCGGAGGAATTGAACGTGACGCCGCTGGACGTGGGAAGAGCTGCCGACGCGATCGACGTTCGGCTCAGCCATTGTCAGCTGGGGTTGTTCGGCTACAACGGCGAGGAACGCATCATCCAGCCAGCCGAGGAAGTGCCTGCGGAGGTAGAGCAGGCTATCGACGAGGGATTGGTGCTGGGACGCCTGCCGTGCGCTGTAGCGTGGGCCATAGCCCAGCGGTTCGACCTGCGCAAGCCGGATGTAGCCAACGTCGCCGAGCGGCTCGACATTCACATCGGACAGTGCCAGCTGGGCGCGTTCTGAGCGACGCCGGAAGCGGGAAAAACGGATGCCGGGTGCCACAATGGCCCGGCTTTGTGCTTTTTATAAGAGGAGAAGCGATGCCCACCACAGGGAGAGATGACCGCCGCGCTGCGTTGGGACAGATTGCGGAGGAAATCCGACGATGTACGCTCTGCAAGCTGCATCAGGAGCGCACACAGGCGGTACCCGGTACAGGGCCGGCCGACGCCGACATCTTCTTCCTGGGCGAGGGGCCCGGCGCCAAAGAGGATGAGGAAGGCCGCCCCTTTGTCGGCGCGTCGGGCTCGTTCCTGGATGAGCTGCTGGCGAGCATTGAGATGGACCGCGAGAAAGTTTTTATCACCAACGTGGTCAAGTGCCGCCCACCGGGCAATCGGGATCCGCATGTGGCCGAGGTGCGCGCATGCACCGCCTATCTGAACCGTCAGCTGAGCATCATCCAACCCCAGTTGATCGTCACGCTGGGACGCTTCGCAATGAACACCTTCTTCTCCGACGGGCGTATTTCAGAGATTCACGGTCAGCCTCGGCGCATGGATGATATGCTCTATCTGCCGCTCTACCATCCGGCGGCGGCGCTCTACCGTGGTTCGCTGCGGGGTGTGGTCAAGGAGGACTTTCAGCGCATCCCAGAGCTGCTAGAAGCGGTTTCTTGATCAGGCGGTCTCAATCCGATCCAGCGCAAACGGGATGTCGCTGGGGATCGCCAGAGCCTCATGGCCGCAGTTGGGGCAGGTGGCGGCCTCCTCGTCGCTCTCGAAGCGCAGCCCACAGCAATTCCAGCAGATGAATCGATGCGGCCCAGCTTCGATGACGATCTCGGCATCCTCAGCCGGTGTGCCTGCGCTCACCTCCTGCAGTAAGCATCGTAAGTCGTCCTCTTCTCCTTGAGACCAGCCATAGATCACAAAATCGAGCGCTGTGATTCGCCTGGCGTCCTGGGAGCGCGCCTGCGCCAGGGCCTGATTGAGCAGCGCTTCTACTTTTTCCTCTTTGCTGATTGCCAATCACGTCTCCTTCCAGATCATCCGTCGAGCGAGGCTACCATTCCACGGTGCAGCCCAGCCCCGGCACGTCGGTGGCGATAAGCCAACCCTCCTCCAAGCGGAAGCCCGGCACGGTCGGATCGCCGATCAGATCGAAGTGACCGTCGAGGTCGCCGTATTGGACGTTGGGGCTGCTGAGTGCAAAACTCAGCCCGGCCGCGATGAGCAGCGCCGGCTCGTTGACGCAGCTGACCATCGTGGACATCCGGGCTGTGCGGGCGATGGTGTCAATCTGACGGGCGCAACGCAAACCGCCACAGGCTGCGAGTTTGACGCTCATCCCATCGGCGGCCCGCTGCGCCGCGACCTCCAGGGCCGAAGGCGGTTGTAACACGCTCTCGTCGGCCAAAATCGGCACCGGGCTGCGCCGGGTGACGTCGCGCAGGGCCTCCAGGTCATCGGCCGGGGTGGGTTGCTCCAGCATCTCCAGCTTCCCGGCCAGGGCGCGGGCCACGTCCAACGCTTGCTGGACGGTGTAACCCTGGTCGGCGTCCAGGCGCAAGGTGAGGCGCGGCAACGCATCGCGGATGGCCCGCACACGTCGCACGTCCTGTTCTGGGTCGAGCCCGCCCTTGATTTTGAGGATGCGGAAGCCCTGTCGGGCGCGGTCTTGCGCCCTTATGACGGATTCCTTCACCGAAGCAATACCAATCGTGATCGAGGTCTGTATCCGGTGACGGTATCCCCCCAAAATCCGATGGAGCGGCATACCAGCGGATAGGCCCAACAAATCGTGAAACGCAAGATCGAAGGCACAGAGCGCTGAGGGCGCCCCGGTGGTCAATTGGGCTAGCTCGTCGAGGGCATATTCAGTATTCAGGGGATTCAGATCAAGCGCGCGGTTCGCGCAGGACTGGCATGCCGCGACGACCTTCTCCTTCGTCTCACCGGTGATGGCCGGGTCGAAGGCCGCACACCCCCAGGCCACTTTTCCATCGGAGGTCTCAATCCGGATGAAGACCACTGTCACACTGTCGATCTCGGAATGGTAGGCTGTGCGGTAAGGCACGCGCAGCGACAATTCCATCGGCGTGATTTCTACGTCTGTGATTTGCATTCAACCTCCTTGCCATAACTTTTAAGCGCTCTACCGTCAGAGGATAGCACCAATTGGGATCTGCGACAAGCTGTTACCGCCGCTCCACGGTGATTATTGAGGGCACGGTGGTGTGGGAATCGAGTTTAAGCTCAACCACACCGGCATTCAGCCAGAGCCCTGTGGAGGAGCCGCCGTCTAGGTTGAGCGCGACGTCGATATCCAGCGCCAGGTCAGGCCGGGCCAGGAATACGGCCAGCGCGTGGAGGCTGAGCGTGCCACGCGGCGCGACGATTAAGAGGACGTTCCCCGCACAATCCTGAGCCACAACGGTACGCCGTGCCGTGGCACCGTCATCGGCGTCGGCGGGAAAGCCCATCTCGCCGCCGGGCTTGACCAGCACGGGGAAGGAGACCAGCGCCTCCGACAACGGTTCGGCGGGGTTGTAAGATCGCTCGCGCAACCAACGCACACTGACTTGCTGATCAGCTGTGACGGCGAACATGCCCGCAAAGTCGCCAAAGGGCTCCCCGTAGCGCTGCCCGCCGCTGATGAGCAGCCCTAACGTCTCTTTCCCCCGCTCATTTTCCGGGGCGAAATAGCCGCCGTTAACCACCAGCAAAGCCGAGGTGGTCTCGGCCCACGCCAAGACCGAACGCGGTTCGCTGGGGTTGTAGCGAACGCGAAAGTGTACTTGAGACGGGTCCAGCCGCAAGATACGAAGCCGCTCCACATGCTGCTCCTGGGGATCGCTGCTTTCGGCGCTGACGTCGAGTTCACGATATTCGACCCCCGCCTCCAACGCCTGCCAGCCGGTGTCCGGAAGCGACGGCGCCTCGTAATCATCATGGGCCAGGAGCGTCAGACGGTCGCTGTGGAACCTTACGGCCTCCACGCCGGCCTCGCCGGGCAGGGGGCCGACGATAGCCAAGTCACGCATCGCCCGCTCGACGTGGAGATCGACGGGGAGAAGTGATCGCACCAGGGTGCGTTCATCGGGCAGGGCGTAAAACGTCTCATCCAGCACAATAGCTTCCAGATGGAGATCGAGCCCCGCTGCCTCTTGAGTCAACAAAACCCCCATCCGCCGCCAGCGCAGGCCTAAATTGACGTCGGCGTAGAGAACCAGGCCGCCCGGTTGGAGATCAACCGTCAAATCGCGAAACCGGCTTGCTGTGCTTTCGGGGAGCCCCTCGCGGCGCCAAAGCTCGTTGAGGCGCGTCTCGGACAGTGTGAACAGATAGGTGCTTTGTCCCTGGGCCTGGCTTTCGTAAGCGCCAGCGTTGACCATCGCGGTGCGACCAAGGGCCGTCACGCCGTCCGTCGTACCATCCAGACGAAGTGGCGCGGTGAGCCAGGTCGGCAGGAGCAACTCTACTTGATCAAGGGATGGAGCATCCAACATCAACGGGGCTAACGGCGGGGGCAACACACCTTCGAAGCTTTCCACACGTTCAAGGTTCAGGACGCCAATCAATAGGCGAGGGGCAGCGTTGAGGCCCAGCAGCACGAAGGCCATGCAAAGTGACAGTGGTAACCCAACCACCAGGATGGCGGTCAGGATCTTACGGCGTCGTTCTGGCATCAGCACCCGATTCTCGCTTGAAAGGCAAGACGTCTTGGCATGGGGAGGTAATCTATCACAATGGGGAGGATCTGGCAAATCAGGATTTTCGAAGCGGATCGTCTGCGAAGGCGCCCTCAGTGCTACAGAGTGTGCTCAGATGCGAACAAGGCAAACAAAGCTGGGGTTGATACGCTCGGTAGACGCGCCTGTCGGCAATCTAATGCGTCTAGGGTGCTTGGGAACTGTTTCGTTTGCCCAGTCATAGGTAACGAAAAACCGCACGGTCTGCGGATAAACCGTGCGGTCGTCTATCGTCCCTTAAACGAGGCGGGTGTTTAGAACCAGCCGACGTCTTCTTCTAGAGACTTCACCTTGGCAGCGCGTGGGCCTTTGTCGCTCTGCTCAATGGAGAACTCAACGCGATCTCCTTCATTCAGGGAACGGAAGCCGCCCCCTTCAATAGCTGAGTAGTGAACGAATACGTCTTCACCGTTATCACGGGAGATGAAGCCGTAGCCCTTGGGATTACTGAACCACTTGACTGTCCCGGTTATGCGGTCGCTTTCTTCGGTCGTTTCTTCTTCGACTTCTGCCTCGACCACGGTTTCTTCTTCGGCTTCTGCCTGGACTTCCATCTCTACATTTTCTTGTTCTTCTGTTTCAAACATTCTAGCTTTTTGCTCCTTTATTCTGCTAACTTAAGTATACATCTTACAGAGAGCGAGCCGAAATAAAAAGACCACCCAGCATCCGCAAGCCCAGGTAGCCTCCAATTTGTTCGACTACAGCTCACTTCATACTACGAATAACATGATAACAGGTTTGGAATAAAAGTCAAATGAGGAAGAGGGAGTCGTAGCAGGGTCCACAATCTCCTGGAGGCCCAGCAGGCTATCTGTGATGGAAAACCGCATCTCTATATGCGCGTGACGATGTAGGGGTGCTTTCCGTAGCCGACGACTTCTTTGCCGCGGATGTCACCAGACTTCAGGGGGTGGGGTGTATTGCCTTCGTCGCTTCTTCCGACCATGACGACGCTTATTTTCCAGCCGCCTGCGCTCCGAGGCTGCGGTGGGCTTCGTCCGCCGGCGCGTCTTGGGCTTCTGCGATGCTCTTCGGATCATAGCCACCAATCGATCCAGCGCGGCCTGCCGATTGCGAGTCTGTGAGCGATGATTGCTGGCTTCAATGAGCAACTCACCTTCCTTGGTCATTCGATTCCCGGCGAGGTTGACCAGCCGATCTCGGACCCGCTCAGGCAAGCCAGCGTTGGTCACGTCGAAGCGCAGCTGGACTGCAGTGGCCGCGGTGTTGACTTTCTGGCCGCCCGGACCTGAAGAGCGCGTGAAGTTGACGTCGATGGCGCTTTCGTCGATGCTGACGTTGTGAGTGATCTGAATCATCATTCCTTGCCCTGTCTATTTGTTAGTCCCGAAATATGGTAACACGCTCGAATGGAACGTCAAACTGGTCCGTACTGCACAGGATCGGTTCACCCCGATCCCTCAATGTGATAGCATCCTCTCCACGTAAGCCCACGGGGGGAGCAGATTTTCCCAGCGCTTTCTCCTATTCCCACACAAGCGCCTGCTCAGACACAACGTGCACGGGCTCATCGTAACCGCGCACCCATAACCCTACCTGGCCTGAAAGCGTCGTCTCATCCTCGACGGTGACGGCATATTCATTGTTGATGGTGAAGCGACAGGCCGCGCCTGTGCAACTCACGCGCAGGCGGTTGGCCTGCTGCCCGCGCCGGATGTGAGGGAACTGTTGCCAGGCGACCAACTCGGTCGCCCGCTGGCCCTCGACTCGCAGCACAGCGTAATATCCATCGCCGCCGACGGCGAAGGTGTAGTAATGCTCGGCATCCTGGGCGCGATAGATCAGGCCGTAGCCGTAGAAACCCGAATTCGGCCCGCTGACCGGACGGGCGATCACCTCGAATGTGAAATCGCGTCCAGTTTCTCCCAACAGCGCCACTGTCGTCTCACCTGGGGCAGATCGCAACGACCGGGGGAGCCCGGTCGGCGTCCAATCGGGCGGCCCGGACGGACGCGGATCATTCCAGCCCAGCGTCAGAGCCGCGATCAAGACCAGCGCTATCGCCAACACCAGCCCAATCAGCGCCAATACGCCTCGCCAGAACCAAGCGGCTTTCTCGATCATCGGGCTGGTCCAGAACCTAGGACAGAAGCGGCGAGAGCAATAGGGCGATCATCGCCATGCCGATCAGACCGGTCAGGCCCCAGGCGAGGGCGTTTTGAAAACGAGAGTTGGTCCACTCATTCATCACTTGCTGATCGTTGACGATCTTCAGCACCAGGACCAGCAGCACCGGCAGCAAGATAGCGTTCAGCGACTGGGAGAGCCACATCAGCGGGAAGAGCGGCAATCCGGGGATGAGCACCACCAGCACGCTGAGAACGATGATGCTGCCGTACAGGCCGTAGAAGATAGGGGCCTCGGAGGCGCGATTGTCCAGCCCGCGCTCCCAGCCGAAGGCCTCGCAGAGCGCGTAAGTGGTGGAAAGGGGCAGTACCGAGGCCGCCAGCAGCGAGGCGCCCAGCAGCCCGGCGGAGAAGAGATAGCGCGCCCACGGGCCCACCAACGGCTCCAGGGCCAGGGCGGCCTGCTCGGCGCTTTCCACCCGTACGCCGTGGACGTAGAGTGCGGCCGCGGTGCAGATTACGATGAAGGCCGAGACCACGTTACCCCAGGCCGCGCCGCCCATCACGTCTATCTTGGTATAGCGATAGTGCTCCATCGTGATCCCCTTATCGGCCACGGAGGCCTGCATATAGACGAAGGCCCAGGGCGTGATAGTGGTGCCTATGGTGGCCAGCACCGCCAGGATGTAGTTGGGATCGCTCCTGAAGGTGGGCACGAGGGCGTTGCGCAGCACGTCGCCCCAGGCTGGCCCGATGGCGAAGGCGGTGACGATGTAGCTGAGCGCCGAGAGGCAGAGCACCAGCAGAATTTTCTCCACGCGCTTGTACGATCCTCGAAGCACCACATAGGACACGCCCAGCGCGGCCAGGGGCACGGCGACGTAGCGGCTGAGGCCCAAAAGCTCCATGCCCGCCGCAATGCCGGCAAACTGGGCCACGGTGGTGCCCAGGTTCGCCAGCAGCAGGGAGAACATGGCGAAGGTCGTTATGCGCACCCCGAACTGCTCGCGGATCAGGTCGGCGGCCCCCTTGCCGGTCACCGCGCCCATGCGGGCGGCGATCTCCTGGATGATGATTTCGCCCACGGTGACCAACACGATCAGCCACAGGAAACGATAGCCATACGTAGAGCCGGCCATCGAGTAGGTGGCGATGCCAGGGGCGTCGTTATCGGCGCTGGCGGTGATCAAGCCGGGGCCGAGGATGCTCAGGTAGAAGCCGATGCGGCGCAGCCAGTTCTGTAGTCGAAATTTCATCGTTGTGGCCTCCTTGGGTCAGAAAAAGCGGGGGATGCGTTTCTTCCAGGCCGTGGGCAGCACGGCGTCGATGGCGTCGTCCACGGTCACGATGCCCAGCAACTCGGCGCTCTCCTCGTCCACCACGGGGACGGCCAGCAGATCGTACTTGGCAACCAGATAAGCTACTTCCTCCTGGGAGGTGTAAGGAGTGACTGTGACGGGCTCCTTCTCGCTCCACTCGTCCAGCGGGGCATCCAGGGGCGCCATGACGAGGTCCCGCAGGCTGATAATGCCGTAGAGGCGTCTTTCCTCGTCGGTCAGGTAGACGTAGGGCATCACCTCGTCCTCCTGGGCCTCCCGTGAATGGCGCAGGTAGTCGAGGGCCTCGCCAACAGTTAGCTGGTGGGGGACGCGCACGAACTCGGTGGTCATAATCCCGCCGGCCGAGTCGACCGGGTAGCGCAGGAGGTCCTGCACGTCCTCGGCGTCCTCCTCCTCCATCAGGCTCAGCAGTTCCGCGCTGGCCTGATCGGATAGGCCGGCCAGCAGATCGGCGGCCTCATCGGGATCCATCTCCTCCAGGATGTCGGCGGCTCGTTCCGGAGGCATGTGCGAGAGCACGCTGACCTGCATATCCATCGGGCTCTCCTCCAGCGTGTCGGCCAGCGCCTCGTCGCTCAATGTGGTGACCAGCGCCTCGGAGGTATGACGATCCAGGTCGTTGAGAATGGCGGCGATGTCGGCCGGAGGCAGGCGGGTGATCTTCTCGCGCGAGACCTGGAGGCGCAGCGGTTCGTCCTGGTGCAGCGGGGCCACGTCCTCCCAGGGGATGACGCCGGAGGGCAGGGATCGTCCCAGTTTGTTGGCAACAGTGCGCACCGGCTTTTCCAGCCCCAGGCGTCGCAGGAGCCCCAGCCCGCCCACGTCCACGCCGGTGAGACAGAACTGATCGCGCACCCGCATCATCTGGAGGTCGTTCACCCGTACCACGCGACGTCCCTCGGTGTCCACGATCTGGCGATCCAGAACCTGATCGAGCAGCCAGAGTTCGTCGCCCTGCGGCTCATAAGTCCGAATCTCGTTCTGGGGAATCTTCAGGTTGATGGTGGGGTAGAGGGCACTGACCTGGTCGGCGGGGATGAAGTGTGTCTCGGAATCGCCATCGCGCATAGCCAGCGCCCGCAGAGGGGGATAGGGCTGACCAGGAGCCCCAACCAGGACGTCGATACACTTTCCGACCGGCAAGCTCCAGGCATCCCAGATCTGCTTATCCTGCAATTGACTTACGTACAGCATCATCGCCTCCTTGGTCTTGTGGCATCTTTTGAGCCGGAAAGCAGCCGACACGCAAAAAGGCCGCAGAATGAACTGTGGCCTTGACCATACCAGACCTCAGAGGCCAGGCGCTTAGATCATTCCACGGATGTGTCCGCAGAACTGCCTTCACAAGATGGTCTCTCGGATTGTTCGTCCATATAAACGCATGTAACGAGACCGGCCCGATTCGTCCAGCCGTGAGCCAGGGGTTTAGGGATGCGCGTGACTTGGTGGTCTGCTTATCTTCTTTAGCAGCCCGCACTCGATCATAGACCGCCTGACCGACGACGCCGTCACGCACAATATCCACGCGCTGACGCGGCATCCCCTCGAAGTCGAAGGACGGGGGTCAACCCGCAGGATCGAGCCCATCGTCCCAGATAGCGATCAACGGCGATAACAGCTGCTTCCCCGACGATCATTCATCCAACTCTTGCCCTCCTGTAGGGCATTAACACTAGCATAAAATGTAATAACCTGCAATATGTCGTGTACTACATCAGGTAGACGTCGGGAGCAACAGGCTGCGGGTTGCGGCTGCGCAGGGCCCGGTCGATAGCCTCTTTGCCGCGGGCCAGGCGAGCTCACTCGGCGGGGCTGTAGCCGGCGGTGGTCTCATCGAAAGCTGTGATGCGGGGCGGCTCGGTGGGCGCCGGCAAACCGGGGAAGTCCGGATCCTCCGGACGGTGTCGGGCGGTTGTGGTCGCTGCCTCGACTACGCCTCCAGCCCAGTCTCGGTCAGGTCGTTGGACGTAGCCACGCCCACCCGCTGGCCCAGGGCAGCGCGCACGACCAGGTGGTGATTCGCTCCCGCCACGTGCTGATGGATGGCGTTGTTGGCGAAGCGCATCAGCTGCTCGTCCAGCCCCAACAGCACTGCCTCGGTCTCATCGGCAGACGAGAGAGCAAGGGTTTGTTGGAGCAGCGCCTTCGTTCGGCTATGACCTAGCATTGGTATCTCCTGGTATGAGTCACAAAACGTAACGCCTATCGCGTATGGCGTAAAACGTGTTGCATCCTCTCGACGTTTCACGCTTTACTCTCGCGCTTGCTCGTACACCCGCCCGAATTCCTCCACGTAAAACCTGGTCACCTCTGGATCGTGGACGATGAGCACGTTCTCATCGTTCCTCTCTTCGGCGCTGGCGGTAAAGTTGTAGGAGCCTGTGATCACCGTCTCGTCGTCGATGATGATCACCTTGTGGTGCATGATATAGGGATTGCCGTCGGAGAGCACTTCAGCGATCTGCTTTCGTAGCCGGTCGTACTGGCTGTAGCTGCTTTCCAGGTTACGCTTCTCCATCACGCCCTGCACAATCACGCCGGCCTCCGAGCGCTCGATCATCGCGTCGGCGATCTCCTCGCTGGTGAAGACGAAGGCCATAAAGCGGATGCGGTGCTGAGCAGATTCGATAGCCTGGATAATCGCCGTCGCTGTGTCATCTTCAGGCGCGAAGTAGTTCTCCACTTCGACCTGACGTTCCTGATCTGCTTCGGCTACTCCGTTCGCTTGGGATTCGACGGTGATGAGCACCCGCGGATGGGGCGTGTTGGACGGTGAAGAGGGACCGAACTCCCTTTCCAACATCTCCTCAAACTCGACGGTGTAGTTCTCCGCCAGCGCGGGAGAGGCGATCAAGATGGCGTTGTTATTATTGCGATAGGTGCCATTCGCAGTCATATTCCATGACCCGGTCCAGACCCATTGCTCATCGATGACGACAAACTTGTTATGCATCAAGCCACTTTGGCGCTTATCCTCGATGACGGGGATGCCAGCCCGCTCCAGCTCGACCAGGGTCTCCTCGTTGGTCGAGACCGTATCGCTTTCAGTGACCATCCTCACTCGCACGCCGCGCTCCTCGGCCGCGATCAACGCCTCGGCGACGCTCTCCAGATCGAAGTCGTAAGCTACAAGATCGATGGTGCTTTTCGTTTGATCGATCAGCGCGGACAGATCCTCGCCCAGGCCGCCGTAGCGATCTACCTCCTCGTCCGGGTAGCGTGGCTGGGTAAAGTAGACGTGGCTCCACTCGCCGCTTACGTGCTCCCTTGCCGCGCCATCCAGCAGAAAATCCAACCCGACGCAGGCTACTTGCAGAAGCAAAAGCAGGAGCAATGCGCCGCGCGCGAATAACGAGCTCCAGTTGTCCGACGTATCTCTATGCACCGCTATTATCCTCCGGAGATTCCTCCGCTTCGATCTGCCCCAGCAACGCGCGTACGCCTGCGGCTTGCTCGTCCGGGACACGCTGACCGACCACCCGATTGACATGCCTCATAGCCCAACGGATGAGCGCGAGGTGATCGTCACGCACCGTTGACGGGATCGTTGTCTGTTCTGCCACCGCCTCCGCCCGCTTGGCGGCCCACTCGAGCAACATAGTGGCTGCCTCGTCGACCAGATCGGCGGTCAGGCTCTCATCCTCCAGGATGCGCTCGACCGCGCGGCGAGATTCTGAATCGTTCATAGCCTCCTCCCTTGCTTGAGCAGGTAGTATAGCCCAGTCGGCGCGGAGCGCAAGCACAAGATCCGAGCCGATGAGAACCTGGGACGTGCCTCTTCCCACTCCACGTTTCACGTGAAACGCGGCCCGCGAGACGTTTCACGTGAAACAAGCCCTGCCGGGGGCGTTGCCTTGACCAGCCCCTAAGGAGGAGTATAATTTCCGGTGCAGATTGGCATCAGGAAGCGCTATCCGGTTAATCGTCTTGGAGGTAATCTTATGAATACGTCAGAACGAGAGACAGCTGAAGGTATTCTGTTCACCGACCAGTATCAACTCACGATGGCCCAACTCTATTACCGTATGGGGCTCCACGAAAAAGAAGTCCAGTTCGACCATTTCTTCCGCGATTATCCGGACTATGGCGGGCACAAGGCCGGCTACTGCGTCAACGCCGGGTTGGAGTGGCTGCTGGATTGGATGGACGGCGCCCACTTCCGCGCTCAGGACATCGACTATTTGCGCCAGCAGACCGGGCGCACCGGTTCTCGCATCTTCGACGACGATTTTCTGAACTGGCTGGAGACGAACGGCTCCTTCGACGGCATCACGATGCGCGCCATTCCAGAGGGCCGCGTCGTCCATCCTAATGTCCCTTTGACCGTCGTTCAGGGACCGATGGCGATGGCGCAGATCCTGGAGACCTCGCTGCTCAATCATCTCAACTACCAGGTTCTGATCGCCACCAAAGCCGCGCGGATCCACCAGAGCGGGCAAGGGCAACTGCTGCTAGAGTTCGGGCTGCGTCGCGGGCACGATAAGGGCGCCAACGCCGGAGCCCGGGCAGCTCTCATCGGCGGGGCTGACTTCACTTCCAACGTGGGCGCCTCGCATGTGTTGGGCTATCCGCCCAAGGGCACGCACGCCCACAGCATGGTGCAGGTATTTATGGCTCTGGGGGAAGGTGAGCTGGAGGCCTTCCGTGCCTACGCCGACGTCTACCCCGACGATTGTCTGCTGCTGGTCGATACCATCGACACGTTGGAGAGCGGCATCCCCAACGCCATCAAGGTCTTTGAGGAGCTGCGACGCCAGGGACACGAACCGCTCGGCATCCGGCTCGACTCCGGCGACCTGGCCTACCTCAGCATCCAGGCCGCCCGTATGCTCAACGAGGCCGGCTTCCCAGAGACGTCAATCGTGCTATCCAACAACCTGGATGAACTCGCCATCTGGCAGATTCTGACCCAGATTCAAGAGGAGGCGCCACGCTACGGGCTCGACCCCGATCATCTCGTCAACCGCCTGGTCTACGGCGTCGGTACGCGCCTGATCACCTCCTGGGGCGAGCCGGCGCTGGGCGGCGTCTACAAGCTGGTCGCCGTGCGCGATGGCGGCGCCTGGCAGCCGGCGATCAAGATCTCCGAATCGGCGGAGAAGACGCCCAACCCGGGCCACAAGCACGTCTGGCGCGTGTACGACCAGCGCAGCAAGGCCACAGCCGACCTGCTCAGCCTTGACGATGAGGACCCGCGGGAAATGGACGAGATCGTTCTGCGACACCCCACGGAACGGACCAAGCACCGCAAGCTGACGCGCAACGAGATCACCCAGATCGAGCCTCTGCTGGTGGACGTGTTGCGCGATGGTGAACTGGTCTACGACTGCCCCCCGATTGAGACGATGCGAGAGCGTCGTCGCCACGACGTCGCCCGGCTCGACCCCGGCGTCAAGCGACTGCTCAACCCCCACATCTACCATGTCTCCCTGACGCAGCACTTGTGGAACCTGAAGCAGGAGCTGATCGAGACGGCCCTGGCGAACAGTCAGCCCGACGACGGGCGTTAAGACGCGGAAACGGTATCGTAACAGATTTGCAACACACAAGCGCAGCGTTTACGCTATAATAATGGCGCAGTGCCTGGGGGCGAACCGTCCCGCCCCGGTTCGTTCTCAGGCAATTGCTTGAATCTCTTCCAGTAATGCCCGGCGCCAAAACGCCGGGCATTTGCCTTTTCCTCCCCACTCTGATATAGTCCCCGTGATGAACGAGCAACTCAAGGGCACGGTCGAGCGCGTGACGTATTATAACGAGGAGAACGGCTACTCCGTCATCCGCCTCAATGTTGAGGACCGTTCCGATCTGGTGACTGTCGTCGGCAATCTGCCGGAGGTTCAGCCCGGCGAAAGCTTGCGCCTGGAAGGCCGATGGACGAAGCATCCCAAGTACGGACGCCAGTTCAAGGCCGAGTGGTGTGAGCAGGTTCTCCCGGCCACCGTCGAGGGCATCAAGGCCTACCTGGGTTCTGGAATGATCAAAGGCGTCGGGCCGGTGACCGCCAAACGAATCGTCCAGCGCTTCGGCACCGAAACGCTCAATATCCTCGATCAGGAGCCCGACCGCTTGCGGGAGGCGCTGGGCGTTGGACCCAAAAGGGCCGCCTCCGTCGCCCAGGCCTGGGAAGAGCAGATGCAAATCCGGCAGGTGATGATGTTCCTCCAGAGCCACGGCGTCTCCACCAACCTGGCGGTCAAAATCTACAAGACCTACGGCGACGACGCGCTCCAGGTGGTACAGGATGATCCCTACCAGCTGGCCCGCGATATTTGGGGGGTCGGGTTCAAGACTGCAGACAAGGTGGCGCAGGATCTGGGACTGCCGCACGACGCCCCCTCGCGAGTCCAGGCCGGAGTGGCCTACGCCCTGAGCCAGCTGGCCGACGAGGGTCACGTCTACGTGCCGGAGGAGGAACTGGTGACGGAAGCGGTGCCGTTGTTGGAGGTCGAGCCCGACTTGATTCGAGAGGCCATCAGGGAGCTGGACGCCGATGAGGTGGTGCGTCGCGATCAGCTGAGCTATCCTGCGGCCGAGGCCCAGGGCGCGGCGGAGACGTCCTCCGCAGTGCGCGAGGAGCAAGCCGTCTACCTGACCCCCTTCTATTACGGCGAGATCGGCGTCACCAACCGGCTGCGCGAGCTGGCCAAAACCCCCGCCACTCGCCTGGCGCCCTTCCGCAGCGTCGATTGGGAGACGTTGCTGGCGCAGATCACGCGCGATTCCACCATCGAGCTCTCATCCGAGCAGAAACGCGCGGTGAGGACCGCGCTCACCAACAAGGTGACTGTCCTGACCGGCGGCCCGGGTACGGGGAAGACGGTCTCCGTGCGGACCGTCATCGCCGCCCTGGAGGCGTTCGATCGCCGCTATGCCCTCTGTGCCCCGACCGGCCGCGCCGCCAAGCGCCTCTCGGAGGCCACGGACCGTCCCGCTCAGACGGTCCATCGCCTGCTGGAGTATTCACCGCAGCACGGCTTCCAGCGCAACGAGGCGAATCCCCTCAAGGTCGATTGCCTGATCGTGGACGAGGCCTCGATGCTCGATCTGCTGCTGACCAACCGGCTGCTCAAGGCGGTCGAGCCGGCGGCGCACGTGCTCTTCGTCGGCGACGTCGATCAGCTCCCATCGGTCGGCGCAGGGGACGTGTTGCGCGACATCATCGCCTCCGAGCGCGTGGCCGTGGTGCGGCTGACCGAGATATTCCGCCAGGCTGCTGGCAGTGGCATCGTGGTCAATGCCCACCGCATCAACCGCGGACAGTTCCCGGTGCTCAATGAGTTCGATGATTTCTACTTCTTCTCCAAGGAGGACCCCGACGAGGCCGCCGCGCTGCTGGTCGATATCGTCAAGCGCCGCGTGCCGCGCAAGTTCGGGCTGGACGGGCTGGACGATGTGCAGGTGATGGCGCCGATGTATCGTGGCGCGTGCGGCGTCTCCAACCTCAACGAGCTGTTGCAGGCGGCACTCAATCCACCGTCGCCGCGCAAACGTCAGAAGCGCGTCGGGGGGTACGTCTTCCGCGTGGGAGACAAGGTGATGCAGACGCGCAACAATTACGATAAGGACGTCTACAACGGCGACATCGGGCGAGTGACGCGCATCGACACGGTGAAGCAGACGCTGACGGTCGTGATCGACGGACGTCCCGTGGCATACGACTGGGTCGAGCTCGACGAGCTGACGCACGCCTTCGCCATCTCGGTCCACAAGTCGCAAGGATCGGAGTATACAGCGGTGGTGATGCCGATCTTGACCCAGCACTACCTGCTGCTGCAGCGAAACCTGCTCTACACGGCGGTCACGCGGGCCAGAGATCTGGTGGTGCTGGTGGGCACGCGCAAGGCGATCTGGATCGCGGTCAAAAACGACACGGTCAGCGAGCGCCATTCAGGCTTGCGCATCCGGTTACGAGATCGGATCTGACCAGCGCCGCCTGCGATCCGATAGGGTTTTGAAGCGAATCGTCTGCGAAAGCGCCTTCAATGCCAAAGAGTGCGCTCAGATGCGAACAAACAGACGAAGCGGGGGGTGATACACTCGGTAAACGGGCCTGTATGCAATCTAATGCGTAAGGACTTTGGAACTGCTTCGTTCGCTCCGAGATGCAAGTCGTTGCCCGCGCACCAGAATGATGTTATAATCGATCTCAATGAGAAAATCCCCTTTCAATTCGTTGCAGAGAGGTTCTACACAAACGGACGCATCTTACCCAGAAAGATAGTCAGGAGCCGTGTTTATGGCAATCAAAGTGACCGAGTCGATGGATCTGGCCAAGGCGATAAAGACCATCAAGTGGCTGGATCAGGAGCGCCGCAAGGACAAAGCCACCATCGCCAAGCTGGAGGAGCGCCTCCAAGAGCAGGATCGCAAGCTGGCTCAACAATCTTCCCAGATTCAGGAGTTGCAGTCCAATCTAGCCAGCGTCGAGACTGTCATCTCCAAGGTCGACCAGTTCGAGCAGATGGTCGAAAATTACAAGAAGGAGCTGACGTTTCAGATCGAAGAGCGTGACGAAGCCTGGCGAAAGAGCCGCGATGAGGCCAAGCGCTTACGTCGCATCGAGCATGAGGCGCTAAAGGAAGATCTGGGCCGTCTGGAGAGAAGGCTGCGTGTGCTACCGCGCTACGACGAGGAGCTAGACGCCCGTCAGGCGGAGGAGCATCGGCTGAGCGAGGCGCTCCAGCGCCTGGAGGCCGATGTGGCCGACCTATCCAAACGGCTCGAAGAGCCAGCCAAAGCAGTCTCGTACCTGGAAGAGCGCCGCCAGGCGGACCATCGCCGGCTCACAGAGGTAGAGCAAGAGATCCCCGAAGTGCGCAAGCGGATGGAGCAGCTGAGCGCCAAGATTCCACTTCTGGAGGAGACGCTCCAAAAACAGGAAAAGCGCATTGATGCAGCGATTCAAGAGACCAAGAAGTACGAGGAGCTGATTGAGGAGCTCCGCATCTCCGACTTCCAGCGTGAGCAGAAGATGAAACGCTACCTCGATCAGGGCGAGCAGGTGGCCCAGGAGCTGGAGAAGGTACGAGAACAGACCCAGGGCTTCCTCGAACAGCGCCAAGAGATCAAACGGGCCCTCAGCGCTCTGGAGAAATTCAAGGATCGCATCAAGCGACGCCAGGATGAGATGTCCGAGCGACAGCGCATTGCCGAAGAACGGATCACACGGCAGTGGGAGGAATGGCAGGATAAACGAGCCCAGGAGCTGAAGAAGCAAGAAATAGTGACGAAAGAGCGCTGGCAGGCACAAGAAAAAGTCAACATTGACCTGGACAAACAGGTGGAAAAGATCCCGCCAGTGCTCAAGAAGTACCACGCACAACTAGAAGCGCTCTGGGAGATCCAACGCGACGATGCTCAAACGCTGCTCAACGCCGCGCAGGATGTCTATGAGGCGTTTACGGCTCCCATTGATGAGCAACTGGAACTTTTACACGAGGATCAACAGGAGTAACGAAGTATGCGCGTCATCGGCACAGCCGGACACGTCGACCATGGGAAGTCCGCCCTGGTCCTTGCCCTCACCGGCATCGACCCGGACCGCCTGGAGGAGGAGAAGGCCCGCGGCCTGACGATCGATCTGGGCTTCGCCTGGCTCACGCTGCCGAACGGCGATCCGGTCGGCATCGTCGATGTGCCAGGTCATAAGGACTTCATCGAGAATATGTTGGCTGGTGTGGGGGGCATCGACGCGACGCTATTCGTGGTTGCCGCCGACGAGGGCGTGATGCCGCAGACCAGGGAGCATCTGGCCATCCTTGACCTGCTGGAGATCGATCAGGGCGTCGTCGCCGTGACCAAGGTGGATCTGGCCGAAAGCGAGGCCTGGACCGAGCTAGTGGTCGACGACCTCCGAGAGACCCTGACCGGGACCACGCTGGAGGACGCGCCGATTGTGCGCACCTCCGCTCGCACGGGGCAGGGACTGGATGAGCTCCTGGTCGCGCTAGAGGATGTGCTCGACCAGACTGCCCCCCGGTTCGACGAAGGGGAGCCCCGTCTGCCCATCGACCGCGTCTTCACCGTCAGTGGCTTCGGCACCGTCGTAACCGGCACCCTGAGCGATGGTTATCTGGAGGTAGGCCAAGAGGTGGAGATTCAACCTTCGGAGCTGAAAGCTCGCGTGCGCGGCCTCCAGACACACCAGGAGGCGATCGAGCGGGCAGTACCAGGCAGTCGTGTGGCGATTAATCTCAGCGGCGTCGATAAGGATGATCTGACGCGCGGCGACGTGGTGACCACGCCCAACTGGCTCCACGCCACCACCCTGGTCGACGTCAAAATGCGCTACCTCCCCGAAATTTTGTGGCCCAATCTGGGACGCTACGCCCAGCGCCCGCTCCGACACAACACAGAATTGAAGCTCTACAGCGGTGCGTCCGAGGTGATGGCCCGCGTGCGCCTGTTGGGGCAAGAGGTCCTTTCGCCGGGGCAAGTTGGCTGGCTCCAGCTGGAACTTCGTGACCCGGTGGCCCTGGTCAAAGGCGACCGCTTCATCCTGCGGCTACCCTCGCCACCTACCACGGTGGGAGGGGGCACCGTGGTGGACCCACACCCGGGACGGAAACACCGCCGCTTCCGCACGCAGGTGGTAAAGCGCCTGGAGACGCTGGCCGAAGGCAGCTCAGCCGAGATCCTGTTGCAGATCCTTGAGCGTCGGGGGCCGATCAGCGCCGCTGAGCTCCTCAGCGATAGTCGGTTGGACGACGATGCGCGGGCGGCCCTGAAGCAACTGGTGGACGAAGGTAAAGCGCTCATACTGTCTGAGGAAGAGCGTGAGGGAGAGCAGGCGATAGGCGGCGATGAGCGCGTTGTCACGCGCCGCTGGTGGGGAATGGAACAGGAGCGTCTGGAGGATGAGCTGGCCGACTACCATCAGCGTTTTCCGCTTCGAAAGGGTATGCCGCGCGAGGCGCTGCGCAGTGGGTTGCAGCTGGAGCCTGAGATCTTCGACGCGGTGTTGACATACGCATCTCAGCAAGGCTGGCTCGCCGATGAAGGGGCTACTGTCCGCCTCGCTTCCCACACCATTCGATTCACCGCGGAGCAGGAACGCCAGGTCGATGAATTACTGACGCGCTTCTACCGCCAGCCCTATACCCCGCCTTCAGTCAAAGAGAGCATCGCAGCGGTGGGAGAGGAGATCCTGAACGTGTTGGTCGATCGAGGCGAGCTGATGCAAGTCTCCGACGACGTTCTCTTCGCATCGGACACGTACAAGGAGATGGTGGAGCAGATCAAGGATTACATCGCGCGGCGGGGAAGTATCACGCTGGCGGAAACGCGCGATATGTTCGATTCCAGCCGCAAGTACGCCCAGGCGCTGCTGGAGCATCTGGACGAGGTTGGGGTGACGAAGCGCGTAGGGGATAAGCGCATATTACGCGAGGCGTAAGGGCATATGCGTCAACTTAAGGCTCGTAGCGGGTTTGTAACCCGCGTGCTTGGTGACTATTTCGACAATGCAACCACTCATTTCACCGGCTGAATCTTTGCAAAATCTCGGGTTTTTGCGCTCCAAGGCCATTTTCTAGACTTCGGAAGTCTGAATTCTGCTACGGGATTATGCCAGACGGCGACCGTCGCGTTCTCACTCGGAATGGCTCTCGCCAGTCGATTTCCACTTCTCCAGCCGCTCTAGGATCGTCTCCTCATAGCCGTACCCCTGGGGCCTGAACCAGTTTCCCTCAAGGCCCCGCGGCAGATAACGCTGCTCGACCCACCCCTCCGGGTAAGCGTGCGGGTATTTGTAGCCCTCGTGCTCCCCCAGGGTCTGCTGATAGTGCTCGCGCACGCGACCGCGGAAGACCTCGCTCTTGTCCCTCAGGTAGACGGGCACAGGCCCGCTGCCGCGCTCCTTGATCTCGTCCAGCGCCTCCCAGTAAGCCCCTACCGCGTTGGACTTGGGCGCAGTGACCAGGTAGAGCGTCGCCATCGCCAGGTGGTATTGTCCCTCCGGCATACCCACCCATTCGAACGCATGGGCGCAAGCGTCGACCACTACCACGGCGTGGGGATCGGCCAGGCCGATGTCCTCGGCGGCCAGGATGTAGAGCCGGCGCAGGATAAAGCGCGGGTCCTCGCCAGCAGCGATCATCTTGGCCAGCCAGTACAGCGCCGCATCGGGGTCACTGCCACGTACGGATTTTATAAACGCCGAGGCCGTGTCGTAGTGCTGATCGCCATCCTTGTCGTAGCGGAGCGCCCGGCGTTGGATCGACTCCTCGGCTACCTCCAGTGTGATATGAATGCAGCCCGTTCGATCGGGCGGCGTGCTCTCTACGGCCAGTTCCAGGGCGTTGAGCGCATCCCGCGCATCCCCGGCCGCGACGTGCACCAGGTGCGCCAGAGCGTCGTCGTCAATAGCGACGTCACGCCCGCCGTAACCGTGCTCGGCGTCGTGCAGGGCCCGACGCAAAAGCGTCGCCACGTCCTCATCGGCAAGGGGCTCGAATTGAAAGATCCGCGAGCGCGAAACTAACGGCCCGATGACCTCAAAGTAAGGATTCTCCGTCGTGGCGCCGATGAGCACGACCGTGCCATCCTCGACGTGCGGCAATAAAGCATCCTGCTGTGCTTTGTTCCAGCGATGAATCTCGTCCACGAAGAGGATGGTGCGCTGACCGTACATACCGAGCCTCTCCTTGGCCTCTTTGATGATCCTCCTCAGATCAGCCACGCCCGCCAGCACGGCGCTGATAGTCTCGAAGTGCCTGGCGGTCGTGTTGGCGATGATCATCGCCAGGGTCGTTTTGCCGGTCCCCGGCGGCCCCCAGAAGATCAATGAGGAGAAGAGGCGGTCGGCTTTGATGGCCCGTCGGAGTAAGCATCCCTCGCCGACGATCTGCTCTTGACCGACGAATTGATCGAGGGTGCGCGGGCGCATGCGGGCTGCCAGAGGGGCCTGACGCTCTATCTGTTCCCGGCGGCTATGGTCAAACAGGTCATTCATAGAGGACACATCCACAAAAGCGATATCTCAATGCAGCAGATCAAGGGGCAAAAAAGGTATACGATTCGACCAGCTGGCTTGCTATCGGCGTCAAGACGTGGGGAAAGAGGCCGATGCCGATACAGAGGACGATGGAGAGCACCAGAAGCGCCACATAGCGCCAATCCCACGGCGGCTCCTGGGCCGAGCGTTCATCCGCGCTCTCCTCAGATTCTTCTTGGGATGCATCCACAGGAGCCAACAGGGTGGAGAGGCCTCGCCACAGGCCGATCATTGAGCCGATCCCGGCGAACAGGATGAGCAGCGCAGAACCAGGCCCGGTGGGCGCTAGAGCGCGATAAAGCGCCCAGCGGCCAGCAAAGCCAGCACTGACGGGCATACCGGCTATCGACAGCCCCCCGACGACCAGTGCGACCACGCTCCAGGGCGCCTCTCGTCCTTTCCCTCGCAAGGCATCCAGGCTATCATCGCCGCCATTGAGCCGCTGCAAGCCACTCACCCCGGTCGCTAAGAGGATAATCCCAAATGGGCGCACGAGTAACAACAAGAAGAGGAGTGATAGCCCCAGCTCATTATGCATACCCAGCGCTACGAGCCCCCCTCCTGTATCGACTAACGCACTATACCCTATCAATCGTCCTAGCCGCCGCTGAGCCGCTGCCAGCAGTCCTCCTACGACGATCATCGCCAGGCCGGCGGTAGAGACGAGGGAATCAAAGCGGGGATAGGTGCTCAGCCCGGCATAGGTCTCCAGGAAATCAAACAACAGGAACCAGACCGCGCCATTGCCAACAGTGAGGACAAAAGCACTCGCCATCGGCGCGCTATCTCCGGCCAGAGCGGGTACCCAGGTGTGGAAAGGAACGTTTCCCAGAAGCAACGAAAATGAAATCGCCAGCAAGATCGTGGAGGTGTTGAGAAGAGCCGTGTCATCCGGCGTCAGGCTGTAGCGCTCCATAAGCCAATGGGTGACCAACAGCCCGGGCATAGCCAGAGTCGTGAATACCAGGTAGTGTAATCCCCCTCGGGTGGGCGGGCGATCCTCGCTCTGGAGCGCAAAAATCGAAAGTACAGCGGCAATTTCGACGAACAAGGCGGCATAAACAAGCGGGCGGATCAATAGAGCGGCGCTAAATAGGCTTAAAACGCTCAAGCCCACGGGAAAGATAAGCGAGCGCGGGGCAACGCGCCAGGCCAAAGCAAAGAGGCCGGATGAGGTGAGGAAGAGAAAAGCCAGGGCCATCTGATCCGACCGCTCGATCACCAGCTCGCGCCCCAAAAAGACGACTTCATCGCCCATCGCGATCTGGCGACCGAATAAGGTCACCGGCTGATCAAGCGGCCAAGTGAGGAGGGCCATCCCCACCAAAAACGCCGCCCCCACCGCCAGCAAGGCCGCCAACGAGGCCCAGTGTCGCAATGTGTAGACCACGCCAGCCATCGCCAGCGGGAAGACGAGGAAGAGAATCACACCAGCGATCACGCCGTCACCTCTCGCTCGCGCGCCGTCACTTGGGCCGCGCGGAGGTAGGTCATCGCCAACGAAATGAGGAAGCTGATGAGGCTGAGTAAGCCTGCGACGACCAAGCTCGGCTCCAGGGCCACGTAGAACAGATCGAATCCAGAGATGAAGGTCAACAGGCCCAAACCGACTCGTAAGGCATCATCGCTGACCCCCAGCAGCAGAATGCCAAGCCCAGTCAGCAAGTAGGAAGCCAGGGTGATGTCGGCTGGGACTTCCGGCAGGGAGATACGGGTAGAAAAAACGTAGGCCACCACCGCTATCAACAGGACGACCAACAAGTAGAAGGAGCTGCGAACGGACATCATCCAGCGCTGGAGGCTGCGTTCTTTTCCCGAATCCTGGGACGCCGAGGCCGCTTCGGTTAGGTCTGTCTGCCGCTCTGTGAGATAGAAAACGGTACAGATCAGCCAGCCGGTCAGGCCCTTGACGGCGGCTACCTCCAGGCGGATCAGGCGCGTCAACAACAGGACCACGAAGAAATATTGGACCGCCAAGGCAGTCAAGCTTAAGCGCCAGTTCTGGCTGATGATCAGCAAGCCAGCCGTGATGAGAATGCCGACCACTGCTGGCGTTGCGGCCAGATGAGAAACTTGGGTCAGGAGATCATTTAGATCAGGCATTACCTATCTTTCGAGTAACAACAATAGTAGAATGAGAAACACGATCCACGACCACAGCAACGTGCCCGCGCCTCCCACAATCTGGTCCAAAACCCGCAGGGCGGTCAAAGCACGCTCAAGGGCTCCCAGCAGCGCGTCATATAGCCACTCCAGGCGCAAAAAATCGACCATGGCCGAAAGCCCCAGCTCTATCCGGGATCGTAGGCTATCGCCCTGCCATGCCAACACCGCTCCCCCCAGGAAGACGCCGCCCCACAGCAGCCAGCCGGCCCAGCCCGGACCGCTCAATAACCCGCCCAGCGAAAGGGGCGCATCAGGAGAGAAAAGTGATGGATAGAGGCCGGTCACCAGCAGAAGAAGCGCCGGCGCTCCCAGCCCGAGGCTCGGCGCTATCGAAGGCCGCAGATAGCCCCAGAGGGAATCGCGCTTGATCTCATCCGCCGAGGTGTCCATTTTATCCTGTGACAGCTTATCCCGCAGTATCTTGTCTCGCAAAAGCTCTATAGGCGTGGAGGACCAGGGCCAGATGGCAACCAGCCATCTGGTCAGGGCTGCGATCAGGAATATGCGCCCGATCAGATAGGCGCTGGCCCAACGCAAGTGATCCCCATCAAAAAGGGCCTCCAGCAACGCCGCGTCGGCCACAAAGCCCGATGTCAACGGCAGGCCGACCAGCGCCATGGCCCCCATCAGCGTCGGGAGGTAGAGCCAGAATATACGCTTTCTCACATCGCTTCGCGTGCTCAGCTCAGTGCTCAAGAGAAGCAACCCCACGCTCAGCACCCAGGTCAAGCTGCCGGCGCTCATCAGCGCCACAGCTTCGCTGGGGAGCAACCTGGCCGCCAGCAAGAACGTCCCGTTCACCGTTATCGCGATCCACGCCAGGGACCGCCGTAACGCGGGGGCGGCCCAGGCCAAGAAGCCTCCTATCGCCATTGTGAGCGCCGCCGGGGTCAGCCACCAGCTGTTGGCGATGAACGTCTCGCCACCCACTGCGGCAAGTCGAAGCCAAAGCCCCCATCCAATGACAGGATTCATCACGAGCGGAAGTAGAACCAGCGGGACGGTCACGTCCAGGTCATCGGGCGCTACGAGGTGAAGCGGATAGATCCACAACCGTATGAGGCCAGCTGCGGCCCAGGAGAACGCCTGCCCCTCTCCAATGGACATAACGGCCCACAGCCCGCTGGTCTCCGGTACGCTGGCTAACAGCGCGCCGATCCAGAGCAGCAGCGTGGCAAGGCCCCCGAAGACGAGCCCGCGGATAGCTCCTCGCCTGGAGCCCCCGGCTGCCAGGTGGCCTACCGCCTGGAACAGATCGTAGATAGCCCAGCTGACGATCATGGTGAAGACATTGGCGGCCCATAAGGAGGCCAGGCCGACGGCAAACAGGGCCAAGGTCACGGAGAGTAACCCAGGCGAAGCGTCCTCGGGACGAGCAAGTGCCAACAGGATAGAGCTATTAGCAACCAGGGCCAACGCCAGGGTCAGAGGACGCAAGATAGCATCGGAGCGGAAACGTAACCCGGAACCGAAGATTTGTGACGAGTGTCTGAGGGTCGGAACAAACGTCACTGGCTCCATCCAGTGGAGCGTTAGGACCAGGCCCAGGGCAAGCACCATAATGCCCAAAGCGAAGTAACCGATCAGGAAAGGCGGCGTCTCATCTCCTAGAAAGGCCAGTATGCGCGAGTGCAAGGCGTTTATAATTAGCACGCCCCCGGCCCCAACGAGTGGCAATATGAGGACGAGGAAGAGAAAATATGGCATAAATATCAATTGCTAAGCTATATGGGGCGCATCTACAAGTTGGGGAGGATAGACTTCGGAAGTCTCTGAATACTACTTTGCTTGCCAAATTGTGCTGAAAAGAGCGGTTTTGAAGCCAGAGCACATCGTCATCGTAGACTTCCGAAGTCTTGCGCTCGTAATCCCCCAAGTTTTGCAGGGGACTATCATCCCCTTTGAGCAAAAGAGCCACGCGAAGTCCTAGAGATCCACCGCTTGAAATCGCCCTGAGCCCTAGTTCAATGTCATTTAAGGGCGGGTTAGACTTCGGAAGTTTCGAAAGTACATCATCAAACAACATTTTGAGGCCAATCAAGGCCTGGTTTGGCTTCCAAAGTCCTGAACGGCAAGCTTCCGAAGTCTTATCTTAACCTAACTTTTGCACGAAAGTAAAAACGCTGTGCTATCGCCGCACCGCCGTAAACAGACGGTGCTGGGACTTCTCGTCGTTGAAGTTTTTCAGCACCGGCTCTTGCCACATCGGGCCACGAGGTGTCGTGCCCGCTGTGGCACCGATGTCAGGCCGGTGCGCAGATGAAGCCAAATCCGTTTCTGCAAAAGCTAAGTAGGGTAGTGAATCTAGCTATCAGGATGCTTGCTACACGTTGTATCGGTTTTAGGCCGCTATTCTAACACGCCAGAAGTCGAGAGGCAAACTACCCCTCAATCGGGCAAACGAAGCAGTTCTCAAGCACCCCGTCCAACACTACCTCGTCGGGGCCGTGAATCACTCTGAACGGCGAGGAGACGCTACTTCAGGAAGTCGCGCAACCTGCGGGCGTGCGTGGGGTGGCGGAGGCGGCCCAGCGCCTGGACTTCGATCTGCCGTATGCGCTCCCGCGTGACCCCCAGCTTGTTCCCCACTTCCTCCAGGGTATAAGTTTTGCCATCCACCAGGCCGTAACGCATCTGGAGGATGCGCACCTCGCGCGGCGGAAGCTCCTCCAATACCTCTTGCAGCAACTCCCGCAGCATAGCAGAAGAGACCGTCTCGTCGGGCGCGTTGATCCCTTCGTCCTCAACGAAATCTCCCAGCTCGCTGTCACCCTCCTCATCGACGGGCATCTCCAACGAGAGGGGCCGGCGGGCGGCTCTCAACATATCTTCGACTTTTTGGGTTGGAACATCTAACCGGGCGCCCAACTCCTTTGGGGTCGGTTCCCGCCCCAGCTCCTGTGTCAACCGGTGGGTGATGCGAAGCAGCTTGTTGATCTGATCCCCCATATGAACCGGGATGCGGATGGTGCGGCTCTGGTCCGCGATGGCGCGGGTGACGGCCTGACGGATCCACCAGGTGGCATAGGTGGAAAATTTGTTGCCCAGGGTGTAATCGAACTTATCGGCAGCCCGGATGAGGCCCATATTGCCCTCCTGGATCAGATCCAGAAATGGCACCCCGCGACCGATGTATTTTTTAGCCACGCTGACTACCAGACGAGAGTTAGCCCGTACGAGGTGTTCACGGGCTACCTTTCCATCGCAGACGACCCGGAGCAACTCCATCCGCTTTTCCAGGGTTAGCCCATCGGCGTTGATCTTCTTCATCGCCTCCCGGCCGGCTTCCATCCGCTTGGCCAGGCTGATCTCCTCCTGACGTGTGAGAAGAGGCACCTGCCCAACTTCCCGTAGGTAAAGCCCGACGGTATCATCCACCCGAACGGCGTTTTGCTGGGTATCCTCCTCGTCAGATTGACTGATCTTCTTGGCGGGAGTAGCTTCCTCTGGCTGGCCTATCTCGATCCCTCTCTTCGCCAGCATAACTAAAACGTCCTCCAGCACCCTCAGGTCATTCTCCGCCTCCGGGAAAGCGTTCAGTAAATCCTCATAGGTGATAAATTTCTGCTCTTGCGCCCTGGCGAGCAGATAGTCCTCACCGCGCAATTCGTCGCCTACTTTCTCTCGTATTCCAGATGATCGGTCCAGATTCATCGTCCATCCAACGCGATCTCTTCTTCGGCCCTTTTGTACCGATCTGCTGGATTATGGCCATCGGACTCCAGACCAGCAAGGACAAAAGGTAGATGTGCAACGAGGCCACCGAAGCAGTTCCAAAGCACCCTGGACGCATTATCTTGCCTACAGGGCGCGTTTACCGAGCGTAAAACCCAGCTTCGTTTGCCTTGTTCCCGTCTGAGCACACTCTGTGGTATTGAAGGTGCTTTCGCAGGCGATTCGCTTCGAAGACCCGCAACGCCCCTTCACCGAAGTTACTATACCACAGTTTCATGACCCTTGTCAACCCTCTGACCCAGGGCAATCGCACTTGGTCAGCGTTCTCACCTTCCACATACGATTTCTCTGTCCTCTGACCGGGATCGGGAGATCGTCCTTACCCCCTCCTGCCCGCGGATGGCATGGTAGAGCACCTCTTCTTGAAAAGAAGAGCGTTTCTTCCTGACGAGAAGAGCGCCTCTAATTTCGCGCAGAGCGCCTCTAAAAATGGCGCAGCAAGGCGCTGGCGGAGGAGGCGATCCACGCCTCCGACGCCGAGGCCGTGATCGTGCGCACGTCGCTGATCTACGGGTGGCGCCCGACGTGGGATCGGCAGACGCGCTGGGTGGTGGGCGATCTCAAGGCCGGCGAGCCCGTTCGGCTCTTCACCGACGAGCTGCGCTGTCCGATCTGGGTGGAGAGCCTGGCGGCGGCGTTGGTCGAGCTGGCAACGAGGGACTACACCGGCGTGCTGCACGTGGCGGGAGTGCAAACGCTCTCCCGCTACAAATTCGGCCGGCGACTGGCGCGCTTCCACGGCGTCGACCCCGCCCCCATCATCCCCACGCTCAGCCGCGAGAGCGGCTTGAATCGCCCGCTGGACTGCACGCTCGATTCCTCCCGCGCCCGGTCGCTGCTGAGCACGCCGTTGCCCGGCGTCGATGCGGTGTTGGCATCGTCGGGATTTCGAAGCAGGTCGCCCAGCAAAAATGCCCTCAAGGCCGCAGAACGTGCTTAGGCGCGAACAAGGCAAACGAAGCTGGGGTTGATGCGCTCGATAAACGTGACTGTAGGCAATCTAATGCGTCTGGGCTACCCTAGAATCGCTTCGTTTGCCCATCGTCAGCGAAACCTTGACGCGCCCCCCAGAAGCGTTAAAATGCCCCTGTGAACTACTATACCTGGACCATCGGTTGTCAGATGAACGTGGCCGACTCGCAGCGGCTGGAATCGGCGCTGGAGCAGCTGGGGTACGCTCCGGCCGAACGCGCCGAGGAGGCCGACGTGGTGGTGCTCAACACCTGCGTCGTGCGCCAATCGGCCGAAAACAAGATCTACGGGCGACTCGGCTCGCTCAAGCCGCTGAAGGAGCAGCACCCGGAGCGAGTGATCAGCGTGATGGGCTGCCTGGTCGGCGTGCGCGATCCAGCGCCGCTGCACCGGCGCTTCCCCTGGGTCGATGTCTTCATGCCGCCGTCGGAGCCGGGGCCGCTGCTCGACTATCTGGTCGAGCGCGAGCTGGTGGACGAGGCCCGCGCGATGGAGGCCGCGCAGGTCACCGAGCGGTATCAGCTGCAGGGCGGCGATCTGCTCCTCCCGGCCCGCGAGCGCGAGGCGCTGGTCTCTGCCTACGTGCCGATCGTGCTGGGCTGCTCGCACGCCTGCTCCTATTGCATCATTCCTTATCGGCGCGGCTCCGAGCGCAGCCGTCCGATGGCGGAGATTCTGAGCGACGCCCGCGCCCTGGCGGCCCAGGGTGTGAAGGAGATCACGCTGCTGGGGCAGATCGTGGATCGGTACGGACTGGATCTGCCGGGCCGGCCCTCGCTGGCCGAGCTCCTGCGGCGCATTCACAGGATCAAGGGGCTGGAGCGCATTCGCTTCCTCACCAGCCATCCCAGCTGGGTGACGGATGATCTGCTGGACGCCGTGGCGACGCTGCCCAAGGTCTGCGAGCACATCGAGGTGCCGGTGCAGGCCGGCGACGACCAGGTGCTGGAGCGCATGCGGCGCGGCTACACCGTCGACGACTACCGGCGATTGATCGGGCGTATCCGCGAGCGTATCCCTGGCGTCTCCATCGCCACCGACATCATCGTCGGCTTCCCCGGCGAGACGGAGGAGCAGTTCCAACGGACGTACGAGCTGCTGGCCGAGCTGCGGCTGGACAAGGCACACATCGCACGCTACTCGCCGCGTCCGCAGACGCTCGCCAACCGCCGCTTCGAGGATGACGTGTCGGAGGAGGAGAAAGAGCGTAGGCGCAAGGCGCTGGACGATTTGCAGGCGGAGATCGTGGGCCAGATCAACCGCCGCTTACTAAACGAGACCGTCGAGGTGCTGGTCGAAGGCAAAAAGAAGGACCGCTGGTGGGGCCGGACCCGCACCGATAAGCTGGTCTACTTCGAGCATAAGGCCGATTGGTGCGGGAAGCTGGCCCAGGTGCACATCACCTGGACCGGCCCGTGGTCCCTGATCGGCGAGATAGCGTGATGGCCCTGTTGGATGGTGTGTGGTCGGTGGCGCAAGGCGGTTCAGCGGCTTGCGGGGTCCCCTCTGGCCCCAGGGTTGCTTTGCATTTCCGCTGTGTTATACTCCTTGCCCTATAAATTCGTCTAGATTATGAGTATGAGGCAAATCCTTGAAGGAGGATGATAAGATGGATAAGAGACTATGGCTCGTGCTGGTTATACCGCTTTTGGCTTCGCTGGCCTGCTCAGTTTGCGGACAGGCGCAGGAGGTGATTGAGGTCGGTAAGGATGCTGCCACCCAGGCGGCGGAGGTAGCCACCGCCGTCGGTGAGGAGGCCGAAGCGCTGGAGACGGAGGTGCCGTCTGAGGAGGAGGAAGAAGAAGAAGAGGGCCCCACCTCGGAGGAGGGCGATCCAGAGATCGATCCTGAAGCGTTATCGAACCTGAACAGCTACCGTACACGCATCAGCGTCCAGGGGGCCACGGGGTTGAACTCCGATAGCGTGGTGGTGGAGCAGGTGTATACGCGCGATCCCACGGCACAACGGTTTGTGATGATGGATCAGAAGGGCGAGAGCTTTGAGTGGGTCCAGATCGAAGATCAGGCCTGGTTTTGTGCCGAGGGGGCGTGCACGAAGACGCAGGGTGATATGGAGGATCTGGTCTCTGGCTTTGGCAGCGAGCTCTTTCACGATCCGACCGACTTCACCGATGACGCTGACTACAGCTACCAAGGGCAGGAGACGCTGAATGGCGTCCGCACCAAGCGCTATACGCTGGAACTCAGCGCGGCGGAGACGGCTCTTTTGATGACCGAGGAGGATATCTTGGACGTCGAGGGACAGGCCTGGATCGCCGATGAGCCTGATCTGCCGACCTACGTGGTCCGCTTCGAGCTGACCTGGAAGGAGACACAGGATGGGGAGACGCAGCCCGGCGAGCTCTCCTATGAGGTCTACGATGTGAACGCGCCGATCACCATCGAGCCGCCGGAAGGCGCGGACACCAGCCAGTTGCCGGAGGACGTGCCTGTGTATCCGGATGCGACGGTGGTTCTCGGCACAGAGGATATGAGCAACCTACAAACGCCGGATGACGTGGCGACGGTGGCGGACTTCTACCGGGAGGAGCTCCCGGCCGCCGGGTGGACCAAGGGAAGCGACGACGAGATGGAGGATATGGTCAGCCAGGTGTGGAACAAGGACGGTCGCACGCTTTCGCTGATGATCGCGTCGGAAGATGAGGCGGGCAGCAATATAATCCTCACTCTCGATTAGTGTTACAATGAGATTCCGGCCCGTTAGACTTCTGAAGTCTCAAAATTTGCTTTCAGAGGGCTGCTATTTAATCCAAGAGGTGCGTTGGGGTTGATTTGTTCCTCAGCAAGCAGACTTCGAAGTCTGGTTTAGCTCAAAGACTCTGTGGTGTTAGCCCTCAGATGGTCGTCTTTAGTCTCGTAGCCGAGGCAGTTGCTCTGTCTCGGCTTTTTCTTTGCCGGTGCTCTTCGGCGTTCAGCTTGCCCTCCGGCCGATTTGGTCCATAATAGTCTCAGGGGTTTGTGCTCAAGCATCGGATGTTGCTCAAACGAGCGAGGCATTACGCAGCCCATAAGCGTTGGCTGCGAGAGTAGTGAATGGAGGAGTGTCAGATGAACATCCAACAGAATAGGTGGTGGCTGTTCGCGGTTGCTCTTATCCTGGGCCTGGTCGCGCTGAGCGCCAGGGCGCCGGAGGTAGCCGCCGACGGCAAGTGGTACGGTGAGTATTTCTCCAATCCCTCTCTTAGTGGCGGGCCGACGTTCACGCGCTACGACGACCGCATCTACTTCGAATGGCGCACCGGCAGCCCCGGCGATCTCCCTGAGGATAACTTCTCGGTCCGCTGGACCCGCGACGAGTGGTTTGAGACCGGCCTCTATCGCTTTTCCTACTACTCCGACGACGGGATTCGCGTCTGGGTCGGCGATACGCTGGTGGTGGACGATTGGCGAGATCGTCAGACCGCGTGGAATTTCGTCGATCATTACATTCCCCGCGGCACGCATACCGTGCGCGTCGAGTATTATGAGCGTACGGGAGCCGCACGGGTGCAGGTGAACTGGGAGCGCGTCGGCCCCGGTGAAGCCTGGCGCGGCGAGTATTTCGATAACCGTGAGCTCAAGGGCGGGGCCAAGATGACGCGCAACGACGCAGCCATTGACTTCGACTGGGGCTACGATGGCCCGTCTGATGCCATCCCGGCCGATAATTTCTCCGTGCGTTGGACGCGGACTCTCGGCTTCACCGCCGGCACGTATCGCTTCTACGCCAGCTGTGACGACGGCGTCCGCATCTTCGTCGATGGCGCACTCGTCGTCGACGCCTGGCGGGATCAGAAGCTGCCCAACACGCACACGGGCGAGATCGCTTTGAGCGAGGGGCGGCACACGGTGGTGGTCGAATATTACGAGCACGGCGGCGAGGCCAGCGCTCACGTCTGGTGGAAGAGGCTCGATGGCTTCAGCGGCTGGCAGGGACGCTACTACAGCAACCCCGACCTGCGTGGGGGGCCGGAGCTGGTGCGCGACGACGCTGCTATCAACTTCGATTGGGGCGAGGGCGCACCGGCGGACTGGATGCCGACCGATAGCTTCTCCGCGGTCTGGACGCGGGAGGTGACCTTCACCCCCGGCTACTACCGCTTCAACGTCCGCTCCGACGACGGGGTTCGCGTGTGGCTCGATGGTCGGCTGTTGATGGACTACTGGGAGCCGATGGACTACGAGTGGCACTACGTGGATGGGACCTACCTGGAGGGCACGCACAAGCTCAAGGTCGAGTACTTCGAGGGCGCGGGCGGGGCCCGCATTCGCTTCTGGTGGGAGCCGAGCGACACAGCGCCTTCCCCGGCGGCCCCGGCGACGCCCGCCCAGCCGTCCCCCACGCCGACGCCCGATCCGGGCTTGCCGGGACCGTGGCAGGCGGCGTACTTCGACAATCGCACGCTCGCCGGCGCTCCCGTCGTGACGCGTCAGGATGAGGCCATCGATTTCGATTGGGGCTGGGATGCGCCGGCGGCGAGCGTCCCGCGCGACAACTTCTCCGTGCGCTGGCGCGGCACGTTCGCCTTCGAGGGCGGGCGCTATCGCTTCCGCACGCTGACCGACGACGGCGTGCGGCTCTACGTGGACGATCAGCGGCTGATCAGCGCCTGGTATCCGATGCGCGGGACGCGCGTGGGGTATGTCACGCTCTCGCCCGGGCAGCACACGGTGCGCGTCGAGTACTTCGAGCGTCTGCAGGCGGCGCGAGCACGGGTGACGTGGGAGCGAATCGGCGCAGCGCCGTAATTGAAGCCCCTCACCCTGTCTGCAGCTCTCCAAAAGCACCGCTTTATGCGGTGCTTTTTTGTTTATCCAGCAAGATGGAACTTTTTGTCCAGAAGCCACGTCTAGCTAGTGAGTCTGATCAACACACTTGCATTGTGTCGTCAACTTGTTGAAATTGAAGAACGCTTTGCAGCGTGCAGATCAATCGGGAGGATAATGATGAGAAGGGGAATGAGTATTGCTATGACACTCGTATTGCTTAGCGCATGTGCTGGCTTGGGCTCTTCGCCAACTAGCGAGGAATCACCACTGAAACACCCAATCGCCACACAAATACCGTCGTCCACGCGAGAGCACTCAAGATCGCCTGTCGAACACGAAACGGCAACTGTGTTGGGAAGTGGGACACCGGCGGAAACTCTACCGGTTCGAGATCAAGCAGCGGTTCAAGAAGTCATTCATCGTCTTGCCGAGAGGCTGGATACTTTGGAATCGGAGGTGTCCGTTGTTCGCGTGTTCAGGGATGAGTTTCCTGCTCAGAACCTTGGGTGTCCTCCAGAAAAGGGCGGGGAGATATCAGAGGGGGACCAGCCAGCGTTTGTGACAGGTCAAGAAATCGTGCTAGAAGCTAACGATCATCAATATCGGTATCGCGTTCATGGGGGGAAGATAGTCTATTGTGGACAGGTACCGTAGCGTCAATCATTATTTCGCCAGGCTTTAAAAAGTTCTGGGGAGCTCGCCTTGCGAGCTCCCCAGATTTTGTTTTGAGCCTACCTCACGCTACTGTTTTAAGACCAGCGGCATGAAGATCTGATAGGGCGGTAGAATTTCGGTTCCAGCTTCCAAGGGGATAGTGACACCGTCCACGGTCAGTTCGGCCGTGTTGGTGATGGTATCCCCGAAAGCTGCGGCGTCGACCAGTACGGTGAAGGAGAGCGCTACCTCTCCACCAGGAGCGACGTTGTCGGTCCATTCTACTTGATTATCAGTGGCGTTGTAGTCTAACTTCATATCCCCGGAGTGATAGGTGGTACTAACGGGGATAGAGTCTACGAGGCTGACTTCAGATACGGCTTCGCCGGAGTTGATGACGTGGATGGTGTAGTACAGCAAGTGCCCCCCTACTGCCTCGGCTGGCGCTTCCTTGTAAGAGGTCTTGAAGTCGGCGTTGCCGAGCTTGGTGGTGGCGCTTGATGACTGTTCACCATCGAACAGCGACGTGGCTGTCATTGTAGCGGTGTTGGTGATCCATTCACCGGCCGGCGCTGTGTCGGTAATGACGGTGGTGAGGGTGATGGTCTCGGTGCCGGTCAGGGTGTCGTGGAAGACGATCTGATCGTTGGTGGCGTCGTAGGTGACGTTGTCGGAGGCTGCGACGAAATCAGTGTATTCGGGGATCAGATCGACTACGCGCACTTCCTCTGGATCGAATACGTTGTTCAAGGTGAGGGTGTAGTTCAGTTCGTCTCCGGGGAAGGCGACGTCTTTATCCACGCTCTTGTCGACAGCGGCGATGCGGTTGATGGTGACCGGCACGGATTTCAGTTCCGGCGCTTCCGGCGGGCCAAGGGTGACCATACCGTCGTAGCTCATACCGGGTTCCATCTCGGCGTCGTAGTCGATGGTGAGCTCCACCGGGGTATCGGCTGTCACCTCTCCACTGGGTAGCCCGCTGATGCTCAAGCCGGGGCCGCGTGAGGAGACAACACGAGTGAGGTTGAAGTGTCCGGCCGGGCCAGACCAGTTGTTGACGCCAACCATCCAGTAGCCATCCTCGGGGTTGGAGACGTAGATATGCTCGTCGGCGGTGCCCGTCGTTGAAGAACCACGCTGCTCAAAGTCGGTGCCGTCGGGGCCCAGGTAGTAGAGGTAGAGGTCGATGTCGGAGATGTCTGAGCTGCTGGTCCACAGCTCGATGCTAACTCCGTTTGTCACTGTGAAGACATCGGTCCACTCATTTGTGTACTCATCGACGAAGCCGATCGGTTCATCGGTCCAGCTCGTTGTATCCATCTGCCCAAGATACGCGGTAGCTTCCAGGCCGTTCAAGGGCAAGGTGGGGGTGATCACCAGATCGCCTACTGTACCTTGGTTGGTGTAGGTGTCGATGTCGAAGGAATCGACGCTCTCTACCATTGTGCCTAAAGTCTTGGTGAAGACGACGTCGAACTTGGTACCCTCGAAGTTCACGTTGTGCTGCAGCACTTCGTGGAGCCCATCCTTGAGCGTGGTATGGAGCCACTCTTCGTTGGTACCGCTGGTGGTGTCGAAGAGCCAGGTGCCGCCACCGACGTTGGTGTTCTCGCTCTTGACGACGGTATCCAGGACGTAGGGGCCGTAGAAGCTGGGGTCGAATGGCGCAGATTGTGGTCCCAGCAGGATAGTATCGATATCGGTGTGTGGCGCGACGTCGTCCCACTCGTCCTTGATCAAGACCTCGGCGTCGGTGGGGAACTCAGTTTCGTCGACATCGGTGTAGAAGAAGCGCCAGTCGCCGGATTCGGCGCGCCAGCCCCAGTCGAAGAGACCGCGCACGGCGGCGTTGTTGTAGGGTCGGCCGGTGTTGTAGGCATCGTTGTAAGTCTCGTAGCCGCCCAGCTGGAGTCCATCGGTGAAGGGGGCCGCGACGCTGAGCACGACCGGAACTACCGAAGTGTCCACTGTGTAGGTGGGCGCCATGCCCGGATCCTGGATCTCAATGGCCGCCTGGTACATACCGGGGTTCATATCGTTCGGGACCTGTACTTCGCCTTCGAACGTAACATTCCCTCCGGCCGGTACGGTAACACCTGTCTCATCCAGGCTGAGCCAGTCTACATCTTCTTTCTGATAGAAGTCGATGCGGTATTGCAGGTGTGTGTCGCCGGTATAGGTGGAGCCGGGATGGTGGCGCAGACCGATGAAGAGACCGTCGTGCATGCGATCCAGTGGATCGCGGACCCACATCTCATTGCGGTTGCCGGTTGGGCGGTGATAGGAGAAGCGACCGTACTCCCAGCGATCCAGCTCGGTGCGCGGGTCGTCCCAGTCCAACTCCTGGGCACCATCGATCTGACTGATGACGCCGGAGTTGATGAAGTTGACGACGTCGTTGTCATCTTTGTCTTCCCAGACATGGCCATTGTCATTGTCGTCCATCCAGTTGTAGACCATGAGGTAGAAGCGATTGTCCCAGGCGTAATCGCCGTTCGCGTCGAACTCGTCGTAGGGGAACACCTGGCGCACGATCATCAAGTCAGTGTCGGCCGGCACGTCGATGTTGTGCCAGTCGCTGTCGGCATCAGCAGTGGCCGTGATGGGAATGAAGTAGTTGAAGGCTTTGAAGAAGTTATCCCGGTTCTCCGCACCGTAGGCGCTTTCGGCCGCCACCATCTCTTCTGTCACGGTGAAGTCGAATTCTTCAGATCCGATCAACTTCATCTCGCTATCTTGCACGCTGGCCGTGATATCCTCTGTACCGGGATTGTGGACCTCGAAGGTCTGCGTGAAGGTGTCGCCAGGGTACGCGATATGCGCGAAGGCGGGGTAGTCGGTGCCGCGGTAGTCGCCGGGGTTCCATTCGGCGGGCATCGTGAAGAGACCGTACTCGCCGCTGGCCACAGCAGTGCCGCGGTCGGCGTTGACCGACCCTGCGCCCTGGGTCAGGGTGTCATAGTTGATGTCGGTGGCCGAGGACTTGAGCAAAGATTCAGCTTCATCGTAGGTGGGCCATGTGCCATTGGCGTCCTCATAGGCGTCGTAGATCAACGCCATAACGCCGGCTGCGACGGGCGCCGAGCGGCTGGTGCCGCCCCAGGAGTTCCAGGAAAGGTTGCCGTCGGGGGAACCCCACGTGCTGACGCTGTAGTAATTTAGCTCCTCAGCACCAGCGGCAAACGCGCCGCCTGCCACAACGTCTACGCCATTGCTGCCGCGCGCGCCGGGTCCCCGGTTGGAGAAGGGCGTGACGTCGTTGTTCATGATCTGGGTGGTCTCAGTGATGGAATCCCACCCGGTGGAGCCAAACTGCGTCGAGGCGCCCACGCCGATACCGGTGGCGGGGCTGGGGGGCGCGGTGGTGCCGTAAGCCGAGGCGCCGTTGCCGGTGGAGACCATGTGCTGTGAGTTAGGGCCATGCGTGCGTTGAACCTGTGATAACAGCTGCCCTCGATACTCCCAGCCATCGTTGTCGGTGTCGCTGCTGCCATAGGAGTTGGATGTCACCTGGATGGCGTCGGTGTCGGTGCATACGTCGTCGGTGTTCAGATCGTAGCCCGTCTGGTCACAGCCGTCGTAACCTACGGTGGAGAAGAGCCATCCGTCTATGGTAGATCCGAAGTGGTCCCAATAGATATCGGAAACGTTGACGACCTTGGCGTCTGGCGCCATACCGAAGACCGCGCCGTCGCCCTTGCCGTCGCCCGGCAGGTCGCGGAACTCAGGCAACATAGCGTTGTCTGTGCTCTGTGTGACGCCTTGACCGACGATGTTAGAGGCACAGGCCGTGCCGTGACTGTAGCTACGATCAAAGGTGCTGCCGGAGATGGCGACCAGGTCACCATTCCCGGGGCACATGAACTCAAACCCAGGCGTGCAAGTTGCGTCCCACATATAATCGGAGGCGGGGAGGACATGATCGCCGTCCCCGATGAAGTAGACCATGCCGCCGGAGATATCGGCCAGACCGTCGCCATCCATATCGCGATAGGCGACCATATTGTTCCGCGTGTTCTCTAGATCATTGACATCAGCTTTGGTCAGCGGTTTCTCGTCGCGGAAGTCGTAGTCATTGTCCAGGTCCATATAGACGGTATCGTAGTCGCCAGCGGTGTTGGGGTCTGTCACGATGATCGCGGGCTTCTCACCCCAGAGGAAGTCACGCAGATCGTTGTCGGGGTGGGTGCCCACGTGGACCACGCCGCTCTGGGTCATCGTGTCGGAGATGATGTAGGTGTGCTCGGTTCCAATGGAACCACCACCCATCAAGGGCGTGTAATCAAAGCAGGATAGGCCGGAGCCACAGGCGCTCAAGGACGGTGTCTCGCTGGTGTCCACGTAGTGAACGGTGTCGTAAGATCCGGTAGAGATGTAAGAAGTCCCAAAAGCCTCGTCAAAGGAATAGATTAATTGTGAGAAGGGACTGAAGACCATAGGCCAGCCGTTGTACTCAGGGTTGACGGTGCTGGAGTAGATCTTCTGAGTGCCCATCAGATCGGGGTGAGCGGGATCGATACCGTCATCCAGCACGGCAACGCTCACGCCCTCACCGCGATAGCCGCGATCCCAGGCGGCTTGGGCCTTGTGGGGGCCTTCGGGGGTGACCTCGAACCAGTCCATCGGCTGGATCAGCGTACGACCATCGCCAAAGGCCTTCGCTTCATCCCAGTCGGGAGCGCTCTCGCTCAGAGCTCTCGATTCCTCCCGCAGCGTCTCCCAGTCCTGGGGTTCGGGAGGCTCAACCGGGTCGTCGATGGGATAGTTATCCGGTTGCGCATTCCGTTCCAAGACGACGGGGAACAAGCTCTCAACCTTCGCCAACGAAGCGATCTTCATCAACGCGGCAGGCTTGACGAAACCGATGAAGACCTGCATTTTCTCGTCGCCTTTGCCGATAGGCGGACGACCATAGACCTTCCCGTCGACAAAGTAAGCGGATAGATCCGTACCTTCTTGGGCGACAGCCCTGATGAGCATCGATTCCTGGTCCGGTGAAGCCTGGATGCTCATCTCAGAAGGAATCTCAGGGCTGGCGCTTTGGGCCAGCTCACGCAGGTCAGGGTGCAGCTTCTGTAGCGCTTCATCCTGCGGTACCGTCTCTTCTTCTGTGGTTTTGACGGGTACCGAGGGAGCGGGGGCCGTTTGACCGACTGGCTCTGAGGCAGCCGGTGCTGGCTGTGCCGTAGCAGAGAAGAGGCTTGCCACCAAAACAGTCAGCATTACAAGGTTAAGCCATCGTCTATTCATTTGAGGTCCTCCCAGATAATGATATTACTTGTGGTGCTTAGTGATGTACAGAGGTACATACGAGGAGAAGTGTGTGGTTTTGCGGGGCTATCACCTCCTTTCTCTTCGCTCGCTGAGGCGCTTGGGGATTTTGGAGAAAGTACTCTTCGATCAAGAAGTGTTTGGGCGTGGTTACCGCAGACTCGCTAAACCCATTTGATCATAAATCTAGGTAAGCCTCCCCAAGAATACCCTCCAGGTTCGTTGTCGACTTACTCTAGTCAGGAGATTGTAGATTTATTCTATTATCTAAGCGCGCATTTGTCAAGTGCGCGCATTCACCGGGTGCATTTCAGTCTCGGGGTGGACTATCGCAAAGTAACGCAAAACCATCCCTAAGAACCCAATTTGCACCCAACTACACTTTGTTCGGTGTTGGATCAAGCAGCCTGCCCCGAAGTTGAAATACACCCAATTCGCTAGTTTGCTTTACACGATGCAATGTCCCCGGCTCAACATGCCACGAACTCGTCTCCGGCGAAGAGCTCGCCAGCGCCGCCACCGCGCGCCTCCAGCACCCGGGCGTTGGCGAAGTACGCGAAGTCGAAGTCCGTCATCTCGCCCGCGTGCTTGCCCGGGATCGGCATCAGCCGGGCCGTGAGCGGCTTATCCGCCACCAGCGACAACGTCGCCACGTCCAGCAGGATCGCGGACAGCTCGTCCACGCTCACGTCGCCGGGCAGCGGGATCGTGTCCAGGCCGGTCCCGCAGACCGTCGAGTAGAGCAGCAGGCTGTCCAGGGTGAACAACCCTTCGGCGCTGCGCTGGGCCAGGGTCTGATCCTCGAGCACGGGCAGCATCACGCCGGAGAAGCCACAGCGCGGAAACTGCGCCTCCTCGATGGCGCGTTTGATGAACGAGACGGCGAACAGCGTGGCGCTGCTCCCGAAGGCGTCGACGCCGAGCTGCTCGATGGCGTGCCCGATGCTGCGCGTGGTCTCCGGGTAGGGCGCGAGCGAGAAGTCGATCCCGCCGAAGCGGACGTCGAACTCGGCCGCCAGCCCGCGACTGACTGCCACGATGCGCGTCGCTGTCTCCTCGACCGCCGTCTGCAGATTCTCTCGCGCCTCCTCCAGGTTCGCAGCTTTTGCAAACGCATCCACCGCCAGGTCGGCGGCCTCGGTGGCGATGGCGAAGCTGCTGGGTCCCTGATGGAACGCCACCGGGAAGAAGGGCGAACCCGGACCACAGTTAGCCAGGATCGCAAGGCGCAGATTGCCGAACCCCTGAGGCGTGGTGTGCGCGATCTCGGCGATCACCTCGGCGGACCGGGCGAGGGCCTCCAGCTGGATGCCCGTCGCGCGTGAGGCCACCAGCACCGTGGCGAAGGCCGTCTCCGTCTGGCGAATCACGTCTGGAATCGCCGCGATGTAAGAAAGGTCGCTGCCAGGCTCTGTGGCCACGACCGGGCCGATGGAGCAATAGTCGATGCCGTGGGCCTGGCAAAGCGTTTCCAGATCCCGAGCGAATGCCGTCGCCTCTTCCACGCCTTGCTCGCTCAGCACCTCCGGGAAGGGCTGCGTGGCGAGCCGCACCGTCTGCACCGCTAATCTGGCCTCCTCGAACCGGGCCTTGGCTTGCTGCTGAAATTGGTTCCAGGTCGAGAACTGTTCCTCGTCGAGCGGATAGCTCACGTTGGTGCCGATAGTAATCGAGCGAATGCGCATCAATCGCCTCCTTGCAAGGATGGGCTTTCCGACGAGCCCGACTTGGTGTCACGTCGCGAATAATACCAGCAAGATCGTCGAACTGCAAGCCCTTACATAGCCAATGACATTAAGTTAAGGGCAAGTTAGACTTCGGAAGTTTCAAAAGTACATTATCAAACAA